>CAYLLB010000066.1:0-22132 GCA_964384215.1 uncultured Solibacteraceae bacterium | reverse complement strand
CCAACGGCGTGCGCTTCATCCACCACATGGGCCACGTCAAGATGATGGCCGCCGTGCAGCCGTTCATCTCCGGAGCCATCTCGAAGACCATCAACATGCCCGAGGAGTCCACCGTCGAAGACATCATGGACGCCTACATCGAAAGCTGGCGCCTGGGTCTGAAGGCGGTGGCCATCTATCGCGACAACTCCAAGCGCGTGCAGCCGCTCACCAGCGGCGCCCAGGCCAAGAAGGCTGCCCCGGAGACGGCTGCTCCGGCGGAGCGGATCGTCTACCGGCCCATCCGCCGCAAACTGCCCGACGAGCGGCAGTCCATCACCCACAAGTTCTCCATCGGCGGCCACGAAGGCTACATCACGGTGGGCCTGTATGAGGACGGCCAGCCGGGCGAGCTGTTCATCACCATGGCCAAGGAAGGCTCCATCATCAGCGGCCTGATGGACAGCTTCGCCACCGCCATCAGCTTCAACCTGCAGTACGGTGTGCCGCTGAAGTTCCTGGTGGACAAGTTCAGCCACGTGCGCTTCGAGCCGGATGGCTGGACCGGCAACCCGCAGATCCCCTATGCCAAGTCCATCATGGATTACATTTTCCGGTGGCTCGGCATGAAGTTCCTGGGGCCGGAATACGCGGTGACGGAGGCCGGCAAGAGCAGCAAGCTGCGCCCCACCGAGCCGGAACCGCAGCAGTCGTTGCCCTTCGGCCCGGTGGCCGAGGACGCGCCGCTCTGCGCCGAATGCGGCTCGCTGATGACGCGCAACGGCTCCTGCTTCAAGTGCGAAAACTGCGGAGGAACCAGCGGCTGCAGCTAACACCCTGCGCAAAATCGGGGACGAATCCGAAAGCCCCACGTGGAGCAGGTCGCCAGCCCTGCAACGCCGGCCGCCTTGCCGGCGCCGTCGCGCTCCACCGGCCCCGATTTTGCCGCGTCGCACGCTTTACCAGGCGCGCACTTCCAGCTCCAACGACCGCGTCGTCCCTTCCGCAATCTCCACCTCCTTGCCGGCGGAGAGGATCTCCATGGCATCCTCGCGCCGGTGGATTCGCCGAAGGGCGGAATCGCCGATGGCTGCCAGCCGGTACACCCCCGGAGCCAGCCCCGTTTGTCTGTACCGTCCTTCCTCGTCCACCCGGCACGTCTCGAAAACCGGATAGCCGCGCTTGAACACAAACGGCCACCGGCTCACCAACACCCGCATGCCGGGCGCCGCTTTGCCTGAAACGGTGACGAGCCCTTCCACTGTCCCCGGACGGTCTGAAACCGCGATCTGGATGTGGTGGTCGATCCCGTGCGGATCCAGTGCCACAATCGGCCCGGCTGCCGGCGAACCGTTGTAGGTGATCTTCCGCACAAAGAACGGCGGCTGCAATCCTTGAACCCTAATTTCGATCTCGTCGAGCTGCGTCGCGGTCCATACAAAACTACCCTCTTTCTCCACCGGCACGGGAGTTCCTTCCCCATCGAATGGCGTCCTCCCCGTGGGCTTAAACATCACCCGCATTTCGGCCCGCTGCTCCCGGGGAAAGTTCTCCGGAAACTCCACCTTCCCCGACAAACGCTGAGGCTGGCGTGCCTGTAACGCAAGTTCGACGTCCCTATCCTGGACCATCATGTCGGTCAGGGCGTTTTGCCGATCGAGCACCGGCCGGCCCTGGATCCATGCAAGCAGTTGGTAGCTGCCCGGCGAAACATTCTCGATAACAAACGGCGTTTGACAAGGAAGCGAGATGGCGGCCCGTCCCTGGTGCGACTGCCCGAATTCTTGCGTTAGCATCAGAGCGTACTTCTCCCCCTCCCGGCAGTTGCTGAATTCCACTGTGCCCGAAATCCGGAAGAACGGACCTTTCCGGATGAGGATATCTCCGACATTCACATCGGCTCCGGAGTCAACCCGGAACGGCCGCCCATACACGGACTCGGCATTCTCCGGCCAGTACGTTCTTCGGTAGACGCGCGGGCGCTCCGCCACTTTCACAGGCTTCTCCGCGGTCCCGGCCTTCGCCGCCTCGTTCGCGGTGGGTGCCACTTGCACGTAGTAGTCGCCGGGGGGCAGCTTCTCAATGACAAAGGCTCCCTTCGAATCGGTGACCGCGGATGCAACCAGCGATGACAACGTGAGTTGACCTTCGTAGAATCGCGTGACCACCATGCCCACGGTCTGCTTCACCACCGGCTTCTTGACGTCATTCTCTACTTCCACCAACCGCCCGCGAACAACGGCCTCCTTGTACAGCAGCAGCCGGACCCGGCGAACCGTAGGCTTCCCTCCTTCCTGCACCTTCGCAACGCGCACCAACCCGCGGTACCCCTCTAATATCGCGTTTGGTTCGACATACCCATCGGCGGTGGCATCAATATTGTAAGAGCCTGGTTCAGTCAGATCGAACGTGAATGCGCCGCTGTAATCGCTCACCGTCTTCAGGAACTCATCTTTCCTCGCCCCTGACTTCTTACACGTCACCTGGGCGCCCACAACCGCGGTTCCATACGGGTCTTGCACCGCTCCTTCGACCCGCACCAGGGACTCCGCGGCCTCCGTTGGCGCGGACAATAACAAGACGATGCTCAGCAGGAAGAGGTGTTTCAGCGAGGGGCGCGCATCAGAGTTTGGCACATGAAGTCTCCTATATGAGGGCAGTCTACAACCACTGCTTTTATGAGGTCAAGTGCGTATGGTGTCCTGACGGACGGCCCGCTGTCAGAATCGAACCTTCCAAATGAGGAAGGCTACACCGGCGACGAACGCGGCGAGTGCCTGGTACTCCTGGTTCTTCCGGTACAAGCGCCAGGAGAACTGTGCCTCGCCGGGCTGTGCCGTAATGCGGGGCCATAGGACGGGCACTCGTTCGGCGTAGGCCGCGTATTCTGGGAACAACTTTCGCAGGTGCTGCTCTTCCAGTTCGATCACCGGCAGGTAGACCAGCCCAAAAACGACCGCGAACAGCACCGCGAGTTCCACCCGCCGCGAGGCCACCACGAAGCCCGCCGCCGTCAGCAGCGTGCCGACGTACAACGGATTGCGCAGGTGCGCGTAAGGCCCGCCCGTGGCCAGCGTGGTGTTCTTGGCCAAGTGTCCGGCCGCCCATGCGCGCAACAGCAGCCCCGCCAGCGCCAGGGGCAATCCCCAGGCGAGCGATTCGGCCGACGGCTGTGATAGCCACAGAAACGCCGCCACCAGCACGAATCCTCCTGGCACCCGCAAACGGGCGACGAAATCCGCATAGGGCTTGGCGAACCAATAACGGCGCTCACTCATCCGGCCAGTAGTCTCCGTAAGGACTCGAACACCATTTCGGGCGTGATCTTCAGCATGCTCGCATCATACTCGTTCCGGCGCTTATAACTGGTTTCCGCGCCGTCCGCGCGCATCACTTCCAATGAGCCCCCATACGGCCCGTTGCGCGCCGGATCCGTGGGACCGAAGATGGCGACTCCCGGCTTGGCCAGCGCCGCCGCCAGGTGCAGAGGGCCGCTGTCGACGCCCACGACGGCTGCCGCGCGGCGCGTGGCGTCGATGAGCCCCGCCAATCCCGAGAAGTGCGGAATGGCGCCGGTGATTCGGGCCAGGTCCGCGGCAGCCTGCGGCGCCCCGTCTACCACCAGCGCCACACCCAACTCCCGGCCTAACAGATGTGCCAGGGCCGCGTAATGCTCCACCGGCCACTGTTTGGCGCGCCATCCCGCCAGGGGGCTCGCTAGCACGAAGCGCCCGGTGGGCAACTCGCCTTCCGGTATTCCTGCCGGCAGTGGAAACGTCTTGAGCACGTTGGCGGCGCCCGCGCGAGCGGCCAGATCCAGGTTCCGGTCCACCACGTGCGCGGATTCGCTCAGCACGCGATCCGAGTAAATCAGCCCCGCAAGCGGCTCGCGCAACTGAGACTGATGAAATCCATAGATACGCGTGGGGCGCGCGGCCGTCGCCACCAGCGCCGATTGCATGAGTCCCTGAAAATCGACGGCAAAATCGTACTTCTGCGCGCGCAATCCACGCCACGCCTCGCGGATGCCGGCCCACGAATGTCGCGAAAACAGAACCAGGCGATCGATGAACGGATTGTCCTTGAGCAGCGGCGCCCATCGGGGATTCACCACCCAGGTTAAACAGCTTCCCGGAAAACTGTGCTTGAGAGAGGCTGCGGCAGGAAGCGCGTGAATCACGTCGCCCATCGAACTGAGCCGCACCACGAGGATGCGCGCCCCTGAGGATCTCTCCTTAGTAGCGGGAGTGTACATGAGCGATCAACTCCGCAGTGCGGCGCTTATCGCCGTCCTCGCAGCGCAGGATGGCCTCGGGTGCGAGGTCCGCCAATATGGCTTCCACGTCGCCGTCGCCGGCCGCGAATACGTAATCCACCACGGCCAGCGCGGCCACCAGTTCCGCGCGGGCGCGCACGGTGAGAAGCGGATTCTCGGACGGCGCCACCACGACTACCAGAAGAGCTTCCGGCCGGGCGAACTCGCTCAGCATCCGGGCGTGCTCGATGAGCAGCGGGTCGAAATGTCCCGCCACGACGCGTACGGTCTTATTTTGTCCGGCGGCTTCGCGGCACAGTACGGCCGCCTCGGCGGCCGGGCGAATTTTTTTTCGTGTGTCCAATGGATTGCCCGGTGGCAAACTCCTTCGCAATATCACAATGCGCGCCGGCGGCGAGCGCCGCGGCATACGCGGCCCAGGCCTCCGGCGTCTTTAAGAAATCGTAGCGCGGATCGCCCATCCGGAGGATGGGCATTCGCGGGCTGCCATCCATGATGGCGCGCTCGGTCTCGACTTCGACGATCGCGGAATACTCCGCCTCCCATTCCGGCGTGATGACCAGCGTCACATCGCAGCCGCCCGTGCGATCCACGGCCTCGGCAAGCACATGTTTGCGCACGCGCACCAGCCCGGACACGGCCACGCCGGCCTGCTCGAGCAAGTGGCGGTCGGCAGCGCGCGCAACACCCACGGCGAACACGCGCACGTCCAACTTCCGCAGGGCGAGCGCCTCCGCACAGTGGTCGCGGAAGTCGCCCACCACCAACACCAGACATCGAGAAAAGTCCGCTTGGAAGGCCAAATTCCTATTTGAGCAGTTCCAGCGCCGTTTGCGCTACCCGCTCGGCCGTCACGCGCGTCATGCACCGATGGTCGATGGGGCATTCCCGCAGCAGGCAAGGGCTGCAATCCACGGGCTCGCGCACCACGCGCGCGTTTGATCCGGTCGGTCCGGTGCCAATGTCGTCGGTGGCGCCGAAGATGGCCACCGTGGGCACGCCGAGCGCGGAACTGATGTGCATGGCGCCGGAATCGTTGGTGAGGAAGACACGGCAGGCCGCGGTCATGTTGATGAACTGCCGCAACGTGGTTTCACCGGCCTCATTCCACGCGCGCACGCCCGCGTTGCGTACGGCGTTGGCGACCACTTCACAGAGCGGACGTTCCGCGGCTGAACCGAACACGGCCACACACCCGTTCAGTTCCTCCGCCAGCCGCACCGCCGCTTCCGCGAAACGCTCCGGCAACCAGCGCTTGGCGGTGCCGTAGGCCGCCCCGGGGCTCACGCCGATTACCGGCAACCGCGCCCCGAGTTGCTCGAAGGCGCACTCGCCGTCCGTCCGTGCCGCCGCGGCGCCGTCCAGGCGGATCTCATCGCTCTCTGGCAGTCCGTCCATCAACCCCGCGCGGCGCAGAAGCTCCAGGTAGTAGAACCGCTCGTGAGGCGGGATCTCGCCTTTCGCCGGCACCGGCACGGCGGTTGTGAGCAGGAAACTCCGCCCGTCGCGCGCGTATCCGATGCGCTGCGGGATTCCACCCACCAACGCGACGAGCGCCGCGTCAAAGGCGTTCTGCAACAGAATGGCCGCGTCGAAGCGCTCCCCGCGCAGCGCCCAGGCTTGACGCAGACGCGAAGATAGCTTCCCCGGCAAGTAATGGATGACGCGATCGGCAAACGCTTCCCGCGCGTACAGATCCGCCACCCACGGCCTGGCGAGAATGGTAATTCGAGCGCCCGGAAAACGCTGCCGTAGCATCCGCAAAGCGGGCAAGCTCATGACCGCGTCGCCCACCCAATTGGTGGCTCGGACAAGGATGTTCTCGAAAGAGGGGACTGACACCGCCTTCACATTACTAGGTTTCGTAAAATAGTCACTGAGAGTCAAATTGCCCCAAGGGAAGTTTTACACCCGTGAAGAGCTGGTTGCCGCGCGCCGCGAGTGGAAGCGCGAAGGCAAGACCGTAGTGTTCACCAACGGCTGCTATGACATCCTTCACCCCGGCCATGTGCGCCTGCTTGAAAGCGCGCGCTCGCTTGGCGACGTGCTGGTGCTGGCGCTCAACAGCGATGCGAGCGTGAAGCGTTACAAAGGCCCGTCCCGCCCGCTCAACTGCGAGCGCGACCGCGTCGAACTGGCTTGCGCGGTCGAAGCCGTCAACGCCGTCACCGTTTTTGACGAGGACACGCCTTGCGAATTGCTCGAACTGCTTCTGCCGGACATCCTGACCAAGGGCGCCGACTGGAGCCATTGGGTAGCCGGCCGGGAAATCGTGGAGGCGGCGGGCGGCGAAGTGCGTGTGCTGCCGCTTGAACCCGGCTATTCCACCACCTGCATCGTGGAGGCGGCACTGGCGCGCCGGCCCTGAGCCTTGACGCATCCTGCCATCCGTGAGCTGTTTGAGAAGCTGGGCCGGCACCCAGCGGTGGGAGAAGTCGCGCGCCGCCTGCTGAGCGGCAGGAAAACCGATTCCTCGCTGTCCGGCCTCACAACCACCGCCAAGGCCCTGTACCTGGTCCTGCTCGCGCGCGCCGTGGACCGGCCTCTGATTGTCGTCACCGACGGATCCAAGCAGGCTGAAACGCTGCATGAAACCATCGAGACCTTCTTCGAATTGATGTCGGTGGGACGCACGGCTCGTCCGCAGTTGCTGCCGGCGCTGGACGTGCTGCCGTCTCAGAATCTCTCGCCCCACGCCGAGATCAGCGAGCAGCGCGCCCGCGCCCTGTGGCGCTTGTCAAGTGAGCGCGTGCCGGTCACGGTGGCCGGAGTGGGCGCCGCGCTGTTTAGGACCGAGTCGCCTGATTTCTACCGCCAGCTCGCGCTCACCCTCCGCGTGGGCGAGGAAGTGCCGCTCGAAGACCTCACAGCGCATCTCGAAAGTATCGGTTACAACCGCCGCGAGCCGGTCGAGATGGTGGGCGAGTACTCGGTGCGCGGCGGGATCCTGGACGTCTTCCCGCCCGGATCGCCGCGGCCGATCCGCATCGAACTGTTCGGCGACCAGATCGAATCCATGCGCCGTTTCGACGTCGAAACGCAGCGCTCGGTTCTCAAGGTGGAAGAAGCCGCGCTGCTTCCGCTGGCCGAGTATCCGCGAACGAAGGCGTTATTCGACGAGTTGCGCGATCGCTTCGACTACCTGGAAACGCCCGGCTGGGAATTCCGTGTGCCGCTGGTGCGCCCCCGCACGAATACGATCTTCTCGCTCCCGGAGAATCCCGTCGTGGTTTGGGACGAGCCGGAACTGGTGGAGGCCGCGGCCAAACGCTTTTGGACGCGGCTGGAGGAAGCGGGTCGCGAGAGTGCCTGCCCGCCAGGCTTGAACTACCTGCGCTGGGAGGAACTTACCGAAGCGGTGAACACTTTGAGCAGCGTGGCGCTGCGGGAACTGGAAGTGGGCACCGGGGACCTGCACATCCCCAGCCGCACCCCCATGAATTTCCAGGGCAACATGCAGGTGGCAGTCGCCGAAGCGCGCACGCTGGCCGAGCAGGGCTCGCGCGTCGTCTTCTTCGCGCCGTCGCCCGGCGAGATCGAGCGCCTGGCCGACATCTTCCGGGAGTACTCGATCCCGTTCCAACTCGGCCTGGACTCGGACGACACGACGCCGCCCTATCTCGCCGAGCGCGCCTACATGGCCGGCGAAGCGGCCAGCACCTTCCTGGTAAAGGGCGCCATACGCCGCGGCGTCGTGCTTCCCGACTCGCAACTGGCCCTGTTCGGCAGCGACGACCTGTTCGGCCCCTCCGACCTGATCGCGCGGCCCGGAGGCGCACGCCGGGGCCTCGCCGCTTTTACCTCCGACCTGGCCGACCTCAAGCCCGGCGATTACGTCGTGCACGTTGAGCACGGCGTGGGGCGTTTCCTGGGCCTGCGCGAAGTCGGTCAGGGTGAGTTGCGCGGCGACTTCATGCTCCTCGAGTACGCCGGCGACGACAAGCTGTACGTCCCGCTGACGCGCATGGACCTGGTGCAGAAGTACCGTGGCGGCGACGGCGCGCCGCCGCTCGACCGTTTGGGCGGCGCCACCTGGTCCCGCACCAAGAGCCGCGTCAAAGCCAAGATGCGCGACATGGCCGACGAACTGCTCAAGCTTTACGCCGAGCGCAAACTGGCCGAGGGCTTCTCTTTTTCACCAGACAGCAACTGGCAGCGCGAATTCGAGGAAGCCTTCGAATTCACGCCCACCGACGATCAGCTTGCCGCCGTGAGCGAAATCAAGCGTGACATGGAGGCACAGAGCGTCATGGATCGCTTGCTCTGCGGAGACGTTGGCTTCGGCAAAACGGAAGTCGCCATGCGCGCGGCCTTCAAGGCCCTCGGCGACGGCAAGCAGGTGGCGGTGCTGGCCCCCACGACGGTGTTGGCCTTCCAGCACTACGAAACCTTCCGGCGCCGTTTCGCGCCCTTCCCCGTGCGCATCGAGATGATCAGCCGCTTCCGCTCCGCCAAGGAGATCAAGGCTGTGCTCGCCGACCTGGCCGACGGCAAGGTGGATATCCTCATCGGCACGCACCGCATTCTTTCAAAGGACGTCGAGTTCCGCGACCTGGGCCTCCTGATCGTGGATGAGGAGCAGCGCTTCGGCGTTCGCCACAAAGAGCGGCTCAAACAGCTCAAGAAGAACGTGGACGTTCTGACCATGAGCGCCACGCCCATCCCGCGCACGCTGCATATGTCGCTGGTGGGCATTCGCGACATGAGCGTCATCGAAACGCCCCCCAAGGACCGGCTCGCCATTCACACCGTGGTCGCGCATTTCGACCCGGAACTGATCCGCGGCGCTATCGAGCAGGAACTGGCCCGCGGCGGCCAGGTTTATTTCCTGCACAACCGCGTGGATTCGATCTGGCAGCGCGCCGGCATGATCCAGCAACTGGTCCCGCAGGCGCGCATCGGCGTGGGCCACGGGCAGATGGCTGAATCCGAACTGGAACGCGTGATGCTCGGCTTCATGCACCACCAGTTCGACGTGCTGGTGTCCACCACCATCATCGAGAACGGCCTCGACATTCCGCTGGCCAACACCATTATTGTGGACGGCGCCGAACGCTACGGCTTGTCGGAACTCTACCAGTTGCGCGGGCGCGTGGGCCGCTCCAACCGGCGCGCCTACGCCTACCTGCTGGTTCCCACCGATACGGAATTGAGCGAACTGGCCCGCAAGCGCTTGGCCGCGCTGAAGGAGTTCAGCGAACTGGGTGCCGGCTTCAAGATCGCCGCGCTCGATCTGGAATTGCGCGGCGCGGGCAACGTGCTGGGCGGCGAACAGCACGGCCACATCAGCGCCGTCGGTTTCGATATGTACGTGCGGCTCCTCGAAGAGACCGTGCACGAGTTGAAAGGCGAGCCGCTGCCAGTGGAAGTGCACTCGAACCTCAACCTGGGACTCGATTTGCGCATCCCGCCCGGCTACATCGAGGACGAGCACCAGCGCTTGCGGGCCTACAAACGCATCGCGGAAGCCGAGGACGACGAGCGCGCAAGCCGCATCCTGGCCGAGTTCCAGGACCGATACGGCCCGCCTCCCGAGGCCGTGCATACACTGTTGAAATACTCCCACCTCAAGGCGCTGGCGCGGAAGCTGGGTATTGAAGCGGTCGAACGTCGCCATGGCGTGCTGAACGTGAAGTTCCACAAAGAGTCGCGCATCGATCCAAAGCGGCTGATGGACCTGGTCGGCACTCACCCAGGCACGCAGTTCACCCCGGCGGGAGTGCTGCGGCTGCCGCTGGACGGCAATCAGGACGCCTCGATCGTGCTGGAGCGCCTGGAGGCCGGCCTGAAGAAGTTGGCGGATTGACGTGGCGCTGGCATGCGGCCATTCCGGCCGCTTCATCTGAAGTGAAACCATTCGGATTCTGTGACCGTCCACCATCCGAGGCCCGTTCATCGGATAGAATGAGGATTATGTGGCGGTTTAGTGCGATGCTCCTGGTGTGCGGCGCCTTCTTTGCCGCCGCGGCGGATGTGAAGGTAGTCGAGGAGATCGTCGCGAAGGTCAACAACGAGATCATCACGCGCGGCGAACTCGAACGCGAGCGCAAACAGGCGGAGGCGCGTCTGCGCGCGCAGGGCCTCTCCGGCCAGCGCCTCGCCGACGCAATGAAAGAATTCGAAAAGGGCCTCCTGCGCGACCGCATAGACAACATGCTGCTGGTACAGAAGGGCAAGGAGCTCAGCATCAACGTCGATCCGGACGTAAGCAAGTTCCTGGCCGACATGCAGTTGAGGACCAAGATCGGCGACCCGGAGAAGTTCCAGCAAATGATCCGCGATCAGTTAGGCATGCCTTTTGAGGACTACAAGGCGGAACTCCGTAACCAGTACTTGACCAGGCGTGTCATCGGCCAGGAGGTCAGTAGCCGCATCCACGTCCCCCATGCGGATGTCGAAAAGTATTACGCCGAACACAAATCCGAATTCGTGCGCAAAGAGCGTGTGTTCCTGCAGGAGATTCTCATTTCGACGCAGGACAAGAAACCCGAGGAGATCCCCGCGCTCGAAAAGAAAGCCAAGAGTATCGTGGCGCGAGCCCGCAAGGGCGAGAAATTCGACAACCTGGTCCGCGATTTCTCCGAAGCCGATAGTGCGAAGAACGGCGGGATGCTCGATCCGTACGAGCGTGGCAGCCTGGACAAGCGCATCGAGGATCTCGTTTTCAACCAGGAGCGCAATTACGTCACCGATCCCATCCGTGTCTCCGGCGGCTTTCTGATTCTCAAGGTCGTCGAAAAGCACAACGCCGGCCAGGCAACCCTCGAAGAAGTGGAGAACGAGATCAACGAGAAGCTCTTCATGCCCCGCTTCGAGCCCGAGATCCGCAAGTACCTCACGCGGCTGCGCATGGACGCGTTTCTTGAAATCAAGGAAGGCTACACGGACTCCGCGGCCGCGCCCGGCAAGGATACGCGGTGGAGGGATCCCGCGATGTTGAAACCCGCCACCGTCACCAAGGAAGAAGTGGCCAGCCGCACGCGCCACCGCCGCCTGTTGTGGGTGATCCCCATCCCGGGAACCAAGGTCGCCGTTAGGACGCCCAGTAGTTCGAAGGGTTGATCGCCCGATGAAATCCCCGTACATCAGCGAACTGGCAGCCAACCAGGTAGTGCAGGGGTGCTTCCTGGTGCGTTCCAAGGAAGTCCGGCAGAAGAAGACCGGCGAACCGTACCTGTCGCTATCCCTGGGCGATAAGAGCGGCGAAGTGGACGCCAAGATGTGGGACAACGTCGCCGAGGTGATGGACACTTTCGACCGCGACGACTTCGTCCGCGTGAAGGGCGTCCTGCAGGTGTACCAGAACCGGCCGCAGTTCACCGTCCACAAGTTGCAGCGGCTTACGGACGACGAAGTGGACAAGAGCGATTTCTTCCCCGCCTCCAAGCGCGATCCCGACGAGATGTTCGCCGAGCTGATGAGCATCGTGGGCGCGATTTCGAACCCGCACCTGAAGGTGCTGCTCGAGGCCGTGTTCGCCGACCAGGACATCGCACGTCGCTACCGTGTGGCCCCCGCCGCCAAGGTGGTGCATCATGCCTGGCTGGGCGGCCTGATCGAACACGTGTTGTCCATGTGCAAGCTCGGGCGTATGATCGCGCCGCACTACGAGGGAATTGACCTGGATTTGGTACTCACAGGTATTATCCTCCACGACATCGGCAAGATCCGGGAACTCGACTACGAGCGCAGTTTCGGCTACACGGATGACGGACAGATGATCGGCCACACCGTCATCGGCGTGCAGATGGTGGACGAGAAACTGCGCGCCCTGCCCGATTTTCCGCCGCGGTTACGGACCCTGGTCGAGCACATGATTCTGAGCCACGCCGGCGAGCGCGAGTTCGGTGCGCCGCAGGTGCCGTTGTTCGCCGAAGCTCTCTTACTGCACTACCTCGACAACCTCGATTCCAAGATGGAATGCGTGCGCGGCCTAATCGAGCAGGACCGGCAACTCGAAGGGGCGTGGACGCCATACAACAAGGCACTCGACCGGTCCGTGCTCAAGAAAGACAAGTATTTGGACGAAACGGCGGCCGATGAGACCGGCGCTTCTCACCCTGCGCCGGCAGCGGCGCCAACGAAGGCTGCTCCAACAACCTTCGAACAACTTCAACTCTCCATCAACTCCCGAAGGAACCACTGATATGCCCAAGCGCGGCGCGGGGCGAGACATCCCTCCTCCCCTGGAATTGGAATGCCTTAAGGCGCTGTGGTCGCTGGGATCCGCGAACGTCAAGGACGTCCGCGAAGTCCTCACCGAGCGGCGCAACCTGGCCTACACGACGGTCATGACCGTGCTGGACCGGTTGGTGAAGAAAGGCGTGGTGGACCGGCGCAAGGAAGGGCGATCCTTCGTCTATCTGCCGCTTACGCAGCGCGAGGAATTGCGGCGGCTGGCCGTCCAGGAACTGGTCGACTCGTTCTTCGACGGTTCGCGCGCGGAATTGGCCGCTTATCTTTCCGGCGGCGCCGCGCCCGAGAAGACACCTGCCGCGCCGGCGCAAGCAGTTCCTTTGGACGCCGCTCTCCTATAGAAAAGGGGCAGGCGCGAACGCCTGCCCCAAAGCACAAATTGAATTCAGACAGCTTAGAAGTGGATGCGGCCGGTGTACTGTACTTCGCGGCCGTAGTTGCCTCCCGCCACGCTGGTGCTCTTGCCGAACACCGAACTGGTAACGCTCAAGTTGGGCTGGCTCGGCATGAACGAGTTCGGGAAGTTGTAGAACTCCATGCGCAGCTCGAACTTTACCCGTTCGGTAACCTTAAAGTACTTCACCGCCGTGGCGTCCCACTGCCAGAAGCCGAATCCGCGCAGCCCGTCGTAGTACCACGGGTTGGTGCGCGGAGTGTACGCAGGAAGGACGGAGAACTTCGACGTGTCGAAGTACTTGTCTCTAGTCGGATTGCTGATGGTCGGGTCGCCGGAAGCGTTCATGGCGCCGAAGGTAAGCAGCGGACCGCTGTTCCACATCAAGATGTGACTAGTGGCCCACCCGCCGACGATGGCGTCCAGGATGCGGTTGGCGTTGCCGAGGAATTGACGGCCCTTGCCGAACGGCAGCTCATACGTGCCTGCCATGCGGACATAGTGCCGCGGATCGCGCGTGTCGATCATCGTGAAGTTCTTCGCGTAAGTGGCCGGATCGTTGAAGAACTCGTCGCGCGCCTCGCGGCTGTAATTGTAGCCGAAGCTGAATGCCAGACCCTTGGCCATAGGCTTCTGGGCGCTGAACTGCAGCGAGTAATAGTGGCTGGACTTATCCCGCAGGAAGCGCTCGGTCAGAGTGCCATACTGCGGATAGGTCCGAAGCAGGGATCCCACCGTGACGGTTTTTTGCGTCCGGAGCGAACCCGGCATCTTGTCCGCCGGCAGCAGCATATAGAACGGATTCGCCACGGCGACGTCGACTTGACCCTTGTACGTGTAACTGTAATTCGGATCCACCATGTTCAGGTTGTAGTTGTAGTCGCCGCCCCACATGCTGGAGTCCTGCACATTCTTGCCGATGCTGGTGAAGAACGTCGTCTCCGTGAGGATGTTGAACGGCAGTTGCCGCTGCAACGAGAGGTTCACCCGGTCGTTGATCGGATGAATCATGTCCTGCGGGAAGAACGTCGCGCCGCCTCCCAGATTCAAATAGCGGCCCAAGGTCTTGCCGACCGGTTGGAGCAGTGGGTTCTCCGCAGGGAACGGATTGTCGATGGTCGTCCGCGGGACGCCCTGCAAAGGTCCGAGCACGCTGGTTGAGCGGGCGTAGCCATCCTTGGGCCAACTGTTGGTTTCCGGATAGATGGTCACCCAAGGCACCGAGTAGCGCGCCCAGCCAAGGCGCAGCGCCGTGTTGTCGTTCACCCTGAACGCGATGCCGGCACGCGGCAGGAATACGTTCTTCTGGGAATCGAACACGCCCGGGTGGCTGTCGTCGGTGTAAATCCAGGCGCCGTTGTACTTGAAGGTGCCCTTGTAAATTGAGGTCACTTCGGTGGGCATCTTCACCACGTTGCCCTGCAGTTCCGGGATCGGGTTGGTCAGATCCAGCGTTCGCGAGTACATGCGGCTGTACTCGGAAGGAGCCGTTTCCAGTTCGTAGCGCAATCCCAGGTTCAGTGTGATGCGGCGGTTCAGCTTGATGTCATCCTGGAAGAAGAAGCCCCACATCTGCTGGTGCGAATCCACCATGGGCGTGAAACCGGCAGAGCCGCTGTTGACCACGCCGAGCAGCGCGGAAGCGTACATGTTCCCGCTGGTCGCCGCGTTGTAATTGAGGAACGAGCTGCCCGTGTCGATCGAGTTGAAGGTGAAGCTGCCGGGGCTCGGGGACCCGTTCTGGTCATATTGGTACCGTAACTGCCACCCCGCTTTCATGTGGTGCATCCCGCGGTCATGCGTCACGTTGAGGTTGCTGTTGTGCGAACGTCCGCGCACCAGCCACCAGCCGCTCTTTCCTGTGGCTCCGAGCGAGCCGTTGCCGCTGAAGGAGAACGCCGGGTAATAAATGCCGGGCAGTGCGCTGATTACCGGCTTGTACCAGCCGTTGGACCACAGGTCGGACCACACGCTCTCTTTCACCTGGGCCCATGCGGAATCGTAGTCGTCCTCCAGGTACACTGCGCCGTACCGGAAGTTGACCGTCGTGCGCGGGCTGGCCATCCACAGGAAATCGATCGTCGGCTGCAGCGCATCCATCAGGCCACCGTTGTCGGACGGCACGGCGGGGCTGTTGCCCCAGTTCGGATTGTCCAGGCGCGTCTCGTACTTGGAAAAGCGCGCGTTCATGCGCCACTTGTCGTTGATGTTGTAATCGACGCGGGTGGACGTGTTCCAGTACTTCAGCAACCACGGGTACGACACCTTCACGTTGTTGATCCCCGTCAGATCGTCGCCGGCCGTATTGGGCTTCCACAGGGCATTCACGATCTTCTGGCCCGTTGGATTGATCCGCTGCGCGGGGAGCTTATTGCCGGCGAAGGGCATTCTGGTGGCCGTGTTGTTCACCGGATCGAACTGCGTGGTGTACGGATCATAGATGACCCGCAATGTGCCGTCCTTGGCCAGGGACTTCGAGAAATCTCCCGTGCGCTCCAGATCCGTCGGAGCCGTGGACGTGTTCAAGTTCGGCTGCGTGTTCTTCCACTTTTCGAAAGACTGGAAGAAGAACAGCTTGTTCTTGATGATCGGCCCGCCGATCGTGCCGCCGCCGACATGATGCCGCACCACGCTTTTGCTGCGATTGATGCGGTTGGTCATGGCGTTCAGCTCGGGATTGCGGCCGAAGTAGTACCCGATCCCGTGATACTCGTTGGTGCCGGACTTCATCGAGACGTTCAACGTGCCGCCCGCCGAAAAACCGAACTCGGCGTCCTGCGCGTTCTGCTGCACCGCCACTTCCTGCACGGCGTCCATGGACGGCATGTAGGAACCGCGCGCCGACAACCCCAGCGGTGCGCCGTCCAGCAGCATGTCGTTCTTGCCGCCCGTACGGCCGCCGATATCCAACCCGTTCGACGACCACATGTAGAACGGGTTGCGGTGCCCCACATCCCAGTACTTATTGATTACTGCCGGATTCAGCAGGGCCAGCGTGAAGGGATTCCGCGCCAGAACCGGAATGTCCCTCAGCAACGAACCCTGCACCGTCGTTGTCATCGTGGTGGTGTTGAACTGCACGGCCGCGACTTCGCCGGTAACCGTCACCGAGTCGGCTACCGAGCCCACCACCAACTTGACGTTAATGGAGACGTCACCGCGGGTCAGCACCGTGATGCCGTCCTGCTGGTACTTCTGGAATCCGCCATACTCGACCAGAATCTGGTACGTGCCGGGCGTAACGAAGTCGAAGCGGTAGCTGCCGGCGGCATCGGTCTGCCTTTCCGAACTCACTCCCGTTTCGACGTTCTTCAGCGTTACTTTCGCCCCCACCACGGCAGCGTCGGTGGGGTCGGAAACGACACCTTGAACCCTGCCCCTGTATTCCTGTGCGAACAAGACCGTCGAGGCCAGTGCGCACACGAGTAGACGGAGCATAAAAGCACACGTGTTTTTCATTTATCCTCCCAAAGCACTCTTCTATCCCTGTTACTGAAATGGCGCCGCAAGCCTGGTATCGGAACAATCTCCGAAGACAGCAGGACTGAACGCCAATTCCTATCTGGGAGAAACTACCACAATGAAAAGTTGGTCGTCAACCGGCTTAACCGGTTGAATAATTATGCGCCTGCGGTCACCAGCAGAGGGAACGCACGGCCAGCGCCCCCTTGAGTTGCTCGTCCCCTCTGAACAGAATCCCGTCGATCCCTTCGCGCCTGGCGCCCTCAATATTCTCGGCGATGTCATCGATGAACAGGCACTCGTCGGCCCGGCAGCCCGCACGCTCGATGGCGGCCCGGTAAATCTCGGGCGAAGGCTTCATTGCGCCCACTTCATAGGAAAGTACGTGACCGTCCAGATGCTTGAGGAGAGGGTATGCGCGCATCACCATCGGGAAGTGAATGGCGTTTGTATTGGAGAGGGAATACAGCCGGTAGTTACGCTTAAGACCGGCCAGGAGGGATTCCTCGATGAGCGGTTGCGGCAGGAAGATGACACCCCAAATCCGGCAGAACTCTTCGTAGTCCAACCGGCAATCGAACAACGTGCAGAATTCGCCGACGAAATCGCAGGGCTCGATCTCCCCTTTCTCGAAGCGCGGAAACAGGTCCGACGCGCGGACGCGGCGCAGGATCTCCTCGAGCGAATGCTGCGAGTGCCGGGCGAGAGCCTTGAAGCCGCGCATGAAATCGAAGGGGATAATGGTGCCCCCAAGGTCGAAGAAGATCGCTTTGAGCATGCCGCTGGAGAAGTGCGGCCCAGGCCCGCACTAAAACCTATTGTACCCGGAGCAGCCGGTCCCGCTCTGGTAAAATCGGAACCGAACTACTATGACCAGACCCGTCGTTACCTTCGGTGAAATCATGCTGCGCTTGGCCCCTCCGGGCTATGAGCGTTTTCTGCAATCGCCGCAGTTCGTCGCCACCTTCGGCGGCGGCGAGGCCAACGTGGCCGTGAGCCTGGGAAGCTTCGGCATTCCGGCGCGCTATGTGACGGTGCTGCCACCCAATCCCATCGCGGACGCGTTTCTGGGTGAATTGCGCCGCTTCCGCGTGGACGACAGTTACGTGGTCCGCGGAAAGGGCCGCCTGGGCATCTACTTCGTGGAACCCGGCGCCAACCAGCGTCCGTCCAAGGTTGTGTATGACCGCGAGTACAGCGCTATCGCCCTGGCCAAACCCGGCGATATCGATTGGGCGAAGACCTTCGCGGGCGCGGGCTGGTTCCACGTCACAGGCATCACACCGGCCATCAGCCAGGGAGCGGCCGACTTGGCTCTGGAGGCAGTGAAAGCCGCGCGTGGAGCCGGTTTGACCGTCTCTTGCGACCTGAACTATCGCAAAAACCTGTGGAAGTACGGCAAAACGGCGAAGGAAGTCATGACGGAGTTGTTCCAATACGTCGACGTGGGTATCGCCAACGAAGAGGACTGCCAGAAATCGCTCGGCATCCAGGTGGATGTCGACGTGCATTCGGGCAAGCTCGAAGCCGAGCAGTACGAGAAACTGACCGCCAAGGTGCTTGATGCTTACCCGAATCTGAAGATGCTGGCGGTGACGCTGCGGGAATCCAAGAGCGCCTCGCACAACGGATGGTCGGCCTGCTTGAACGATCGCCGTTCGTTTCTCGTGAGCCGCCATTACGAGATTACGCACATCGTGGACCGCGTGGGCGGGGGCGACAGCTTCGCCGGCGGGCTGATCTATGGCTTGCTCGAACTGGGCGATCACGCGCAGGCGCTCGAATTCGCCGTGGCGGCGTCGTGCCTGAAGCACTCTATCCCGGGCGATTTCAACCGGTTCACGGTCGACGAAGTGAATGCACTCGTCAAGGGTGGCGGCTCGGGCCGCGTCCAAAGATGAGTGACCTATAATTATGTTCAGGAGAGTCTCGATGCTTGGCAAGATTTCGCTCGCTCTGGCAGCGGCCATGGCCATGTTTGCTCAGGCCACGCAGGCCCCTTCGCTGCCGGAGCCGATCCGGGTCAATATCAGCGAAGTGATTGTGCCGGTCACGGTGACCGACATTAAGGGCCGCTTCGTGTCCAACCTCGAGCTCAAGGACTTCAAGCTGTTCGACGAAGGCAAGCTGCAAACTATCCGCTATTTCAGCCACGAACAGAATCAGCCGGTGGTGGTGGGATTCCTCATCGACATGAGCAACGCCAACCGCCTGCACTGGAAGACGTACCAGGAAGCGGCCATCGACCTGGTCACGCAACTGCTCCCGGGCGACAAGCGTTACAACGGCTACCTGATCAGCTACAGCAATGAGGCTGAGTTGCAGATGGACACCACCTGGGACTCGGAAAAGATCATCGACAAGATCCGCAGGATGAAGCCGGGCGGCGGCGCCGCGCTTTACGACGCTATCTACCTGGCTTGTACGCGCCGGCTGCAGGTGAAGGGCGAGCCGCTCGAACCGCGCCGCGTGCTGGTGATCATCGGTGACGGGCACGATAACGCCAGCAAAAAGAGTATTGACGAAGTCCTGGAAATCGCCCAGCGCAAGATGGTGACCATTTTCGGGATCAGTACCAAGGCGTACGGCTTCGCCGCCGAGGGGGAAGCCAACCTCACCCGGATCACCGGCGAAACCGGCGGCAGGGTGATGTACCCTCTCGAAGGAGTGTATAAGGACGTGGCCGGCTACCTGTCCACGCCTTCCGACGAAGGCAACTACGCATTGAAAGTCAATACCGGCGGTTACGCGGCGGCCATCGCCAGCGGCATGTTCCGCGCCATCGCGGACGTAACCGGCGAAGTGACAACGCAATACGTTTTGCGATATATTCCCACTGACACGGACGTTCCGAAGACGTTCCGCAACATCCGGGTAGAAGTGAACGTGCCGGGTGTGCAAGTGCGTGCCCGCAAGGGATATTTTCCGGACGTCCCCTGAGAGTGCGCCGCTGGCGGCCGATAAGCATAGAGGAGCGCTGCTCACATCGATGACGTCGCCATCTCTGGTTACGACGCAACGCGGGGTCTACTCGATCCTGCAGGCTGCGCTTCCCTCCCGTCCCGTCGCCAACGTCGGCATTCTGCTATTGGATCCGGTCCGCGACAAGCTGTACATGCGCCTGCGCACAGACCTGGACCAGTTGGCCGAACCGGAAGACGCCGAGGTGCTCACGCTGATCGAAGAGGACTTCGAGCAGAAGTTGGAGGAAATGGGCGGGGAGGTTTTCCTGCGCTTCCTTGAGGATACGCTCTCGAACGTGCTACGGTTGACCGACCGGCAGAGCGTCATCATAAGCGATTTTTCGCGCGATCTCGACAAGCTCTTCTCCAAACACGTGCAGGCGGCCAAGGTAATGCCTTACCTCACACACCTGCCGCTCTACACCTTGCGCGCGGCGGCTGGCAGGTTCAAGGAGGACATGGATGTCGAACCGGAAGGCTGGATCCAGGGGCCGGCGGGCTTGCGTCTGAGCCAGGATATGTTCGTGGCCCACATCTCAGGCCGCTCCATGGAACCCAGGATCCCGGACGGCAGCCTGTGCGTGTTCCGCGCCAATGTGGCCGGCACCCGGCAGGGCAAGCTGCTGCTCATCCAGAACCGGGGCACGTCGGCGACCGGCGGCGAATTCACCATCAAGCGCTACCGCAGTGCGAAGGTGTCAACCGGCGAAAGCTGGCAGCATGAGAGGATCCGGTTGGAGCCGTTGAACCCCGAGTTCGAAGCCTGGGAACTCGAGCCTTCCCAGATGGAGGACGACGGCCCCTACCGCGCCATAGCCGAGTTCGTCTGCGTGCTTCAGCACGACGACGATCCGGAAGAGGCGCCTTCAGCGGGATAGCTGCCGCAGCACGAACGGCAGGATCCCTCCGTGGCGGAAGTAATCGGCCTCCACCGGTGTATCAACGCGCACCACAACTTCGAACTTCTTCTCGCCGCCTGTTTCGTCCACCGCGCGGACGGTCGCGCGCCGCGAACCCTCTACGGCCTCCCGCACACCTTCCACATAGAAGACTTCCCTGCCCGTCAAGCCCAACGTCTCGCGGCTTTCCCCAGCCGGAAATTGCAGCGGCAGCACGCCCATTCCCACCAAGTTGGAGCGATGGATGCGCTCGAAGCTCTCGGCGATGACCGCATTCACACCCAGCAACCGCACACCCTTCGCCGCCCAATCGCGCGACGAGCCAGAACCGTACTCCTTGCCGGCCAGGATGAGCAGCCCCGTGCCTTCCTGCCGGTAGCGCATGGCGGCGTCGTAGATCGACATCTTCTCGCCATCAGGCAGATGCACGGTCCATCCACCCTCGGTTCCGGGCGCAAGTTGATTACGCAGCCGGATATTTGCCAGCGTGCCGCGCATCATCACCTCGTGGTTGCCGCGCCGCGCACCGTAGCTATTGAAATCGCGCGGTTCGACTCCTTTCGAGATCAGGTACCGGCCGGCGGGGCTGTCTGGGGGAATCGAACCGGCCGGCGAGATGTGATCGGTGGTGACAGAATCCCCCAGCATGGCCAGGACGCGGAGACCGTGCAGGTCCATCACGCCGGTGGCCGGGTCCGCCATGCTGTCGAAGTAGGGCGGACGCTTCACGTAAGTGGAGGCCTCGTCCCAATGGTAGAGTTCGCCCTCGGGCACGGAGATCGAGTTCCAGGCCGCATCGCCTTCGAAGACTGCCGAGTAACGCTTCGCGAACTGGTCGGCGCGCACGGAACGCGCGAGCACGGCCTGTACTTCCTCGTTGGTGGGCCAGATGTCACGCAAATAAACAGGCGCGCCGGACCGGTCGTGGCCCAGCGGCTCCGTGGTCAGATCGATGTCCATGCGCCCGGCGATGGCGTAAGCCACCACCAGCGGAGGCGAGGCCAAGTAGTTGGCCTTTACCAGCGGGTTCACCCGGCCTTCGAAGTTGCGGTTGCCGCTGAGCACCGCGGCTACCAGGAGCTTCTCCTTCCGCACGGTCTCGCCTACGGGTTCCGGCAGAGGGCCGCTGTTGCCGATGCAGGTCATGCAGCCGTAGCCGGCCAGGTGAAACTTCAACCGTTCAAGCGCATCCATCAGCCCGGCGTCCCGGAGGTAGTCATAGACCACCTTAGATCCGGGCGAGAGCGACGTCTTTACCCACGGCTTCACCTCGAGCCCGCGCTCCACGGCCTTCTTGGCCGCCAGACCCGCCGCGATCATCACCGACGGGTTCGACGTGTTGGTGCAGCTTGTGATGGCCGCGATCACGACGGCTCCGTCCCTAACAACATCCGTTCCGCGCGGCGGTGCGCCGAGCGTTTCTAGAAAGCTCCGCTTGACCTGGGGCAACTCAATGCGATCCTGAGGGCGCTTGGGCCCGGCCAGCGAGGGAACCACCGTCCCGAGATCCAGTTCGATAGTTTCCGAATATACCGGTTCTGGAGCGCCGGCCGTGCGGAACAGCCCTTGCTCCTTGGTGTATGCTTCGACCAGCGCCACCTGTTCCGGCGGCCGGTTGGTCATGCGGAGATACTCGAGCGTCGCCGCGTCCACCGGAAAGAATCCGATAGTGGCGCCGTACTCGGGTCCCATGTTGGCGATGGTGGCGCGGTCGGCCACGCTAAGCGCATCCAGGCCCGGGCCGTAATACTCAACGAACTTGCCCACCACACCGCGTTTGCGCAGCATCTGGACCACGGTAAGCACAAGGTCCGTGGCCGTGGCACCTTCCGGGAGCCTGCCGGAGAGCTTGAAGCCCACCACCGGCGGGAGCAGCATAGAGATCGGCTGGCCCAGCATACACGCCTCGGCCTCGATGCCGCCCACGCCCCAGCCCACCACGCCCAGGCCGTTGATCATGGTG
>CAYLLB010000065.1:0-22346 GCA_964384215.1 uncultured Solibacteraceae bacterium | reverse complement strand
TACCGGACAATTCACTTGCTAGTTAGACCGGACATCTTGACGTGCTACCGACACGGGATGATGTGCACTTCCCGAAGGCGTTTTCTGGGGGCTGGGAGCGCCGCGCTGGCAGTGGAAACAGCCTCCGCTGCCCCGCGGTCGGCCATGCAGGCCGAGGTCTCTCTCGATGGAGTCTGGCAGTTCCGTCCCGATCCCAAAGGCGGGCCGCAACCGCCGGCGGACGGTTGGTCCGAGGTCGTCGTGCCCCACACCTGCCAGGTGAGCGAGGCGTGGGCGGATTACCTGGGCGTGGCCTGGTACCGTCGCGAATTCGACGCGCCCGCGGAGTGGTCGTCCAGCTTGGTGCGCGTCGAGTTCGAGGCCGTCTATCACACGGCCGACGTGTGGGTGAACAACGAACGGATGGGAACGCACCCCGGCCGCGGATACACGGCGTTTGCCATCGACATCACCCGCGCCCTGCGCTTCGGCACCGTCAACAACATCCTGGTGCGCGTGGACAATTCGTTTCGCGATAACATCCTGCCCCGCGCCAATTCCTACGATTGGACGCCGGACGGTGGCATCACGCGACCCGTGCGCCTGTTGGTGACTCCGCCGTGTTACATCGAGAGCGCCGCGGTGGACGCAGTGCCGGATCTCGAGACTGGCGGAGCGCAAATCGACGTCGGCATAATGCTGCGCAATGCAGCGGCAACCCCGGTCTCACTCGACGTGGAATGTGCGGTCATCGACGACGCTACCGGCAACCGGGTATTGTCGCACCGGCTTCCGGCTCGCGTTAACGTGAAGGGCAAATCGACGCGGATGGTCCCGGTGTCCTTGCTTCTGCGCCAAGCAAAGCTGTGGCACTTCGATCACCCGCACCTGTACCGGCTCGAGATACACGCCGGCGCGCACCGCTACGAAACTACGTTCGGGGTACGCCAATTCGAGGTCCGTGGCACGGCGTTCTACCTGAACGGCGAGCGCGTGTGGCTGATGGGCGTGGAGCGCATGGCGGGGAGCCGTCCCGATATCGGAATGGCGGAGTCCGAGGCGTGGATCCGGCACGATCACGACGACATGAAGGAGTTGAACTGTGTCTTCACGCGCGTGCACTGGCCACAGGACAAGCGCGTGCTGGATTACTGCGACCGGCATGGCATTCTCATCCAGACCGAAGTGCCCACCTGGGGCGGCGACACGTTCAAGAATATGCGCGAGGAGCCGTCGGCCGAGATTCTCGAAAACGGGCTCCAACAACTGCGAGAGATGATTGCGCGCGACCGCAACCATCCGTGCATCTTCGCCTGGGGCGTGGCCAACGAGGTGGGCGGGCAGAATCCTGTGGCGAAGAAGTTCGTCCGGCGGCTGTATGAGGAAGCCCGGCGGCTGGACAGGCGCCGGCTGATCACGTACGCATCGAATTCACTCAAGCGCGCCGTGGAAGCCGACGTCGCTGGCGAGATGGACTTCATCGAGCTGAACGAGTATTACGAAACCTGGTACGGGCAGACGGCGGATTCGGTGAGGAGCAACCTCGAATACATCCACCGCGCATTCCCGAACAAGCCGGTCGTGATCTCGGAATACGGACTCTGCGAGTGTCATCCCGCGCACAAGGGGGGTGATGCCCGGCGCATCGGGATTCTTCAGACCCACACGCGCATTTACCGGGACTTCGATTTCGTTGGCGGCGCAATCT
The DNA here is from genome assembly GCA_964384215.1 of uncultured Solibacteraceae bacterium. Classification (GTDB taxonomy): domain Bacteria; phylum Acidobacteriota; class Terriglobia; order Bryobacterales; family Bryobacteraceae; genus JAJFUV01. The sequence continues at coordinate 20,659 of CAYLLB010000065.1, read as the reverse complement.
TCTTTTGCTACAACGACTACCGGACGCACATGGGCGACAAAGGTCGAGGCCGCTTGAAGCAGCGCGTGCACGGTGTCGTGGACCTGTACGGCGCCCGCAAGCCGAGCTTCGAAGCCCTGCGCAACGAGTCGAGCCCCATCGAGCGATTCGAGGTGGTTCCCGGCGGCGCAGGGCTGGACGTGTTCGTCTCCACGCGGCGCCGTTTGCCCGCTTACACTCTCGATGGCTACCGGCTGCGCTGGATCGTTTACGGCTTCGGTGGTCTGCCCATGGAGCAGCACGAAATGCCGCTTCCGGAGCTCGCCCCAGGCGCTGAATTCCGCGCGAAACTCGAATGGGCCGAGGCCGGCGCGGTTCGCGTGCGCGTGGACGTGATTCGTCCCACGGGCCATTCCGCCGCCACCGTTTACAGTTCGATCTCCCGGATCTCGCAATAGTTCATGTGGAAGGCAGCGGGATCTTGCCCTGTGAGCTGGCGCGCGATTTCGGCGTTCACTGCGGCGTGCGCCACCACGATGGCCGGGAGGGGTCCGTTAAGCACGATGCTGAGCGCATGGGTGACGCGCTCGCGGAAATCTTCGTAAGTCTCGCCGCCTGGCGGCGTGACGCCATACCAGTCCTCCAGCTTGCGGCGCGCCAGGTCGGGGTAGCGCGCTTCGATGTCCGACCAGGGCTTTCCGTCCCAAGCTCCGTAGGATATCTCTGCCAGTTCTTCGATCACCTCGAACGGCCTGAGCAGCGGGATCCGCGCGGCGGTTTCCAGTGCGCGGCGCAGGGGGCTCGAATAGATGATCTCGGCGCTGAGTTCTCGCAGGCGATGGCTGGCCTGCACGCGGCCCCCTGAACTCAGCGGAAGGTTTGTGCTTCCCAGCAGCACGTCCGCCCGCTCGGGTTCGGCGTGCCGCACCAGGTAAATCTTTCGTTGTCTCGCTTCCGCCAACTTAAAGCCACAAGCTCCTTCGCCGCGACCGGAGCAGCCAGATGAAAAACGGGCCGCCGGCCAGGGCCGTGATCACGCCGACCGGGACTTCGGTCGGTGCGAGAACCGTCCGGGCCAGTGTATCGCAGATCGCCAGGAACGCGGCCCCCACCAGGAACGAGCATGGCACAAGCAGACGGTGGTCGGCGCCGAAGCGCAGCCGCAGGGCATGGGGAACAATCAACCCAACGAACGCAATCGGCCCGGTCAAAGCGGTCACCGTCCCCGTAATGAATGATCCGGCCAGGTAGCCTACCAGGATCAAGCGCGATGCGGAAACGCCGCGGGCCGCCGCCCAGTCCTCTCCCACTGCGAGCAGATTCCATTCCCGCGACTTGAAAAAGATCAGCAGGACCATGGGCACCACGGCCAGCGCGACCCAGCCGAGTGTGGAGTACTCCACTGCATCGATGCCCCCCATCATCCAGCGCGCAATGGCGAAGCTCTGGCCCACGTTCGCCATGTAGTGCAGAAACAGGATCAGGGCGAGGCAGATGCTGTTGATCGTGACGCCTGCCAGCAGTAGCGTGAAACTTGACATGCGCTTGCCTTCGGTCGCGACTCCCATTACCAGGAACAAGGTGACGCCCGCCCCGGCGAACGCCGCCACCCACACCGCGGGCAGATGTAGGATCGGCTGCCAGCTGAAGCAGATGGCAGACACCGCGCCGAGTGAGGCGCCGCTCGAGACGCCCAGCGTGTAAGGCGTTGCCAGCGCGTCGCGTAGTAGCGCCTGGAAGAGCACTCCGGCACAGGCCAGGGTGCCGCCCGCGAGCATCGCCAGCAACACGCGCGGCAGTCGCGCGTAAAACAGGATCTCGTGGTCCGGCGAGAGTCCGGCGAAGGCCCGCGCGTAGCTGATCTTCGACGAGCCGATCAGGGGCATCAGCAACCCGGCGGCCACCGCGACGAGTAGCGCCAGCGCAAGCGCGGACCAGAACCGTCGTGCGGGCGCGGCGCTAATGACCATAGACGATCCACGGCCTCCCATCGGCCGCCTCCCGCACCTGGCTCTCCACGCCGAACACATCCCGGATAATTTCGCGGCGCAGCGTGTCGGCCGGCGCGCCGTCGGCGGCAACATGGCCCGCTTTCAACATCACCACGCGATCCGAATACGCGGCGGCCAGGTTCAAGTCGTGCGTCACCGCCACCACCAGCAGCCCCTGCTCGCGCAGTTCGCGCAACAGCCGATAGATGGAGATCTGGTGCTTCAGGTCGAGAAACGTAGTCGGCTCGTCCAGCAGCAGCGTGCGCGGCGACTGCGCCAGGGCCGACGCCAGGATCACAAGCTGCCGCTCGCCGCCGCTGAGCGAGCGGAAATCCCTTTTCCGGAACGACGCCGTGTCGGTGATCTCCATGGCGCGATCCACGGCTTCCCTGTCTTCCGGCGATTCGAACAGGCCGTCGCAGAACGGCGTGCGCCCCATCATCACCACCTGCTCGGCGGTGAAGGGAAATTCGAGGCGCAGGCTTTGCGGAACCACGCTGACCTGGCGCGCGAAGCCGCGGCGCTGCCAGCTGCCGACCTCCACGCCGTTGTATGTGCAGTGGCCCATGTAGCCGTGGCGCAAGCCGCTCATGATGCCGATCAAGGTGGACTTGCCTGCGCCGTTCGGACCCACTATGGCGGCCATCTGGACGTCAGGGAAGTCCAGGTTGACGCGGCTGAGCACCTCCGTGCCGTTGTATCGCATGCCCGCGTCGCGAAGGCTGTAAAGCGGCGTCAAAGGCCTGCCTCCGGATGGAGCATGCGGGCGAATTCGCGCGCAGCGTCTACGATGCGCGGCCCCGGCACCACATATATATCCGATGCCACCGCGTAAACCCGTCTTTCGCGCACAGCCTTCAGCATCGGATAGCGATTCCACAACACTACCACGCTACGCTTGCGCGCGTCGGTAACGGAGTCCGTGTCGGTCATATCGCCCATGTCGATAATGACATCCGGATTGCGGCTCAGCAGTTCCTCGGTGGGGACCTTGGGGTACGCGGCGGCTGAATCTGCCAGCATGTTCACACCGCCGGCGATAGCCAGCAGGTCGCTCAGGTAGGAAGCGCCGCCCACGGCGACGATGCCTTCGATCGAGTTCGCGGTGCGGCCTACCACGAACAACACTTTCCGGCGCGGGAAGGGCGCCGTGCGGCGCCGGATCCTTTCCAACTCCGCCTGCATCCTGCCGCGTAATGCGTGGCCCCGCTCGGGCACGCCCGCTGCGGCCGCGATCTGCTCGATGGATCGATAGATGTTCCCCACCGTGTCGTGATCGATTTCCAGGACTTTCTGCCCCAATCCGCGCAGCTTTGGATAAAGCTGAATGGGATTCTTCTGGATGATCACCAGGTCGGCCCGCAGTGCAACGATAGCTTCGAGATTCGGCTGGATGAACGGCCCGATCTTCGGCTTATTCCGGACCTCCGGCGGGTAGTGGCAATAGTTGGTGACGCCCACCACGCGGTCGCCGAGCTCCAACGCGTATAGGATCTCGGTGATGTTGGGGGCCGTGGAGACGATCCTGCGCGGCGCGGCGTACAACGCCAGCGCCAGCGCCGCGGTCAGGATCGCCGTCCGTCTTACCATTCCAGCCGCAGCCCTCCTTTCAGCGTGCGCGACAGGCTGCTATAGCCCAACACCTCGTAATAGCGCGCGTTGAGCAGGTTTTCGGCTCGGAGGAATGGCGCGACGTGCTTGCCCGCGCGCCAGCTCGCTCCGGCATAAACATTCTGGTATCCCGGATTACGCGTGACGCCGAAAATGTCATTATCCTGTCGCTCGCCCACAAGCACCGCTCCGGCCTGGAACGACCAGCGTGCGGGCGCAATGGTCATGGAGAGCGCGCCGGAATTGCCCGGCCGTCGTCCCAGTTCCTGCCCGATTCCGGTAAACGCGCTGTCAGGCGCAGTGGAAGTTACGATGCGCGTCCAGAGTTTCGTATATGCCGCGTTCACGGTGACGAACTTCATCGGTCGAGCTTGAACGGTGAACTCCAGGCCGCGCGCTTTGCTGGCCTCCACGTTCTCCCACGAGCCCCAAATGGGCGCGGGCATCGAGACGAACGCGATCAGGTCCGTGAACGAGTTGTGGAACACGGCGGCCTCGGTGCGCAGCCGCCTCCCGAACCATTCCTGCACAATGCCCGCCTCGTAACTCACGGTCTTTTCGGGCCTTAGTTTCGGATTGCCCGTGTACCAGGCCTCGCGCGCGAAGTTCTGCAGCAGGCTCGGCTCGGTGATGCCGCGGCCGGCGCTCAGGCGGAAGTACGTGGACGATAGCGGGCCATGTTCGCCGGCCGCGAGCACACTCACGGTGCCGCGCGGCGCCCACTTGTAACCGAATGCGCTGGAATGCTCGGACCGCAGGCCGCCGGAGACGAACACGCGCCGGCCCAGCCGCTGTTGCTTGAGCACGTACAGGCCGTGGTTGTCGCGTGAAACGTCGTAGCTCGACATTCTCCCCTCCTGGCGTTCGAATTCGTATCCGAACACCAGCGCTCCGCCTTCGTGCGTAACTGTGCCCTGATACTCGCCGGTCTTGCGCGACGTGTCGCTCACGTAAGGATCCATGGGCCACATGTAAACCGTCGTCGTCGCAATGCGCATGCCCGGCGCGAGGCTCGATGCCGCAGGCAGGTTCGCCGGGTCCAGCAGCCCCACCATGTACGTTCGCTTCTGGGGCGATGTCACGTCGCGCACCAGCGCGGCGAGGCTATAAGGCCCACCCAGCCCGTTATCCGTGAACACATCGTGGAGCTTGTGGTAGTTGAAACTGGCCCTCTGCACATAGTGGCTGCCGCGCGCGTCGTCCAACCGCAGCGATGCGGCGTAGTCGCGGCTGAACTGACTGGCATCGTAATTGAAAACGCCGTAGCCGACCTCGCCCGGGGTGCCGAGACCGGCGTCGAAGCTCTGAAAGGTCCCGCGCAGCGACGTGGACGGCGCCAGGCGGTAGCCCACGTTGGCAGTGCCCGATGTGTTGCGATGAAAGTCGTTGTGGAACTCGCCCACGGTGTGCTCCTGCTCCGCGGTCAACGAGTAGTCGAAACGGTCCGCGGCCCCGCCGGACAGGCCCGCCAACCAGCGGTCGGTCTGAAAGCTCCCGCGCTCGTAAGTGAGGAAGCCGTGGGGCCTGCTGTTTTCGGCGTCGCCGCGGCGCGTGAACATCTGCACGACCGCTGCCGAAGCTTCCGCGCCGAACAGGACGCTCTCCGGCGAGCGCACCACCTCGATCCGGTCCACCGCGCTCGAGGTCAGGTTGGCGAAATTGATCTCCCCGCCGGGATCGTTCATCGGCACGCCGTCGAGCAGGACCAGCGTGGCCGTGCGTTGCGCGCCGCGCGCATAGACGGAGGTGAGTCCGCCCTCGCGGCCGTTGCGGGATACCGACAAGCCCGGCACCTCGCGGAGCATATCCAGGACCGGCGGGAACTCCCGCTGCGCGAGATCGGACCGTGTGATGACGGACGCCGAAACACCGGCTTCTTCCACCGTGGTTTCCGAACGTGTTGCCGAAACCACGATGCGCTGGCTCAGACCGGCCACCTGCAAGTTGATCCGTGCTTCCGCAGTGGCATCGATGGTAATTTTGGCGCCGTCGAAGCCCGGGGCCGAAATTGAAGCGGTGCAAGTTGCGACGCCGGGAATCGTGAATCGCCCGTCGGCACTGGAGGTGGCTTGTTTGCTGGCACACTCGATGCGTGCGCCGGCGATGCTCTTGCCCGAAGCATCCAACACGATGCCGTGGATGTTCGGGGCTCCGGAACAGACACCTAGAGCGAGCAATGAAATCAGGCTAACGGATGTGACTCGATTGAAAATGGACATGAGACGCTCTCCCTCGGAACGTGGCTCACTAGGGGGGCTCGAGACCGGTCTCCTGACTCGCGGCTAGGCTTGTGTTGCCGGGGGCGCGGCCTTCCCACTTGCGCAGTGGCCGCGCGGCCTTACACCATGCCGCTCACAGTTGCGGGGCAGTGGCGGATTTACACCGCCTTCCCATAAATCTCTCACCCGCTGGTGATCGTTCTATAAATATCCGGTTGCCAAGGCAACCTCTGTCAGTATAACCGATGCAACAAAGAAACTGGTCAGCGTCGCGATGCGGCCAGGCGCAGCGTGTCTTTCATGGCGGCGCATATGGTGTCTTCGACAGCAGGCGTGAAAGGACCGGGCAAACCGTAATAGATCATGCTTTCGCCAGCTTCGTATCCGCCTTCTTCAAGCACACGCTTACTCGGAATGTAGCCCTTCACGACGTTGGAGTAGCCGGCCACAATCACGTTCGGTAGTTCGCGGCGCGCACGCAACGCATAATCCACCACGGGCTCGCCGCCAAGCGCCACCAGCCCCAGTCTGGAACCGAACCGCACCGCCTGCACCGGGTAGGCCAGACTGCGGATCGGGTGGCCTTCGCTATATTTCTTCAGCATCGCTTGGGCGTTGCGGACCACGGCGGGATTGGAATTGTGGAGCCGGTTCTCGAACATGTCGCGGTTATGTGGAGCGAAGGCCAGATCGGCCACACGAAACGCAGTCCGGATCGGACCCCTGAGGTTTTCGAGCTTGCCGGCCATCGCGCGTTCCACCGCGGTGGCCAACTCCTCTCCGTGGCGCTCCGCCAAATCCCGGGTGCCTCGCGGGTACGGATCCTGGTCGCCCGCACATAATTGCAGGAAAAGCGCCGTTGCGCCGGGGTGTGCGCGTTCAATCGCCGCTTGCGCATACCCCGCGTAGTCCCCGCTGATGTCGTAGGACTTCCCCGTCAAGGTAGTGTTATGGCACGCATACCCGAACAGTACCGCGCGTAGCGTCCCGTCCTGCGCGACGACCTTCAACACCGGCACTCGATGATCGGCTGGGCCGTTCGGGTTGTAACCGAAGTCGTATCCCTTACTAGTCTGAATCCGCCGATTCGCTCCGAAAGCCGCTTCGCCGGTCCCGTGGAGAATCGAAGCGGGCGCCATGTCCCGAAGCGCGGCACCGGCAAGATCGACAAGATCCGTGGTCAATTGCTCCGTATACCGCCGGCTCTTCGCGGACTCCTCCGGCGACAACGCCGTAAAGGCGCCACCCTCCCAAAGGGACGGCCCCGAATGGTTGTGCGAGCAATTGAGCAGCAGTTGCGAGCGCTCCAGTCCATACCGCTGCTTCACCTGCTCCGCGATGTTCGTGGTGGGAACACGCAACAGGTCCATGGTGACAATCACCACGCGGCTGCCGTGGGAGTCCTCCATGGCGAGGGCCTTGGCCCACAGGTCGAGGGCCACCCCCGTCGAAGGGTGGGTCCGCACGGCATATCCCGCCAGCCAGACCGGCTCGCGCGGTGTTATGCAGACCCGCGCTGCACCTGCGCGAAACGATGTTTTATGGGCAGCCTGTGCTGCGCCGCACGCCAACACGGAAAGCGCCGAGCGCCTCGTCATCACCATCACACTTGAACATACCAGATCACCCGGCATTCCAACTCGCCGGCGGAATCCAGTGAACCCGGCGCTTTCCACGTTCTCGTCGCGCGCCGCCTGCGAAGAAAACAGCCATCACGGCAGCGGAGGAATGGAAAGAAGTTATAGAACTTAGTGGACGCAGAACAGAGTCAGGTCCAACTCGTTCCACCGATTCGGGCTTTCGCTTGATGGATGAGTGGCGTCGGGCTGGCTGAGTAAGCGCCAAAGAGTAAAAGAGTAAGGAACCGTCGGAAAATGAAAGACAAGCGCACCATACCGGTTCGAGGGATTTCCGCCGAACTTTCAGCCGCGGAGCCACAAGGGAAGTGGCAGTCCAATCGCAGGCAGCTTCTCGCAACACTAACGGCCGGCGTTGCGGCTCGGAATCTCGCATCCGGTGCTCAAGCCGGTGCGTCGAAACCGAATACTGGCGTCGTCTGAACGCAAGCGCCCACGTCGACGAGCCCGGTACCGGATGATGTCCTCCGATCGGCGCGGTCGCTGCGGGAGCGTTTTCTCGCGGATCCCTACCGCCCGGGTTACCACTTCGTCCCCCGGAAGATATGGGCCTTCCCGGAGATCCGAACGGCGCCTTCTACCACAACGGGCGTTACTACCTGATGTACTTGTACCATCGCAACGGGTCCGGCTTCTGTTGGGGACATATTTCAAGCCTGGACCTCGTACACTGGCGTCACCATCCGGATGCGATTGGCCCCGGCAATGGTGATGAGGGTTGCTTCAGTGGAGGCGCCTTTGTGGACGAGGACGGGACGGCTTACCTCTCCTACTGGGACTTGGGACGTGGACGGGGAATCTGCCTGGCCAGCAGCCGGGATCCTCACTTCGACACTTGGACGAAGCTTGAATCCAATCCTGTCATAAGGTCTACAGAGTTCGGGATCACAGAAGTCAAGGCTGACGATGGCAAGAGCCATTTCTACGGTTCCGCCGGTCCGTCCAACATTTGGAAGAAAGACGGGCGCTACTATCTGCTCACGGGAAATCTGCTCGTATTGAGGAAGATCGGGATCGCACCCGGCGCTCCTCTCTCAAAACAAGGTGACCGCCTTTATCTGTTTGGGCGCTTCCGACTACTTAGTGGCTTCAGGGGCGAGGTCGAGGCCGCCGCAGTGGAAGTAGATTGCGTGGACGAAGTTCTGCTTGTTTTGAAATCCCCTGGCGGTGTACTTCACCCATTGGATCTTGGCGCTGATCGATTCGCTGCTGGCGTTGGTGATGCGGTGTCGTAGGTAGGTGATGATGTTCTCGAAACGCCGCTTGATCATCCGCGCGACCTCGATCATCGGCTGGAGGCGGCTCCTGACCGCCCAACTGTGCCACCAGCGGAAGTGTTTTCGGGCCGGCCTTTCATAGACGTAGCTGTAGAGCGCCATCGCGGTCTCCTTTAGCGCCCAGGCCCGCGCGGTTTTCAGTTCGCTGTTTCGTAGTTGAGCGAATTCCTTCCGGTCTTTCGGCTCCATCGCCGCTGGGTTCTTCAGCCAGTCGTGGCGCGTCCCAGCCAAGCGATCATCCCCCGCCGCCTTCAGAGTTTTGTTTTCCTTCCGTTGCACCTTGTCCACGGCATCACCCAGACGCTGGGCGACGTGGAATTTATCGAAGACAATCTTGCCGTCTGCCTCCGGCACATGCTCCCGCACCGATGTCAGGTACGGATCCCACATGTCCATCGCCACCGCCTCGATGCTGTTGATCTGCTCCTCCGTCAGCGTGCCCCAGAAGCCATCCAGACTGCTCTGCTTGCGATCTTCGGCCACGTACAGCACTCGCCCTCGGGCCAGGTCATTCACCAAAGTCAGGTAGCTGTGCCCCTTGCGGAATGCCTTCTCGTCCACGCCAATCTGGCTCACCTGCTCAGCTTGGCGCCGCTTCAAGCCTCGCTGGACGGCGCGCTCCATGATTCCGTGAATCTCATCCCAGCTCAGCTTCAACAGCCCCGCCACTGCCTTCTGGCTGGCTGCTTTCAGCCATTCGATCGCCAGTGCCTCGAACAGCGCCGTGAACCGGCTCGATGGCTCTGCCCACGGCAGTTTCACTACCTTCACCCCGTGGTCGGCGCATTCGCTCCGTGGTGGTTCGGCGTGCAGAATCGTCTGATACTGACAGGCGTCCAAGTGCCGCCATTGCCGTTCTGGCTGATGGTCGTACAGTTTGCAGGACGCGCCGCATTCCGCGCACGGCCAATCGATCATGTCGTGATGCCGCAGGTGAACGTGGATCTCGCCACTGTCCAATTTCAAGTCCACTGATTCCACGTACCAGGGAGCCTCGATTCCAAGAATGCGCCGATACAGTTCACGATCTTGCATCCCCGCATTGTCCCACGCGGCCTCCGGCCAGCCTCACCTGCCCACTACAAAGCCGGAATTCCCGGTTTTACAATGGAGGCCGTCCAAACTGACGGTGTAATACAGCCGTCCATAGTCGCCTTGAACCATGTGGGCGAACAGGTAGGCTTCGTTGACGGCTTTGCCCGTCCTCACCTGACCCGGCGGATCGGGTTGCTGACACCATAGCCCGGTCGCCACGGCAAGGAAGAAGGCTACGCATATAGACGGTCGCATTTGTTTCAAGTACGCTCCTTGGTGAATGGTGGGCCAATTAAGCCGGGAGCGTCTGGTCCGTGTTGATTGAGCGGATATGACGAGGCAAGCGGGATATACTGTTTCTCTCGTAAGACGACCAGTCGGACCGCTAGCATGAAGCGGGCGGAGGGCATATCGCGTGGCAATAGGCGGATCTTCCTCTGAGACTGCCAGCCTGGTGACTCGTGTCCATTATCGGGTCGTATTGATCACTTTGCTGGTCAACAGCATCAGTTATATTGATCGCGTCTTCATTTCAGTTGCGGCACCCCAGATCCGCCATGATCTCAATCTCAGCTCGATACAGTTGGGATTAGTCTTTGGTGCATTCAGTCTGGCTTATTTTCTTTTTCAGACTCCGTGGGGTTCGCTTGCCGACACGTATGGTGCGTGCAAGATTGTGGCTGCCGGAATCGCCGGCTGGTCATTGTTCACTGCCTTGTGCGGCGCCGCATGGAACTTGATTTCGATGCTCGCGTTTCGCTTCGGCTTCGGCGCCTCTGAAGCGGCGGTGTCGCCTGCGGTGGCTTCAGCGTATACGCGCTGGGTCCCGGTTTCCGAACGCGCGACGGCTTTCGCCCTGTTCTTGAGTGGCGGCCGCATCGGAGGGGCCATCACCCCTCCCATAGCTGCCTTCCTGCTCATGCGCGTCGGTTGGCGCTGGATGTTTCCTGCCTTCGGTGCGTTGGGGATTCTGGCCGCTGCAGTGTGGTGGGTTTGGTACAAGGATGACCCTGAGAAGCACAGGGGGGTTAGCGCAGGGGAGCTGGAAAAGATCCGTCGTCCCATTCCTTCCGGCGTGGGCGCTTCATACAGTGATTCTCCCATGCCCTGGTACCGGCTGTTGCGTTCCGGCCCTTTGTTGATGCTGCTCGCAATCGCCTTCGCTTCCACCTTGGTGTGGCAATTCTACATCACATGGTTCCCCACCTACCTGATGGAGGAGCGTGGCTTCACGCTGAAAGAGGCGGCGGGCTACGCCACGCTCCCCTTATTCCTGGGGGTGGCGGGGAATTGTATCGGTGGATTGGTGGCGGACGCTCTGAGCAGGAAGCTCGGGTTGCGCCGTGGCCAGGCTTTGGTGGGGTTTTGCGGCTTGGCCGTCTCGGCGCTTCTGCTGTACTTAGGCAGTAGCCTCGCGGAACACCGCCTCGCAGTGATTCTACTTTCCCTCGCAGCCGGCGTCAGCGATATGACCCTGGGTGCCACGTGGTCCACGACAGTGGCGATCGGCGCGCAGTCCCCGGGTCTGGCCGCCGGTCTATTGAATTCGGCTTCCAACATGGGAGCGATGTTCTCGCCCGTTCTGATGGGTTGGGCCTACCAGAACTGGCAAAACTGGAAAATGATCCTGCTGGCCTGCGTTATCTGCGATGTCATCTCCGCCGTGCTCTGGCTTGGCATCGGCCTCAAGTCAGCTCGTTCCTGACCTGAGGCTCCCCGGATTCCGTCCCGACGACGTCCTCACCGCAATCGTTGCAGCCGCAGACGGCTCCTGCTGTTCCTACGTCGCCAACGCATATGCGGCCATCACATCGGGATCGTCTACAATGGCATCGAGTACAGTATCATGCAGCTCATCTCAGACGCGTGCGGCATCATGCAGTACGCTCTTGGCATGAGCGCGTCCGGAATGGCAAAGGTATTTGCCGCCTTCGACAAGACTGGACTGAATTCTTACCTATGCATCGCCAGGCATTGTGTCTGGCGCTCGTGACGTGCTACACGAAGGAGCGCATCCACCTTGCGGTGAACGGGCGGTATGACAAGGCGAAGATGGAGGATAAATGAACCGGAGGTTCTTTTTGTTTAGTGCGAGCGCCGCGGGGATGAGTGCGGCGCAGGATTCTCAAGCGCGCGGCAGCATGCGGCTGGGCGTGATAACTGGAATCGGGAAAGATCCTGAGGCCGCGATTCGCAGAGTCCACGAGCTCGGGTTTTCGACCTGCCAGGTAGGCGCCCGTTCGTTCGACGACGAAACGGTGAAACGTCTGCGTGCCGCCCTGGACCGTTACAAAATCGAGGCCACTGCGGTCATTGCCGGTGGACCCGGACCTGAAATCTATGACTTCTATCGCGGGCCGGCCACCATCGGCGTCGTTCCACGCGAATACCGCGACGCCAGGATCGCTCAGATCAAAAAGACGTCCGATTTTGCCGAGCGGTGTGGAATACCAGCCGTCCAGACGCACTGCGGCTTCATTCCGGAGAATCCGAATGACCCTCTTTACAAGGAAACCGTAGCGGCCATACGCGAGGTCGCATCGTACTGCCACGCCAAACACCAGAGTTTCCGGTGCGAAACGGGACAGGAGACCCCGATCACCCTCCTGCGCGCAATCCGCGATGTCGGCGTGGAAGGCATCGGCGTGAACTTCGACCCCGCGAACCTGATCATGTACGGCAAAGCCAACCCGGTGGATGCGGTCGAGGTGCTCGGGGCTTACATCCAGGGGGTACACGCGAAAGACGGGCTTTACCCGACCGACCCGAAATCGCTTGGACGCGAGGTACCGATCGGGGAAGGGAAGGTGAACTTCCCGGTTTTCGTCAAGAAGTTGAAAGAAACCGGCTACCGCGGCCCGCTCACGATCGAACGGGAGATCTCGGGTCCGAAGCAGACGCAGGACATCCTTGCATCGAAAGCGTACTTGGAGAAGCTCATCTGACAGACGGCAACGTCAGCCGGAGCGACTTTGGGCGTCGCGTATCACTGTGGTTGCCACAACGGGGAGGGGGACGGGCCGGTGTGACCAGTCCTCCCCCGTTGTAAAAGCAATGCGCCGTGCGGGTGTTGCTGGAATCCAAGGTAGCCGGAGGTGCCGGCGCTACATTCTTTATTGTTCGCTCTTCACCCGCACTTCCACCGCTCCGGTGAACGGAGGAACACTCTCCATCCGTTCGGCGATGCCGCCGTCTTTGCTCGTGTAGACCCAGAAGCGCGTCGGAATATCGGCCTTACCGGTCAGCCGCACCAGCAGTTGATTGCTATCGCGGTCATAGGTGGCTTGGTCCATGTGGGAGTCGAACTGCGCCCGTGCGTAGCGATTCAGATCGTCATAGGACACCGGCTCCGGATGATAGCCCGCGATGTTGTCCCACACGGCCCGCACCAGTTTGGCAAAGTGCGCCGGCTCGTAGCGGTTGATGTTCACCTCGTGGGTGAAATAGTAGGCCGGGAACATACTGTCCATCTCGCGCTTCAGCATGGTGGTGGCGTCGAGTATCATACCGGAGTCCTCGAAGGTGCCGGTGAAGGGAGGCAGGGAGCACTTACGCAGCCAGTCCGAACCCGACTTGATGTCCATCGGCTCCACGTAGCTGTCGAAGAACCAGTGCCGCTCATCCAGGTAATCCATCACCGCCCGCTGCGTGAACATGAGCTGCCCGGTGTGTTCCGACGAGGGCAGGATCTTCCACCAGCCCGGCTCCCGGTACTTCAGATAAGGCGCCGCGTGGAAGCGGTTCAACTGGTGTGCCGCCATGCCGAAATTCGTCCAGCTCACCACGAACTCGATCCCCATCCGGTGCATGTACTCCGCCGTATTCCGCCCCATTTCCTCCCAGTGGATGTTGAGCGACTTGGCCGGCTGGATGTCGTACTTCCTGAAGAAGGCCATGCCGTCCTCGAAGTTCTTGCGCATGGTGGCGTCGTCATAAGGGCGGTCATGGTAGTGGTCCCACCAGTAGAAGACCGCATCGCGGCGCGCGTGGATCGACACCTGCAGCTTGCCCGCTTTCACAAGTTGCGCCATTTTGCGCCCACACGCCTCGCCGATCTCGTCGAGGAAGAAGGTGCCGTGCGGCACGATGCCCACCGCATTGATGCCGTCGATGTATGCCCAGTCGCGGTCGCGCCCCCCGAAGCAGTCGTCGATGCGGAAGCTCACCAAAGGCGGCATGCCTTGCATCACGAACGGCTTTCTGGCCGCCCACACGAAACTGCGCCAGACCAGGTCGTCCATGCCGCCGAAGAATCCCAGGTGCTGTGGGTCGAGCCACCCATAGGAGGAGAAAACCACGACCCGGCCCTTGCCCTGACTGCCTACTGCAATCAGTGGCCGGTCGCCCGCGCGTGCCAGCACCTCGAAGCCCGGCCCGGGAGCGCCGCAATCGGCGAGGGGAAGCTCGCCGCGTAGCGGGATCTTCTCCCCCTTTTTCTTCCGCGCGGTAATGTAGTGCGCATCGGAAAGGATCGTGACCGGCTCGCCTTGGCCCGTCTTCGCGGCGGTGCAGGAGCCGGCCCCGAACCGGCCGTCGAAGCTCACAACCCCGAGTCCAGTTTCGATTGCCCGCCGCAGCGGATCCATGCGCCCAACGGAGACACCTTCGTGCCCCACGATAACCAGGCTCGCGTTGCCGATATCGTCCGTCAGCGGTCGGGAGGCCACATCCCAAACCGTGTGCGGCACATCGAAGTGATCCAGGTAGAGTTGCGTGAACTCGGCGAAATCTCGGTAGTTTTCCGCCCGCGAATCCACCAACACTACGGCGCCGATGTTGGCTGCCGCGGCGACCACAGGCAGGATCAGTCCTAGGATAAATGCTTTCATTTCCAATTCCTTCTTGTGCTCCGTTACCAGCAACCAAAATGTCCAGGCCGCGGCCATCATATGCTGGCGGGCCACGGGCTCTTGTAGCATTACTGACTACTCTGGAAGGACAAAAACGTTGCGCCATAGGGCCCCAGCGAAATCTGACACCCTTCCCGGCTGCACCGCGTCTTACTGACCACTCCTGTGCTAATGTCCCATGTTTTTGGCTTTCTGCTCGCACGCATGCGAACCATCTCCGTCACAGGGCGCGGGGAATCGTTGATGAGGAAGTACATCTGCCGGCCCGCCCTCTCGAAATGCCGGTACCGGAGCGGCGATTGCGGGCCGGCACGCAAGTCGGGATCCACAGCCTTGTCGAGCAACGCCGGAAGGCTTTTTACCTGATCTTCGGGAAGCAACTCCACCTTGGCTGTCAGGGAGCCGGCAACGTCGTACGGGCGGTCGCCGATCGCAATAACTCTTCCCCCGCGCCGCGCAAAGTCGTCGATCTTGCGAATCGCATCGGCCGGGAGCACACTAACCGCTGGCAATACCAGGACTCGGTAGGTCTCGTCACGAACCTTGAGGGCGCGTCCGGCGCTGGAGGCGCCAACCAGTGTTCGGGAATCGACGATGTCGAAATCTCTCTGGTTCTCGAACAGCGTCTGCATGGTTTCGCAATAGACGCGGTTGATGCGGACCACTTTCGGAGGCTTGGCCTGAAAACGTTGCGGGGTGAATCGGGCCCACACGCTTTCGAGCGGGTAAAGCACGGCCACATCGCAACGATGGCGTCCCCCTTCGAGCAGCGTGCCCATGCGCCCAATCCGCTCATTCAAGGAACGCACCGTCTGATCGTCCAGGCCGGCCCATCGATAGTAGGAGGTGGTCGTGTTGATCCCCGACACGTACAGTTTGTTCATGGTGCCTTGGATTTGCTCCGCAGTCACCTGGATCTTCTTCTGCGCTTGGACGTGATCCGATGTTTCACTCATCGTTTTTGCAGCCCCGGTAACACAACTGATCGACCCCAACAGCTTGGCGATAAACCACGGAACCCCGGCCGGGTCGGAGGTCAGGCAGTCGATGCCGGGGATATCCAGTTTCGAAGCGCATTCATAGAAGTTTCCGTACAGCGCCACGTGATAACCAAGGTCCTCCTCGTACAACAAATGGCCCGTCGACGCGATCCCGTGATTCCGGCACCACTTCTGGATCTGTCCGAAGTAGTTCTCCGAAACGAGCCGCCCGATCAAGTCCCAAAAATCGCATCGTACGCGAGTGCTTTCCACGCCAAAGTCGGCGGCCAGCGCGGGCAACCGCGTCGCAATATCATAGCCGAACGCCTCGCGAAACTTACGCGGAATCTCGTCGCTCCAGGGCAACGGCGGATAGGGAAAACCCGGCCGCAGGTAGAGGCTCATCAGCGAAGGCTCATCGGTGAAAACCGCTTCGAAATACGAACCGATGGGGGTAAATCGGCGTGCGTAAGCCTCGTGCGTGAGCTTGAGAAAACGTCCCACGGGCTCCCTCATCAGGATGTTGGGGTAGTGCAGCGTGTCGGAGAGGTTTGCCGTTGCGTGGGTGCGCTCATACAGAACCGTCCGGACGAAAGCGAAGAGCAATGGCTTTGCCGGATCGTCGGTTCTGAGCTTTCGAGACCGGCGTACAGAGTCCGTGATATCGATGCCTTCCTCAAAGCGCAATCCGTCGGTTTTTGCCGGAAATGCCATTGCGCTGACCACCTCGCCATCGGGCAAGTCCTCGCTCACCGCGTCCTTGGCATTGGGATCTCTGATGATGCAGTGGAGACCCAGGGCTTCCCATTCGGGATGGCCCTGCAAAGTAAGCCCACCCGCCGTGACGCTGGGATATCCGCGTTCGTCGTAAATCCACAGTGTCATCCCCCGCGAGCGCGCAGCCTGGACTCCGGTGCGGAACTCTTTCCACCTCTGCTCGCTGGTGAGGTAGTCCGCGCGGCCGCCGACGCTCACGACCAGGCCGCCGAAACCCCGGCGTGAGAACTCCTCGATCCGTGCATTTACAGCATTCTCGTCCGAGGGGAAACTGTGAGTAATCTGAAGCGTTCTCCGATTCGCTGGCGGGTTGCGGAATCGGGCTGCCAGGTCGGCTTCGGATTCTCCATAGAGGAAGCCGATCGCTGTTATTGCTAAGAAGATCGCTCGATTCATCATCCGCTCCCGGTCCTGCTAGAGAGTTGCCATCACCTTCATCGACCTGGGAGGGTCAATCGGCTGAAGGAATCTTCAGCAACAGCGTGAGTCCCGCGCTCACCAGGTATAGCGCGGCGAAGATCCACATCACACCGCCAACGCCCAGCGGCGCCAGAAAAAGCCCGGCGATTGCCGGTCCCACCCAGGTGCTCGCGCTCGCCCCAAGGTTCAGCATCGACATGGCCGCGCCTTTGTGCTGGGGCGTGAGTGACGGCATCAGCGCTGACAGCGGGACATACCCGGCCAGCGTGGCCCCATAGAGAATCCCGGCCAAAATGCACAGTGCGTAGTTCGCGCCGGACAACTGCGGAACGTAGTAAAGCAGCAGAGTCGTGAACGCGGACCCCACACCGCCGCACAAGGCGACCGTGCGGCGCCAGCCAAACTTGTCGCCGATGATGCCGAAAAGCAGGTTCCAGACGATATTGCTGAGGAAAATGGAACTGAGCAGTCTCAGCCACGCGGTCAAACTGAATCCAGCAACGCTGGTGAAGAAGACCGGCAGAAACACCAGGAAGCCGAACTGCGGCGCCGTATTGATGATGCGGACAACACAGCCGATGGCCGTCTTGGGCTCCCTCCAGGCAATGGTCACGCTCGAAAGTAGGGTCTTCAGCGGATTCTCCCCCTCGGGCGCGAGCCGGCGCCGGCCTGTGGGTTCGCGGGTCCCGATCAGTGCGGTCAGTCCACCCGCCACCACCAGCGCCAGCGAGACCCACAGAGTGTTGTACGCGCCGATGGCCGGCACCGTGAAGCTGGCAAGCAGGGACCCCAGCGTGGGCAGCCCGCCCGTGAACGCGAACCAGAACCAGCCGGCTGCGGTGCCCAGCCTTCGGGCCGGTGTCGCGGCCGTGATCCAGACAAGGAATCCATAGGCGAACAAGGGGTAGCCGAAACCGCGCGTCGCGTATGCGGACATCAAGGTGAAATACCCGGCTCCGGAGGCAAGCACGCACAGAAAAACCACCTGGAAGGCGATCCAGATGACGAGCCCCAGCCACATGACCCGATGTGGTCCCCACAGGTCGGAGAGCGCGCCGGAGAACCACGCTGCGACCGCGGCCGTCACACCGTAGACGGTGAACACAGCCGCCACGTCGGCTTGCGACAATCCCCGTTCCATCAGGAAAGGCGACAGGTACCCGGACTCCACACCGACCCCGATCATAAACAGCAGGAGGCCGAGGTATCCCCAGGCCAATGGGGGAAAGATTCCGAGTCGGTCAAGTAGGCTTGCCCGCAGGGCGGTTTCAGCGTTGGAAGTCGACATGGAAGTTCTCTATCTTATCAACGGAACCGGAGGCCGATGGCGCCGGTGCTGGCACTACCTACACCACTCAGCCACCACTTAGCCCCAGTGCAGCAGTTCCCCCGTGGAGCAGGCGGCCACGCCTGCAACGCCGGCAGCCCTGCCGGCGCCACATCTCCCACGCCACCCCGGTTTCCCGTCCCATTCCCTGGAAGCTGGCGGCTCCATCTGCCCACCCGCCGCCCGGAGCACCCGGGGCCCGAAGCCCCTGCGTCTCCCAGCCGCCTTCGAGATTGACCCGCACGCGGCACCCCAGCGCAGTGGAGATACTGACCAGCCCGTCGAGCGGGAGCCGCCTTCCCTGTCGCCTCACCTTCTCCGAGATAAGCGTTCACCACCCAACCGGAGCAAGGCGCCGACGATGAAGCGTTGATGGGTGCGATCACTTCACAGCTTCCAGTTGCTCAAGCCAGCCAATTGAGATCATACTCCCGGCTTTGTATCGGTGACGGCGAGATTCACTAAAGCAACGCTCCCAAGGAACCCCTTCCCCGAAAGGTCAGGATTTAGCCTGAACGAGTTGAAAGCCGAGCGCGTGCGCTTGTGCTTTCAGCCGGTTTGTAGTCCGCTGCCGGTACCTTTCCTCTGCCTGCGCAAAAACACTATCGTCGTATGGTTCCCTGGTCGTGAGCAGGTGGTAAACGATTCGTGCCAATTTGTGGGCAGCGGCGGTGATCGCCTTGGGGGCCCCGAGTTTAGTTCGCATCCGAGGGTAGAACTCGCCTAATGCGGACCGGTTCTGCTGCAGCGACTGCGCTGCCATCCGCAGCGTGACGGCGATGCGGTTTTTCGCCCTCCTGGTCCCGCTCCACAGCACTCGACCACCACTGATGTCATTGTCTGGGCACAGTCCCAGCCAGGAACTGAACGCACCAGCACTGTGGAACTTTGAGAAGTCAGATCCCAACTCGGCCACTATGGTCTGCACATGTAATACGCTGATGCCAGGGATTGTTGTGAGGTCCACGCCGAGGATGCGATAAGCCTCCTCGCGCCGGGCTAAGGCCTTGGTAGGATTCATCACCTTACACTTCTTGATCGAATCCTTGGCGGCAGGCAAGGGGATCGACCGATCGGTCTTTGTCTCCAGCCCCTTCATCAGACGGTGCATCTCAGCCTTGCACTCTTCGATTTGTCTCTGATATTCGCGATATAGCACAACGGACTGCCGCAGCGTGAACAAGTGCTCCGGTCGATAATCGCCGACCAGGCTTTTCGCGATGGTCTCTGCCGTGGCCCGAATACGCGGATCACGGAGCCGCGCCAGTTTTTTCACGTCTCGTTCTCCACTCAAGATGGCGTCGAGGATTGCTAGGCCTGTCGTACCAGTGATGTCAGCGATGATATGGTGCAGTTGCAGATTCATTTGATCCAGCGCTTTCTGCATATGCTGCACGTGACACGTAGCCATTGCGACGAGGTTGTCGCGGTGCCGCAGCAACGACCGGAGCGCACGGATGTCCTGCGCGGGCCGGAATGAGGCGCGCAGCAGGCCAACTGAGTGTAAGTACTGCAGCCACTGACAGTCCGAGACATCCGTACGTCGTCCCGGAACGTTCTTGACGTGTTTGGCGTTTACGAGATAGACTTCCAGACCGCGAGTCTCCAGAATCTGCATGAGTGGGATCCAATAGACTCCGGTGGACTCCATCGCTACCGTGCGAACCCCGCATTGCTGCAGCCAGTCGGCCAGTGCCTCTAGATCCTGTGTATACGTGACAAACATGCGGACAGGCTCCGGATCTCGGTCCGGCGGCACTGCTACATAGATCTCCGTAGCTCCGATGTCGATGCCGGCAGCATCTGGATGCAGAATCGGCAGGGCAACTTTTTTTGTTCTTGTTTGCTCGTTTGCGAGACATGTGATCCTCAGACATGGAAGTTGCCGAGAGCCGACGGTCCGAGCCGTGAAAAGAGGCAAGCTCCCAAACGGGATCGCTTCGCCCACCATGCAGGTAGGCACGCGTCTCCACTGTTTTGACCACGCAACCCGGGGCCACACTGGACGAACGGGCTCGTTTGAGCACCACTGCATTGTCGGCCTACTACCGCCGACCTCGGTGCTCCATTTTCGCTCAGGGTTCCTTCTCCGTTTTGCCCCACTCATGGGCCACCCACTGGAGAGAAATCGAATCCTTAAGGCCGCTGGTTGGCCGGTAGGCCGGGCCGTTCTCCAGCGAAAGGACCTAAGTGAGATCTGCCCAGTATTCCACCTTGCTGTTCGTTCTCCCGGCGACATATTGGTTGACCGCTCTAACAAGCCACGAGGTCAGGCAACTGACTTGAGGTCCTGCTTCAGCTTCGGAAAATCGCGTTCACCGCGAACGCAGACTTCCTATTTCGCGGATTATCAACGACATAGGCCGCCCACATCGCGTTGTTTCGTCGCCTCGCCTGCTACAATCCCCACCGAGCCCGAATCATGCTCCTTATCCGACTCACTCACAAACAACTCGAAGCCGCCCGGCACAACGGCGCCCGGTCTCGCGGCCCCAAAACTTCCCAGGGCAATGCCCGTTACTCTCACCGCCAAGCCGTCCTTAACCAGTTCCGTCA
>CAYLLB010000064.1:0-23382 GCA_964384215.1 uncultured Solibacteraceae bacterium | reverse complement strand
TGCGGCTTCTGGCCGTAGTCGCGCTGGATCTCGCGGCCCACCAGAAGGTTGAACTTCTGATCCGTACCGCCCAGTTCGACATCCGCCTCCAGGGCTACGGAATCGTAAGCCTGGGCCAGCGGATAGAGCAACTCATGAACGGAGATCGGCGTGTTCTCCTTGAAGCGCTTGGCGAAGTCGTCGCGCTCCAGAAGGCGGGCCACCGTGTACTTGGCGGCCAGCCGGATCATGCCCTGGAAGTCCAGCTTGAGGAGCCAGTCGCTGTTGAACCGGACTTCCGTCCTGGCTTGGTCCAGCACTTTGAACACTTGCGCCTTGTATGTCTCGGCGTTGCGTTCGACTTCCTCGAAGGTCATGGGCGGGCGTGACGCGTTGCGTCCGGTGGGATCGCCGATCAGCGCGGTGCCGGCTCCGATCACGAAGATAGCCGTGTGGCCAAGATCCTGGAAGTGCTTCATCTTGCGCAACAACACGGTGTGGCCCAGGTGCAGATCCGGGGCCGTGGGATCGAAGCCTGCCTTCACACGCAAGGGGTGGCCGGTCTTGGCGCATTCGGCCAATCTCTCCCGCAAATCCTCTTCGCGAATCAGTTCGGCGAGGCCCTTCTTTATGTAGGAAACCTGTTCATCGATCGGTGGAAAGGGCACATTACTATTGTACGATTGGTAGGTTGTGCTTTGCGGCGAGACGCGGTGGAAAAAAGGAAACTGGATATGGTTCCCGTGGTTGGCGGCGTTTCTGGCGCTCACCGCGAAACCGCTGCTTTGGCATTTCGAGTACTTTAAGAGCCCCGGCCCCCAGTTCTACAAACTGCTCATGGGAGGGCTGCCGGTGTTCGCCGCCGCGGTCGCGGTGTACACGCGGGTTCGCCGCCGGGCGCTTTGGCGCTATGAACCCGTGATTCTGGCCGGAGTCCTGGCAGCGGTAGCTCTCGCCTACGAACCGGCTGCCACGCTCGTCTCGGTGAGCTTGCTTGTCGCGGCCTACGCGGCGGGCAGCGCCCTGCGGCGGCGGCTGTGCCTGGAAGCCGGAGATCCCGCCGGCGATATTGCGATCGCAGCAGCGGCAGGTTTCGCCCTTTTCTCCTGGGTTCTCTTCTGGGCCGGTCTCGCCCGCCTGTATTACCCGGCAACGTTCGCGCTTCTCATCGTGATCCCTTGCGTCCTATGGCACCGCGAGATTCCCGTTCTGGCGCGCGCCTTCCACAGCTTGTGGAAGAACTGGGGCGGGGACGCTGGGCTGAGCCGCCCGCTCGCCGGCGTACTGATGGCGTTCGGGGGGGTGCTCGCCGTATCGTCGGCAATGGTCGTGATTGCGCCAAGCGTGGCTTTCGACGCGCTCAAGATGCACCTCACGCTGGCCGCCACTTTTGCCCGTCAACACTCGCTGGAGCCGCTCGCTTTCCTTGACTACTCGTACTTCCCGCAAGGCGCCGAGGTGTTGATGGCGGCGGCGTACTCTCTCGCGGGCCAACCCGGCGCGCAGATGCTGCCGGGCGTCTTTTTCGCTCTCATGCTGCTCCTGCTCGTCAGCATCCTCCGGCGCGTCGGGATGGACCGGTTGGGAACGCTGGCGGGCACGACGGCCGCCGCCTCGATGCCGTTCCTGCACTGGACCGGGAGCGTCGCGAAGAATGACGCCGCCCTCGCGCTGTATCAGTTGGCCGCGGTAGACGCTTACCTGCGCTGGAAGGAGAGCGGGCGCTTCCGCTGGATCTGCCTGGGCACATTTCTGCTTGCCGCAAGTTTCAGCGTGAAGCACGTGGCGCTGCTGGGCGGCGTGGCCATCGGCCTGTTGTATCTACACGCCGTTTGGAGCGAGCGGCGAAAGCTGCGCGCTTTGGCGGCGCTCGCGCTGGTTTTCGTCGCGTTCGGCCTCTGCTGGCACGCGCGCGCCTGGTGGCTGACCGGCAATCCCGTCTACCCCGAGCGCGTGAGTCACAGCGTCAGCCTGCAAACGCGCGCTGCGCCGGCACAGCGCAAGTTCACCCGTCTCTGGCGCCTGCTTTACAACGGAAAGGCGTTTTTCGAATCTCCGCTGGACTATCCCATGGGCGCGGTCCTGCTGCTTTCGCTGCCGGCCTGGCTGCTGGTGCGCAGGCGGAAATCGTCCGGCGGCGAGAGAGCTTGCCTCGTGTTCATCGCGATTACGCTGACCTATTGGGCTTACCACATACCCGCGCTGCGCTACGCCGCCGCTCCGCTGGCGCTGTTGGCCGCTCTGACGGCTGCGCGGCTGCCCACACTGGCCAGCTCGTATGGACGCTGGACAAGCGCATCCGTCACCGCTGCGCTGGCCTATGCGCTTCTATTCGGGGTGTGCGGCGTCCTGATCGTGGAGGTGAATGGACCGCAACTGGACTATTTCCGGCGCCGCCTGGACAAGGCTGGCTACCTTAGAGAGGCGCTGCGCACCTATGGATCAGTCGAGTTCGTCCGGAGAGCGGCTCGGCCGGACGAGCGGGTGTTCGGGGTCGGGAACTGCTCGTACGCGTATGCTCCGGAACCGTCCAATATGCGGTGCTATATGAATCGCAACGAGTTCTACACGGAGACCGATGCCGAAACGGTTCGTACGCAGTTCGTTCTTGGAGAGTTCCGCTACCTCATCGTGCCGCAAGGTGAGTCCGGGCGCGCGATCCTTCGGGCTGCCGGGCCATCGCTCGAGTCCGCGCCCGCCTACCAGGACGCTTACTTCGCCGTCTACCGGGTGCCGCCCTCGCCCCTGGGCGTGTCGCACTCGCAGCAATCGCTGCAGCGGTGACACTTCTCGCACAGGTGATTCGGACAGGCGTCCTTGGTGCAGTAGACGCAAATCTCGGTCGACGGCTCGCCGCAGATGCTGCAGGAAAAGACTTGCGCCGGTGTTTCGTTCACTGTTGTCCCGCCTTCCTTGCGGGCGCGGCGGCCTGCGGCTGGCGGAGTATGTTCGCCCGGCAGCGCTGCGCCTCTTGGTTGATTACCTGGAATTCCTGCTCCTTTGTCTGAGCCAATTCGAGCAGGTAGACGCGCAGTTTTTCGCGGTTCCCCGAATTCTCCACCATAGCTCCCTGGATGAGATCGGCAATGGCCGGATTCTGATACTTGCGGACCCCTCCGGCGAGCGAATCGAGCAAGGACTCAAAGGAGCCTAGGCGGAGAAACGTGTCCAGCGCGAAAGTGAGCCGCTCCGGCTCCCTGGCGAGGTTGTCGGCCGAGGTCTTCATGTGTTCAAGGCTCGTCCTGGTGGAATTCCACTGGGCGATGTAAGCCTCAGGCGCGCCTTTGGCGACCCATTCTTTCGGGTTCACCTGATCCAGAAGCGGTTTGAGCCGCTGGCACTGCGCGGTCACGGCCTGGATCGTCTTGCGGATCTCCCATTCTGGGACAAAGCCCCCCTGCTGGGCTGCTGACGGCAGTGCGACGGCGAACATAGCCGGCAGAAGAAGAAGAGGCAGACGAACGATTCTTGGTCTAGGCATGGAACAGTGCATCTAACCGCTAGTTTCGCACGCTCAGTCCTGGGGTGGCGGCGGAGGGTCGGCGGGAGGCGGAGGAGGCGGCGTCCCGGTGTCTACATCGCCGGGCAGCGGCGCGCTTCCGCCGGCGGTTCCGGTACCCGCGCCCGGAATCCCCCCACCCGTACGAGGCGTACGGTAAACCAGCGTGTAGAGCGCGTCCCGCAACGAGCGGAAGGCGTACTTGACGGCGGAACCCTTGTCGATAAGCTTGTTCGCCAGTGGTTCGTTCTTGTAAACCCGGAGATACTCGCCGGCGTTCACCAGCTTGGGGTCTCCTCGCGGCAGAAGGCGATGCTGCACCGCAACTTGGCCCTCTTCCACTAATACCAGCGTGGTGTCGTCCTCGTCCTCGAGCGAAACATGGAAAGTCGTGCCGCGAACGCTGATGACGGCGGTGGGCGTATGCACCCGGTTGTGGTTGGGCAGCCCACCGGGTTTCTGGATGTGCACTTTGATGCGGCCAAGCCACAAATCGATGAGGTCTTTCCAGTTGCCGGGGGTGCTGCGGAAGGTCACGCGAGAGTTGGGGTACACCTCGAAAGTGCTTCCGTCGGAAACTTCAAAGACCGCAAAACCGTCCGCACCACTGATGATCATCTGTTGCGGCTGTACCCAGGAGCCCACGTTCAGCGCCCAAGGCACCGAGTCCCGAAGAACGGAGACCTGCCCGGTGACGACCACCACCTTGGCCGCTGCCGGCGCGCCGGCCCAGGGGACCTCAGCGGCACACACGCTCGCCAGTGCCGCCGCTAGCAGCATTCTGAGCCCCGGATTGAGACGCGGTCGCCTCATCACGCACTTCCAGCTTTTGGGGACACTTCGTGCCCCCTCAGCAGAAACTTAGTCTACCACCAAAAGTGCTCAGCAAGTAGGTGTCCGTAACAGAAAAATCGGCAACTCCGTCTGAAATCAACAGGTACTCAGGGAAATAGCCGATAGAAGAGGGTAAAATAGACACAGCAGATGGCCCTGCCTGACACAAACCGGATCCTCAAGACCGTCTGCGCCATGATTGTAGGGGCGAATCTCGCCCTGGCACAGTTGCCGCAGGCCGAGCCCGGCGAATACCGGGCAGACTGGCGGCGGATCGGCAATTCCGCAGTGGAGCTGAATCTGGCTTCCCCTGCCACGGGGCCTGTCGAGAGGGTGTGGTATTCGCCCGACGGTTCGCAGCTTTATGCCCGCGCGGGATCAGGCCAGATCTACGAGTCGGCCGATTTTGAGAATTGGGCCCCCAGCGCGACCGCCGAGCCGTCCGTGGATGATAATCATGTGCCGGTCGTGAATAGGTTGCCGGAGGCTGCGGCGCGCTTACGGGTGAGTGCTTCCGGGAGCCGGCGCGTGTACGCTTTCGGCCGGCAGGCTTACCGCAGCGAGGACGGCGGAATCAGTTGGGACAGCCTTACTTCCTATCGCGGCGAGTCCATTATCGGGCCTGAAATGAAAGACTTAGCCGTTTCTCCGAGGGACAGCCAGGATGTCGTTATCGCCAATTCCAGGGGTGTATGGAGATCGCTCGACGGAGGCCTGACCTGGACGGGCTTGAACCAGGCGTTGCCCAATCTGCCGGTGCGGCGTCTGACGGCGCTGCCGTCCGGATTGCGCGGCGCCCGGGTGGTGGTGGAAGGGATGGGCGAACTCGAATGGAGACCGGGAGAGAAGCTCGCCTGGCGGTTGACGGCGAATCCCTCGTTCGAGTCTGATTCAGCAATCCGGCAGCGATTCTCGCGGGTGATCGGCATCGACGTGACGGCTGTGGCCTCGGCGGGCGACTGGACGTATGCGGGCGGCGCGGACGGCAGCCTGTGGGTCTCCACTGATCGGGGACGCTCGTGGCGGGTCTCTCGCGCGGCGGATGGCACCCGCATCGAGGGTCTGTACGCCGATGCAGGCGAACCCCGCCTGGCGATTGCGGTCAGAAGCGGATCCACGGACCCCGCCCAACGGGCGGCACGCGTGTTGCGCAGCGCCAACGGCGGTCTCTTCTGGGACGACCTGACAGCAAATCTTCCGGAAACGGCTGTGCACGCGGCCACAGTGCACAGGGCCTCCAGCACTGTTTACCTCGCGACGGACTCCGGCATCTGGTTCGGCGTGGCGGACCTCACGGGCGGCAGCCGGGCTGCATCATGGTCTCAGATGAGGGGCAACCTCCCGCGAGGCACTGCGTTCGACGTGCGGCTGGATGCGGGCGGCAATCAACTGTTCGCGGCCGTGGACGGTTTCGGAGTCTTCGCCACCATGGCGCCGCACCGGCTGCGCGAATTGCGCGTGGTGAACGCGGCGGACTTTAGCGCGCGCTCAGCGGCTCCCGGCACGCTGCTGAGCGTGTTGGGGGCGCGCGTCCAGTCGGCTCGCGCGGGTGGTGTGAATGCGCCGGTGCTGGCCGTTTCCAACACCGAATCGCAGATCCAGGTTCCCTTCGAGGCCCATGGCTCCACGCTCTCGCTCGCCATGCGGGCGGACCGGGGCGCTTTCACGGTCGGGCTGGCGATGGAGAGCGCGTCTCCGGCGATTTTCGTAGACCGCGACGGTGCTCCGATGCTGCTCGACGCTGACACCGGCGTGCTGCTGGACGGCATGAATCCCGCGCGCTCGGGATCGAGAGTGCAAATCCTGGCCACCGGCTTGGGACGCGTCAGTCCCGATTGGCCCACCGGCGTGGCGGCGCCGCTCGACAATCCTCCGCGTGTAGTGGCCCCGGTGCGTGTGTACCTGGACCGCGCTCCGGTGGATGTGACGCGGGCATCGCTGGCGCCCGGTTACATCGGCTTCTACCTGATCGAAGTTCAACTGCCGGCACTGGTGAATTCCGGCCCCGCCGAGCTCTACATCGATGCCGACGGCCGTTCGAGCAACCGCGTGCCCCTGTATATCGAACCTTGAAACTGACAACTCACCGCCACACGATTCGCGGTACACTGCTTTTAATTCGAGGCACTAACTTCATGATCCGAAGTGTTTTAGCAATCATACTGGCGGCGATGAGCGCCGTCGCGCTCCAGGAAGCCAAGACTCCCGAGAAACTGGCGCCCTACTATCCGACGCCGGAGACCGTGGTGGAACGGATGCTACTGTTCGGCGAGTTGAAAGCCGGGGAGAAAATGTTCGACCTGGGCAGCGGCGACGGCCGCATCGTGATCATGGCCGCGCGCAAGTTCCACGCCGACGCGACCGGCGTCGAATTCGACAAGGACCTTGTCAAGCAAAGCACCGAGAAGATCCGCAGCCTGGGCCTGCAGAAGACCGCGCGTATCATCCCGGGCGACATCATGTTACAGGACTACAGCTCGGCGGACCTCATCGCCGTGTATCTGCTGCCGGTCTCCAACGAGAAGGTGCGCCCGCTGCTGGAGAAGCAACTCCGCAAAGGCACCCGCATCGTGGCGCACGATTTCGAGTTCGCGGGTTGGACGCCGGAAAAGACCGAACACATCGAGGACGACGGCGAAGGGCGCAGCCACACATTGTTCCTGTACCGCAGGTGAAGCAACCATGTTTGGAGAGAAATGGGTCAAGGAGCGGCAGTCGGCCCTATTCCGGGCCCTGCTCGCGGCGGCCTGCCTGGCAGGCCAAACGCTCTCGCATCCGCAAGCTTCGTTCACGGGGACGGTCTTCGCGGCCTGCTTCCTGCTTTACAGCCTGACGCTGCTGGCGCTGGCCACGCGGATCCGCCGGGAGAAGACCGACAAGCTGCTGCTGCTCATCACGGACACGGTTCTGTACCTGGGGTGGGTGTCGCTGGCCGCGCCGGGAGCCGTCTGGCTGGGGGCCGCCTTCTATTGCTTTCTGCTCTTGGTGGCCATTCTCGAGCAGGGCTGGCGGCAAAGCGTGGTCGTGGCAGGGACGGTGACGGGCTATCACCTGATCGCGGATCCGCCTGGAACCGAATTGCTCTGGCCGAGCATCCTGGCCACGGGCCTGATGGGCCTGGTGTTCTCCTACCTCCGCGCGAAGCTCTTGGACAGGGCGCGACGCGCCGAGGAAATGACCGCCCGCGCGCGCGAGGAAGCCGCAGGCATTCGCGACCAGGAGCGCCGCCGCGTGGCCGCCGACCTGCACGACGGCCCACTGCAGAGTTTCATCAGCTTCCAGGTGCGTTTGGAAGTGTTGCGCAAGATGCTGGACAAGAACGTGGGAGCGGCGCGAATCGAACTGGAGAATCTCCAGGAGCTCTGGCGCTCGCAGATCGGCGAGTTGAGGGCGTTTCTGCGCGGCATGAGACCCCTGGAAGTAGAGGCGGACAACCTCGACGCATCGCTGCGCCGGGCGGTTGAAATGTTCAAGAAGGACAGTGGCATCCCCGCCACGTTCACCAGCGATAGCCGTGAGGCAAGGGTGGAGCCGGAAACCGCCGTCGAGGTCCTGCAGGTCGTGCGTGAAGCGTTGAATAACACGCAGAAGCACTCCAAGGCCTCGCGCGTAGCCGTCGTCGTGGAGAAGCCGGCCAAGGCGCTTTCCATCACGGTTCGCGATGACGGCACAGGGTTCCCTTTCGGCGGCGCGTTCAACCTTGGAGAACTTGACCGTCTGGGCATCGGCCCGGCCAGCATCAAGCAGCGTGTGCATAGGTTGAGCGGCGAACTCCTGGTTGAATCCAAACCCGGCCGGGGCGCCGAACTGAAGATCCGCATTCCGTTATGAGACGGCCTCTCCTGACCGCCATCCCGATCCTGATCCTGGCCGCGGGTTGTGGCCGCTACGCGGATTTCACGCTGCCCGCGCCGGCGGGCGCCGCCACCGGCACCACCTTCTCCGCCGAGGCGTTTGCATGGCCGGTCCTGGGCCGCGGCGCCACGGGGGAGTGGGACGGCGTCGATACGCTTAACCCATCGGTCGTGATGCGCGGCGGCACCTACTACAACTTCTACTCGGGGTTTGATGGCAAGACCTGGCACACCGGGTTGGCGACATCGGCCGATGGCCTGCAGTGGACGCGCCGCGGCAAGGTTCTTTCGCCCAACCCCGACACGTGGGAAGGAGACTATATTGCCGCCAACGGCTCGGCACTGCTGTCCGGCGGCATGTTCCTGTACTGGTACCAGGCCGGGGGAAGGAGGCCTTCCATCGGCATGGCGTCCTCCGCCGACGGCACTCACTGGAAGCGGGAGCCACTGCCGGTATTGCAGCCCGGCCCGCGTGGAAGCTGGGACGAGCGCGGTGTCGCCGATCCGTGCGTGATCTGGACAAACGGCGTGTTCTATATGTTCTATTTGGGGCAGGACCGCGCGGGCCGGCAGCGTTTGGGCGTGGCGCGATCCACCGGCGGGAAGCATTGGGAGAAGCTCCGCTCCAATCCTGTGCTGGAACTCGGCCCCGCCGGCGCATTCGACGAAAACGGACTCGGCGAGCCTGCCGTATGGACCGGTCACGGCTGGTACTGGATGCTTTACACAGGCCGCGACCGCGAGGAGAATCGCCGCATGGGCTTGGCGCGTTCGCGCGACGGAGTGCACTGGGATCGCGCCTCGTCCAAAGCGGTCTTCGAAGGCGGCCAGCCGTGGAATTCCAAGGTCGTTTGCGACCCGTCGGTTCTAGTGGAAGGTGGCATCGTGCGCGTCTGGTTCGGCGGCGGAAACGCGGCCTCGCCCGACGAACATCTTAACGGGCAAATCGGCTTGGCCATCTTGCGGCCCGTTGGTGCTAACCTGTCGAAGTGAAAGTCGGCATCACCTGTTACCCTACTTACGGAGGCAGCGGCATTGTCGCCACGGAACTGGGGCTGGAACTCGCCAATCGGGGCCACGAAGTCCACTTCATCAGCTACGCGAATCCCATTCGATTGGATGCGGACACGCCTCGCATTTACTACCATGAGGTGGAAGTCTCCACGTATCCGCTGTTTCA
Source organism: uncultured Solibacteraceae bacterium (assembly GCA_964384215.1). Taxonomy (GTDB): domain Bacteria; phylum Acidobacteriota; class Terriglobia; order Bryobacterales; family Bryobacteraceae; genus JAJFUV01. The sequence continues at coordinate 14,036 of CAYLLB010000064.1, read as the reverse complement.
GTATCCGCCGTACTCCTTGGCCCTGGCCTCGCGCATGGCCGAAGTCGCCGAAAGGAAAAAGCTGGACCTGTTGCACGTCCACTATGCCATTCCCCACTCGATCTCAGCGCTGCTGGCCCAGCAGATGATGGCGTCGCGGAGGCGTCTACCGTTCGTTACGACGCTGCACGGGACCGACATCACCCTGGTGGGCGCGGATCGATCCTATTTCCCCATCACCAAGTTCTCAATCGAGCAATCCGACGGCGTCACCAGCGTCAGCGAGTATCTGAGGAAGCGTACCGTGGAAGTCTTCGGCGTGGAGAACGAGATCCGCGTCATCACCAATTTCGTCAACTGCGACATCTACCGCCCCGACCGCGACCGCTACCCGGCCATCCCGGGCGTGCCGGATGGGGCGAAGGTGCTCATCCACTTGTCGAATTTCCGGCCCGTGAAGCGCGTCGCCGACTGCGTGCGCATTCTCGAAAGAGTGCGGCGCGAAGTCGACGCGCATCTTGTGCTGGTGGGCGACGGTCCCGAGCGCGGCCCGGTGGAAAGGATCGTGCAGGATCTGAATCTTGTGCCATACGTAACGTTCCTGGGTAAGCAAAACCACGTTGAACGCATCATTCCGCGCGCGGACGTGCTGCTTCTTCCGAGCGAGCTTGAAAGCTTCGGGCTGGCGGCGCTGGAAGCCATGGCCTGCGGCGTTCCCCCGGTGGCGACCGGCGTCGGCGGCGTCGCCGAACTCATCACTCACGGAGAGGACGGGTACCTGGAAACCGTGGGAGACGTGGAGGCCCAGGCCGCCAGGGTGAGTGAACTTCTGAGCAACGGGCCGCTTCACCAGCGGATGCGCGACGCCGCGCGTCTCACTGCGCTCACGCGCTTTTGCAGCGGCATGGTGATCCCGCAGTACATTCGCTACTACGAGGAAGTCTGTTCGCGTTGACGCGGAGGCTCGCAGCGGATGACAAGCCGGCTCGTCGATAAGCTGGATCACATCAAGGCCCGCTTCGAAGCGGGCGACGCGGCGCGGAAACTCGGCCTGCTGCGGCGGCTGTCTACAGCCGGGATCACGGATGCGGCCACGCTCATACGCTTTCACGAGACACTGCTGTTCCTGCTAGCCTATCCACAGAACGCCGCGCTGACGAAGGCGGCCGCGCGCTCGCTGGGTTCTGTGGCGCAGCGCGTCGCCCTCTTGCGAAGCCGCGAGGCGGACCTGACGGCGTGTGAGGAGCCGGAAGTCTCCGGCATCACCGGGACGGGCCTTTCGGCGCTTTTCAGCTATCCGGTGGCGCGGCACCTGGCGCACGCTCATCCGTCGGAAGTGAGCATCGATTGGGAAGGCTATACGGGACAGGCGCGTCTCGGCTCGACGCTGCCGCGCTTCATTCCCCTGCTGGCTGACGACGCCATGGTGGAGGCCCATCCGCCGTATCCGGCGTGGCTGGCGGCGGCTGCTGGCGCACGGAATCGCACGCTGCGCTGGCTGCTCGACCACCTTGAGCGGCTGCCCCTGTCCGCCGGTGAGAAGGCCGAGCTGTACGACTCGCTGGAGCTTTATCTGCGATGGGATCTTACGGGATCGCCCGCGGCGCGCACTGTGACACGGCTGGCCGCGCGGAAGTTGTTTTACCATCGCGGACCGCTCATCCGCCGCTCGGAAGTCTCGCTCGAAGATGAGATTGGAGGGCCCGAAATTCCTGTCGCCCGGGTGCCGGCGCGGCAGGCCGCCAGACTTCTCGCTCTGGCGCGCGACACTTCCGCGGTGCGCTATCGCGAGTTGCACGGGTTCACGTACGGCGATCCCGAATACATGGTGGAAGCGGACCTGGGCCGGGGTATGCGCGTGTTTGTGTGCGGCGTCGGGCCGGCTCACCGGCTACCACTGCGCGCCTATCACGCCGGCATGTTCTTCAAGAACGGAGTCCCCTCGGGCTACGTGGAGGGCATTTCGCTCGCCGAAAGGATGGAGGTCGGCTTCAACCTTTACTACACGTTCCGCGAAGGGGAGACCGCGTGGATCTACGCGAAGCTGCTCGCGCTGTTTCATCAACTGCTCGGGATCCAGTGCTTCTCGGTCGACCCGTACCAGATCGGGCAGGACAACGAAGAAGGCATCGAGAGCGGCGCGTTCTGGTTCTATCGCAAGCTCGGTTTCCGTCCTGTGGAGACGGATGCCCTGCGCCTGGCGGAAGCCGAGGAGCACAAGGCCGCCGCGCACCCCGGCTACCGCACGCCGGCCCGCGTCCTGCGCAAACTGGCCCAGACTCATATGGTGTGGGAAGCGCCGGGCGCCGAGCATGGCGCCTGGGACGGCTTTGAGGCGCGGAGGCTCGGAATGGCCGTGGCGCGGCGCATACGCTCTCGCTATGACGCGAATGCCGGCACGGCTCGCTGCGCCGCGGTACGCCGCGTGGCGAAGGCGCTGGGTGTCTCGGAAGCTAAGGTGGCAAGCGTGCCGGATCTCGCGCTGGTGCTCGACCTGATCCCGGACTTGGAGCGCTGGAGCGCGCGGGACAAGACACTGAGCCTCGCATGGCTGCGCGCGAAAACGGCAGCCGACGAGACCGGCTACCTGAGGCTGCTGGCAAGCCACGAGCGGCTGCGGCGTGAGTTGATACGATTGGGATCCCGGGAGGAATGACTCTGTTGCAGGCTGGCTGGAGCAAAATCGCAATCACGCCGGAGACCGGCGCCACACTCACGGGCTTTTCGGCACGCGAGGGTGTTTCCACCGGGGTGCACGACGATCTGTACGTGCGCTCATTGGCGATCGAGTCGGCGGGGCGGGCCGCGGCGCTGGTGAGCGTTGAAGTCCTGGCGCTCGACGGCGATTTCGTCGGCATGGTGAAACACGCGATCGAGCGCCGCTCGGGGATTCCGGAGGCCAACATCCTGATCGCTTGCACGCACACGCATGCGGGTCCCGTCACCGTCAAGTCCTTTTTCAATCCCGATGAAAAGGTGGACGAAACGTACATGGCGCGCCTGGCCGCGGCCATCGAGCAGAGCGTGGTGGAGGCGTGGGAGCGGCGCGCGCCGGCCAGTGTGGGCTGGGGCGTGGCGCGCGTCGCTGGGGTTGGCGTGAACCGGCGCGATCCCGAACACGGTTACGTGGATCAGGACGCCGGCATCCTGAAAGTTTGCGATGGGGAGGGCGCCGTCCGGGCGGTGCTCATCCACTATGCCTGCCACCCGACAGTACTCGGCCCCAATAACCTGCTGGTCACGGGCGACTTTCCATCGGCGGCGCTCGCCGAGGTGGAACGCGCGACCGGGAGCTTCGCCATGTTTTTCAATGGCGCGCAAGGGGACATCAGCATGGGCCACTCCTCGGACCTCAGCGCCATCGGAGTCATCGCCCCTGGCCGTACGTTTGAGCATGCCGCCGAATTGGGCGAGCGGCTCGCGGGCGCGGTGCTCGCCGAATTGCCGCACATAGCCACGTCGGCAGTCACGCTGGATTCCGCGTCGGTCCTGGCCGAGATGCCGCTAAAGAATTATCCGCCCTCGGAAGAACTTGCCCGCGAGTCGCGCATCGCGGAGGAGCGTCTGGAATCGCTTGCCGGCCGAAGCATTGAAGATCCCGAGTTGCGCCAGGCAAAGACGGAGGCGCTTTACACTTCGATCAATCAATACCTGGCGGGATTCAACAGCGAGTACCCCGCCGGCTTCCTGCCTCTGGAATTGCGGGGGCTGCGCATCGGCGAAACGGCGTTGATCGGGTTGCCGGCGGAGGCGTTCGCCGAAGTCGGCCGGAACATGAAAAGCGCCTGTAGAAGTAAGATCTTGATAGTTGGCCTGGCGAACGGCTATTTGGGATATATACCCTGCCGCCAGGCGCATTTTGAGGGCGGCTATGAAATCGTGTCCTCGTGTTTCGCCCCGGAGGCGGAGGACGCCTTAGCCGCCGCCGCGGCGAAACTCGCGATCGAGATGTCCGAAGAGAGGAAGCCCCAGCATGGAGCTTGAACAGCTACACAAACAGTACCAGCACGACCTATTCGACGACTGCATTCCCTTTCTTGACAAGTACGTGGTGGACCGGGTGTACGGAGGCTTCCTCTGCAACACGGATCGCGATGGCAGCCGCCTGAGCGAGCGTAAAGAGACCTGGTTCGAAGGACGCGGCATCTGGGTGTACTCGTTCCTCTATCGCAATTTCGGCGGCAGCCCCCAGCATCTCGAACTGGCGCGGAAGACCATGCAATTCATCTTGCGCGCCCGTCCGGAAGGAACTGATACGTTGTGGCCGGACCGGCTTACGCGCGAGGGTGAGCCGCTTTCCCCATCTTCGGCCATGATCTACGGAGACATGTTCATCGCCGAAGGCCTGGCCGAATTCGCGCGGGCATCCGGCGACATGCGCCCGTGGGAGGAAGCCAAGCGGCTGATCCAGAAGTGTCTGCGCGTTTACGAGCGGCCCGGCTACGCGCCCGACGTCGTGGCCAGCTACCGCTGCCCCAAGCCCGTGCGCTTTCCCGGTGCGCGGTCGCAGGGCGTGGCGATGGTACTCATCCGCGTTATCAAGCAGATGCTGGAGTTCCGCGCAGACCCGGAATTGCAGCGCGTGATCGACGGTGCCATCGATGCCGTGCTGAACCGCTTCTACAATCCCGATTACTGTCTCAACAACGAACTGCTCAACCACGACTTCACACGGCCCACAGGCGACCTGGCGCGCTTCATCTATACGGGCCATTCGATCGAAACCCTGTGGATGCTGGCCGACGAAGCCGTGCGCCGCGGGGACCGCCAGATGCTCGAAACGGCCGCCGCGCGTTTCCGCCGCCACGTCGAGGTTGCCTGGGATGATGTTTACGGCGGCGTGTTCCGCGGGTCGAGCGACATCGAACAAAACCAATGGGTGCTCGACAAAGTGCTCTGGGCGCAGGAGGAGGTGCTCATCGGCGCCCTGCTGTTCTGGGAACACCTGAGCGCGCCTTGGGCGCGGGATGTTTTCGAGAAAACCTACAACTACGTGCAGGAGCATTACCCGTTGCGCAAGCACGGTTTCGGCTACTGGATCACTTCCGCCGATCGCAAGGTCACTTTCGAAAAGCACTATGACCGGATCGAGAACTATCACCATCCACGCCACCTGATGCTCAACCTGCTCGCCATCAAACGATTGATCGCCAGGGGCGAAAAGAGCTTGTGATTAAAGACTTCAAGGAGCGAATCGCATGAAATTCGGCGTCAACACTTTCATCTGGACACCCACCTTCGATAAATCCAACGTGCCGCTGCTCGCCGCCATCAAGGAACACGGCTTCGACGGCGTCGAAGTACCCTGCTTCCGGGCGCAGGACTTTCCGGCCGCCGACATTCGCAAAGGCGTGGAAGCGAACGGCCTGGAGTGCACGGTCTGCTCCGTGCTGCCCCAAGGACTCAGCCTGGTCAGCGAAGACGCGGCCGTACGTGCGAAAACCGTCGCCCACTTGCGCGAGTGCATCGCGGCCGTGGCCGAGGCCGGTGTGCGGGTGATCGCTGGCCCGCTCTACTCGCCCGTCGGTTTCATGACCGGCCGCAGGCGGACGGCGGATGAGTGGAAATGGGCCGTGGAAGGCTACCAGGCCGTCACCGGAGCTTTGGAACAATCGCACGTGACGCTGGCTATCGAGCCTCTGAACCGCTTCGAAACGTATTTCCTCAACACCGCCGAAGACGCCGCGCGCCTGGCCGCCGAGGTGAACCATCCGAATTTCGGCATCCTCTTCGACACCTTCCATGCCAACGTCGAGGAAAAGAGCATTGCGGCCGGCCTTCGCACGGCGGGACCTTACCTGAAGCACCTGCACAGTTGCGAAAACGACCGTGGGATCCCCGGCACCGGACACGTTGATTGGATGGGCGTGTTTCAGGCGCTGCGGGACATGCGCTACGACGGCTGGGTGACCATTGAGAGCTTCGGCTTCGCGCTGGGCGAGCTTTCCGCCGCCGCTTCCATCTGGCGCGACATTGCCCCGTCGCCCGAAGCCATCGCGTTCGAAGGCGTCAAGTTCCTGAAGAAGCACCTGGCGTGAGTAGGTGGAGGATCCATGCGTAGATCGGTTCTCGTTCTGCTGCTGGCGGCCATGGCGGCTATGGCTGCCGCGCCCGCCAGGATCGTGCTGGTCGCCGGGAAGCCCAGTCACGGCCCCGGCGCACATGAGCACAACGCTGGTGTCACGCTGCTGGCGAATTTCCTGAACCAGAATAAGGGCGTGCAGGCAGTGGCGGTGCGCAACGGATGGCCGGAGGACACTTCCGTGTTCGACGGCGCCCGGAGCATCGTACTGTACATGGATGGCGGCGCGCATCATCCGCTGCTCGAAGACGACAGGATGGCGTTCATCGGCAAACTCGCCGGCAAGGGAGTGGGCCTCGCGTTCCTCCATTACACGGTGGAGGTCCCCAAAGAGGTTTCGGGACCCCTGTTCCTCAAGTGGATCGGCGGTTACTACGAGCGGCCGTACTCGGTGAATCCCATGAACGAGGCGGACCTTGTGCAGGCGTCCCCGAAGCATCCCATCTCACGGGGCTGGAAGAGCTTCCATCTCAAGGATGAATGGTACTACCGCATCCGCTTCGACCCGGCGGACAAACGTCTCACGCCGATCCTCACCACCATGCTTCCGAAGGACGCGCCGAACAAAGAGACGGTGGCCTGGGCGGTGGAACGCACCGACGGCGGGCGCGGATTCGGGTTTACCGGCGGGCACTTCCACACCAATTGGGGCGTGCTGGAGTTCCGGCGCCTGATTACGAATGCGATCCTGTGGTCCGCGAAGGTCGATGTACCGCGCAACGGCGCGCGCTGCGACCTCCAGCCCGGGGAACTGGAACAGAATCTGGACAAGAAGCGCTAGTTACTTAGGACATCTTCTCCGCCACCAGGAGAAGGGATTGGCCGACGGGCAGGTTGAGCCCCGCTCGGAGCCAAAGGCTCTCAGCGTAGAGAGGCAGCTCAAACAGCGCGTTCAGCCACCGAGGCGGCAACTCAATACCGGTGGTGGGAGTTTTTCCGATTAACGGCTCCCATACGCGAAACTTGAACCAGGCTACGGGAACCAGCAGCGAGTTGCAGTACGTCACGCGCACGACTCGCAGGCCGTTTTGCCTGGCCAACTCCACCAGACGCGCGCGCGTGCGAGCCCCTGCCAGCCCATGTCTGCGGGAAAGATGCGCCAGCCATACTTGTGTTCAAGAAGAGCGGCGGTGTGACCGGTACCGCAGCCCGCCTCCGCCACGCGTTGTGGATGCAGGCCGGCGATGTGGCGGTCCAGAAGCCCGAACAGGATGCGCAGCATACCGCGATACCATCAGTGCTTCTGCTCGGCCGCGGCGATGTTCGCGAACTCGGCCGGATTCATCATGGCCGCGCCGGCCGCCGCCCGTTGAGCGCGGGCCAGACGACAGCCGTGAAGTACAACCGCGTCAAGCCGAAAATCAGGCGTGCGAACCGGTTGTAGAGGTGTCCGGTCCAGATCCTGTGCCACGGGTCGTGCCGCTCGAGCTTGTACCCATTCACCAACCCGGCGCCTGCGTCCATCCGCTCCAACAGCCGTGGGAGTTCGCCGGCTTCGTACTGGGCGTCGCCATCCGTGTAGAAGACCAGGTCCTTCGTGGCCGCCGCGAACCCGCTCCGCAACGCGCCCCCGTAACCGCGATTGACCTCGTGCGTAATCACGCGAAGCCTTGGGCTGAATCGGCGGGCAAGTTGCTTGAGAACCTCCGCCGTGCCGTCCCGGCTGCCGTCATTGACCACGATCACTTCATAATCGTCCGCGTAATCCTCCAGCACCTCGAAAGCTCTTTCAATCAGGCGCGGCAGTGACGCAGCGTCGTTGTAGGCAGGAAAGAAAACACTAATACTGGTTTTTTGGCCTCGGCGCAGGACGACAAGCCCGCGCCGCGAACAGTCTCAGTTTTCACAACGATCCCCTGTTACGAGTTCCACGCCGCTCACCCACGGCCGGAACCCAAAAGGGGATTCCACGTCACTTCCACTCCGGCAGAGAAACGAATCAGCCGCCGATGGCGTACATGGGGCGCGGAGGAGGGACAAAGTGCGCGGTGTTGATCTCGTGACCCTCCCACTTCTTCCACACCGTGGCGCGCACGGTGCCGGCGATCTCTTCGTCGCTCGCGCCGCCGCGCAACGCTTCCAGAAGGTCGGTCTCCTCGATTGCGAACAGGCAATGGCGGAGCTTGCCGTCCGCTGTGAGGCGGATGCGGTTGCAGTTCTCGCAAAAGGGCCGGCTCACCGAAGCGATGAACCCGACGTGGCCGATACCGTCCGCGTAGCGATACTCGGCCGCCGGGGCACGCGGGTTTTCCTCCGGGATGGGCAGAAGCGGCGAGATTTCCCTCGAAAGCACGTCCACGATCTCGGCAGCCGTGAGCACACGGGAGCGGTCCCAAAGCCCTTGCGCATCGAGGGGCATGAACTCGATAAAACGGACTTCGAAGCCGTGTTCGCGGCCGAACCGCGCCAGTGGCACGATATCGAATTCGGTCAGGCCTTTCGCCGCGACGGCGTTGATCTTGATAGGGTCGAAGCCGAGCCGCTTGGCGGCGGCCAAACCTTCAAGCACGCGGGACAGGCCGTCGTACCGGGCGATCGACGCAAAACGCTCCGCATTCAGAGTGTCTAGATGCACGTTGAGTCGCCGCAGGCCGGCGGCGTAAAGCGCTTCAGCCTGTTCGGCGAGCAGGATGCCGTTGGTGGTCAGCGCGAGATCCTTGATCCCCTCGATCGAGCGCAGCATGCCGATCAAAGCATCGACACCCTTCCGCACCAGGGGCTCGCCGCCCGTCACGCGGACTTTCGTGATTCCCAACCCGGCCGCGACGCGCACGAACCGGGCTATTTCCTCGAAACTCAGGATCTGCTCCCGGGGAACGTACTTCACGTCGTGCTCCGGCATGCAGAAATAGCAGCGGATGTTGCAGCGATCGGTGACACTGATGCGCAGGTTGTCATGAAGCCGTCCGAACGTGTCGTGTAACCGGCCGCCGGGCTCCATTGCGGTCACCGTCCGGTGATGGCGAGCATACGATCGAGTGGGACTCGCGCGCGCTCGATGATTTCGTCCGGGAGCTCTACGCGAGGGCTGAGGGTAAGCAGCGAGTCGCGCAGCTTTTCCAGGGTGTTGCGCTTCATGTAAGGGCACTCGCTGCAGTTGCACTGCTCGTTGGCGATGAAGTGGAACCGCTTGCCGGGCGCCACGCGCTTCAACGAGTGTGCCACGCCGCTCTCAGTGACCACAATGATGTCCTGGGCATCGGCCTTGGCGCACCAGGTAATGATGGCGCTGGTGGAGCCGACGAAATCGGACTTCTCCAGGACCTCCGCCGGGCACTCCGGGTGTGCCGCAACCTTCGCATGTGGCATTTCGGCGAGCGCCGCGCTCAGCCTGCGCGCCGTGAAAGTGGCGTGCACAACGCAGGTCCCCTGCCAGATCTTCAGGTTCTCTCGGCCCGTCTGGCGCTTGACCCATGCGCCCAGATTGCGGTCCGGCAGAAACAGCACGCCCCGGTCGGCCGGGATCGAATTCACCACTTCGACGGCGTTGCGCGACGTGCAGAGGATGTCGCTTTCGGCCTTCACTTCCACCGACGTGTTGATATAACTGACGATGGCGTCGTCCGGGTGGAGCCGGCGATAAGCGCGGACGTTCTCGGCCGTGCAGGCGTCCACCAGGCTGCAGCCTGCCTCACGATCCGGCACGACAACGATCTTGTGCGGGCTCAGCACCTTCGCGGTCTCGGCCATGAACCAGACACCGCAGAAAGCAATGACGTCGCCGTCCATCTCCCGGGCCTTGCGAGACAACTCCAGGCTGTCGCCCACCGCGTCGCCCAAGTCCTGAATCTCCGGTTCCTGGTAATGATGCGCGAGAATCACGGCATGGCGTTCGCGTTTGAGAGTAAGAATCTCCTCGACGATGTCGACAGCGGTTGGCATGAAGCGCCCTTGTGATTTCATTGTAACAAGCGCAAACCGGGAGCCGCTTCCTCTCACCCTCAAGAGCACGTCTGGCAAGGACGCTGCTACTCCTGTTCGTTGGACACATCTCACTTCTTGTCGGCACTGAGCTGCACGATGGTAGATAATCCGGGGCATGGGAGGAATCGGCGAACCCAGATGGTGCTGGTTGTTCTTCACCGTACTTGTGAGTCTCGTCGACAAGTACGTGACTGTACTGCGGGCATTTGCGGCCGCGTGATGTGCGTGAGACCGCGATTTCTCCGGCACCTTACTCCGGGCCCGGGTCACGCTTGTGGCTTCGTTTTCGATTCACTTCAGTATGGCCCACGTCACTGGACGTAGTAATCCGAACCACCCAGGAATTTGTTGAGCCGTGAACATGGCTCTTCAGCCTCTTCGCCTTCGCAGGCTGAATCGCACGTTGCGCCGGGTCGGCGACCTCCATTTCCGCTTTGATGCACTCGTGGAGGACGCGAACTGGCTTGTTCACTATATAAACAAGCATTTCTGCTACTGTAAACGGTCTATACAGTGGCACGATCATGGTGTCGAGATTATTCCCTCTAAATTTTTCTTGACATTTTTGGGATCCCGCTGTAAAAGTCCCTGAGCACATATGCGTCTGGTGTTCATTTTGTGAACAAGGAGTGAGATCGTGAGAATGATCACTAAGAGCTTCGTAGGGTCAACTATTGTATTGGCTGCGGTTGTTCTGATGTCAACAGCCTTGTACGGGCAAACAATTTCGAGTTCGGTCGTGGGTTCGGTCGTGGATCCGAGCAACTTGCCAGTGGCGGGTGTTGTCCTGGAGTTGCGTCAAGTCGACACGGGTGCGGTGCGAAAGATCTCCACTGGCGCGGACGGCAACTTCGTCTTCAGCAACCTTGTCCCCGGCGAGTACACGTTGACCGTCGAGGCGTCGGGGTTCAAGAAGATTGAGCGGAAGGGTCTGATGCTAAGTGCATCGGAAGTCCTGCCGGTCGGGACGCTTACGCTTGCTGTGGGCGCCGTGACTGAAACGGTCACCGTCGTCTCGCAAGGCGCGTTGGTACAGACGGCTAGCAGCGAGCGCTCCGGAGTAGTCACATCCAACCAGGTTGAAGATCTACTCACGAAAAGCCGCAACGTCATGTCACTTTTGGCGCTGCTGCCCGGAGTCGTCGACACGGCCCCTGACGCCGACAACCTGGCTCGCGGGTGGAACCTCAACGTCCAGGGCAATCGAAACAACACCAACAGCATGTCCGTCGACGGGATGGTGTTGAACTCCTGGGGACTTGGTAATGCCACTGACGTCGCGCTTAGCCAGGACAGTATCGCGGAAGTGAAGGTGCTCGTTGGAAACTATCAGGCTGAATACGGGCGAAGGTCGGGAGCCAACATAACGCTTGTCAGCAAGGCCGGCACCCAGCAATTCCATGGCCTTTTCTCATACTTCAAGCGTCACGAACAGTTCAACGCGAACAATTTCTTCAGGAACCGGGACAAGCAGGCCAAGACCCGCTACCGCTATAATACGTGGACCTACAACATCGGTGGCCCAGTCTACATCCCCGGTAAGTTTAACAAGAGCAAAGACAAACTCTTCTTCTTCTGGAACCAGGAGTTCTGGCCGCTGGAATCGAACGCGTCGGCGAACTTGACGGTTCCCACCGCATTGGAACGGGCGGGCGACTTTTCCCAGACTCTCGATCTGAACAAGGCGCAGATTGTCGTTCGTGATCCATACACTCAGGCACCATTTGCAAAGAACGTCGTGCCGGCAAGCCGCATTGACCCCAACGGCCAAGCGCTGCTGAAAATCTTTGCTGCGCCGAACTTCACCGACTGGAACATCTCCGGGGGAAAATACAACTACATCTACAACACGAACGTGTCGAAACCGACCCGCATGGAGACGCTTCGGCTTGACTATAACCTGAACCCGAATCACAGGTTCTCCGGTTCGTTCTATGGCTACGCGAACGATCAGAAGGGCTCGGTGGGGCTCGACACCGGGAGTTCAAACTGGCCGTTGATGGCGATGGGGTATTCGTACAAAGGGCAGAACTACCTGGCTCGCTATACTGCCGTCCTGTCGCCCACACTGATCAACGAGTTCACCGCCGGCTTCACCAACCGGCCTCAAGAGAACACCGTAATCGAGGAAGAACTCAAGAAGGCCCAGCGAACCACAATCGGCTTCACCGCCGGCCAATTCACGCCGGCAAATAACCCGTTGGATCTTGTCCCCAACGCTACGTTCGGGGGCGTACAGAACCCCGCGAACCTGGCGATCGAAGGGCGATTCCCCTTCTGGCAAAACGGCAAGGTGATCAGCTTTACGGATACTCTGACCAAGACGATGGGCTCCCACACGCCCAAAGTGGGCATCACGATCGACATGCTCAGGCATCACGCCACCGCTGCCGGGGCCGTGCCCTTCGGCGCCTTCGATTTTTCGCGCAACGTCGCAAATCCGTTGGATTCCAACTACGCCTACTCGAATGCGATCCTCGGCGTGTATAACACTTACCGCGAATCCAATGTGCAACCTGTGGTTCGTTTCCGCCAGAGGAATATCGAGTGGTTCGCACAGGACAGTTGGAAGGCCACCCGCCGGCTCACGCTGGAATTAGGAGTCCGGTTCAGCATGATCGGCCCGATGTGGGACAACGCGGGCTTCACCGCCGGGTTCACCTTCGAGAAGTTCGACACGGCACAACAGGTTCAGCTCATTTCGCCGACTCTAGTCGGCACGGCCCGAAATGGCTACAACCCAGTCAACGGCTCGATCGTCGCTCCTGCCCTGATTGGCTCCGTCGCCCCAGGCTCCGGCAACCCCACGAACGGAATGCTGGTCGTTCGGGAGAATCCTGACTACCCTCGAGGCCTCTATGAGAATCGCGGCGTACAGTACTCCCCGCGCATCGGATTCGCCTATGATGTCTTCGGCAACGGCACGACCGCAGTGCGTGGTGGATTCGGCATGTTTTACAACCACCCCGGGTGGAACGTTTACGAGCCTTATGACGCCTACCCTTTACTACGGCGAAATCTCAACCTTCCGTTCATCGTCTGGCGTCATTTTTCCGCAGGGGGTCGCTTCAGCGGACAAGACGAGCAAGACTCCTAGCACCATGAATCTGAGCCTCTCGATTCAACAGAAGCTCCCCTTTGACACGATCCTGGACGTTGCATATTCCGGTTCGTTGGGGAGGAATTTGTTCTGGACCCGGGAAATGAACGCAGTCCCAATGGGGCGGCGATTCGATCCTGCGTACGCGGATTCGACAATCAAGGGTGCCTCTCTTCCAACGGCCTTCCTGACCCCCATCAGGGGATACACCAGCATTCTCCAATATGAGGCGGCGGCATCCTCGAATTACCATTCTTTGCAGGCGACCGCCAACCGGCGCTTTGTGGCTGGGTTTCAGTTCGGACTCTCCTGGACCTGGTCCAAAGCGATGGACTTCGTGGATAACGACAGGGACGCCATCTCGCCGTTCGTGTCGCCTCGAGTGTGGAACTACGGCTTGGCTGCCTTCGACCGGACGCACTTGTTGAAGGCAAACGCCGTTTGGAATACTCCTAAGACCCCGTGGAAGAATCCACTCGTGGCGGCGGTCCTTCATGACTGGCAACTCTCTTTCATGCCGAGCTTTATCAGCGGCCAACCGCTAGGGGTCGGATGGAGTTCAACGGTGTCTGTTGACACGACCGGGACGCCAAGCCAGAGTTCCCGCATTGTCGTCAATGCGAATCCGGTTCTGCCGAAGGGCGACCGCACTTTCAACAGAAATTTCAGAACGGACGTTTTCCAGATGCCAGCTGTCGGCTCGCTTGGCAACGCCGCAAAGACACTGATCCGGGGCCCTGGCATCAACAACTGGGACATAGGAGTGTTCAAGAACTTCCCCATCAAGGAGTTCGCCAGAATACAGTTCCGCTGGGAGATGTATAACGCGTTCAACCACACGCAGTTCTCAGGTCTGGATACAACGGCACGGTTCGACGGAACGGGAAAGCAAGTGAACACGCAGTTCGGTCAGTTCACTGCAGCCCGCAATCCGAGGATCATGCAGTTCGC
>CAYLLB010000063.1:0-23553 GCA_964384215.1 uncultured Solibacteraceae bacterium | reverse complement strand
GGTCTCTAGTTTGATTGTATTAACTCTGTTGCGGACCGCGGACGGTACGCGGCGGTTCTAGGGCCCACCGGCCGGGGTTGGCGGGGGCGGAACTGGTGCTGGAGTGATTGCGGCGGCCAGTGCTCTGGATAGGGTCAAGGGAACGATCGCAGATGCCATTTCGCCTGACAGTCTGTTTAGCGCTGACGTCATGGATTGCATCTCCGGCATTGAAACGGGCAGGAAATGGGATCCAAGTGACACCCGATATAGGAAAGATGGGAGCGTATACCGGGTGGGCCTCTATCAATTCGACGAGATAACGTGGAACGATACCGCGCGCCAGATTGGTGCTTCCACTGCATTCGAAACGGGAGCCTCTGACATCTCTGTAAGTACGGTGATGGCCCAAGCTTTGCTGTACATCAAGCTCCGAGACGCCATCGGAGAAGGGCCCTCTGGTTTGACAAGTGCGCCTACGGAGGCACAACTTACAGAGGCCATAGATAGGTTTGGCGAACACAATGGTCGGTACGGGGTGGCTGTGATGGACTGTACGCGTTCACTCGCAGCAGGGAACTTCGCCGCAGCCTACCGACGGCTGGTGGACTATGCGAATGGAAGGTAGCCCAGTTAGCACCAGAGTATTGAGAACAGCGGCTGTAATAGCCGTAATGATGTTGAAGACGGGTCTCGGCGAGGCCCAATGCGGAGATCTGATAACTCGCGTTGCGCCAACGCTCCGCCACGAACAGTCGGCCAACGTTCAAGCTCGTATCGATGTGGTTCGGTGTTCAGACACACGGTCGTTGCATATTATGGGCTTTGGCAACGGCAAGAACACTGCTCCACTTTGGTCAGTCGATACGCACGATCAGTTCATAGCACAGATCCTGACCAAGGGTACTGTGGCGGCAATCCAAACGGGTGGTGGCACTACCTCGCGGATTTGGGTGGTGAAATTCGATAATGGGGTGCCAAGGATGATATGGAGGGCGGTCACGAAAGATGACCCGGTATTAGCCTCCACCGGTCGCGGGATCTCCGTGACCGTCACTCTTATGAATGGCTCGGAGGTGACGAAGAAATTCGAAGGCCTTCTGTAAACCGAAGGGGGGCGAAACGCGTCAGCCTGAACGCGGCGATTTTCGTACACACCTTTCTTCCAAGCCTGCCCGTGTGCGGCTGTTGCCCGGAGCGGGCCTCGTGCAGCAGGTTGGGGTGACGGTCAAGCAGCATGAAGAAGACGCGGCACGGACGGAACGTTTCTGCGACACACGGCGGGACGGCGGAGACAGCTTGTGATGGCACTTGGGCGGGATGTCGCGTATGCCACCAATTACAAGGCGCCGGGGGTGGTGACGCCGAACGCGAACACGGACCTGGCGTCGAGCTTCACCTATACATCGTTCCTGGGGATCGCCAGTGCGACGGCGCCGAACGCGTCGACTACTACTTACACTTACAATTCCTATGCGCGGCCGACTTCAAGCACTTCGCCGCATGGGGCGGTGACCAACTATACCTACAACGACACACCGCTCGCGGCCACTGAGACGGCCACCACCAATGGGAAGTGGGTCAAGAAGTACAAGGACGGACTGGGCCGAGTGGTGCTGGTGGAGACAGGCTACGGAACGACGACGGTGTCGAAGGTGGCCACCGAGTACACGCCCTGTTCCTGCTCGCCGCTGGGGCGGGTGTATCGGGTGTCGCAGCCGTACACGGGAGACAATCCCACCTCCTGGACCACGTACGCGTACGACGCACTGGGGCGGACAACCTGCGTGTCGCTGCCGGCCAACAGCGGCTCGACCACGTACGTCTACGAAGGCAACATGGTGACGGTGACCGATCCGGCGGGGCGGTGGAAGAAGTACGACACGGACGTGTTCGGCAACGTGGTGAAGGTGACGGAGCCGAATCCGCAGGGCGGTGCCAACCACGAAACCACCTATGCTTACGACATGTTCAATCATCTGACGACGGTGACCATGCCGCGGGGCGGGGTCACGCAGACGCGAACCTTCACTTACAACACGCTGGGGCAGTTGGTGAGCACGGTGAACCCGGAGAACGGGACGACCACGCTGGCCTACAACACGGACGGGATGGTGGCATCGAAGACGGACCAGAAGGGGCGACTGCAAGGGACAGCCCGCGTGTTTCCGTTTCTGTGCAAACTTGTCGAGACCCGGCACACTACTAAGGTATGCCGAGGATGGCGCGAGCGGTGCTGCCCGGTGTTGCGCATCATTTGACGCAGCGAGGCATTGACCGCCAGGATGTCTTCTTCTCCGATGCTCAGCGCGAGATCTATCTGCGCCTGGCAGCGTGGGCGATGCCGCAGTTCGGTGTGCGGGTACTGGCATTTTGTCTCATGACGAATCATGTGCACTGGGTCGTCGCGCCGGAAACAGAGCGTTCGCTGGCCCAAGCGTTCGGCTGGATGCATGGCCGGCACGCGCAACACGTCAACACGGCCCGCGGCCGCAGCGGGCACTTGTGAGCAGCGGTCCACTATGTGGAACGGAACCCGGTGCGCGCCGGTTTGGTCCCCCTCGCCGAGGCGTGGCCATGGCCGAGCGCAGGGGTGCGGTTGGGATTGGCGAACACGCCGGCGATGATGGATCTATCTGCATGGCGTGAGCGCTTCACGGTGGAACATTGGCGGCAGACGCTGTTGGCCGAGTCCGCGACCGAGGCTGAGCAGCGGCTGCGCGTAAGCACGTATACGGGACGTCCGGCGGGGTCGGAGGAGTTTGTGAAACAGGCGGAGGCTGCGCTGAACCGCAAGCTCGCGCCGGGGAAAGGGGGCCGGCCCAGGAAACACGTCCAGGAACAGACGCACGATTCTTCCGCTGAAGCGAATCTATTTGCTGGAGGTGTAGCGTGAATAATATGAAAGCACGCGGGCTGTCCCCAGGTTTTGCGCGACGGCTAGTGCCGCCATGGCGGCGGTTTCCGCGCGCAGGATCGTGGGGCCTAGCGTCACCGGCTGCCAGCCAGCTTCGACGGCGCGTTGGCGCTCGGCGCTGGTCCAACCTCCCTCCGGACCGCAGAGCATCGCCACTTCTTTGTCGCGCATGGCGGTGGCCAGCGGCACTCCTCCGGGCATTTCATCGAGCAGGAACCGTTGCGCGTATGTCCGCGTGACAGCGTGCTCGAACGGTTCGGCTTCCGTGATTTCGGGCAGGCGCGCGCGGCGCGATTGTTGGCTGGCTTCGACCGCGATGCGGCGCCAGCGCTCGACGCGCTTCACGGCCGCCTTGTTCAGCCCGCGCTCGCTGCGCTCGGCCACCACCGGCACGATGCGCGCCACGCCGAGTTCGGTGACCTTCTCCACCATCCACTCGAAACGGTCGAACTTGAACAGCGCGGCAAGCAGTGTCACCTCGACCGGCGGCGGCACGCTCTCCACCGGCTCCAGGACGCGAAACACCACGCGATCCTTGCGCGCGCTTTCGATCTCGGCCAGATAAACGCCCGCGTTGTCCGAAATCTCGTAGCGCTCGCCGGGAGCGGCGCGCAGCACCCGCGCCAGGTGCAGAGCGTCCTCGCCCGACAGTTCCGCCCGGGAATCGTGAATCGAATTGACGAAGAAACGTCTCCGCGCCATGTACAATAATCTACGCCTCCTATGATTGCCCATTTGAAGGGAACCTTGCTTGAAAAGCACCCCAACCAGGTGATTGTCGAGACCGGCGGCGTGGGGTACGACGTCACCGTGCCCATCTCGACGTTCTCCTCGCTGCCCGACGTGGGCGCCGAAGTGCGCCTCCGCGTGTTCACGCACGTGCGCGAGGACGCCATCGCGCTATTCGGATTCCTGACACGCGAAGAGAAGACCATGTTCGAACGGCTCATCACGGTGAGCGGCATCGGGCCCAAGCTGGCCGTCACGGTGCTCTCGGGATTGCCGACGCCGGAGCTGATCGGTGCCATCCGCGCGGGCCAGGTGGATATGCTGGTGCGTATCCCCGGCGTGGGCAAGAAGACAGCCGAACGCATGGTGCTGGAGCTGCGCGACAAGCTGGCCGACGTCGGCCCCGGCGCCGCCGTGGCGGCCAAGCCGGCCGCCGAAACGCTCAGCGCGTTGGAAGCCGACGTCCTTTCGGCCCTGGTCAACCTGGGATGCGCCCGTCCGGCCGCCGAAGCCGCCGTGCGAAAAGCGAAGACGGGCGGCACGGCGGCGGAATTCGAGCCGCTGTTCCGGCGCGCCCTGGAGTTGGTGCGGTAACCTCATGTAAGAGATGCGCGACAAGGGGATCATCTCGCCGGCGGCACAGGACGACGACCGGCAATTCGAATCCACGCTGCGCCCGCAGCGGCTGGCGGACTTCACCGGCCAGACCAAGCTGAAGGAGAACCTTGCCATCGCCATCGAGGCGGCCCGGCAGCGCGGCGAGGCCATGGACCACGTGCTGCTGTACGGCCCGCCGGGCCTGGGCAAAACCACGCTGGCCAACATCATCGCCAACGAACTGGAAGTGGGCTTCGAACAGACCTCCGGCCCCATCCTGATGAAGAAGCTCGACCTGACGGGCATCTTGAGCAACATCCGCGGCCGGCAGGTGTTCTTCATCGACGAAATTCACCGCCTGATGCCCGACGTGGAGGAGATGCTCTACTCGGCGCTGGAAGATTTCCGGGTGGACATCCTGGTAGGCGCGGGCCCGGGCGCGCGCACGCACTCGCTGCCGCTGCCGCGCTTCACCACCATCGGCGCCACCACCCGACAGGGCCTGGTGAGCGCCCCGCTGCGCGGCCGCTTCGGCCTCGTACTGCGTATGAACCACTACGACGTCGCCGAACTGACGCGCATCGTCAAGCGTTCGGCCGGCCTGCTCGCGGTGGATGTGGAAGACGCCGGAGCGGAGGAGATCGCCCGCCGCAGCCGCGGCACCCCACGCATCGCCAACCGCCTGCTGCGCCGTGTCCGGGACTACGCGCAAGTGCGCGCCGACGGGCGTATCACACCGACCATCGCCAAGACTGCTCTGGACATGCTGGAAGTGGACCGCTACGGTTTGGACGAGATGGATCAGAAGATCATGCTGACGGTCCTCGAGAAATATGGCGGCGGGCCGGTGGGCTTGAATACGATCGGCGCTTCGATCGACGAGGAACCGGACACTATCGAGGAAGTATACGAACCGTACTTGATCCAGCTCGGCTTTCTGGACCGCACGCCCCGCGGCCGCGTCGCGACCGGCCGCGCGTTCGACTACTTCGGCATCCAGCGGCGAATGAAAAGCAACGGCCAGCCGAGCCTGTTTTAGCGAGCCGTGGTCAAAACCGTCTATCTCTCGTTAGGCGCGAATCTGGGGAACCGCCAGCAGAACCTGCGCGTGGCGATAGAGCACCTTGGGCCCGCCGGGATCACGGTGCGGCGGGTGTCGTCGATTTACGAAACCGAACCGCTCGACCTCGCCGGGCAGCCGATGTTCCTCAACCTGGTTGTCGAGGCCGAGACCGCGCTCATGCCGCTTCAGCTCCTCTCGCGTACACTCCGCATCGAGCGAGAGCTGGGGCGCAAGCGCGCCGTGCCGAGAGGCCCTCGCACAATCGACATCGACATCATCCTTTACGGGTCCAGCGTCATCAACACGCCGGAACTGGTTGTGCCGCATCCGCGGCTGGCCGAGCGCCGCTTCGTGCTGGAGCCGTTAGCCGAACTCGCGCCGGACCTGCGCCACCCGGTGACCCGCCGCACCGTACGCGAGATGCTAGCCGGCGTGGCCGCGCAGAAGGTCCGCAAGACGGCGCTCTGAAGCCCGCACGTTCACTTCGCCATGGCCTTCTTCGCCTGCTGCCGGATCATAGCGTACTCTATGTCCGGCAGAATGTAGGCTTCGGCAGCCTTGCGGTAGTATGTCTTGGAGTTGTCCTTATCCTTCTTGCCGGCATACGCTTTGGCCAACTGGAACATCACGTAAGGTGACTGAGCGTTGGCTTGGGTCAGTTGCGCGACGGCGTCGTCGTAGTTCTTCTCGTTGAGCGCGATGATGCCCAATACCTCATGGGCTTCCCGGATCTGGTTCGGATTGCCTGACTCTTCGAAGCCGGCACGCATGATCTCCGCCTCCGCCTTGGCGGTTTTGAAATCCTTCTTCGCGGATGCCACCAGCGCCTTGCCGCCATGACTGCTCAATTCCACGTTCTTCTTGACCTTGTCCGGAATATCCGCTTGTTGCACGAGTTCCATGGACTTCGCGTACTCGGCCTCAGCTTCCTTGATCTTGCCGGCATTCAGAAGCAACTCCGCCCGGGTTGCCGCGTTTCCGGCCATCAGAGCTTTGTCGCCCCGCTGTTCAGCCAAGGCCGAAATCCGGTTGATGCTGTCGATCGCGTCCTTTAGCTTGTTGCCGTCCATGTAGCAGACCGCCATAGCAAACAGCAGCTGCCGTTTCTCACCGTCGCTGGTGGCCAGTCCGTAGGCTTTCTGGAGCTGCTCCAGCGCCTCCTTGTGCTTGTCCTGATACATGAGATTGGCCGCTATGCCGCGGTAAGCGCTGAAGAACTGTGGATTCATGGACAAGGCTTTTTTGTACGAGTCGATCGACTCCGCAAACCGGCCCATTTTCATTTGCAGTTCGGCCAGGGAGTCGTATGGGTTGGGCTCGTTCGGGATCAGCTCAATGTAGCGGCGGAAAGCATCCTCCGCTTCCTGATTCTTTTCGAGCTCACGTAGCGCATAGCCCAGTTGGTTGTACGCGGGCGCAAAGCCCGGCGCCAGTTGGACCGCTTTACGGTACTCCGCGACCGCCTCATCGAACTTCTGAATCCCGTTGTAATGGGTACCCAGCATCATGTGGGCTACCTCGTCGTCCGGAAACGCCGCCACGAGTTTCTGATAGCACTCGCCGCGCAACTTCGTGTCGCCATTGGCCCCGGCTTCCACACCCTGGATATATAGGCGCTCGCCTTCGGATACCTTGCCTGCCGCCGTCACGGCAGCCTTCAGATGGTCGAAGAAATCCTTCGGAGTCTCCGCCGTTTGGGCAAGATACAGGTGCGCCAGAGCGAAGCTCGGATCCTTACTGACGGCCTCGTTCAGTAGCGGTTGAGCTTCGGTTAGGCGTAACTTACCAACCAAATCCCGGCCCTTGAGGAATGCGTCGCGAGCCTCGGCCGAGGATGTGGTGATCGGAATCTTCTTGGGAGTTTCGGCGGCGCGGCGACACGCCGGTCCGCCGAGCAACAGTACAGCAGCAACAAAACCGACTTGCAGTCTCATAGCCTCCCCTCCTGCAAGGCCTCCGCCTTGCATGGCCACCGGGACTGCGGGGAGAAAGCAGGTCCAGCGCCGAGATTAAGGTCCCAGTTTGAACAGGATTTCCGTCCTCGCATCCCGGCTGATGTCGAGTATACACCCCGGCACGTCGCGCCGCGCACTCCTCTTCCAGAGAGGCGCAATCTGCCGGTACTCTTGTCGATTTCAGCGCCCGGCGGCCAGAACCTTGCGTAAGAAGCGCGAGGTGGCTACGGCGTCCTGCTGATGGACAAGCTCGTCGATCGCTTTGCGGTTGGCTTCGAGAATCGACGAGAAGTAGTCCAGCCAGAGGATGCTCTCCCCGATCGCGCCTGCAGCATCTTCCCGGTACGGGTATTGGTCCATCGACAACCACCCGTCATAGCCGCAGCGGTCCAGCCAGTAGAGCATTTCGAGGTAGCAGACGGTATGCACCGTGCCGACGATCATATCGTCGTCCGTGGTGAGGTGATTGTCGTTGAAGTGCATGTGGAACAGGCGCCGGCCGGCGCGCTTGGCCAGCACAATCGCCTCACCCACCACTTCTCCCCCCACGAAAGCGTGGCCGGTGTCGATGGTGACGCCCACGTTGGAGCAACCTGATTCCTGCGCAAGCAGGAGCGTGTCGGCCATCCGGGCCATGTACGAGTGCGTGCGCGGCTCTTTCGGCTTGTACTCGAGGGCGAACTTCAAATCCGGATAAGAGGACGCCAATTCTGTAATGGCTTCGCAGAGCCACTGCCGCTCGCTTTCGTAGTCGGCCGTGAGCAGGTAATCGTATCCATCCTGGCCGGGCCAAAGATTGAGGAGGGGGCAAGCCAGTTCCCGCGCGGCGTCGCACATCCGCCTGGTGTAGTCGATGGCTTGCCGCCGGACCGCCGCGTCCGCGCTGGAATAGCTGCCCTTCCAGTACAGGCGGTCGGCAAACAGGTCCGGGATGATCGACACGCACGCCAAGCCGTAATCGCCGAGCGCCTTGCGCATCTCGCCGGTGTTGTCGGGACGCACGTCCCAGGTGCCCACCAACTCGATGCCGCTGACGTGCGGGATTGCCGCGGCTCTCTTCAGCATCTCCTGCGTGGATGGATTCTCCTTGTATCCGGTACAGAACCTGTCGCGCGTGTTGCCGAGGTTCCCCAGAATCACCGCGTATTTTCGGCTCATGATGGTCCTTTCCCGCCCAAGCGGCAGTAATCGAGTATACTCCGGCACCCGCTTAGCGCAAGCGCCCGGCTTACGCCGCAGGCGGTTGTTCGGCTATCATGGGGGCCAAGGGTCATGAGGATTTACTTACTGCTTGCTGTAACCTATTGTGTGCTTCAGGCACAAACCACGCCGGCACCGCGGGTGATAGATCCCGGAACCGCGAGTTCCGCGGAGATGCCCGGGCGTCCTCCTTCCGATGCCGTTGTCCTGTTCAACGGCAAGGATCTGTCCCACTGGGTTTCGATGTCGAAGAAGGGTGAAACCGGCGAACCCAGGTGGAAGGTGGAAAACGGATACGTGGAAGTGGTGCATGGAAGCGGCTCGCTTATCAGCAAGGAGAAGTTCGGTTCCGCTCAGGTCCACGTCGAGTGGGCTACTCCGGCCGAAGTCCGGGAGTCCGACCAGCGCCGCGGCAATAGCGGCGTCTTTCTGATGCGGCGGTGGGAGATCCAGATCCTGGATTCATGGGAGAATCCCACCTACCCGAAAGGCGAAGCGGCGGCCATCTATGGCGTGGCCCAGCCGCTGGTGAATGCCTGCCGCAGGCCCGGCCAGTGGCAGACGTATGACATTATCTTCGACGCGCCGGTCTATGAAGGAGACAAGCTAGCCGCGCCGCCTTACGTGACGGTGTTGCACAACGGCGTGCTCGTGCAGAACCACGTAGCGCTCCCCGGCGGCGGCCCCAAGGAGCCTCACCTGGTGGAAGGGCCGTTGATGTTGCAAGACCATCCCGGCCCCGTCCGTTTCCGCAACGTTTGGGTGCGGCCGCTGGCTCCTGTGTCCGGGCGCTAGCCCAACAGCCGCCCGCGTCAGTACTCGCGGTCCTTCAGGACTCCGGGCTGGGGTACGCGGTACTTTCCGTCCGCCCCGGGCAGCAACGGCGCAGGACCGTCCATGGTCAGCTTGTCCACGTCGGGAGCGAATTCATGGTCGCAGTTCAGCATCTGATCGTAGGTGATGATCTGGCCGGTGTGCGCGGCCATGCGTCCCATCGACGTCACCAGGCTAGCTTCGGCGCCTCGCCGGGCTTCGTTGTAAGGCTTATCTTCCCGGATGGCGGCCAGCAGGTCGTCCAGTTCGAGCTGGTAGGGGCTCTGCTCGGGCTGCGGATACGCCCAGACCAGGTTCGGATCCGGCGGCAGAGGCAGTTGCTTGCGCGAGGTCACCCGTGGGATATTCTGGCCCTTGTAAATGCGCGTCATGCCCGGCGTGTGCACCAGGGTGGAAATGACCGCCGAACCCTTCGAACCGTGCGCATAGCTCGCGAATTCGTCGCGGCAGCCAGCCATATTTCGGCCGTCGAAAAAGAGCCTGGTTCCGTCGGGATAGGTGAATTGCACCGAATAGGTGTCGAAGTTCTGGTCCAGGGAATCGCGGCGGTAATGGCGTCCGCCAAGCCCGTGCGCCTCCACGGGCCACGCGCCCTTCATCCAGCTGCATTCATCTATCTGGTGAATGTAGAAATCGCTAAACACGCCGCCGCTGGCCCATAGGAACGCGTGGAACCGCTGTACCTGGTACATCACTTCGCTGACGCCCTCGGGCCGGGGACCGGCCGTGCCGCCTCCCTGCCCCATCCGGTAGGCTCGCATGGCGATGATCTCCCCTATCTGGCCGTCACGAATACGCTTCAGAAGCTCCTGCCGCGCCCGGCAGTGGCGAACCATCAGGCCAACGCCCACCTTGAGGTTCTTTTTCACAGAAAGATCGGCGAGCGCCAGCATCCTGCGCGTTGTGGGGCCGTCCACGGTAACCGGCTTCTCCATGAAGGTGTGCAGGCCCTTTTCGATGGCGTAGCCGAACTGGACCCAACGGAAAGCGGGCGGCGTGCCAAGGATGACCAGATCGCCTGGTTTCAGGCATTCCATCGCCTGGCGGTAAGCCTCGAAGCCCAGGAATTGCCGGTCCGGGGGGACATCCACCTGCCCGGGAAACTTCGTTTTCAGCTTGTCGTAGTTGTCGTTGAGCTTCTTGGGCACCACGTCGGCCATGGCCACCAGTTTCGTGGGGCTATTCTTCACGGAAAGCGCGTTCATGGCAGCACCGGTGCCACGTCCTCCGCAGCCCACCAGGGCTACCTGGATCATCTCGGTTCCGGCGGCATGGACGGGCGGCATCGCAATCCCCGATAGCGCGGACGCCCCGGCAGCGCAGCCGGTGTTGGTCAGAAACCTACGGCGCGACGTGGCGCCAGTCTTGTTCTCATGCACGGCGATCTCTCCCTTCCCGACTCGTAAGCTTATCAAAAGAGCGCGCGAGGGGCGGCGGCGCATCATCGGCGCCCAAACACCACAAAAGGCATAGACAATGTCTAGGATATACTTGGGTAATCCGACTGTTTGACATGAATCTGGGATGGGGCAGTGTTACTGAGAAAGCCGGGATACTCGCCCGGCCCGCACAATTCCAAGGGGGGTATGGGATGACCGACGACCTGGAGACACTCGCAACGGTCTTCGACAGCCTCGCCACAGGAGTGGTAGTGTGCGACCGGCAGGGAACACTCCGCTACATCAACAGGGAGGCCGAGAAGATACTTGGGACCGGGCTACAGGAGATCGCCCCGCGAGCCTGGAGCTCGGTTTACGGCTGCTTCCTGCCTGACCAACGCACACCCTATCCTCCGGACCAACTTCCGCTGGCGCGCGGGATACGCGGCGAGGAGGTCCCTGACGAGCTTGTTTTTATACGCAATCAATGGCGGCCGGCCGGGGTTTGGGTAAGCGTGAGCAGCCGGCCATTTCACGACGGTGACGGCGCAATCCGGGGAGCCGCCGCGGTGTTCCGCGACGTGACCCAGGCGATGTCGATTCTGACGGGCGGCAAGGTGCTGCCCGCAGTGGCTGAAGGCGAATATGGAGAATTCCTGGAGCGGCTTGATCGCCTGCGGGGCCATTTCGACCGTTTTGCGCGGGTGGTGGAACAGACGGAAGACAGCGTCCTAATCACAAACCGGTCCGGCATCATCGAATACGTAAATCCCGCCTTCGAACGGACCACCGGGTACCGCGCGGACGAAGCCATTGGTCAGACGCCCAGAATCCTCAAGTCCGGCAGGCACGACGACCGGCTTTACGTGGATATGTGGGACCGGCTGCTCCGCGGCCGGTCGTTCCGTGGAACTTTGATCAACCGCAGGAAGGATGGGGAACTATACTGGGCCGAACAAACCATCACGCCCATCCGGAATTCACTCGGCGAGATCACGCACTTCGTATCGCTGCTGAAAGACGTCACCGAAGAGCGGGCCCGGCAAGAGCAGGAATTCCACCTGTCGATGGCGGCGAGGATTCAGCGCCGTTTTTACGACCTTGACGACGTTGGCGAAGGCTTGGACCTGGCGGCCAACGTCTACCCCGCCGCCACCATCGGAGGGGACCATGTCGACGTGCTCAGGCGGCCAGACGGCGAGGCCTGGGTGGTGGTGGGCGACGTGAGCGGGCACGGCTTCGGTTCCGCTCTGCTGATGGCGGAGACGCGCGCCTACGTGCGCGCATTCGCGGCTTCGGAGGCGGATTTGGGCAGGCTGCTGAGCCTGGTGAACGGAGCTTTGGCAGCCGATCTTGACGACTCCTCTTTCGTAACCTTGCTGCTGGTCGCCATTGACCCGTACAAACTCACTTACCGATACGCCAGCGCGGGCCACGTCTCCGGCTTCCTCATCCGCCGTTCGGGCGAGGTCGTGCGGACCTTGGAGAGCACGGACCCGCCGTTGGGCATCTTCCCGGACCGCCAGTTCTCGTCCGGCGCGTCGGGAGTGCTGACGCCCGGCGACATTTTCGTACTCCTCACCGACGGTGTTACGGAGGTAAAAGAAGACGGCGGCGCCTGGGTAATCGAATATGTTCGCGCACATGAACGACTGAGCGCGAAGGACCTGGTGGAAGGGATCTGCATGGCTGCTCGGGACAAGTACGACGGCCGGCAGCAAACCGACGACTGCACCGCGATGGTTTGCCGCGTCAACCGCTGAGCCTCCGCGCTCCGGATTTGTCATACTGTGCCTAGGCGAAAACGGGATGAGATCTTCCGTGCTCTGGTTTTTGTTGTGCGCGCCCATCGCGGCGGCTTCCACGGACGGAATTCTCATCACCTCCGCGCCGTCTTCCACGCCTCCGAAGCAGGTCTATGCGACACGGGGTTTCGTGCCGGGCAAACCCCATCTGCTCTCCTGGAGAATGCGCGTCGAAGGCGACAGGCCCTGGCGATTCCGCGCCCGCTTCGCAGGCATCACCGTATCCTTCTATGACGACGCCGGAAGCCTGACCGGAATCCAAACCAGGCACACGCATTGCTACCGCACCCTGGCGGAACAACAGGCATGGATCCTCCTGGATATCCCACCACGCAGCACCCGCCTGCAGGCAGCTTTTTCTATCGTCTCCGCAGAGCCGCTGCCTGGCAGATTCCGGGTGGGCGACTTCAAACTTACCCCCTACGATCCCGCTTCAAGGCCTACGGCTGGCATGGCCGCGCTGGCACTGGTCCCTTGCCTGGAAGATGGAACGCCCACCCCGGCCCGTTTGAGTGTGCGCGATGAACACGGCAAGCCCGTGGCGCTGCCTTGCACTTTCGGCATCGGCAACGGGGAGTTCGGATTTCACCTTTCCTCGCCGCGTGTGAATCGATTCTTCCTTCCGCCCGGGACCTACGAAGTATCGGCAATGAAGGGCTTCGAGTATCAACCGGTGCGAAAGACGGTGGCCCTGTCGGCCGGTGACGACGCCACACTTCGAGTGGCCCTCGAACGACCCAAAGGCCTGCCGGCCGGTGGCTGGTACCCGGGCGAACATCACGTCCACTTGTTCCGGCATGGGGGCAGCATTTACCCATTCATGAACCTGGAAGATGTCTACGCCATGGCCCAAGGAGAAGGACTGGCCTTCGTGGGCTTCATGGGCGAAGACCAGGTGCCGCCCTCCGAACGGCTTCGCGAGAGACCCGGCTTCCTCGGCTGGGTGAGACCCGAACTCACACGGGACCTCTGGGGGCACCTCTGTCCTATTGGTCTTTTTGAATGGCCCCGCATGGAACGGCACGATGAACTGTGGCCGATGAGCGTGGACTGGATGGACGCGGCAGAGAGGGCCGGGGGCGCCATCGCCTTCGCCCATCCCGGGCTGAACGAGGACATTCTGGTGAAAGTGCTCACCGATCCGAAGACCGGCCACGCCGCGCGAGAACTGCCCATAGCCGCAGCGCTGGACCGACGTTTCTCCATCGATATGCTCACCGAGGAAGGATCCCAAGCCGACTTCTCTATGAAGCTGCGCGACTACTTCCGGTTGCTGAACCTGGGTTTTCGCCTGGGCGTTTCGGGATCCACCGACATCCACGCGGACCAGGGCCGCCAACCGCCAGGAGCCATGCGGACGTATGTGCGCGCAAACCACCTCACGTGGCCCGCCGTCGCCCAGGCCTATCGGGAGGGCCGCACCTTCGCAACCAATGGGCCCCTGCTGGCGCTTTCCGTTGGCGGCGATCAGCCCGGTGATGTACTCAAGCTGGGCGCGGGCGCATCCGTCGACTGTGCCGTCCACGCTTTCAGCCATTGGGGGATCAGCCAGGCGATCCTCTGGCATAACGGTGAAGCGGTGAAACAATGGCTCGCGGGAGGCGGGTCAGCAGTCCGAGGTCATCACACGCTGAGGATCTCCGGCTCCGGGTGGATCCTGGCGACCGTGAAAGGTCCGGCAGCGAAGGAGCTTACCGCCCAACCCGAAAGGCCCGGCATCGCGGGCGGCCAGTTCGCCATCACCAGTCCCGTGTATGTTGAGGTCCCTGGTGCTCCCCTTCGCTCCGATCGATCCGCCGCAGAGTATTTCGTCAAGTGGGTAGATGACACGCGTACCGGCTTCGAAGCCGCGGCGAAAGACGCACAGATCCCCACGCAGATCCGCCAGCAGGTGCTCGCACGCCTCGCGCGAGCCCGCGCGGTCTTTGATCAAAAGGCGAGGCAGAGCCGTTGAGGTTAACCTTGAACCCGCATCGATCGACTCTTCTGGCGGCCCTGCTGGCGCTGTCCGCCGTTTCCGCAGTTGGGGCCGAGTCGCCCTATTCGGCGGCCGCGCGAAAATTCGCCGAAGCCGTGGTCGAACACGCCCGCGACCACTACGGCCCCCGTCACACCCCGTTGTTCGCACAGATCATCGACCTGCGCACGCTGGAGATTCCGAAGCAGTGGACGGCAGCCGAGTGGCGGGCCGAGATGGCCGGCTGGAAAGACGACAAGAACTACTCCATGTGGGGCAAGGACCGCAGCAGCGTGGCCTGGGCGCGCGACTCCAACCTACTTTGGGACACGGACACCGTCCGTCTGCTCTATGAGCTCGGCGATGAGCGGCTAACCGCGGCCGCCGACGCTTACCTCCGGTACTTCCTCGCGAACTGCGTGAGTCCGTCCACGGGCCTGTTTGCCTGGGGAGAACACGTCGCCTACAACCTTGTGGAAGACCGCGTCATCGGGAGGCGGCATGAATTGCAGCACTTTAATCCGTTGTGGGAAGAACTGTGGAAGTTCGATCCCGTGGCGGTGCGCAGGGCCATCGAGAGCATCTACGCTTACCACATCACCGACAAGCGGACCATGGCTTACGATCGCCACGCCAATTTTTGGAATGGCTTGCCCGAGCGAGACCAGGCCACCATCCTCGGTTACGCCGGGTACTTCACGATCGCTTTCGAGTTTTTGGGCCGGAAGACGGGCGATCCGAAGTACGACGAATGGTCGCGCAGACTGGTCCTGGCTTTCCAGGCCAAAAGCGACGATACGGGACTCTACCCGGACAACTGGACGGACCGCATGGCGCGCGAACAGCCCCTGGTCTTTCCGGTGCGTCCGGAGATCGCCGCCGCGTTCTACGGGAACTACCGCGCGACGAAAGACAAACGGTGGCTGGACGATGCGAACCGCTACCTGGAAGCCTGCGACGCCGCGATTTCGGCGGGCCGCGTGCAGCCGGTAGAGCGGCTGGCCTGGAGTCCGGTGCTGGGGGCGGCGGCGATTCAGGGATACCGGCTGACCGGGAACGCGAGCTACCTCCGCATGGCGGAGCGCATCGGAGGGGAGCACTTGAAGATGGACGAACCACGCGCGCAGATGGCAGGGTACTTAGCCGTGCGGCTCAACTTCTTCCTGGACTTATACGAAGCGACCTCGGACTCTCGCTGGCTTGGCGGGGCGCGCCGGCTCGGGGACCACGCGCTGCGCGCATTCGTCCACCCGAGCGGACTGATTCGCGGCACGGCGGTCGTCGACCGGCCGGATTACTACGACGCCATACAGGGGCCAGGGATGCTGGCGCGGGCACTGCTCCGCCTCGGCCAGCGGGATTCCAACCCGTTAGCTCCGGGAAAGCCGTTGTGGAAACCCGCGCAGCCCTCCGGACCTGACACCGCGCCGCCGGCTATCGGTGAACTGGACTATTCACCTCTGGCTGCGAATGCCGCGCGGGTGCCGGTTCGCGTCCAGATCTCGGACGCGAGCGGCGTCAGCCGGGCGACGTTGCACTACACCTACGGCACGGAGGTCGGTTTCGAAGACTCAAAGCCGAAGATCTCCGGAAACACTTACATCTTTCATATCGAACCACCGGGGACGGCATTCATCGGCGAAGTATCATTCGCCGTGGAAGCGGTGGATGCGAGCCCGGCGCGCAACCGCGCCATTTCGCGCTGGCGCAGGATGAAGCTGGTGCTGGAGCAGGACGGCTCGCAGCTTTCGAACTGGCCGCCCGCTGATACCAAGCCTCCGCGCGATGGTTGGGTGGCAGCCAACCGCTATTGGACTGTGACCGCATCCCCGCCTGGCGAGCGCTTCCGCGTGACGTACGCGCCCGAGGACACTTGGCGCTTGATCGAGGCGACGCTAACGCTGGCGTACTGGAACGGAACGGCCTGGACTCGTGTTCCATCGCGGCTCAATCTCGAGCACAGAACGGTAACCGCAAACTATCAGG
Organism: uncultured Solibacteraceae bacterium; assembly: GCA_964384215.1. Classification (GTDB taxonomy): domain Bacteria; phylum Acidobacteriota; class Terriglobia; order Bryobacterales; family Bryobacteraceae; genus JAJFUV01. The sequence continues at coordinate 7,152 of CAYLLB010000063.1, read as the reverse complement.
GCGCGACATATTGGGCGCTCCTGGGCGAGGATCGTGTCCTGTGGCGGGCCGCCGGAAGGGAGACCGGCCCGGCGCTGGCCGATGTAGACAGAGATGGGAAATTGGAAGTGCTGACGACGAATTACCTTCCCGGCCAGTTGCTTTCCTCCAGCGGCAAACCTATCGCCGATTTTCCGATCGACCAGCCCTACCATCCGGTGATCAACTCCTCGTCGCCCGCCGTTGCCCAATGGTTGCCGGGAGGCGAAGCATTGCTGCTGTTTGGCGCGCCGAGCGGCTACGTTTACGCGTACGACCGCACAGGGAAGCGGCGTTGGAGGACGGAGGTTGGCGGCGAAATCCTGGGCGGACCCGCAGTGGGCGTCCTGTTGCCCGGAGGGCGGCAGGCCGTTGCAGTGAATTGGGGAGGAGGCGTCAGTGTGATGGATCCGTCAGGGGCGCTGGTCTGGCAGAAGGAGCACCCGGTCCCGGCCGCATCGACTCCGGTGCTGATCGACCTGGACGGCGATGGTCAACTCGAAGTGGTGGTGAACGCCGGCGCGGAGATCCTGGCGCTGGACGGAGGGGACGGACGCCTACGGTGGAGGTTCACCGCTCCGGGCCGCCAGTTTTGCAATCCCGCGGCGGGAGCCTTCACACGCGACGGGAAGCCGCGAATCGTGGCGGGCGACGACCAGGGCTCTGTCTACGCGCTAGATGAGTTGGGAAATCTGTTGTGGCGTCAAGAACGCATCTTCGGCCCTCGCGAGGTGCCGGAGCCGGTCGAGCAGTATCTGCCGATTTCCGAAATCGGACTTGCGGATCTTGATCGTAGGGGCGAGCGGCAGGTGATCGCAACCACCAAGGGAGGCGAGACGGTGGCGCTCAGCGCGCGCGGCGAAAGGCTGTGGCGATACTCGAGCTACGAGCGGCGTGTCGGCATCGCACTGAACATGGGAGCCCGGATGGCGTTCGCCGACCTGGATCAGGACGGCAGACTCGAAGTGATTCTGGCGCAGCAGGACTCTTACATCCACGTTCTCGATCATCAAGGCCGGGAGAACTGGACCTATCTCGGCTACTTCTGGTACCACTACGCGCCTGCGGTCGCCGACTTGCAGGGCACGGGAGAATTGAACATCGTCTTCACGGGACCCGAAGAGGGCGGTACGTTCGCACTGCGCAGCGGCGTCCGCGGGAAGCCAGGGCAGGCGCCCTGGCCAATGATGCGCGGCGGTCTGGAGCGAACCAACTGCGCGCCGTGGTGAAGTCACCGATTCCCTATGGAATGAACCGGCCTGAGCGGTAGTCTTCGATCAAGCCGCGAATCAACTCAAGCGCTTCCGGGGGAAATCTCCAGGTGGTCTCCTTGAGCAGGTCCTCCAGTTGCGGGATGATCTCGGCATCGCACAACGCTTCGCTAGTCCGCGCGCGCTTCACGAACGACTCGCAGGTCGGGAAGCGCGAAAAGAACTTGTCCATGCCTTTGGACGCGTAGTCCTGGCCGTAGATGTGCAGCGATCCGATGGCTTCGCTGTAAGGGCCTACTATCACTTCGCGGCCGGTCTTCCCGGCGAGGCGGGCGGCGAGGCGCGCCTGAAGATTGGTGATGCCGATCAGGTTGTCACCCCAAGCCTTGTAGAGGTCGCGGCTGCGCCAGTTGGTGTGCATGTTTAACAGCAGCCTGCCCTTCGCGTCTTCGATCGCGCGCAACTGAACCTCGCCCAGGCACGGCATGTCGGCCGCCATGAATAGATCGATCTCCGGCACCCTGGTCGTGGCGATCGCTCTCCGGGTGATGTTGTCCTTAGCGAGCTTGTCCAGGATCAGCTCCAATTGATCGATGGTGGTCCCATCCGAGCGTGGGTATGCGGTCAGGCGCTGGTGATAGCAATAGGGCCACTCAGTGGCCTCGAATTCTTCGTTCTGCCGCACTCGCCGGAGCAGTTCCTTGTATGGGACTACCAGATGATCCTTCGCGCCCAGAAATTCGGCGATGTACTTACCGCGCTCGCAGTAGCTCAGCGCGGGAAACCTCGGCTGCGCGAAGGGATCGCGAATCCGGATCGACACCCTGGCGTCCTTACCTGGCGGGTCGATGTACTCGCCGTTGCTGTTCCGGCGGTCGTACTGCGTGCGCATGGTGTGCCCCTGGAAATGGACCACCTTCAGGGCCTCATAGTAAGCCTCGGGAATCGAGTTCGCCTCGATGTGATAAAAGGGCAGACTCCCTGTGTCCTCAGCTCCTGGCGCCCCATGCGTTGCCTCGTCCATGATGTCCTCCTGGTCCTGCATGATTGCGATTCAAGACATCCTACTATATCGCCTCGGGCCGGAGGAGGCTTTCCGCCCTTGATGCTTCACTTGGTTTCGCGCCGGTGCTATACTGAGGCCGGCCGTAAGGGCGAACCCGGTAATGACGTGGCAAGGTGAGCAGGGCAGGTTCGCAGAATGAAAACAGTGGACTGCACCTACCGGGTTTCTATTGCATGGCTGGATGCGGATTCTGCCGGCTGCTGACACCAGGGCAGTGAATGCCGTAGAGGTGGGCCTGCAATGAGCCGCTGGGTTTGGTTATTCTTCCTTTCGTTCCCCGCGCTTGCCCGCGTGAACATCCTGTCAAGCAAAATGCCACTGGTCTTCGAGCGTAACGAAGGCCAGTCGGCGGTCGAGTACAAATTCGTGGCCGTGGGACCGGACCACGCACTTCTATTGAGCCCCACGGGCGCCGTCGTTCGACATGCCGGCGCTCGAGTGCGCATCCATTGGCGCGGCAGCAAACGGCGCGCCGCCATCGCCGGCCTGGAACCGCAGACAGGTAAGATCAACTATATCGTCGGCAACCGGCGGTCCGGCTGGCGCACCGATATCCGAACCTACTCCAAGGTGCGGTACCAGGGCATCTATCCGGGGGTGGATCTGGTCTTCCACGGCAGCCGGGGTGAACTCGAATTCGATTTTGTCGTCGCTCCCGGTGCGAACCCGGAGGTGATCCGTTTGGGCTTCGATGGCGCCTCCCGCATGGAGATCGATGCGGCTGGCGACCTTGTGCTCGCCGATGCCAACTTGCGCCTGCGAAAGCCGCTTATCTACCAAGAGGGCACGCCAAGCCGCCGTACGCTCGAGGGCGGCTACTCTGCGCTCAGTCAGCAGGAAGTGGGCTTCCGGATCACGAGCTACGACAAGTCGCAGCCGCTGGTGATCGACCCTGTCCTCTCATTCTCCACTTACTTGGGGGGCACATCATCGGAGAATGTCACGGCGAGCGGTGACCTGAAGAGCGCCGGCATCGCGACTGATCCCCAAGGGAACGTGTACATCACTGGGTCGACCTCGTCTACGGACTTCCCGTCGGGCGGCAAGATCGGCTCCGTCGAGGCCGGATCGGCGGATCTCTTCGTCTCCAAATTCAGCTCCACCGGCGAGATGATCTACACCACACGCATCGGTGGCAGCAGCCTGGAACGCGGTTTCGGTATTGCCGTGGATTCTTCCGGCAACGCGTACCTGACTGGCCGCACCCAATCTACCGATTTCCCACTGGTGAACGCGGCGCAGGCAACCTTCGGCGGTATCGAGGATGCGTATGTGCTCAAGTTGAATCCAGCGGGCAACCAGTTGCTGTATTCGACCTTCCTCGGGGGCAATGATACGGATTTCGCGTGTGGGATCGCGACAGACGCATCGGGAAACGCATATGTCACGGGCGACTCGGAGTCGTACAACTTCCCCGTGACATCGGGCGCATTTCAGCGCCAGCATGGCGGAGGGACTTCGGATGCGTTCGTGGCAAAATTCGGGCCGTCCGGTTCGCTGGCCTACGCGAGTTACCTGGGCGGGCGGGACTTCGATCACGGCGAGTCCGTGGCCGTCGACGGCAACGGCAATGCTTATGTGACGGGATTCACTCCCTCGCCGAATTTTCCGGCCGCCAACCCGTTGCAGTCCGCCCTCAAAGGACCCCTGGATGTCTTTGTAACGAAGCTCAATGCAACCGGCACAGGCCTGATTTACTCCACATATCTCGGCGGCACCGGGGCCGAGGCGGGTGTCTTTGTGAGCGTGGACGCGTCCGGCAACGCATACGTGGCCGGAGCCACCCAATCGACGGATTTCCCGGTCACGCAAGGCGCCGTGCAAACCACCTTCAAGGGTGAACAGGACGGGTTCCTCGCCAAAATCAATACCGAGGGATCGGCCATGGTGTTCTCCACCTATCTGGGAGGCGGGAAGGCGGACAGTGCCGTTGGAGTCGCCGTGGACGGAAGCGGGAACAGCTACGTCGTAGGCTCGACAAGATCGCCCGAGTTCCCCACGGTCAACGCCTTCCAAGCGACGCACGCCGGCAATGACGAGGTGTTCATCACGAAGATAAACGCTGCCGGTTCCGCGTTGGTGCACTCGAGTTTCCTGGGTGGAAGCGGCTGGGACCTGGGATACGCAATAGTGCTCGATAACTCCGGGAATATCTTTGTGACCGGCCGTACGGACTCGACGGACTTCCCGACATTGAAGGCACACCAATCCACGAACAAAGGCAACCGGGATGCCTTCCTTGCCCGGATTGCAGAGACCGCACTGGCCGCATTTGTCACAGTCTCCTCGGCAAGCTATGAGGGAGGCGTCGCACCCGATTCTTTCGCTAGCGGTTTCGGAGAGAAGCTCTCAGCGGGCGTCGAAGTGGCGACGACGATCCCCCTACCCACCGTACTCGGCGGCGTGTCGGTGAAAGTGAAGGACGTTGCCGGAACCGAACTTCTTGCGCCCCTGGTGTACGTCTCGCCAGGCCAGATTAACTACCTGATCCCCGCAGCCAGCAAGCCCGGCCCGGCGACCGTTACGGTCCTGAACCAAAACACGCCAATAGCCGCGGGGACCGCCGGTATTGCCAGAATATGGCCGGCGTTGTTTTCAATGAACGGTGACGGCAAAGGTGTAGCCGCCGCCATGGGAGTGAGGGTGGCGGCGAACGGGAAACAGATCGACTTCCCGGTGTTCGTGTGCGGTAGCGCGCCGGGGAGTTGTGTCACGAATCCTATTGACCTGAGCGCGGCGAATGAGCAGGTGATTCTGCTGTTGTTCGGCACGGGAATCAGGGGCCGCACCGCGCTCGACCAAGTGAAAGTCGAGATCGGCGGATTCCAAGGGGAAGTGCAATACGCCGGGGCGCAGTTGGAGTACCCCGGACTCGACCAGGTCAACGTCAAGATGCCGTCCATGCCGAATGTTCGAGGCCGCCAGGCCCTCTGGCTAACCGTCGAGGGGCAAACAGCGAACATGGTGGAGGTGGAGATCAAGTAGCATAACCGGTTCCTGACGATCGGGAGAGCGGCGAACGCAGATCATAAGGCTCTAATTTGTCCATTGGAGGCTCTGCGTGAAAACGTTCATGTGCGTTTGCTTCGTCCCCGTGATCCTCGTCTTCACCGCCACCGCTCAGCCGGTGGTCCAACAGGGCGGCGTTTTGAATGCCGCCAGTTACGTTATACCCGGTTTGCCGAACCATGGTATTGCACAAGGTTCGATGTTCATTGTCTTCGGCATGGGTCTCGGGCCCACCCCTCTACGCAAGGCTGAGACCTTGCCCTATCCGACGCAGTTCGCAGGAACATCAGTCCAGGTGACTGTGGGAGGCGTCACTCGCGATGCCATCATAGTCTACACTTCAGACCGGCAGGTGGCCGCGATCCTGCCCTCGAGCACCCCGACCGGTGACGGAACACTCACCGTTACTTACGAAGGCCGGACCAGCTCGCCGGTTACCATTCACGTAGTGAACAGTATCCTTGGAATCTTCACGCGCAATGAGGCAGGCTGTGGGCCGGCCATCGTACAGAACTACAACACGCCGACAGACCAGCCGGTCAACGCACTGACGGAGACTGCCCGGCCTGGACAGATTATGATCTTGTGGGGCACAGGACTAGGCCCGGTCGATTTCGATGATGCCGCCACCCCGCAAGTGCGTAATCTGAACGTCGACATGGAAGTACTCGTTGGCGGCAAGAGCGCGAATGTGCTTTACAAGGGGCGATCCCCCCAATTTCCTGGCATCGATCAGATCAATTTTCAATTACCAGGTAATGTCGCCACGGGTTGCCGCGTGCCTCTCGCCGTGCGGGCCGGCGGAGCGATGAGCAATTTCACCACGATCGCCATTTCCACCGATGGCAAGGCCTGTTCCGATGTGACAGGTTACATGGCGGCCGACTTGCAGAAAGCGCAGAGCACGGGAGAACTCAAGGTTGGGGTGATAAACCTGGTCCACTGGGTGGCAAAGGGCCAAGGCGCACTGGACATCGGCTTGGCCGAGTTTGACCGTTACGACTATTCAACACTGCTGAAGGTGCTCGAGATCGGCAGTGGCCCTAAAATGATTGAAGCCGGCATCCCGCCGCTTGGCACATGCAATGTGCTCGCAGGCCGTAACGCCACAGGTTCTGCCTGGGGCGCCGCTGAGGATCCCATAATTCCGACCGGTATGGACGCGGGAGCAGAACTCAACATAGCCGGGCCGCTCGGATTGAAGCAGATAAGAAAGAGGACGGATCGGACAGCCTTGTACGGTGGCTATATCGCAGGCACCATCCCGGGCTTCGCCAGCTTCGGGGCACAGTTTCTGACACCCGGAGCCTACCAGGTGGAGAACGGGTCGGGAACGGCTGCGGTGGGGTCCTTTCTGGGCAAAGCCACGTTGCCATCACCTCCAGAGTGGACGAACCAGGACGCAATCACCAGCGTCTCCAGGTCGCAAGATCTGCTGATTACGTGGAGTGGAGGCGATCCCGACAAAGAGTACATCTACATAATGGGTGTGTCAAACGATCTGACCACATGGGCAAGTGGTGGATTCCTATGCACGGAACGAGTTTCCGCGGGCCAGTTCACCGTTCCGGCTCACGTACTCTCCATGCTGCCGCCCTCCGGGATGTCCTCCGGCAAGCCGGCAGCAACCCTGGAGGTAGGTTTGTCACCCATTCAGGAAGCGGCCAGGTTCCAGGCACCGGGACTGGACGCCGCCCACCTTCTGTACGCCGTCTCGTACTGGAAGCTTCTGAGCTACCAGTGACCGAAGCGATGGGAAAGCAAATCATGCGTGGTGCTTGCGAGACGCCGTGGTGTCGGTAGCATGTGATTTGTCCGCCTCAATTAGCAAATGAATTGTCCGGTCGA
>CAYLLB010000062.1:0-24876 GCA_964384215.1 uncultured Solibacteraceae bacterium | reverse complement strand
ACAACCTACCAGAATCGTCGCCTTACACCTCAAACGCTAATTTGGACAAGCCTGAGGCCAAGCGGATCGCCGGGGGTCTTTTCCGTGGTCGGGTAGTAAGAAATGAGGGAAGCCCCGACCTTGGTGATGCGCGATGTTGGGACGATGTTGCCGGCAAAAGGCTGCTGGCGGTACCGGCTGCCCTCCTGAACGCGGGTGGCCGGATCGTAAATCTGATAGGAAGAACCACCATTGTTAAGCAACTGCGAGAAGTCGCCGTTGTGCATGGCGGGTGTTGGGATGGTGTTCGTCGTATCATCGTGCCGGGGGCGCGCATCGTGGATGCCCTCATAGCCCCACAGGAAGAAGGTCTTGTTCCGCCCATCGTAGACTTTCGGAATCCGGAATGGGCCGCCAAAAGAGCCGCCCCAGCGGTCGAACTTGAAATCCGGCACCGGAAGGCCGGCTTTGTTGTTGAAGAAGTCGTTTGCGAGCAGGCTTGGGCGGTAGAAAGAATAGCCCGCGCTGCCGTGGAACTGGTTGGTGCCGGACTTAATACTGATGTTGGTCACGCCACCCTGCGTCTGGCCGAACTGGGCGTCGAAAGTCGCGGTCTGAACCTTGAATTCCTGAACGATGTCGGTGGGCGGCACGTAAGCCGCGGTGACTTCGTTGGAATTGGCGGTGGCGGTGGTAGGCGCACCGTCGATCGTGATGTCATTGAGGTTGCCGCGGGTCCCGCCCATCGAGAAGTTGACGATGTGGGTGGGCTCGAAGGGGCGGTCCAGGCGAACGCTGCCGTTGAAGGTCACACCAGCGGTCAGCCCGATCAGCAGGAAGGGGTTGCCGTAGGACAAAGGTAGGCTCGACACCCGTTTCGAGTCCACCACCGTGCCCAATGAGGCGCTTTCAGAGTTCAGAAGCGGAGCCTCGGCCGTGATCGTAACCGATTGCTCCGCGGCGCCGATCTCCAGCTGGAAACTGATGTCCAACCGATCGCTGACGCGCACCTCGATGTCGCTTCTCACCGACGTCTTGAAACCCTTGGCGGTCACTTCCACCCGGTAAGTGCCCGGAGGGAGTAACGGCGCCAGGTACATGCCTTCGGCGTTCGTCGTGAGCGAGACCTTGGTCCCCATCAACTGATTTGTCACGACGACACTGGCGCCCGGGAGCACCGCGCCAGTCTGGTCCGTGACCTTGCCGACGATCGCGCCGCGAGCATCCTGGGCCATCAAGCCCGACGTTCCCGCCCCCAGCAGGAACACGACTAACAACACAATTGCTATCAGTCTTTGCATGATTCGCTCCGTGAAATCCCTTGGCGGCCCGTTTCGGGCGCCCTGCAATTACGACTAACCTTATTGACTGCCGCGAAGTCATACCGACCACGCCGGCTTACAAAACCCCTGCAACGACCCCAGGACAGACTCTTCCTCCTTAGTGGCCGCAACCACGAGGGAGTATATGTCCGCCTCCGCGGGGTGTCAATGGGATTTGGGATAACAATCGGCCACCAACGGTGAGCAACCTGGTTGGTAACAGTGGTAACATTATCATCCGATGGGGCTTGATCAGGAAGCGATACGCGGGCAGGTGGAACGGTTGCTCCAAAGCAAGACCTTTGAAACTTCGGAAGCACACCGCCGCCTTCTGCAGTATCTAACCGAGGAAACCCTTGCCGGCAAAGCGGACCGGCTCAAAGAATATACGGTCGGGATCGAGGCGTTCGGCAAGCCCGCCAGCTACGATCCGCGCCAGGACTCCATCGTGCGGCTTCAAGTAGGGCGCTTGCGGCAGAAGTTGCTGGCGTACTACGAGACGGAAGGCGCCGAGGATCCTGTCCACGTCGGGTTGCCCAAAGGGGGGTTCAAGCTTAGTTTTGAGCCGGGTCCGCGAGGGCGCAACGGCGGCGCGGCCCTGAGCGTACATCACCGCAAGATCATCGCGTCGTTGGCCGTTGCTTTAGTGCTGGCGATTGCGTGGGCCGCTTTTTCGACCGTCAGCCTGATTGGGCTGCGACGCCAGGTGGCTCCAGCGGCCGAACGTTGGTCGCCAGAACTCGAGAAGATCTGGGCGCCATTCCTCCAGAGCGACCGGCCCATGCTTGTGTGCCTCGGTGCGCCGTTGTTTGTCCGGATACCGTCGCTCGGCTTCTTCCGCGATCCGAAGGCCAACGACTGGGACGAGGCCATGAAATCCGAAAGGATGGCCACGGTCCGCAAGATGCTTACGGACAGCCAGTGGCTGCCGAGCTACAATTTCACCGGCGTCGGGGAGGCCAGCGGGGCGTTCATGCTGGCGCAGGTCCTTTCTCCGCGCAAGCGGGACATTCTGCTGACGCGCAGCAACTTGCTGAGCTGGCAGGAGATCGCGGATAACGACATCGTCTTTCTCGGACCGCCGAAGTTCAATTTGCAGTTACAGGGAGCGCCGCTGGCACAGGAAATCGTGATCGAGCCGGACGGCGTCCGGAATCTGAAACCTCAGAAAGGGGAACCGGAGTATCTGGAGGACCGGTTCCTGGCCGGCAAGCAAAACGACGGCGAGACGCACGCCGTGATCAGCCGCATGCCGGGCTCCAGCGGCGTGGGCGAGTTCATGGCGATTTCCGGCAACGCATCGGCCGACACCCTGGCCGCCGCGCAGTGGCTGACGCAACCGTGGCGCGCCGCCGAACTCGTCAAGAGGTTGGGCGGTGATTCAGGCAACTTGCCGCGCTACTACCAGGTGGTGTTGAAGGTCACCTTCAAGCACGGGGTACCCGTGCAAAGCTCCTACGTGTTTCATCACGTGCTGCACAAGCCGGAAGCGGCGCGACCGCGCGCCAAGTAGGCGGCCGGCTAAGCGGTTTTCGCGGGCGCCGCGCCCAGTTGGCCCGCGATGCGGGCGGCTTCCTCGACGGCGCGAGCCAGCACGGAACGGATTCTCCCGTCCTCGAGCATGAGCAGGCCGCCGATGGTGCAGCCTGCCGGCGTGGTCACGTCGTCGCGCAGGGAAGCCGGGTGCCGGCCGCTGATCATTAACATGCGAGCCGCGCCGAGCGTCGTCTGCGCCACCAGGGTCAGCGCCAGTTGCCGCGGTAGTCCGATCTTTACCCCGGCTTCAGCGAGCGCTTCCATGATGAGGAACTGGTAGGCCGGTCCGCTGGCGCTCAGCGCCGTAATGCCGTTGAAGTGAGTCTCGTCGACGGGAATGCACCGGCCCACGGCTTCGAAGATGCGCCGTGCCCGGTCCAGATGCTCTTTGCCCGCGCGGCTGCCGCGGCAGATGACGGTCATGCCTTCGCCCACGACGCAAGGCGTGTTGGGCATGGCGCGCACCACCGGATTGCCGGTGCCGAGCAGAGACTCGATCCGGGCTGTGGAAACGCCCGCCATGATCGAAATGATCAGCGTTTCGTTCCGCAGGCCCACGTCGCGCAGCATGGTGAGGGCGGCCGGGGCATCGGCCGGCTTCACGCAAACCAGGATCAGGTCCGTCGTGGCCGCGCGTGCGGCATATTCGGGGACCACTGGGATACCGAGTTCCCGGCCGGCGCTTTCGCAGGTGCCGGCGTTCTTGTCGGTTGCCCAGATGCGCTCGCCCGCGATCAGCCCGCTATTGAGCAGGCCCCGGATCAACGTCCGGCCCATGACGCCGGCGCCTACGACTCCCAATGTGAGGCTTTCGGCAATGACCGGTATCTGACTGGTGGTGGACTCTTCGTAATCTTTCGACATCGTGTGACCTCAAGCTCAGCATAGTCGCCGCCGCAGGCTTCAGCGCGGAGCGAATGCGCGCAACCGGTGCACCAACTGTGTGAGCGAATTGTACCGGCTCAGACGGATGCCGGCCGCGCCGCCCCCCGGATGCAGTTCCACGAACTTAGGCTCCGGATCGAGGCCGAAGCGGCGGTAGAATGCCGCCTCGATGAATCGCTTCACTTGCTCCGGATCGGCCGCCTGGCTGTCCACATGAACCTGGAAATAGTCGCCTTGACCGGCTGCGTTTACGCGCACGGCGACAGCCCCGGTGCCGAATGCGCGCTTCAGCATGGCTTCGGCCAGGTCGATCAGGGCCAGTCCCCGGAAGAAGTTGGTTCCCCTGAGGCGGTGGAACTCAGGCGGGTTTTCCGGTGACAACGACGCATCGTCCAGTCCCTGGTTGAAATCGAAAGGCACTGCGCCATGCCGCTTCAGCCAGAGGTCCAGCAGGTCCGGACCCGTGACGCCGCTTTCCCATTCGAGTGCAGACTCCATTTCCTCGCGGCTGGGGAGGCGGTCCGGGTCGATCTCGACCGACCGGTCTCCAAGCTGCGATAAAGACACGTACTCGATCCATTCGGAGGTGTGATGGATCAGATGGAAATTCTTGGCTACTTCGCCGAACAGGTAAGCGACCATGGCCCGCAAGGGCACACCCTTTACGATTTCGATCTTCCCTTCCGCAGTGACGTGGCGCAACACCGGGTCCTGCCAGCCGGCGAACAGGCTGGTCAGGGTGATCTGTGCCTTCTCGGTCGCCGATTGGAGGTCGAGTCCTCCGGATTCCATCATCTGCCCCGCAAGCCAATCGAGGTTGGCGAAGGCAGACTCTCGCAACTGGTGCTGCGTCGCCAGAAGCGGAAGCTGCCGAAGGACCGAGCAGATCCAGGCGCGGTTCTCCGCTTGGAGCGCTCCGTCCTCGACCAAGTCGTCCTCGATCACCTTGAAATAGTCCGTGTTGAGGGGTAGACGCGTCAGCACCGCAGCGATGTCCGCCGCCTTGCCCGTCATCTTGCGCATCTCGCCGGTGGTGAGCGGCCCTTGGCCGGCGACCGGCGCGAAGGCACCCCAACTCCATCGCCAGGCCTCGCGGTCGCGCTCGACGCTATACGGGAAGATGATCCGGAATCGTTCGGCCGGAACCGGGTAGACGCCGATGATGCGGTAGTTGTCCCGCGGGTTCGAGCTGATCAGCGTTCCTTGCCCCGCGCGCCCTTTCTGCTCGGTGGCTTGATCCAGCGACCCCGCCCTCACACCGGTGCCGTATTCGGCCTGGCACGCGAGGTGGACCAGCAGGTCCGCGGGTACACCTAAACCGAACAGGGCGTTGACTGCGTTCTTGGTGGCGACGGTCACGGCGGAAGAACTGGAAAAACCGCCCTGTGGAATGTTTCCCGTCGAAATGAGGCGCAGGCCCTTGAAATGCTCGCGCCCCAGGTGTTCTTGCACTTTGGCGCCCAGCGAGCCTTTGCGCAGCGTGCGCATGGACGCGATGGCGTTGCCGACCAGCGCGAACGGGCGGCGCATATTGCTGCCGGCCCACATCGAGGACGGTGGGAGCGGCAGGCCCTTACGCCGCCTCGCTTCCAGTTCCTCTTCGCTGAAGTAGCCGAGCGAGAGCAGCAGGTTCTCGCTCATCCGGGTCCCGAATCCCTCGTAACTGTGCAGGTCCGAGATCTCCTCGCCGGGGTACATCACCTCGTTGTCGCTGGGCAGGGAGTTGACCTGTTCGCGGTACTTCGGGTTCATCGGGTAAAGGTGAATCCGTCGGTCATCGGAACCCTGCGCCAAGACCACGATCTGCTCATCGCCGGCTTCACTGCCGGCTCCAATGGGCATCTGCCAGGCGGGGCCGTGGAAGCGCATCATGTCCGGGTGCATGAACGCCAGCCGCAGCCGCCCTCCGGAGATGCCGATCCCCACGGGCTGGTCCGGCTTGAAGGCGAGTCTCTCCCTGGCGGCGGCTGCCACCAGTTCCGCCAGTTGGCGTGCGATGGAGGCTACCTGAGCCGCGGGACGATTGGCGGCGATGGCCTCGGCGGCTTCCTCGATCTCGATTTCTTCGGGGAACAGCAGGCCGCGCGTCGAAGCCAGAATGCCTTCGAGCAGCGCCAGGTCCATGGGCTGGGTGACATCCGAGCACAGCAGATCGTACTCCGGGTCGGCCACCGTCGTCGTGATGGTGCGTATGTCGCCGCCGTCCCGGCTGATGGCTTCGATGATGTCGGTCAGGTAGTACTGTCCCTGGGCGTTCGCGTTAGTCAGGTTTTCGAGATACCGCCGCAATATAGTGGCCCGGATCGCGTACAGCGGACAGTTGCCCTCGGTCAGGTTCAGCAACGTCTCCCGCGAGGCCGGATCCGCGATGGCGAGGATGTCACGCTCCTCGACGATGCGCAGCACCCGTTCGTCCGGAGCGCGCAACACCCTTCCTTTTCCGCGATTGCGGGGCGGTTCGTAGCGGGCCGAAAGAAACGTGAGGTCGGCCTCCCGCGCGCCGGATGAGTGCGTGGCGCACAGCCGCCGCAGCACGGACGAGGGTACGATGCGGTCGCCCATCGTGATGATGAGCAATGGGTTCTTCTGTCTCAAATCCGGAACGCTGTACGCCTCATAGACGGCGTACGCGGTTCCCCCCACCATGTTGTCCGAACGGACATAAATGTTATCGTCGCCGAGCGCCGCGGAAACCTCTTCGTACCGGTAGCCCACCAGGCAGACGACGGGCGAGGGACTGAAGCGGCGGAAGGCGTCGATCGTATGGCGCGCCAGTGGCGTCCCGTGCACCGGTTGGATGCACTTGGGGTTGGTGCCGAATCGCGTGCCCTTGCCCGCGGCCAGCAGCACCAGGACGGGAGCGTCCTCCGTGATGCCGCCATGGAGGGCAATGCTGGACGGATTGAGGATCTTGTCCACCGCCGGGTGCACAACGTCTTTAAGAAGCTGAACACCGGCGGGTGGCAAATCATTGAGCTGCGGCATTTGAGTTTGTCCCGGGTGAGATCCCGACGGCGATCGACGCCGCCAATCCCGTTCCTATAGATTGGAGCATATCTCACCCGTCAAGAATCTCAAAGAGTTGCTGCAGGTAATCGCTATCTGCGCGGAGCCCTGCCAACAGCCTGCATCAATTCGCGGACGCCATCCATGACCGTCTCCTCGACCTTATCGCCGAAGACACCGGGAAGTTCGGTCATGAGGATCGCATCGTGCCCCTCATAACCGCCTTCCTTGAGGATCCGTAGAGAGGGGATATAAGAAGGGATGTCGTTGGAATAGCCGGCCACGACCATGCCCTCCGATCCGTACTCCTTCTTCACGCGCAGGCTGTATTCGGCGACCACTTCTCCGTTCATGGCGAGTATGGTGAGATCCTTGCCGAACTGAATGGCTTGCATGGTGTATGGCAGCCGCGGCAAGGGCGGTCTTCCGGATTCATACAACTTCACCATGCGCTCGGCGTGCCTGCGGACTAGCGGATCGCTATCTTTGGCTTGTTGCTCGAAGCCTTCCAACGAGAAGGGCGCGAAGGGCAACTCGGTGGTGAGCATAGCGGTTTTGAGAGGCGCACGGACTCGGGTCATTTGCCCGGCCATGACGCGATCCACTTCGCCGGCCAACTCGTGGCCGTACTTTTCAGCCAGTTCCATCTTGCCGCGCGGGTAAGTAGTCTGATCGCCTCCGCAAAGCTGCATGAACAGCGCCGTGGCGCCGGGATGCGCCTTTTCCCAAGCAGCCTGAGCGATGCCGGGATAGTCCCCGCTGATCACATAGAATGTCGGAGTCAACGCGGACGAGTGGCAGGAGAGCCCGAACAGCACGCCGCGCAACTTGCCGTCGGCGCCGGATATCCGCAGCACGGGGACGGTTTGGTCAACCGGGCCGTTGGGGTCCATGCCGAAGCGAAATCCTCCGCCCGGCACGCGCTCCCGGCGATTATGCGAGAACCCTACTCTGCCGGCGCCGTAAGAAAACTGCGCGGGGCGGAGGTCCGCTACGGCGGCCGCCGCGGCCTCCGTCATGGAGTCCATCACCTTGTTCCGGTACCCTTCGATGCGGTGCACCATCGCCCGGTCCGTACCCTCACGCCACGTGAGCGAGGGCCCTGAATGGGTGTGCGAAAAGTTGATCAAAAGGTGCGGCCGGTCGATGCCGTGCTTGTGCATGACACGGGCGGCGACCATATCCGTCATCACCTTGGGCATATTCACCAGGTCTACGGTGATGACGATCAGTCTTTGCCCTTTGGCGTCCTCTATGGCCAGCGCCTTTGTCCACAGGTCGTGGGCGATGCCTTCAGACGGGTGCGTGCGCGCGGCGAAACCTCCCAGCCAGATCGGGCTCGGCGGAGTGATCAAGCGCTTCCCGAAACCGGCTTTGAAACCCGCGCCATAAAGGCTTCCCGAAATCAGAAATGCGAGCAGCAGACTAAATTGTTTCATGAGCTTTCTCTTTGCGCGGCGTGATGCCAGCTACAGATATGCGCACGAATGCAGGCGTGCGACGCAGCAAACCATCATACCGCCGCGCGCAATTTCCGGGCGGAGAACGTTAGCCTTGGGACTCAGAAACCTGAGTTATTGAAAAAGATGGTGAGCGCGGAAGGAATCGAACCTTCAACCTAGTGATTAAGAGTCACTTGCTCTGCCAATTGAGCTACGCGCCCGATCTGGGTTGGCTTGGCTGTGGGAAGCGCAAAGAACTACTTTGCGCTTACCGCACAATCGTCAGTATATCATTTTGCGCCGCCGTTTGTGTTGTACACCGCAAAATCGCGGATGCGCGGGGTGTCGGACGACTCGATCACGCGGATTCGCACGGCGCTGGCCGTGACCGGCGCAAAGCGGTCGATCTTCTTGTGGCCGATTGTGCGCGCGGCGGCCAGAGTCTTCCATTTCCCATTCACCAGTGCCTGGATCTCGTACCGGTGCACATGCTGGCCATAGTAGAGATCCTCCATGGTCACCACGCTGTCGAAGCTCACCAGCTGCCGGAATGTGACGGACATGCGCCTGGGGTCCATGTCCCCTTTGCTCGCCAGGTTGTTGGAATACATGCGCCGGATGGCGTCTCCGAACTCGCGCAACCGCGCCACGTCGGCCTCCGGCATGAGGCCGCGATTGTCGGGCGCCAGGCCCAGCATGAGCTGCGCCCCATAGCCCACCGACCGGTGATAAAGGTCCACAAGCGCATCCAGCGGCTTGAGCTTCTGTTCGGAGTTCGGATGCCAGAACCAGCCTCCCTTACGCAGTGGCGTGTCGCATTCCTGTGGACGCCAGCGCTTTACGCCGGCCACGTCCACTACGTTCCAATTATCCGGTTCGGTGAAACCGTCCTCGTTGCCGCACCAGCGTATATGGCCTTCCTTTAGAAAGCCAGCGCCGCTGAAAAACAGTGTGTTCGGCTGGAAATCGCGCAGCGTACAAATGTAGCGGTCCCAATCGTAGACGTGCCCCTCGCTGCCCGCGCCGTCCACCCAGAACTCCGTCAACTCGCCGTAATGTTGAGCGAGTTCCGCGACCTGGCTCGCGTAGAACTTGTCGTACGCCTTGCTGTCCTTATAAGAAGGTTCATGGCGGTCCCAGGGCGACAGGTACACGCCGAACTTCAAGCCCTCGGCGCGCGCGGCGCGTTCGACCTCGCGCACCAAATCGCCTTTGCCGCCGCGCCAGGGACTGGACGCGACGCTGTAGCTTGTCGCGCGCGACGGGAACAGGCAGAATCCATCGTGATGTTTCGCCACCAGGACCAGGTAGCGCGCGCCGGCGGCCTTCGCCGCCGCCACCCACTGCGCAGCGTCGAGTTGTGTGGGGTTGAACACAGACGGATCGGCCGTGCCGTCGCCCCACTCTCGGTCCATGAAGCTGTTGGGCCCAAAGTGAATCAGGACGCCGATTTCGAGATCCTGCCAGGCCACCTGTTGCGGGCTGGGCTTGACGTCGGTAAAGTTCTGCGCCGCCAGTGCCATGGAGAAGGCGAGCGCGGCGATCGTTGCAACGATTCGTGTCATGTCAGTTCTCACTTGTTGTCGATCAGGAAAAACACAGCCGGTCCAAGATATCTGTCTTGGAGCGTGATGTCGATGGTTACAGCCGCGCGCGAACCCGGCGCCGGTTGAGGGATGCGGATTGTAAGCGGTGAAGCGGCGGTGGTTCCCGCAGCGACTCTCATGGTTCCACTTGCGGGTCCGCTCCAGCGGACCTCCAGCGGCGCATCGAGCGGATTCGCGACGCGCAGTTCGAGTTTCTGCCCTTCGGCGCTCCACTGGCTGACGAGCGGATACACGCTCACCAGGTGGGGATTGAAGTTGAATTGATGGCGGCCTGTAGGAGACAACTCGTCGAGGGCGCGCGCGGCGTCCTCTGCCCATCGTACGCGCAGGTCCCATTCTTCGGCGCGGAATTCGAAAGGACGCTCGTGCGCGGCCAGCACCCATTCCGGCGCGATCTTCCGCATCAAGCGCGCGGAGGCGGCGTGGTAGGCGGGAAAGCCCCGGTTGAAGCCGCTCCATCCGCCCGTGCCGTTGGCGAGATCCCACAATTCCAAGCCCTGGAAAGTGTCGCCGGAAAACACGGCGCGGTGGCCGTCAACGGTGGTTTCGAGAAACTCATGGAACCAGGTCTGTCCCGGCGCGTGGTAGGCGCGCATCCGATAGCCGCGCCAGGTGAACTCCTCGCCGTCGGCAAGAACGCGGTCGGGCTTCACGCCGTCGAAGTACGAAAAAGGGTGCCAGTAAGCCGTCGGATGCTCGAGCAGGTCCGCGAGCGGCTTTACGGTGACCATTTCCGCGCCGTAGCGCGCCTTTAACTCTGGCAAGCGCAGCACGTGGTCCACGTGCAGGTGCGTGATCCAGATCTTTTCGACCTTGCGCGCGCCGATGCGTTCCAGGATGGGTGGCCACTCGGCGGGATCCAGGTTGTTGTCCACGGCGAAGCAAGCGCCCGAATCGTCGACGAGGAAGTAATTGTTGCCGGTCAGCCAGAGATGCGGGCTGAGTCGCTCGAGAAGTTGCTTGCCTACACGCACGGTCTCCAGGCGTTTGAGTGGCGTAGACGGCGCGAGCGGCGGTGTGCGTGTCAGCGCATAGAGATCGAAGTTCTTCAGTTCCGCCGCGCGCCACAAGCGGCCGGCGGTGATAGCGAGGGTCTCCTCGATGCCCTGCGTTTGAGGCCCGCCGTGCGACGGCGCCAGCACCGCCGCATTCAGGTCGCGCAACTTGATGAGCGATGCCGCCGCGGCTTCGTAGCCGTGCCCGCGCCAGTGGTCCCAATCGAGCTGGTAACCTTGCCATACCTTGCCTCGCGCGTAGATTGCGTCTCCCGAAAAGAGGACCTTTTTGCCGCCAATGTTGGCCGTGTAAGCCACGTGGTCGCGCGTGTGGCCCGGCGTGGCGACCACGCTCAGCGCGCCTGCAGCGGTTTGGATCTTCGCGCCCGGTGTGACGTCGAAAGACCCATAGCTTTCATCGGGCACGACGACGGAGTACACAATGGCGCCATGCGGGGCGGGGAAGAACTTGCGCCAGTAATCGGCTACCGGTTCGCCGGGAGCATGAATCGGAATGCCACGCGCACGGGCTTTTTGAAAACCGAACCATTGATCGCGGTCGCGGTGCGTGAGACAGATCGCGTCCACATGGCGCACGCCGATGGAGCCGAGCTTGTCCAGTACATCGCCGCTCGCGAGGTCGATCAGCACGGCGCAGTCACCCGAACGGATGACGTAGACGTTGGCCGCGTCGCGGTAGACGAAGAGATTGTCGAGCAGCGGCTCCAATGCCGCAAGACTGAATAGCAGAAGCGCGAGCATGGCGGGTCAGCTCCAGAGACGGTCCCAGGCGCGCTCCTTGTCCCATTGCGGCGTGGGCTCGAAGAAACCGCCTTCGCCAATGTGCT
Organism: uncultured Solibacteraceae bacterium; assembly: GCA_964384215.1. Taxonomy (GTDB): domain Bacteria; phylum Acidobacteriota; class Terriglobia; order Bryobacterales; family Bryobacteraceae; genus JAJFUV01. Next base: position 13,256 of record CAYLLB010000062.1, on the reverse strand, counting down.
GCTTCACGGCCTCTTCGTTCAGCGTAATGCCGAGGCCCGGCGAGTCGGGCACCGGGATAAAACCGCGCTGGAGTATGGGTTTCGCAACGCCGTCCACCAAGTCGCTCCACCAGGGGATGTCCACGGAGTGGTTTTCGAGCACCAGGACGTTCTCCGTGGCCGCGGCGCAGTGTACGTTCGCCATACAGGCGACCGGCGATCCGGCGAAATGCATGGCCATGGGGACGCCGTATTCCTGGGCCATGTCGCCGATCTTCTTGGTTTCCATGATCCCGCCCGCCGTCATGAGATCGGGGTGGATGATGTCCACCGCGTGTGCGCGGCACAGTTCGGCGAAGGGCTCTTTCAGATAGATGTCCTCGCCGGTGCAAGTGGGCAGGTTCACCTGGTCGGTGATCTGTTTCCACAGCGCGGTGTGCTGCCACGGCACCATGTCTTCGAGCCAAGCGAGGTTGTACTTTTCGAGCGCCTTTCCAAGGCGAATGGACGAGTTCACGCCGATGTGACCGAAGTGGTCCGCGGCCAGGGGGACGTCCATGCCGATCGTCTCGCGTATGCGACCTACGTATTCCGCCATGAGCGCGACGCCCTTTTCGGTAAGTTCCATGCCAGTGAAAGGATGCATGGTCATGGCGGCCTGGTGTTGCGAGTAACCGAGCGGGCGGGTGACGGCGCCCGGGATCTTTTCGACCAGGTCGATGCCGAGGTCCATTTTGAGGAAGGTGAAGCCTTGCTCGATGCGCTTCTTCAGGCGCGCGGCGTAGACAGCCGGGTCGTGCGATTCGGTGGTGTCGGAATAGCAGCGGATCGTGTCGCGGAACTTGCCGCCCAGCATCTGCCATATCGGCACGTTGTAGGCTTTGCCGGCGAGGTCCCACAGCGCCATCTCGACGGCGCACACGCCGCCGCCTTGCCTGCCGTGATACCCGAACTGCTTGAGCTTGCGAAAGAGACGGTCGATGTCGCAAGGATTCTCGCCGAGCAGGCGGCTTTTGAGCATGAGCGCGTACGTGGAGCTGCCGCCGTCGCGGACTTCGCCCAAACCCGAGATACCCTGGTTCGTTTCGATGCGGATAAGGATGCAGCGCATGGGCGCGCGCTCGATAACGGCGCAGCGCAGGTCGGTGATCTTCAATTGGGAAGGCTTGGACCAGGCTTGCACACCGGCCAACGCCAGGGGAAGGAACGTACGTCGGGCAATCATCGGCCCAATTGTAGCGCGAACAAAAACCCTGTCAGCCTGAACTGCGTAGTTTTTTTCATCTGGCGAATCGGTTGGCGGCAGAAAAAACCTACGCAGTTCAGGCTGACGGGGTTTTCGGGCACCGTTCGTGGCGCCCGCGGGCCATTCGCTATACTATTGAAAAGGACTTCGTCCTCTCTAGGAGACAGGTAGGCATGTTTGATCTTTTTCGCAGCCGCGCCAAGGCTGTGCGTATAGTGCTCGGCGCTGTGCTCATGTTGGTGGCCATCTCGATGGTGGTCACGTTGATCCCGGGCTTCGGCTCGTCCACTGGCGACCAGAATGACCAAGTCGTTGCCGAGGTCGGTGGAGAAGTGCTCTCCGCCCGCGACTTACAGACCAGAGTGCAGAACGCGCTGCGCGGCGGCCAGGTTCCACAAAGCATGGTGGCCCTCCTGGTACCCGAAATCGTCGATAACGAGATCACGACTCGCGCCGTGGTCTATGAGGCCAAGCGCCTGGGCTTGCAGGTCTCCGAGGCGGATGTGGCCCGCGCGATCCGCTCCTTCGCTCCCATGCTTTACCAGGACGGCAAATTCGTCGGCCGTGAAGCGTATGCGGCCTATCTGGCGCAGATGAATTTTACCATCCCCGAATTCGAGAGCAACGTCGCCAACGAGATGCTCCTCACCAAGATGAAGAATCTGGTGGCGGAAGGCGTGGTGGTCACCAACGAAGAAGTCGAACGCGCTTACAAGATGAAGAATGAGACGGCGAAGATCGAGTACGTTTCGGTAGACCCGGCCAAGTTCCGGTCCCAGGTCACTGCTTCGCCCGCCGAAATCCAGCAGTACTTCCAGGAGAACGCTGCCAGTTTCAGGATCAAGGAGCAGCGCGCTATCCAGATGCTGGTAGTCGAGGAAGAGAAAATCGCCGCCACGATCACCGTCCCCGAGGCAGAGTTGCGCCGCGATTACGAAGCCAACAAAGACAGCTTCCGCACGCCCGAGCGGGTGAAGGTGCGCCACATCCTGCTGAAGACCACCGAGAAGCCGCAGGACGAAGTCCCCAAGATCCGGGCCAAGGCCGAGGACCTGCTCAAGCAGCTCAAGGCCGGCGCCGACTTTGCCACGCTGGCCAAAAAGTACTCCGAGGACACGGGCTCGGCGGCCAAGGGCGGCGACCTGGACTGGGTCGCGCGCGGCCAGACGGTTCCGAACTTCGAGCGGACGGCTTTCTCGCTGGCGCCCAAGCAGTTGAGCGGCATTGTCCAGACCGAGTACGGCTTCCACATTATCCAGGTGATGGAAAAACAGGAAGCGCGGCTGAAGAGCTTTGAAGAAGCCAAGGAGTCCCTGGCGAGCGAGCGCAAGAAGCAGACGGTCTTCGATCGCATGCAGGCGCTTTCCGACGAGATGCGCGCCGAATTGGTGAAGGCTCCTCAGAACGGCGCACAGATCGCGCAGAAGCTTGGCGTCGAGTTCGTCAATGTTCCCAAGGCAGGCGCCGGCGATCCACTGCCCATGGTCGGCACCAGCAAGGACCTCGATGAAAGCCTCTTCTCCCTCGGGAAAGGCGATGTGACGCCGGTGTTGCAGGTTCCCGGGAACAAGCTCGTGGTGGCCTCGGTGGTTGACATCATGCCGTCGCGCCCGGCGCAACTGGCCGAGGTGGAAAGCACCGTGCGCACCGCAGTCGTGGATCGGAAGGTACGACAACTCGTCGACCAGAAGGTTCGCGAGTTGCTGGAGAAGGCCAAGGCCAACGGCGACCTCAAGCAGGCGGCTCAGGCTCTGGGGTTGACATGGAAATCCGTTCCGGAATTCAAGCGATCGGGCGCGGTTGAGGGATTGGGGGCGGGTTCCCAGGTCATGGACGCGTTCACGAAGCCGATCGGCTCTGTGTTCGGGCCCGTCCCCGTGGGCGAGGCACGCTTCGTCTGCAAGGTTGTAGGCCGCACGCTGCCCGATCCGGCCAAACTGGCCGAGGAGCGTGAGATGCTGATCGGTGAACTCAAGCACAGCAAGGCCCTCGAGCGGTACGCTTTGTTCGCCGAAGGCGTCCGAGCCGAACTGGTGCGGAAGGGCAAGATCAAGATTCACCAGAAGGTCGTCGACCGGATCGTGGCGTCCTACCGCCAAAGCTAGGGCGCCGCGAACATGAGTTGGATCGTTGAGGCGCTCGTCGAGTTTCTGCGCACGCTCACCACGCCGGAGCGCCTCATTCATCTCATCAGCACCGTGCTGAGCGGCTGGTACGGCTACGCCATGCTTTGCGGCGTGGTCTTCGCCGAGACGGGGCTGCTCACGGGTTTCTTTCTACCCGGCGACTCGCTGCTGTTCACCGTGGGCGTGGTCGCTGGGGCCGGACACCTGAACATCTACGCCGTGATCCTGGCCCTGATGATCTCGGCGATCGCCGGCGATAGCAGTGGATACTGGCTGGGGTGGCGCACCGGCCCCACGATTTTCAGCCGCCCCAAGTCGCGGTTTTTCAACCCGAAGCACGTCGAGACGACACGCGCGTTCTATGACAAGCACGGCGGCAAAACCATCATCTACGCCAAGTTTGTCCCCATCGTGCGCACGTTCGCCCCGTTCATCGCCGGGGTGGGCCAGATGCCGTACTTGCGCTTCCTGCCTTTCAGCATCTGCGGCTGCGTGGGTTGGATCTTCTTCATCACGATACTGGGTTATATGCTGGGCAACGTGCCGCTGGTTCGCGCGCACTTCGAGAAGGTGATCTTCCTCATCATCTTCGTCTCCCTGCTGCCCGTCCTCGTCGAAACCTGGAAAGCCCACCGCTCTCGCTGACGAGCAGGCCACAAGGCCCGCGAACTCATCGGTGCAGCACCAGGAACCAGACCACGGCCACGCCTAGCGCAATGACCAGCAGGCCGGCGTACGTTCCTCGCGTTCCATCCACGCGCCACACGCGAATCAACCTCCCTGCCGGTTCAGGCAACCTCGACCGGCGCGACGGTCACGAGTCCTTCTTGCACCATGGCGCGAATCTCGGGCAGGATCGCGCGGATCTTGGACTCCTGATCGATCACGAAGATAGCCATGGGCCGGTCGTCGGATACGCCAAAAAGGCGTTTGTGGTGCACGCGGCCGTGGCGGCCGTATCCCATCGTGCCCGGCATCACCGTTGCGCCCGCAATGTTGTGGTGGAGAAGCCGGCGCACGATGGCTTCATACAGCGGAATCTCGCCGCACATGTCCGTCTCGTCGACGTACACAGTCAATAGAAGACTCGGGTTCATTCGGTCTCCTCCCATCGAGTTGCTCCCCGTCGCGCGACCAGAGCGTACATGGCCGGCAGAGCAACCAGGGTCAGAAACAAGGTGGAAAGAAGGCCGCCGACCACCACCGTGGCCAGCGGCCGTTGTATATCGGACCCAATTCCAGTGGCGCGCGCCGCCGGAACCATCCCCAAAAGCGCTACCACGATCATCATCAGGACTGGCCGCAGTTGCGCGAGTGCGCTTTCCACGATGACCTGGCGCACCGGCCGCTCCGGATCACGGCGCCGGCCCTGGTTGATCTCCGCCGCCACCAACACGCCGCTCATCACGGCCACGCCGAACAAGCTGATAAAGCCCACTGCCGCGGAAACGCTCAGGTGGATACCGCGCAGCCACAGGAACAGAATGCCGCCCACCAGGGAGAACGGAACGTTCATCATCACAAGTCCCGCGTACTTCACCGACCCGAACATGAAGAACAAGAGCACGAAGATGATGGCGATCGTTACCGGGAGGATCAGCGCCAGGCGCCGCTCGGCGCGCGAGAGGTTCTCGAACTGCCCGCCCCAGTCCACGTCGTAACCTGCCGGGAGTTTCACGGCGCGCATGAAACGCCTCTGCGCTTCGGAGACGAAGCTGCCCTGATCGCGCCCCCGGATGTTTGTGCGCACGGTAATCTGGCGCTCTCCTTCACGGCGCGCGATGATGCTCGAACCGCTGACCACCTTGACCTCGGCCAACTCCGACAGGGGGACCCGGCCACCCTCGCGCGTGGCCACCAGGATGTTGCCGATGGCATCGATATCGGTGCGCGCCTGGGGAATATATCTGACCGTGATGTCGAACCGGCGTTCGCCTTCGAACATGACGCCGGCTGCGCGGCCGCCGATGGCCATTTCGATGACATCCTGCACATCCTTGACGTTGATGCCGTAACGCGCCACGGCCTGGCGGTCGATCTTTATTCGCAACTGGGCCTGGTCTTCTTCCTGTTCGATGGCGCAGTCGGCCGAGCCCGGCACCTTCCGGATTTCGGCCAGCGTCTGCCGTGCCAGCCTGCGCAGAGTGTCGAGGTCGGGACCACGTATTATCACGGCCAGGTCCGCCGCCGAGCCGGTCACAGCCTCGGTTACGTTGTCGATGATCGGTTGCGTGAAGCTGAACGCCGCGCCCGGTATTTCGGCATTCAGCCGCTTGCTCAATTGTTCGACCAGATCCGCCTTCCTCATGCCGCGCGGCCAAGTGCCGTAAGGGCGCAAAGCCACGAACAATTCGTTGCGGTTGGGGCCGTAAGGATCCGTTCCGGCGTCGTTGCGCCCGCTTTGTGAAGAGACGAACTTCACCTGCGGGTATTCGGCGACAACCTCGCGAATCCTCGCCGCCACTCGCGCGGATTGGTCCAGCGAGATGCCAGCCGGCAGGTTCGCGCGAATCCACACGACGCCCTCGTCCAAGTTGGGCAAAAATTCAATACCGAGGGCGCCCGAAAGGGCGAAAGCCCCCAACACGATTCCGCCGCACACGGCAATGACGGGCACGGGGCGGCGCAAAACCAGTTCCAGCACGGCGCGGTATCGTTCATACACCCAGCCAAGCATGGGATTCTCCCAGGTCTTGGCGCTATGCCGGAATAGATAGGTCGCCAGAACCGGAATCACCGTGAGCGCCAGAATCATGCTGCCCAGCAACGCGTAACAGATTGTGAATGCCATGGGCGTGAACAACTTGCGCTCGACCCGCTCCAGGGTGAACAGCGGTATGTACGCGGAAATGATGATCAGCAGCGAGAAGAAGATCGGCCGCTCCACTTCCAGTGCAGCCTGCCGGACCGCACCGAGCGCGCCGCCGCGTGAAGCGAAATCCGGCTGGCGGTGCCAATCCTGCAGCGTGTAGAGGATGTGCTCCACCATGACCAGGGTCGCGTCGACGATGATCCCGAAATCCAGCGCGCCCAGGCTTAACAGATTTGCCGTGATCCCGGAAAAGTACATGCAGATGAAGGCGAACAGCAGCGAGAGCGGGATGGTGATGGCTGTCAGCACAGCCGCCCGGGCACTGCCCAGAAAGAAGAACAACACCAGCACAACGATCAGAAGTCCTTCCAGCAGCGTGCCGCTGACCGTATGCAGAGTGTGATTTACCAGGTCTGCACGGTCATAGATGGGGTTCAGCTTCACGCCTGCGGGCAGCTTCGACGCGTTCAGTTCGGCGGCGGCGTTCTTGATGCCATCGAGGACTTCGCTGGGATTCTCGCCCCTTCGCATGAGCACGATGCCCTCGACGCCTCCGGTATAGGGGCCGATTCCGAACACCCCGGTCGGCGGCGCGGCGCCCACCTCCACCCGGCCTATGTCCCGCATGAACACCGGCACGCCGCGCGATTCGGTCAATACAATGTTGCCGATGTCGCCCGCGTTCTGGATCAGACCTACACCGCGCACCACCATGGACTGCTGTTTGTTGTCGAGCAGGGCGCCGCCGGCGTTACTGTTGTTGGCGCGCAGCGCGTCGGCAACCTGAGAAATCGAGAGGTTGTACTTGGCCAACTCGATCGGATCTACCTGCACCTGATACTGCTTGATCAGCCCGCCGAAGGGGGTCACATCGGCCACGCCGGGGACCTGCAACATACGCGGCACAACCACCCAGTCCTGCAACTCACGCAGCTTCATGGAGTCCAGCCCACCGCCGTCGAGCGTGTAACGGTACAGTTCGCCGATCGGCGTGGACATGGGTCCCAGGGCGGGCACGACACCATCTGGCAAATCCGCGTCGCGCAGTTTTTCGAGAACCACCTGGCGGGCGAAGTAATCGTTGGTCTCGTAAGAAAAAGTCAGTTCCACCACGGACAGGCCGAAGATAGTGCGCGAGCGCCGGGCGATTACGTTCGGCACGCTGTTTAAGGCACGTTCGATGGGCACCGTGACCTGCTGCTCTATCTCCTCGGCCGCGTGTCCGGGGTATTGCGAAATAATCACGACTTGTGTGTCTGATATGTCGGGATACGCCTCCAGCTTGAGCTGAAGGAACGCCCAGACACCCAGGCCGATAACCGTCAGTCCCAGCACCAGGGTGATAAAGCGTTGCCGGAGGGCGATCCGTAATAGTTTCGCAATCATGTGGTGTCCCTAGTTCGTTTTCAGCAGCATGGTGCCGTCGATCACCACTTTGTCGCCGGCCGACAAGCCCGACAGGATCGCCACGCGATCTCCCACACGCGCCCCGGTCTGGACCGCGACGCGCTCGAAGGAACCCGGCGCCACCAGACGCCAGACCACGTTTTGTCCCTCCTGCATCACCACGGCGCCGGCGGGCACCACGGGCTTACTCTCGATCGCTTCACTGTGGCGGATGCGGCAAAACATTTCAGGGCGCAAGCGTCCGTCGCGGTTGGCGATCTCGGCGCGGACCTTGATAGTGCGGGTTTGCGGATCGACGACGTCGGCGATCCGGGTAACGCGCCCACGGAACGATTCGCCCGGATACGCTTCGAAGTCAACGTTCAGGGGCTCGCCAAGCTGGATGTGCCGGATGGAGGTTTCCGGCACGTCCGCCGTAACCCAAAGCGAGCCGAGATCCGCAATGGTTATCAACGGGGAACTCGTGTCGTTGCGGTACTCGCCCGGAGCCACGCTCATGTCGAGGATCTTGCCGGAAATCGGTGCGAGCACGGCGACGCTCTGTCCGAATTGGCCGGGCTTCACACCGAGGATTTGCAGCCGCCGCCGGGACTGCTCGCCTCCGGCCAGGGCCTGATCCAGCGCCGCCTTGGCCTGCGCCAGAAGCGCTTCGGCGTTCAAGACTTCCTTTTGCGCCACGGCGCGGTGTTCGAAAAGGTCGCGTGCGCGGTCCGTATCCGCCTGCGCTTTGACCAACGCGGCACGGGCCTGCGTTACAGCCGCCCCCGCCTGAAGGTATGCGGAGATCGCCGCATCGACATCGGGGCTTTCCACGGTGAGCAGCGTCTGTCCCTGCTTGACGTAATCTCCAATACGGATCTCGACGCTCTTAACGCGCCCCGCCACCGGCAGCAGAACATGCGCCGTGCGGTTGGGATTGGCCTCGACTTTACCCGGCGAAGTAATCGGATCCACCGGAACTTCGGCCAGTTCCACAGTGGCGGTCCGCAGACGCGACAACTTTGGGGAATCCGGCGGCAGGTTGACCCTGTTGGGATCGACCTGCGTAACGGCGGGAGCCGACGAGTCTGTGCCGGGGGCGTTCGTTCTCCCGCCGCACCCTACCGGCGCCCACACCGACGGTAACAAGACTAGCCAGACCACCCAACTATTCTTCATGGGAGTTCTCCCGGAGGGGATTGGAGCCGGCGGCTCCGTTTACGGGCGCCCCGCCGCTGACCGAGTCCATCAGATAAAGACTTCGCGCATAATTGGCGCGCGCTTCGTTGTAACCCTGCATGGTGTCGTTAAATGCCCGCTGCGCATCGAGCAGTTCCACCAGGGTGGCCTCTCCGCGGCGGTAAGAATAACTGGTCGTGTCGCGAACGTTTCTTGCCTTGGCGAGCATCTCTGCCTCGATGCTGTCTACCAATGCGCGCGCGGTCGTGTACTGTTCCCAGGCGCTGAGCACCTCTGCGTTCACTCCGGCTTCCTGCGCGCGCAGACGGGCCGTAGTTTGCGCCTGTTCCCGCTGGGCCCTGGCGATCTCGCCCTGGTTGCGGTTGAACACCGCCAGCGGCACGCTGAAGAACAATCCGAGGGTATTTGCGGTAGCCGACGGCGCTTGCTGCCGCCGATACTCGGAGCCTACCGTGAAATCGGGCTTGCTTTGTGCAATCTGCAGCCGCAAGTCAGCCTGGTTGCGTGCTATGGTCTGCCGCAGGCTCAGGAGGTCCGGCCGGTTCGTCAGCGCTGTTCGCTGCAATTCCGCCAGATCGAGCTTGCGGGAGTCTTTACGGAACGGTCCGGTCACGTCGAAATCCTTCGACGGCGGAGTCCGGCCCATCAAAACTTGCAAGCGATTGGCGGCCTGAGCGTACTGCAGTTCGGCTTGGCGAACGGCTGCCTGCGCCTGCAGCGCCGCTACTCGGGAACGGTCCAACTCGACCGGTGCCAGGTCGCCGCTTTTCACGCGCGCCGTGTTCACCCGGACAATTTCGTTGAAACTGCGCAGGTTGTCCTGTGTCAGCGCCAGTGCCTCCTTGGCCAACTGTACGTCGACGAAAGCACTCTCCACTTCATAGACCAGGCGGCGTATGGTGTCACGGAAGCTCAACCCGGCGACCGAAGTGTCGGCTGATGCCACCGCCATGCGTGCGGCCCGCTTCCCACCGCGTTCCAGCACGAAATCCGTGCGGACCGAGTACTCGTTCGGCCCGCCGTTGTTGATGGTGTTGAAGCCCGTACCGAGCAGATCCAGATGATCGCCGTCCAGGGTAAGCACGGGATTAGGGCGCAGCCTGGCCGTGATCTGGCGGGCCTCGGCGATGCCGATGTTGTACCGCTCGGCGGCCAGGGAAAGGTTCTTCGCGAGCGCCTCCTCGACTGCCTGATCAACAGTGACGGCGGCTGGGTGAGGGACCATTGGGGCAACACTTGGCTGGGCGCACAGACACGCCCAGCCGCTCAGAATAGCCAGCAGCGTTAGTTTCATGTTTGTCCAGATAGTCCGATTGTAAGAGCGATCCGCCCAGAATCAAGCCGCCTCCAGGAGGCAGAAACCGTGCCTTTTTTGCACGCCGCCCCCTCCCCTGTAATCGGGACGTTCCCATCCCCGCTAATCGGGAGGCCGCCGGCCTCAGGAGCGGATTACACTACGGAAAACAACATGACCCGTGCCAATGTTCTGCGCGTCCTGACCATCGGCTTCAGCCTGGTCATCGTGCTGCTGGGGGCGGTGGCATACCTCGGATCGAGGAAAGTCGCCGAGATACAGCACGACGCGGCGACGCTGCTCGATGATCACCTGCTCGCCGAGCGCCTGGTGGAGCAACTTGAAGTCGAGCAGCGCCGGGTGGGGGACGCGATTCTGCGCATCTCTCGCATCCATTTGCGCGGCCTCTCGCCGGTCGAGCCCATCCTACATGACGTAGAGACCGTCAATGGACAGGTACAACGCATGGTCGATGCAGGCACCCACGACCGGCAGGCCTGGCAAGAATTGGGCCGCGTCTCAAACCAGTTCGCCACCACGGTGCGCGAAACGTTTCGCGACACTCGCGTAACGGTCCCGGAACTGGAGACGCTGATGGAGCAGCACGACGAATTCGTGCGTGCGGCCCGCGTCCTCATTCAAGCCGACTCGGCCCGCGCCGCCCGTGTGGAAGCGGCCATCGGAATGCAATCCCGAGACCTTATCGGCGAATCGGCCTGGCTCCTGGCGGCCTGTTTGCTGCTGGCGGTGGCCTGCGCCGCCATCAGCGTGTGGGCCACAAATGACTCGTTCCGCAAATTGGAGTGGCAGGCCGCCGAGTTGAGCAAGGTCTCCTGGCATCTGCTCCAGGGGCAGGAAGCAGCCGCCCGGCGCTTTTCTCACGAGATGCACGATGAACTTGGCCAGTCGCTGACCGGCTTGAAAACGTCTCTCGGCTTGCTTTCACCTCGGGAGTTTGCCGAACAGCGCGAGGAATACCTGAATGTCCTCGATCAGGCGATCCAAGACGTTCGGGAACTCTCCCAGTTGTTGCGGCCGGTGATTCTCGACGATCTGGGCCTCGATGCAGCCCTGCGTTGGCTCGCTGAACGTTTCGAGCGGCACACGCGAATCGGGACCGAGTACGTCTCCGATTTCGCCGAGCGTATGGACGAACAAACCGAAACGGACCTGTTCCGCGTGGCGCAGGAATCCCTCACCAACGTGGCACGCCACTCCGGCGCCAATCACGTCAGGATCTCTCTGGCACGGGTAGGCGAACGAATCAAGCTGGCAGTCGAGGACGACGGCCACGGCATGGCGCCTTCCGGCAAAGCACAAGGCCACGGACTCGGCATGACCAGCATGCGGGCCCGAGCCAGTCATGCCGGAGGCGAGATGCGGTTGGACAAGAGCCCGCTCGGTGGTGTACGAATCGTGGTGGTAGTTCCATTCCGGAAACCGAAAGATGACGCTGAGCCGGAAGATTAGCATCGTGTTGGCGGACGACCACGCCATCGTGCGCCGGGGATTTCACTTCATCCTGCGCTCCCACGAGGACCTTGAAGTGGTGGGAGAGGCTTCCACTGGCCTGGAAGCCGTGGCGCTGGTGGAGAAATTGAAGCCTAATATCGTGGTGATGGACGTTTCGATGCCGGGGCTGAACGGCATCGAGGCTACGCGACGGATCGAGGAAGTTTCGCCCTCCACCCGTGTGGTCGCCTTGAGCATGCACCGCGACTCAGTCTATGTACGCGAAATGCTGAGGGCCGGTGCGCGCGCCTACCTGCTGAAGGAATGCGCCGAGGCAGACTTGCTCACGGCTATCCGGGCGGTGGCCCGGGGGCAAGGCTACATCAGCCCGGCCGTCTCCGACGCTGTGTTGAGCGACTATCGCAAGCACGTCGCCAATCCGATCGATCTCCTCACTAAACGCGAGCGTCAGGTTCTTGAACTGATCGCGGAGGGTAAAACCAACAAGGAAGTAGCCACCACTCTCAGCCTGAGCGTATACACGGTCGAAGCGCATCGTGGAAAGCTCATGGAAAAGCTGAATCTGCACAGCACCGGTGAGCTGGTACGCTTCGCCGTTCGCAACGGGCTGGTCGATTAGCAGTAAGCGAGCTTGAACATCCGCCGGATCATGAACCGGACCGGCCTCCGGTGATAGGCTTTTTATGTGCGCAACAAATTGCTTTCGATTCTTGTCTTGACCGCCGCCCTCGCTCTGGGCGGCGATAACCGCCCCGCCTGGCACCCCGTGGTCGACTCCGCCGCGCGGCTCACTCAGCTCTTCGACAAGCCTCCCGCCGAATACAGCACCTCGCCCTTCTTCGTCTGGAACGGCGAGGTCACCGAGGCCGACATCGATTTCTACATGGAGTCCTACCACGCGCAGGGCATCCAGAGCGTCTTCATTCACCCGCGCCCGGGCCTCATCACCGAGTACTTGTCCGACCGCTGGTTCCAGCTTGTGCGTTACACCGTCGATAAGGGCGCCAAGCTGGGCATGGAAGTCTGGCTCTACGACGAGAACTCCTATCCCAGCGGTTTCGCAGGCGGTCACGTGCCCGCCCAAATGCCCGAATCCTACAACGAGGGCCAGGGCCTGCTGCTTCACCGCCTTAATGAACTCACGCGCGACGACAAGCGCGAGTACAAGCTGGTGCTGCGCAAGGACCCTGACGGCTTCCGTGACATCACTTCTAAAGTCAAGGACGAGATCGGCAAGCCCGGCACATACTACGCTTTCGAACTGCTCCGTTACCCCAGGAGAGCCTGGCACGGCGGTTACTCCTATGTCGACCTGATCAAACCCGGCGTCACCCGCAAATTCATCGACGTGACGATGACCGGATATCAGAAGGCACTGGGCAATGACCTGGGCCATCGCGTCCCAGGCATCTTCACCGACGAGCCCAACATCGCCCCGCCGGGCGGCAGGGGCTCCATGCGCTGGACGCCGGACTTGTTCGCGCAGTTCAGCAAGCGTTGGGGCTACGACTTGCGCCCACACCTGGCTTCGCTATACGAGGAAACCGGCGATTGGAAGAAGGTTCGCCACAACTACTACGCGCTGCTGCTCGAACTCTTCATCGACCGCTGGTCCAAGCCGTGGAGCGAATACTGCACCACCAACGGCATCTTCTGGACCGGCCACTATTGGGAGCACGGCTGGCCCAGCCCCAACGACGGCCCCGACAACATGGCCATGTACGCCTGGCACCAGGTGCC
>CAYLLB010000061.1:0-25457 GCA_964384215.1 uncultured Solibacteraceae bacterium | reverse complement strand
CTGCGCCCGACCCCGGACAGAACCCGCAACCTGTTGATTCTATGGACCCGCCTCCGCCCGCCGAACCCGGCGGGAACCCCGAAACCGCCCTCCCGGAGACCGCCAAACCTGTGACGGAACCGCATACGGATCATGGAGAGCACACGGGCCAACGCATCTGCCCGGTTGAGTGCGGTCCGCCGCCTGAGTTGGAGTTTGGCCGCCGGGTTTTCTACACTGAAATTTAGTGATGGCCAAAGGTACTGTAAGTATTATCGTGGAACGCTGCAAGGGATGCGGCTTCTGCGTGGAGTTCTGTCCCACCAAAGTGCTCGCGCTTAGCTCCGCCTTCAACGCGAAAGGCTACCATCCTCCCCACGCGGTTGCTCCTGAAAAATGCAGCGGGTGTGATTTGTGCGGCATGTACTGTCCGGACTTTGCGATTTTCGGCCGCAAGGGCGCCGCGGAGGTCAACAATGCACGCTGACCCGAAGGGCGTACTGACCGGCGCACATTTTCTTGACGGAGACCAGGCGTGCTGCGAAGGCGCACTGGCGGCTGGGGCGCGCTTCGCCTCCGGCTACCCGATCACGCCCTCGACCGAAGTCGTCGAGCGCTTCGCCAGCCGGATTCCAACCGTGGGGGGCGTGTTCATGCAGATGGAGGATGAACTGGCCTCCTCCATAGCGCTGATCGGCGCCGCGTGGGCCGGCGCGAAGTCGTTCACCGTGACCTCCGGGCCGGGCTTCTCGCTCATGATGGAGCACATCGGCTATGCGGTGATGACCGAAACGCCGTGCGTGTTCATCAACGTGCAGCGCGGCGGCCCGTCCACGGGTCTGCCGACCCTTCCCTCGCAGTCCGATATGATGCAGGCGCGCTGGGGATCGCACGGCGATTACGAGATCATCGCTCTTTCGCCCAACTCGCCGCAGGAGTGCTTCGACCTGACCATCAAGGCGTTCAATCTGTCGGAGGAGTTCCGCGTCCCGGTCATGTTCATGATGGACGAGTGCGTCGGGCACATGACGGAAAAAGTGGTGATACCGCCGGCGGATCAGATCGAAATCTACCCGCGGCGGCGCGCCTCGAAGCCGCCCGGAGAATTCAAGCTCTACGCGACCGGACCCGATCTGGTGCCGGAAATGGTCCACGCGGGCGAAGGATATCGCTTTCACATGACCGGGCTCACGCACGACGAGCGCGGCTATCCTTCCATGAACGTGGCGGCACAGGACAAGCTGATCCGGCGGCTGCGGGAAAAGGTTCTGCGCGCGGCGGACCGCCTCACCATGGTGGAGGAGGAGGCCGTGGAGGACGCCGAGGTGGTTGTGATCAGTTACGGCATCACCTCGCGCGTGGCGCAGAAGGCGATTGAAACGGCTCGGCAGCGCGGCGTGAAGGTGGGCAAGTGCCGCCTGATCGGCGTGTGGCCCTTCCCGGATGAGCATATCCGCAAGCTGGCCGGGAATGCCAAGGCCCTGGTGGTGCCCGAAATCAATTGCGGCCAGATCGTCCGCGAGGTGCAGCGGGTGGCAGGGGGTGAGACGCGCGTGATAAGCGTGTCTCACGCCGGCGGAGGCGTGCACCGTCCCGACGACATTCTGAAGGCGATCCTGGAGGCCGCGCAATGAGTGAACTGAACGTTTTGAATCCCGTCGAAGAATTCCTGCGCATGGACCGCATGCCGCACATCTGGTGTCCCGGATGCGGCATCGGCACGACGGTGAATTGCTTTACGCGTGCGCTGATGGAATCCAAGGCTAACCTGGACAAGCTGGCCATCGTGAGCGGCATCGGCTGCACCGGGCGCGTGGCAGGCTACCTGCGTCTGGATTCTTTTCACACCACGCACGGCCGCGCCATCCCGTTCGCCACGGGGCTGAAGATGGCCAATCCGTCGCTTGACGTGGTCGTCTACTCGGGTGACGGCGATTTGGCCTCCATCGGCGGCAACCACCTCATTCATGCCGCGCGCCGCAACGTCGACATCAAGGTCATCTGTGTGAACAACCTGGTGTACTCGATGACCGGCGGACAGGCCAGCGCCACCACGCCGGCCACGGCGATTACGACGACTTCGCCTTACGGCTGCTACGAGCCGAGCTTCAACCTGCCGAATCTGGCCGAGAGCGCCGGCGCGGCGTATGTGGCGCGCTGGACTACCTTCCATGTCCGGCAACTGGCGCGGTCCATGGCGGAAGTGCTTTCCCGCCACGGATTCTGCTTCATCGAGATTATCTCGCCGTGCCCGACGCTTTATCAGCGCCGCAACAGGATGGGCGACGGCCTCGACGCCATGAAGTTCTATAAGGAACACAGCAAGGTCCGCAACGGCGCCCCCACGCGCGAAGCGGATCTGACCATCGGCGGCGACATCGTCGTCGGCAAGTTCGTGGATCGCGAGCGGCCGGATTACCTGGAAACGATGCGGAGTCAGATGTCGCGCACGCTTGGCGAGCGCTTCGTTCCCGCGGGAGAGATAACATGTATGTGACCGAGATACGCGTGGCGGGCTTTGGCGGACAGGGTGTCATCCTGTCGGCCATGGTCATCGGCAAGGCAGCTTCCATTTTCACCGATGGCTACGCCACGCTGACGCAGAGTTTCGGGCCGGAAGCCCGGGGAAGCGCCTGCAGCGCCCAGGTGATCGTGTCCGATCAGCCGGTGCACTATCCGTACGTCACCAAGCCGGACATCCTGGTTGTGATGTCGCAGGAAGCCTACACCCGCTTTGTGCCGGATCTGAAGAAGGGCGGCCTGCTGCTGGTCGAAGAAGACCTGGTGCACCTGGAGAACGTGCCGGACGGCATACGCGTCTATGGCGTTCCTGCCACGCGGTTGGCCGAAGAACTCGGCAAGCGCATGGTGCTCAACATCGTGATGGTGGGCTTCTTCGCCGCCGTCGCCGGTCTCCTGGATCCAGACGCCCTGCGCAAGTCCGTGGCCGACAGCGTGCCGCCGGCTTTCAAGGACCTCAACCTGCGGGCTTTCGACAAAGGCTACGAGTACGGCATCGGGCACCGCGAAGCTTGCCACTCCAACGGGGACGAGGAACTGGTCGGGACCCCCGACGAGGTCGAGTAGCGGTTTTTCGCTAAATCGGCGGGCGCCTTACCACCCTATGGGTTTGCCCTGGTTCTGCTCGTCGAGCCACTTCTTGAGCGGCGCGAAGTAGTCCACTATGGCCGTGGCATCCATTTCGCGCTTGCCCGTGAGCGCCTGGAGCGCATCCGGCCAAGGACGGCTCTGCCCCATTTCGAGCATGTCGATCAGGCGCTTGCCGGCTTCCTGGCTACCGTAGATTGAGCAGCGGTGCAACGGTCCGTGGCAGCCGGCCGCTTCGGCCAGGGAGCGGTGAAACTGGAACTGCAGGATCGCCGCCAGGAAATAGCGCGTGTAAGGAACATTGGCCGGTACGTGATACTTGGCGCCGGGATCGAAATCCGCTTCCGTGCGCGCGATGGGCGCGGCCACGCCCTGGTACTTTTCCCGAAGTTGCCACCACGCCTCGTTGTACTTTTCCGGAGGCGTCTGTCCCGAGAAGACCTGCCAGCGCCATTGGTCGATCATAAGGCCGAAAGGCAGGAACGCCACTTTGTCGAGCGCGCGCGCCAGCAGCAGGCCGATGTCCTTGGAAGCGTCCGGCGCTTTGTCGAGCAAGCCGATCTTGATCAGATACTCCGGCGTGATGGAGAGAGCGATGGTGTCGCCCACGGCCTCGTGGAAACCGTCGTTGGCGCTGTCGCGGAACAGCGGCGGCTGCTTGTTGTAAGCGCGCTGATAGAAGTTGTGGCCCAGTTCGTGGTGGACGGTGACGAAGTCCTCGCCGGTAATGTCGATGCACATCTTGACGCGCAGGTCGTCCACGTAATCCACGTCCCAGGCGCTGGCGTGGCACACCACTTCGCGGTCGCGTGGTTTCTGGAACATGGAGCGTTCCCAAAAAGTGGGGGGCAGCGGCGGAAATCCCAGTGACGTGAAGAACGCCTCTCCGGATTTCACCATGCGCCGCGCATCGTAGCCGTGCGCTTTGAGGATCGACGTGAGATCGTAGCCCGGATCGGCGTCTTTGGGGGCCACCAGCGGGTAGATGTTGTCCCAGCTTTGCGCCCACATGTTGCCGAGCAGGTGCGCCGGGATCGGCCCGCGCTCGGGCACCACGCCGGGGCCGTACTTCTCGCGCAGCTTGTTGCGCACGTAAGCGTGCAGCGAAACATAGAGCGGCTTCACCTGTTCCCACAGCCGGTCCACTTCGCGGGCGAACGCATCGGGCGGCATGTCGTACTTCGAGCGCCACATGGCTCCGGTGTCAGAGAAGCCCAACTCGCGGGCGCCCTTGTTAGACAGTTCCACGAAGCGGCGGTAGCTTGGGCGCATGGGTGGCGAGATGGTGTGCCAGCCGCGCCAGACTTCCAGCAGTTGACCGGGATCGCGGCTGGTGGCCATGATACGCGTGATCTGTTCGAGGTCCAGGCACTTTGATGGATCCTGGGTGCCCTCCGGGCAATACTTGCCCTTGCCGTAAGTGCCTTCCATGGACGCCGCGATGCGCGTCAACTCGGCGCTCTCGCTGGGGTTCGACGGCGCGGCCATGGTCAGCGAGAGTTTCAGCAGTTTCATTTTGCGCGCCAGGTCGGCGGGTAGTTTCACGCCGTCGAATCGCGTGGTCTGCTTGGCGAGCTTCACATTCAGGTCGATCATGCGCTGGTTGGCCGCCGCCGCCAAGGCTTCGGTGTCGTCCGTGATATAGGTCGACTTGACCCAATCGGCGCGGCTGAATTCTACTTGCAAGGCAAGCAGTTGCTTTTCGGCTTGATCGAGGAATGTTCTGGCTTCGGCGACGCTGGGAGCCGGAGCGGCGCTCGCACAGAGGCAAGACGCCGCGAATGCAGCGAGGGCGCTCGCGAGTTGTTTCAAGCGTTTTTCTCCTAATCTATCCGTGCCGGAAGTGCCGCACGCCGGTGAAGACCATGGCTAGGTCCAGGCGATCGGCCGCGGCCACCACTTCTTCATCCCGCATCGATCCGCCGGGCTGGATCACGGCCGTAACGCCATTCTTGGCCGCTTCCTCGACGCCGTCGGGAAAGGGAAAGAACGCATCCGAAGCGAGGACGGTTCCTTCGAGCGGGAGCACCGCCTTCAGCGCGCCGAACTTGACACTGTCCACCCGGCTCATCTGGCCCGCGCCGACACCCACGATCTGGCCGGCGCGCGCGTAAACGATGGCGTTCGATTTGACGTGCTTCACGACCTTCCAGGCGAAGTCGAGAGCGGACCATTCTTCCTCGGTCGGAGCGCGGAGCGTCCTCAGGATCGTGTCGGCATGAACCAGCTTGTGCGTATCCGCGGTCTGCGCCAGGAAGCCGCCGGGAAGGCTCTTGACGACCAGGCCGGGGCCGGCCTTCTGCCCGATCTTCACCAGCCGCAGATTCTTCTTCACCGTCAGGATGGCGAGCGCTTCCTCCGTGAAGTCCGGAGCGACGATGCACTCGAAGAAGGTGCGCGCCACTTCCTTCGCGGTCTCCCCATCCAGCGGGCGGTTGAACGACAGTACTCCGCCGTACGCCGATACCGGATCGCAGGCGAACGCGCGGCGGAAGCTCTCGGCCAGCGTCTCCTGTTCGGCGCAGCCGCACGGATTGGTGTGCTTGATGACGGCGGCAGCCGGCTTGTCGAATTCGCAAATCAACTGCCAGGCGGCGTCCAGATCGACGTAGTTGTTGTAAGAAAGTTCCTTGCCGTGCAACTGCTCGGCGCTGGCGATGCCCGGCTCGCCAGTGACATAGATCGCGGCCTTCTGGTGCGGATTCTCGCCGTATCGGAGGCTGGCCTTGCGCGGCGCGCGGATTTCGAGCACCTCGGGCAGATCTTCGACCGGTTTCGGCGCCCCTTCGGCGTCGATGGTGGCCAGGCGGGCGCTGATCGCGCAGTCATAGCGGGCCGTGAGCGCGAAAGCCTTTTGCGCCAGCTTCCAGTGCGTGGCCTTGCTCAACTGGCCGGCGTTGGATCGGAGTTCCTCGGCAAGAGCGGCGTAGTCGCCAGGGTCGGTGACCACGGCGACATCCTGCCAGTTCTTGGCCGCCGCACGGATCAGTGTGGGGCCTCCGATATCGATGTTCTCGATCATCTCCCCGAGCGTTACGTCCGGCTTGGCTGCCGTCTTCTCGAAGGCGTAGAGGTTCACCACCACCATGTCAATGGTGCCGATCGAGTGTTCGGCAAGCGCGGCCATGTGCTCCGGGTTCTCGCGCATGGCGAGCACGCCGGCGGCGATGCGCGGGTGGATAGTCTTCACACGGCCATCGAGCATCTCCGGAAAACCGGTCACCTCGCTGACATCGGTGACCTTGAGGCCGGCTTCGCGCAGCACGCGAGCGGTGCCCCCAGTGGAAATCAGTTCTATGTTGAGTTCGGTCAACTCACGGGCGAATTCGACAATTCCGCCCTTGTCCGTCAGGCTGATGAGCGCTCGTCGGATAATTGGCATGACCCACCATTTTCCCACAAGCGGAGGTGTATCCTGATAGCTCGCCCGGAGGAGATGCGTATGCGCCGCTTCGCTTTCTTCATTTGCCTACTGCTCACGACGGCCGCTCACGCCCAACTCGTGATCGACGCTGGCACCGCCGTGTTGATTGACGCGGGCGAACCCGGACCGGTTCAGAAGGCTGCTCGGGATCTCGTTTCCGACATGCAAGCGGTGTTCGGCAAGCCCGTGCGGTTGACACACGACCGTGCGGGCGCCTCAACCACAACGATTTGCATCGCCTTTTCCCGGAATCTTCCCAAGGGCATGACGCGGCCGGCGGGGTGGGAAGTCCTGCAAATGAAGGCCGTGGCCCATCCCTGGCCCGGTTCGCCGGTGCGCCAGGCAATCGTGCTGACCGGCTCCGACGTGCGAGGAACCATCTACGCCATCTACGAATTCTCCCGGCGCTTCCTGGAAGTCGACCCGTTCTACTGGTGGACGGACCATGCGCCCCCGCAAAGTGAGCGCGTGGTGCTGCCCGCCAACCTCGACGCACAAGATGGGTCCCCCACCTTCCACTACCGCGGTTGGTTCATGAACGACGAAGACCTCATGACCGCGTGGCGGCCGGGTTCTCACGAAAAGAGCGGCATTTCCATGGCTACCTGGGACCGTGTTTTCGAGGCCCTACTGCGCTCCAAGGGAAACATGATCATCCCGAACACTTTCGTCTTTCCCTACGAACCTGCGGTGCGCGCCGCCGCCGACCGCGGACTTGTGATCACCCACCATCACATGGAGCCGCTGGGTTTGAATGTCTACCAGTGGCCGGATGACAAGCCCTACACGCTGGATATGCTGACTGCCGCCTGGAAGTGCTCCGTAGCTCAGCACCCGCGCGACATTGAAGTCGTATGGACCGTGGGCCTCCGTGGCCGTTACGACCGTCCCTTCTGGAGAGATACCCCCGACGTCCCCACCACCCCCGAAGGCAAGGCCAAGCTGATCCGCGAAGCGGTGGAACGCCAGATCGCAATCGTTCGCAAGGGCTGGCCCCATCCGAATCCCAAGTTCATCATGAACTCCTGGATGGAGGGCAGCGCACTCATGCGCGACGGGCTTTTGAAGCTGCCTCCCGAGGTGACGCTGGTCTGGGCCGACAATGGCGCCGGGCTGCTCCAGGACGGCGGCCAGATCAGCCGGGGCCAGGGGATCTACTATCACACGGGTGTGATCGGCGGCAACGCCAACAACTTCAGCGAACGGGTGCCGGTCGAGCGAATTCATCGCGAGATCAGCCGCGCCGCAGGGGCCGGAGCCACCGAATACATGTTGCTGAATCCCGCCAATATCCGGCCCCACGTCATGAGCACGCGCGCCGTCATGGACGTGGCCTGGAACGCAGGCTCCAGCCGGGCCGCGGATTGGCTCGCGCGCTGGTGCAGGGAGGAATTCGGCGAGGGCGCCGCGCCCGCCGTCGAGCGCTGCTACCGCGCCTATCACGAAGCGCCTGCGCGTTACGGCGAGCACGAAGACGAAACCATCGCCGACGATTTCTACCATCAGCTTGGCCGCGACCTGCTGGTGCGCATCATGCGCCGCGACGAGTCCATGCCGGTGCGCTTCCGGTTCCTCAAGGTTTCGACCTACCCCGGCTACACCTCCCATGTAGTGAACATGTGCCGCCAGGCCGAGCCACGTTGGGACGAAGCCGCGCGCTTGGCTGAGGAGGCACGTCCGCTGGTTCCAGGCGGCCGGCGTGAGTTCTTCCAGGCGCACATCGCGACGCAGGTCGACCTGCACCGGCACTCGAACCTGATGCTGCGCCACATCGCCGAAGCCGCCACGCCGGGTGCGAGCGTCCTCTCCCAGCAGGTGAGTGTGGAAGCAGCCGCACGGGAGGCGCGCGCGGTGCTCGATGCTCTTCGCAAGGCCGAGTACGGTAAGTGGGCCGGTTTCTACACGCTGGGCGACTGGTTCGTCGACATTCCGCTGACTCTGCAGTTGGCCGAGGCGTGTCTCGTGCAGTTGCGCGGCGAGCGACTGTCGGTGGCGCAACAGGCGGCGCTGGCCCGGGCCGAACGCCTGCTGCGGGAAGACACTAGCCACGTCTACATCAAGATCAAGGCGTATCAGGTGGGCCAGAAAGTCCAGTTCTGCGCGGGCCAGTAGCCGCCACTTTTTGCGTTTGGACTTCTGACATAATCTTGGGCATGCCGCACAAAGTCACTCTCATCCCCGGCGACGGCATCGGGCCCGAGGTGGCAGTAGCCGCTATGCGCGTCATCGACGCCACCGGGGTGGATATCGCTTGGGAACGTGTGGAACTCACCGCCGACATCATCGCCGCTCATCGCGAGGAACTGCCGGCTCACGTGGTCGAATCCATCCGGCGCACGCGCGTCGGGTTGAAGGGGCCTGTCACTACGCCGGTTGCTGGAGGCTACACGAGCGTGAATGTGGCGCTGCGCAAGCGGCTGGACTTGTTCGCGAACGTGCGCCCCGTGCGCCAGTTGCCCGGACTCAAAACGCGCTACTCCGACGTGGTCATCGACATGGTGATCTTCCGCGAAAACACCGAGGACCTTTATGCCGGCCTGGAGCATGAAGTAGTTGCCGACGTGGTCACCAGCCTGAAGGTGATCACACGGACGGCCAGCACGCGCATCGCGCGGCACGCTTTCGAATACGCGCGCAAGATGAAGCGCCGCCGGGTCACGGCCGTGCATAAAGCCAACATCATGAAGCTCGGCGACGGTCTGTTCCTGCGGTGTGCCCGCGAGGTGGCCAGGGGCTTTCCCGAGATTGAGTACAAGGAGTTGATTGTCGACAACACCGCCATGCAGATGGTGATGCGTCCGGAGCAGTTCGACCTGCTGTTGATGCCGAACCTTTACGGCGACATCATCTCGGACCTGGCCGCGGGCCTCGTGGGGGGCCTGGGCATCGTGCCGGGCGCCAACGTCGGGGACGAGTACGCGGTGTTTGAAGCGGTGCACGGTTCGGCGCCGGACATCGCGGGGAAGGGAATCGCCAACCCGACGGCAATCATGATGTCGGGCGCGATGATGCTGGACCACCTGGGCGAGATCGACGCGGCCGCGCGGTTGCGCAACGCCGTCGAGCGG
Source organism: uncultured Solibacteraceae bacterium (assembly GCA_964384215.1). GTDB lineage: Bacteria > Acidobacteriota > Terriglobia > Bryobacterales > Bryobacteraceae > JAJFUV01. The sequence goes on along the minus strand of CAYLLB010000061.1, from coordinate 15,878 downwards.
GTGTATCAGGAAGGGCACCACCTCACCGGCGACGTCGGCGGCACGGCATCGACCGCCGAGTTCACCGATGCGGTGGTACAGAACCTCGCGTCCGGCGGCTAGTGTGCCGGGAGTCTCTCAGCGAGTATCGCTCCCGGGCACTACGATTCCGAATCGCGCCAAGCCGCAGCGGTTGGCGAAGCTCGGATCCGAGAGGGTGACCTGCACTTGCGCGTACTGCGCGTACCACCAAGCTTTTCGCCGGGTTTCCAGGTACTCGTGGTGGGCGTTGGGCATCGAACCGTTCCCATTCGGCAGCAAGCGCGCCTGCTCTTCCCTGTAGAGGCGGAACGTCTTGTCGTTTTGACCGATTTCTGCGTCGACGGCCGCATGGAGCTTTTGGTTTTCCAGACTAGCCCGAATGGAGGGATCCAGCGCAGAGGTGTCCGGTGTTGGTGCCAGGACCTCCTTGAGCAACCTGGAGCGGGCTTCCTGAGTGCGGTATGTGATCAGGCCGGCGCGCCAGTGCATCTGTGGCACCTTGCGCGGGGCCAGCCTTACATCGTAGACCTTTTGGGGATCGCCGCCTCATTCGTACACCTCGACAAGGGCATCGTACAGCAAGCGGGCCTCTGCGCGGTGGTTCGCCACCACGGCTGTCAAGTCGTATTTCTTCAGAGCTTCTTGTCGACCTCGTCTCATCTCCTCTTCGGAAATGGTAATCACGAAGCGCCGCTTCTGCGTCTGCTCGGCTTCCTGGACAATACGGTCCGTCACCTGGCCGCACACGCTGCTGATACGGATGCCCGCCAATGCCTGCTCATCCTCGGGAACCTTGGGCTCACCTCTGTGTTCGAACAAGAAGGCCGCGGCCAGAGCTTCAGGACGCGGTTCTTTCACGTCGAAAGCCGCGCCGTTAATCGTGCCGCGAAGCGCCACGGAGACCACGCCCTGCTGACCTGACCCCGTTTTCCGTCCATTAAGTTATACAACTTCTTCGCACATGGCAATCGCCGCGTACGCACTGGGCCTGGGCGTGGTGAGCGGAATTGTGCGACACTGGTTCCCTATTGACCGGTGGGTATTCATCGGTGTACCGGTCGAATTGGCGCACCTGCCGCAGTACGCGTCGCTGTTCGTGCTGGGCTTGCTGGCGTACCGACATGGTTGGCTGCCGGATATCCCAGAACGGGCCGGGCGCGTGTGGCTCACCGTGGGGCTCTCGCTGGCGGCGTTTCGCTACGCTTACTCGCTGTTGGGATGGCGGTTCCTGCGGCGCACCCCCGGCGGATTTGACTGGTCCGGCCTGTTTTGGGGTCCCTTGACGCTCACTGCGCTCTCGACTCTGATCTGCGTGATATCAAGCTACTTAGTGGCGGCGGCGTTGCGGGCTTTACCCGGCGTCCGCCGGGTGCTCTAACGCGGAGTCAACACGGCGCCTCCGTTCCGCGCTAATCTGTCGAGAGTGGCAGACCAGTTCGAAAACATCGCCATCCACGTGCTCGAAAAGCGCTTCGAGAACTGGGCGCATTTCATGCGGGAAGCGCCGGAGTATTCCATCGGGCTGGAAGTGATGGACGATGTGCCCGGCCATCGCGGACACTACGTCCACTTCGACCACCACGCCGGGGTGGTGCGGGAAGCCACGATGAGCGCCGCCATGCAAGCTTACATCGCCGTGCGGCAGGGCCGACTCATGGAACGGTGGCTGCGCAAGCAGAAGCCCGTGAACGTTTACACCTGGAACGCGGACCAGGACGTCTGCCTGGCCGCGTTCGTCCTGGAATATCACAACATGCTTGAACGCGCGGAGGGCACGCCGCTTCTGCGCTGGATTGTTCAGTACAACAACAAGATCGACGTCTGCGGGGGGCTGTACCCGGTCAACCTGGAAGAGTTAGTGAAGAACCACTTCACCTGGGTTTTCGACCCGTATCGCCAGCAGCGCATGCATGGCAAAATGATCGGCGACGCCGACTTGGTTCGCCATACCATTCGCGAGGTCTGCGACCGCCTGTTCGATTTGATTGAGGGCCGCGCCGGCGTAGCGCCCATCGTGGCGAAACCGGAGATCCTTTACGAGTCTCCGAACAACTTCGTGATCGCGGACGAGCACGGTGACCCGCACTCGCGGTTGGTGCTAGCCGCCCAGGGGCACACCAACCTGATCAGCCTGGTGTGCAGGCGCCCCAACGGCCGCTACACCTACAGCATCATCCGCGGATCGCCCTACGATGAGGACATCTTCCAGGTGCCCAGATTGATTGAGGCGCTCCAGGCAGCCGAAGACATCAAGGACGCGCGGATTTGGGGCGGCTCGAATCTGGCCGCGGGTTCCGATAGCGAACTTGGCAGCAGCCTGCACTGGACCGTGGTGCGGGACATCGCCGAGAGGATCGTACAGCAAGCCTGCCGTGAAAACGGTTAGCGGGCGGCAGGCTGGCCCTGCGCGAAGTCGGCGCGGGCTTTGTCGGTCACGATCCAGAAGTAGACCGTGCGGTTATTGACTTCGATCTTCTTGTCGGGCTTCCAATCCCCCATGTCGAAGGCGTGACTGACGATGCGCGAACCGGTCTTGAGCTCTCGGAGTAACTTCGGCCGCAGACGCATGTTCACGTCCGGCAGCAGGTAGAGCGTCACCACGCTGGCCTCGCGCAGATCGGTATCGAACAGGTTCTTCTCGACGAATTTCACCAGCTTCTCGACACCGGCCTGCCGGGCGTTCTCGTTGGCCTCCTTGATGCGTTCCGGATTGAGATCGAAACCGGTGGCGTGAACGCCGTAGACCTTGGCCGCTGTGACAACGATGCGTCCGTCACCGCAGCCCAGGTCGTACACGATGTCGTCTTTGGCTAAGTTGGCGAGCTTGAGCATGGCATCCACGACGGGTTGAGGGGTGGGAACGTAAGGAACGTCGCCGCCGAAGCCGCCTTCATCCCATTGAGCGGCGAGAGGCAGAGCGACAAAGACCCAGGAACAGACCAAAAACGCAAGATTACGGGTGGTCCTCATGCACGGTAGCTTACCACTTTCGCTCAAGCAAGGCGCGTGGATTCCGATATGAGGTACGTGGGAGCTATAGTCATTGACGGTGCGCGTACAAACCTGAAGGACCAGGCGCTGTGTGCGTTGAATCAACTGCCGCCATTCTCGCCAATACTCGGCACACTCATCGCGACGCTAGCCGGGGAGAGCGTCGGTTTTCAGCAGGTGGCGGTACAGATTGAGAAAGACACGGTGTTGGCGGGAACGGTGCTCCGCATGGTGAACTCGGCCATGTACGGGCGCCGGGGCACCATCAGTTCGGTGCGGCACGCCGTGGCGCTTATCGGGCTGGACCGCCTGCGCAACGTTGCGTTGAGCTTGTCGATCTCGCAGCTTTGGGCGCGTGCCTGCACCGCGCGGCGATGGCCGGCCAGCCGGTTCAACCTGCACGGGGTAGCTACGGCGATTCTTGCCGACACGATCGCGCAGAACGCGGAGGTGAATTACCCCGAAGGCGCTTTTGCCGCCGGGTTGCTGCACGATGTGGGCAAACTCCTGATCGCTGTCGCCCTCCCCTCCGAGTTCGAACAAATGCTGGATATGGTTGAAGATACCGGCCGTGAGTGGTCCGCGTGCGAGGATGCGGTGCTGGGGTTCCGCCACGCAGAACTCTCCGGCCTCGTGATGGAGCGCTGGAATTTGCCGCTGGAGGTGCAGAGGGCCGTGACCAGTCACCACGAGTCGTTTGGCGGGGGTCTGCCTGTGCCGCTAGCTTCGGTCATCGCTGCCGCCGACCTCACCGTCAACAAGATGGGGTTCACGCTGTTCCCTGGGAAAGGTACTCCGCCTCCACCGGAAGTGATCGAGACCTTGGCTCCTTTGGGCCTCGGCGACCGGGAGCCGTACATCATCGTCAACTTCCAGTCCGAGTTCGAGGCAATCCGTTCCTACTGCTGAGCAATCCGGTGTACCGGGCGGATAGCGTATACTTTAGGGTTTAGGGCTAAGATCTACGCTTAGCCTGCTGGGAGTCTGTAATGGCGGTAGCCAAGAGTATTGAAACCGCGCCTATCCCTGTGGAATGCGCATCCGAATCAGGTACGGAGGCCTGCCTTTCCAGGCGGTTCCTTTACTATATGTCCCTCATGCGGGAGGTGGAGGACAGGATTGAGCGTAAGTTATACCGTCAAGGGCGAATAGTCGGCAGTGTTTACACAGGTAGGGGACAGGAGGCCATCCCTGTAGGAGTGGGCATGGCCGCGCACCCCGAAGACGTTCTGTTCCCCTGCCACCGCGACATGGCCATGTACTTCATCCGCGGCGTCACGCCACGGGAAGTGTTCGCACAGTATATGGGGCGTATCGGGGGCCTGACGCGCGGCCGCGACGCCAATATGCACATGGGAGACATGAACCGGCGGATCGTGGCCATCATCAGTTCGTTGGCCGCTTCGATCCCGGTGGCCGCGGGGGCGGCCCTGGCTCTCAAGTACAAAGGTTCCTCCAACATAGCCTGGGTGGTGTTTGGCGATGGCGCCACCAGCCGCGGAGACTGGCACGAAGGTTTCAATCTGGCCTCGGTGCAGAAGCTGCCGCTGGTGATGGTCTGCAACAACAATGGGTACGCCTACTCGGTCCCGGTCGAGAACCAGATGGCTGTGGCGAACGTGGCGGACCGCGGGCCGGCTTACGGGGTGCCCAGCGAGATCGTCGATGGCAACGACGTGTTTGCCGTCTACGAGGCTGCCGGACGAGCCGCCGCGCACGTGCGCTCGGGCAACGGGCCCTATCTTATCGAGTGCAAGACATTTCGTATGTCGGGGCACGCGGCACACGACAATGGCGACTACGTCCCCAAGCATTTGTTCGAGGAGTGGGGACGCAAAGATCCGATCGACCAACTGCGGCGCAAGATGCTCGAGAACGGCTGGGCTGACGCGCAGGTCATAGATTCGATTGCGGCGGGCGTACTGCGCGAGATCGAAGAGGCCGTCGCTTGGGCTGAGAAACAGCCCTACCCGGATCCATCGGAGCTTTCCCGCAACGTCTATGAAGAGCCCTGCGGTTTTGCCTGGAACGAGTAAGTTATGGAAATCACTTTTCTCGAGGGTATCCGTCAGGGCATCGCTGAAGAGATGGAGCGCGATCCGGACGTCTTCCTGATCGGGGAGGACATCGGAGTGTACGGCGGCGCGTTTAAGGTGACTGCGGGCATGATCGAGCGCTTCGGCGAGCGGCGCGTGGTGGATACGCCGGTGTGCGAGTCGGGCATCGCGGGGGCCGCCATTGGCGCGGCGCTCATGGGGTTACGGCCGGTGGCCGAGATGCAGTTCTCCGATTTCATCACCTGCTGCTTCGACCAGATCGTGAACTTCGCCGCCAAGTGCCGTTACCGCTGGAACGCGCCTGTTCCCATGGTCGTGCGCGCTCCGAGCGGCGGGGACATTCACGCCGGCCCATTCCACTCGCAGAATCCCGAAGCGTGGTTCGCCCGCGTGCCCGGGTTGAAGGTGGTTATTCCGGCCACGGCCCCCGATGCTAAGGGACTCATCAAGTCCGCCATCCGCGACAACGATCCGGTGCTGTTTTTCGAGAACAAGGCTCTGTACCGGAAGATCAAAGGTCAGGTGCCCGACGGCGATTACACGGTTCCGATCGGCAAGGCGGCCATTTTCCGCGAGGGTAGCGACCTTTCCATCATCACGTACGGCGCCACGGTTTATATGGCCGCAGACGCCGCCGCTCAACTCGAAAAAGAAGGCTATTCGGTGGAGATCATCGATCTTCGCACCGTCTACCCATTCGACGAGGAAGCCATCCTGGAGAGTGTCCGCAAGACTTCCAAGGCCATTGTTTTGCATGAGGATACGTTGACTTGTGGAATCGGGGCCGAGATCGCGGCTCGTATCACCGAGCACGTATTCGACTGCCTGGATGGCCCCGTGGTGCGGGTGGCAGCGGCGGATACGCCGATCCCCTTCAGCCCACCGCTGGAGAGAGCTTTCCTACCGAGCGTGGAAAAAGTGCTCGAGAAGGCTCGCTGGCTGCTCAACTATTGAGCTTGATTGGCGGCGGCCGCTTGCTTCTCGGCCCGTTTCATGGAGCGGTTGACCAGTTGCCTCAGGTCCAGAATGTGCTCCGGCTTGTACAGGCGGCGCGACCACTTGCATCCGGGCTCAAACTCCACGCCGATGAAGTAACCGATATCGCGGTAAATGCAGTATCGCACGCGGCCCCGGAACTCGCCCTTTGGATGGGCGATGCGGAGATTCGTCTCCTTGGGTAAGGGATCATCAAGCTGCAGGCAGGCGCCGCCCAGAGAAATATCCTCCAGGTTGGCGACCTTGGTTTTCTCACGCCCGGACTTGTCCCGGAAGTGAACTCGTACCAGGTCCGCGCAAAGCATTCTCGGTTGGGCGCGCCTTTCTTCCATAACCCCACTATCGACGTTCAGCCCGGAAATGTTTAGCTAGTCAATAACCTAGCAGTTCCCGGGGCAGTCGTAGGTGAAGCGCCTGAGTGTCATATGCGGTTGAACATCTGCACAACCTTCGTGAGCGACTTGAACTTCAGGATGTAAGGAACCATCTTCGTCTCCCGCTCGTCCATCTCCTGGGCGCGTTTCAGTACCTCGGCGGCTTTCTCCTGCGGCACGCGAACCACGCCGTCTTCACTCCCCACGATGATGTCGCCAGGCTTCACTACGACACCCGCGCAGTTAACCGGCGTCTGGTTGGAGACGCTCGCGTAACGGCCGACCGTCGTGGACGAAGTGATGCTTCGCGAAAAGACGGTCAACCCGAGCGATCGGATTTCCGCCACATCTCGAATTCCGCCATCGACGACTACTCCCGCCAAATTCCGCGCCTTCGCCGTGGTGGCCATCAGCCCGCCGATGCCCGCCACGTCCAACCCGTCCTCGATGACGATCACCGCGACCTCACCGGGCTTGGCGTTGTCAATGAGCCCGACAGTATGTTTGGCGCTGAGCTGCGCGGTTGCCTTCTCGGGTGGTGCTGGTCTGACGAGCGCCGTAATGGCGCGGCCAACGAGCTGATCTCCCACGCGCGGCCTCATATCGTGCGAAAGGAATCCGCGTTCTCCAACCACTTGGTCCACGGCGTCGGCGACACTGGCCACGGTGGTCTTGCGGAAGCCAGCGACCAGAGGATCGGCTGGCGAAGCTGGCGTCTCCCTAGCGGCGACGCCGAAAACAGTCAGAAGCCCGGCCAAGGCCGCCAGGCTGATGAGGACATAAATGCGCTTCATGGGCATTCTCTCCGCAAGGTATCGATTCCTGCAATATTCTACAATGTCCGGCGGTGCGTGGTATGTTCGGAATTATGAGCAGATTTTTCGCATTCTTATTGGCTGCCTGCCTGGTGTGCACGTGCCCCGCGCTGGGGCAGAACGTAAAGCCGGAGGAATTGATAGCCCGCGGCAAGGCCTTCGTCGACTTGATGGCGAAGGAGGACTTCGACGGAGCCAACAAGATGCTGGACGCCTCCATCCAGAAGTTGCTCACGGCCCAGCAGCTCGCCAAGGTGTGGAAGATGCTGCCGGCACAGTTCGGCACTTATCAGAAGCAGGTCGGGGCGAAGCACGAACCGGCTGGCCTGAATGAGTTGGTGATCGTGAACTGCGAGTTCCAGCGTTCGCCTATGGATTTTCGTTTTACTTTCAACAGCTCCGGCGGGATGGTGGGAGTGCGCATGGTGCCGGGCACGGTTGTGGTGCCGAAGCCGGACAACGTGAAGGAGAGCGAACTCGTGGTGGATGCGGGTGACTGGCCGTTGCCAGCGACGCTTTCGACGCCCGCCACTGGCGGACCCTTCCCGGCGGTGGTCCTGGTGCATGGCTCCGGTCCGCAGGATCAGGATGAGACGATTTTCGCCAACAAGCCGTTCCGCGATCTGGCTTACGGTCTAGCTTCGCGGGGCGTCGCCGTGCTGCGCTACGTCAAGCGCACCAAGGAATACCCTAACCGCTCGACTGCGGGCGGCTCCATTACGCTAAAGGAAGAAACCGTCGATGACGCCGTGGCTGCGGTAGCGCTACTCAAGAAGACCCAAGGCATCGATGCCAAGCGGATTTTCGTGCTCGGCCACAGCCTGGGTGGCATGGCCATTCCGAGGATCGGGGCCGCGGATCCGGCCATTCGAGGATTCATCATGCTGGCGGGTTCGACGCGCCCCATGGAAGACGCGATCATCCAGCAAATGACCTACATTCTGTCGAACGAGCCCTCCATGCCGCAAGCCAAGAAAGACGAGACGCTAAACGCCATGAAGGCAAAGGTGGCGGCGGTGAAGGATCCGAAGTTGTCGGCGAGCACGTCCGCCAGGGATCTGCCGCTGGCTATCCCCGCCGAGTACTGGCTGGATCTGCGTGCATACAAGCCTGCCGAGATGGCCAAACAGTTGAAGCAGCCAATGTTGATTCTGCAAGGCGAGCGCGATTACCAGGTTACGATGGAGGACTTCAACGGCTGGAAGACGGCGCTCGGCGACCGCAAGAACGTATTGTTCAAGACCTACCCGAAGCTGAATCACCTGTTCATCGCGGGCGAGGGCAAGAGCCTGCCGGCCGAATACATGCGGCCCGGGCGCATGGACACCGAAGTTATCGACGACATCGCCACCTGGGTGAAGGCGCAGTAAGCGCGTTGCATCAGCGGGCCGGCCGGAGCAGATGGCGCAGCGCGTCGAGGCGTTTGGTGCCTTCGCCGAGCGTTGGCACCAGCCAGCCGCCTTCATCGTTTTCGTTCCACGCATAGACGAGAGCCGTGCGCGCAGGCGATGCCTGAGGATGCTGGTCGATCCAACGGAACGCTTCCTCGACATGGCTCGCTAATTCGGCGGGCGTAGGCGCCTGATAGTACACATCCAAACCTGCGCCGGGCTCTTGCCACGTTTCCCATGGTACGGGCCTTTCCACTCGGGGTCGACGATCCCAGCCGCTCATGGCGATGGGGATAACCGCGGAGCCTGTCGAGGCACAATCGTCCCAGAAGCGGCGGGCGTAAGCGGCTAGCTTCGAATAAGGGGCACGCGCGTCGCCACCCTGGACGGCATAGGCGCTCACCGCATCCGCACCTAACTGGCGGCGCAGCATGGCGGCACGTGTCGCGACGGGGTCCATGATCGCGATGTAGGGGTCACCGGCGCCACTTTCGCGCGCCAGGCGGCGCATGTCGTCCACGGCTTTCCGAAAGCCCTGGATACCGCCCCAGCGCGAGGCCGTGGTTTCGTCGCTGATGAAGCCCAGGTACAACAGCGGGCGGGCGCCTGCGACGCGCAGGTAGGAAGGCATACGCATGAGCGCGACCAAACGGCGGGTATGGCCTTCGTAAGTGTCCGGGCCGCCCCACCGTTGCTGCTCTGATATCAGGCAGAAACGCAGGCCGCGTTTGCGCCGACTCTTGAGATAATTCGCCAGGCCGAGGCTCATCGGATCCTTGGCGTCGTACGTCACGAAGGCCCAATAGTCGATGCCGGCTTTGGCCGCATAGGCGATCTCACGATCCATCACTTCCGGCGAGCTGCCGTCGATGCTGACCGCCGACGGCGATAAAACCTTGGCGAAGAAGGGTAGACGGTAGTGCCATTGGCTCGGCCCGAGCGATCGCTCGACGGCTCGGCCGGGTCCTCCGCGCTGTCCATGCCAGGCGTCCCAACGGATCGCACCCATGGTAGGGCGCAATGTACTGGTTTCGGCTGCGAGTCCAAGACAACCCAGCATGCCCGCGACCACGCCCAAGCTGTTACGCCACATACGGCCCATGATAGCAGTCAGGTGGGGCTCCGCTGACACCGTCGTAAAAGGGCTAAAATTGAATTTTATATGTCAGACCTCACACTCCCCATCTCCATGCGCGTGGCCCCGCCTCTGGACAAGGGTTTCGTACCGGCCTCTCTTTTTAATCGCGAGTTCCGCAAACTCTGCGCTCCGGGCGGCGTCCCGCTGAGACTGGCGCTCGAACGCGCGGACGGCTCCGTGTCCACGTTTTCGACGCAGGTGATCACCGGCGACAGCCGCTCGGTCGCGTTGAGCCAGCGTTATATAGAACGCATCGTTAAGTTCTTGTTGTGGCAGCGCGGCGGATGGAAGGTTTACGTCGGCGGTCCGGCGGCTATTGGCGAATACATCAAGGCGGCTTACGCTCCGGGCGGCGCGCGCGCCTTCGATGCCGAATTCATGGGCGGTGTCTACGAGCATCCGTTCACGGTCGTAGTGACCAGTGCGGACAAGGTGCCCGCCGAGAAGGAATCCACGACGCCGCTAGGGCGCAACCTGGACGGCTGCCGCGTCGGTTTCGACTTGGGCGCAAGCGATCGCAAGGCCAGCGCTGTCGTGAACGGCGAGGCCATTTACAGTGAGGAAGTGGTTTGGGATCCGCGCAACCAGAGCGATCCGGAATACCACTACCAGGGCGTTCTCGATTCCATCCGCCGTGCCGCATCGAAGATGCCGCGGTTGGACGCTGTAGGTGGCAGCTCCGCCGGCGTGTACATCAACAACCGTGCGCGCGTGGCGTCGCTGTTCCGCGGGGTGCCGAAAAAGGCCTTCGAGGAAAAGATCGCGGGCATGTTCCTGCGCATTCGCGACGAGTTGGGCGTGCCGCTCGAAGTGGTGAACGACGGTGAAGTGACGGCCTTGGCGGGCTCGATGTCCATCGGCGATAACCCGGTGCTTGGCATCGCGCTCGGATCGAGCCAGGCGGCAGGTTACGTGGATCATTCGGGCAACATCACGGGTTGGTTGAACGAGCTTGCGTTCGTGCCGGTAGATTACCGGGAGAACGGGCCCGTTGACGAGTGGTCCGGCGACGCCGGTTGCGGCGTGCAGTATTTCTCACAGGTGGGAGCCAACCGGGTGGCTACGGGCGCGGGTATGGAGTTCCCTGCCGGACTCAGCCTGCCCGAGAAGCTGGTGGTTCTGCAAGAGAAGATGCGCGCGGGCGATGCGCTCGCAAAGCAGGTTTACGAGACCATCGGGACCTACCTCGGTTACGGCATCGCTCACTACGCGGATTTCTATGAGCTCAAGCACGTGCTTGTGCTCGGCCGAGTGACCACGGGCCCCGGCGGGGACATCATGGTCGAGCGCGCCAAACAAGTTTTGCGCGAAGAGTTTCCGGCGATGGCTGACAAGTTCTTCATTGCCTTGCCGGACGAAAAGAGCCGTCGCGTCGGACAGTCCATCGCCGCCGCGAGCCTGCCGCGCATTTCCAAGGAGAACAAGTGATGAAACTGAAGCAGTCGACAAGCGAGATTTTCGTGCCGGACGGTACGGCGGTGGATGCCGCGCTCGCCCGTACCACGCACATGGCCGTTTCGGCCCATCAGGATGACATCGAGATCATGGCCACCGAAGGGGTCATGGCCGGTTTCGGACAGAGCGACAAGTGGTTCCTGGCCGCCATCGTGACCGACGGGGCAGGGAGTCCGCGAGACGGTTTGTACGCCAAGTACACCGACCTGGAGATGCGCAAGGTGCGCCGTGTCGAGCAGAAGAAGGCGGCCTATGTGGGCGAATACACCGCGGTGGCCTTCCTGGACTATCCGAGTTCCGCCGTGAAAAATGCGGCCGAAGCCGGCCCTAAGGACGACCTTGCGGCGCTCATCAACGCGGCCCGGCCCGAAGTTATCTATACGCACAACCTAGCCGACAAGCACGATACTCACGTGGCCACAGCGCTGCGGGTTATCGCGGCCATCCGGTCCTTGCCTGAAGAGGCGCGGCCGAAGAAACTGTACGGCTGCGAGGTGTGGCGCGATCTGGATTGGATGACCGATTCCGACAAGGTGGTCTTCCAACTTGACGAGCACCAGAACATAGCGGCGGCGATTCTCGGCGTGTTCGATTCGCAGATCGCCGGCGGCAAGCGCTACGATCTGGCGACGCAGGCCCGCCGCCGGGCACACGCCACCTATTTCCAGAGCCATGCGGTCGACACCGCCGAGATGCTGAACTTCGGCATGGATCTGACGCCGCTCGTCCGGGATGCGTCCATCAATCCCGCCGACTTTCTCGAGCAGCACATCCGCCGGTTCTCCGCCGAAGTGAACGCGCGGCTGGCGAAGTTGTCCTAAGATCCGCGGCCGTTTGATGCCCGATTCACCCTTACAGGCGCGGCTGAACGTCATCCTGAAAGTGGGTGTGTACGTTTTGACGTGCTTGTTCGGTATGCGCCTGTTTGGGATTGTGCTGTTTCCTTTGGCGGGCCGCTTTGCAGCCGCGGTGCTCAGCGTTTTCCTGGCTGCCCTTGTGGCCAATGTGCTTTCGCTGCGCATTTACGAGCGCGCCCGCCTCACCACCATCGGCCTGAACTGGAGCCGCGCCTCGCGCCGGAACGCGCTCATCGGTATCCTGGGCGGGATGTTGGCGGCCTATGCGGTGGCCGGACTTCCGCTCCTGTTCGGACTTGCGCACCTGGAGTCGATCCCCGGCAACGAGCCGCAATGGCGCATGATCCTCTTCACCACGGTAATGCTCCTGTTCGGGGCGTTCGGGGAAGAGATGTTATTCCGCGGTTACGGATTCCAGGTGCTGCTCGGCCCACTGGGGGCGTACGCCACCGTGCTACCGGTGGCGATTGTGTTCGGCCTGGCGCATCTGGACAATCTGAACGTTTCCGCGCTCGGATTCCTCAATACGGTCTTGTGGGGCGTGCTACTAGGCTACGCGTTCCTGCGTGCCGGGGATCTATGGCTGCCCATCGGACTGCACTTCGGCTGGAACTGGGTCCTGCCGCTGTTCGGCGCCAATTTGAGCGGGTTTACAATGGGGCTAACGGGGTACCGAATACGATGGCACACTGGTCCGCTCTGGAGCGGCGGCGAGTATGGTCCGGAAGCAAGCCTGTTTACTTCCTTGGCGGTGTTGCTTCTGTTTGTGGCCCTGGCCAAGGCCCCGGTTTTGAAACAGCACCCGCCGCTGGTCCCTGCGGACGAAGACGAGGTGGAGTGATGCGAGCGCTGGCCACGCTTGCCGCCGGGTGCCTCTTGTTGACCGTCCCCTCGCGATGCGGCGAGAAACTCAACATCGAGGAGCGCGTCGAGATCATTCGTGGCCTGACGGCCGAATTCGCCACAGCCAAAGTGCCGTTGCCGCGCTCGAAGAAGGCACTCAACATCGAACTGGACGGAAAGTTCGACAAGGCGGTATGGGACGCCACAGAACGGGAGCACGGTCCGGCCGCAAGGAAAGGCGACCTGGTCCAGGTCACCAAGGTGACCATCGATGACGACCGGCTGGTACTGGATATCAATGGCGGATTCAAAGGCGGCCGCAAGTGGTACCAGAATGTCCAAATCGGCTCAAACGTAGGCATGAGCCGTGTGGGCGGTCCGTATACGGCGGCGCCCGGCGGCACCACGGTCGCACTGCTGTTTCATAAGCCCATTCCCGCCATGAAGGCCGCCGAGATCAAGAAGTTTCTCGCGCCCGTGCTCGATTTTGAAAAGCACAGTGTGACTGAGCAGTACGTGGAGACACTGCCTCCGCCGATCAAGAAAGCCATCAAGGAGCAGCGCGCCATCGAAGGCATGGACCGCGAGCAGGTGCTGCTCGCCATGGGCAAGCCCCGCAGCAAGGTGCGCGAAACCAAGGATGGCGAAGAATTGGAAGACTGGATTTACGGCACGCCGCCCGGGCGCGTCACTTTCGTGACCTTCCGCGGCAGCAAGGTGGTGCGCGTCAAGGAAGCCTACGCCGGGCTGGGAGGCGAAACCGTGAAGCCGCCAAACCCACCGATCTAGCGGGAAATCAACAGGATAGCGACTAAAGCTCATGAAGTGTATTATGTTGCTGTACCCGTTCAGTCTAATTCTTTGCGCCGGGCTGGTGACGCAAACGCCGTACCCGCGCATCAGCGAGGAGGCGTTTCGCGCGCGGCTCGGATTTTACGTCGCCGAGAAAAGAATTCCCCTGGACGCACGCGTGGTGCGCCAGTGGGATAGTTCCGGTACGCTGCGGGAGAAGATCGTCTTCCGCGGCGCGCAGGGGTTCCTTGTGCCGGGTTACCTGGAGTTTCCGAAGACGGCCGCGAAGCCTTACCCGCTCGTGATGCTGCTTCACGGGTGGTCAGGGTCGAAGGAAGCCTGGTATGTGGACGGCAACAACCACAGCGGCGGGGAAATGCGGAAGGCGCTGCTGGGTGCAGGTTACGCCGTGATGGCGCTGGATGCGGCCACGCACGGAGAACGAAACGCAGAGATCGACTACCAGCACGTGAATCCCTTCAGCGATCCCAACGCTCCACCACGCCAGAATTACTTCACGTACGCCGAAATCAGCGTCCAAACCGTGAAGGACTACCAGCGCGGGTTGGACTATCTCGCAGCGCGCGGCGACATCGACATGTCGCGCATCGGTCTGGTGGGCTACAGCATGGGCGGCATGGACTCCTTCTACCTGTTATCGGTGGAGCCGCGGATCCGCGTGGCGGTGGCTTGTGTGCCGCCGCTATACAGCCCGGGCTACGGCGTCGCTTCGCCCATCGATTACAGTTGGGGCGTGCGCGGCAGAAATTTCCTCATGCTCATGGGCCGCAAGGACGAGCTTTATGATGCCGCCAGAGTGGAGGCCTCCTACCATGAATACATCGAGGGCCCCACGACAAAACTGATCTGGTACGACAAAGGTCACACGCTGAGCGCCATCTATGTGCCCGACGCGCTCGAGTTTGTGAAGCAGCACCTGACGGCTTCCAATCGCCAGTAAACGGGCGCTTTGATATCATGAAAGAGATACCGACTGGTATAAATTCAGGTAGATTCCGAAACCAAAGGAGATTTCTGGACGATGGCTATTAAAGTCGCGATCAACGGCTTCGGCCGCATTGGCCGCAACGTGTTTCGCGCCGCGATCGGCAACCCCAATATCGAGATCGTGGCGACCAACGATTTGACCGACACCAAGACACTGGCGCACCTGCTCAAGTACGACTCCGTATTGGGCCCCCTGGCCAATGATGTGAAGGCCGGTCAGGATTTTATTTCCGTGGATGGCAAGCAGGTCAAGGTGTTCGCGACGAAGGATCCAGCGGAAATCGATTTCAGTTCGCTCGGAGCGCAGCTTGTCGTCGAATCGACCGGTAGGTTCACCGACGCCAACGAAGCCAAGAAGCACATCCAGGGCACGGTGAAGAAGGTCATCATCTCGGCTCCGGCCAAGAACGAAGACATCACCATCGTGATGGGCGTCAACAATAAGCTTTACGATCCTGCCAAGCACAACGTGGTTTCCAATGCTAGCTGCACCACCAATTGCCTGGCTCCGTTCGTGAAGGTGCTGCACGAGACCTTCGGAGTTGAGAAGGGCTCGATGACCACGATCCACAGCTATACCAACGATCAGAAGGTGCTGGACTTCCCGCACAAGGACCTGCGCCGCGCCCGCGCTGCCGCGATCAACATGATCCCGACCTCCACCGGCGCCGCGAAGGCGATCGGTTTGGTGATGCCGGAACTCAAGGGCAAGCTGGACGGTTATGCCATGCGCGTGCCCACGCCGGACGTGTCGGTAGTGGACCTGGTGGCGATCCTGAAGAAGCAGACCACGGCCGAGGAAATCAACGCTGCGCTGAAGACCGCCGCCGAGGGCGAACTGAAGGGTATTTTGCAGTTCACGACGGATCCGGTGGTTTCGAGCGACATGCTGCGCAACTCCAATAGCTCGATCGTCGACGGCTTGCTGACCAAGGTGATAGACGGCAACTTCGCGAAGATCGTTAGCTGGTACGACAACGAGTGGGGTTATTCCTGCCGCGTGATCGACCTGATCCAGTACATGGCCAGCAAGGGTCTGTAAGTTCCTGTAAGTTGAAAGATTGAATTTCACTGCGGCGGCACCCCCGCAAGGGGGGCGGCGGCGGTGTTTTTGTCGGCGGTGTTTTCGGGGGTACCTGG
>CAYLLB010000060.1:0-25696 GCA_964384215.1 uncultured Solibacteraceae bacterium | reverse complement strand
GCTTCCTCAACCCGCTCCGGGAGAAGAGCGGCGGGATGTTCGGCCACCCCGAAACCACGACCGGGGGGCGCGCCTTGAAGTTCTATTCGAGCGTGCGCACCGAAGTGCGCCGCCTGGCAGCCATCAAGGACGGCGAGAAGGCGATCGGCTACCGGGTAAAAGTGAAGGTAGTGAAGAACAAGGTCGCGGCGCCGTTCCGCGAGGCCGAGTTCGACCTGCTTTACGGGGAGGGTATCTCCCGCGAGGGCGACCTGCTCGATCTCGCCGCCGCACAGGGCTTGATTGACAAGAGCGGGTCCTGGTACAGCGACGGGGGCGAGCGCATCGGACAGGGCCGGGAAAACGCGCGCAACTTCCTGCGCGAGAATCCCGGCGTGCGCGACAAACTCGATGCCGAACTTCGCTCCCGTCTGGGCCTGGTTGGCCTGCAAAACCCGCCGGAAACAGCGGTGGCGTGAGGCCAGACGGGGCTTTGCCGCCCGGACAGCCTGTTTTTAGAGGGTCCGGAGGACATTGATGCCAAAAAAGCCCCTAAAAATGGGCCTTCCACGCAATTTCCTCTTTACATCTCGCGTGGCATCCCTTATGATGAGGTTGCGATATGGGCTCGGAACATTTTCGCCCGGATATGTTTCAATCGAGCTGGCAGCTTTCGGGCGCGAGTGCTTCGTAACCCGAATGGGAGAACCGTTTAAGGAGGTTAAGAGGAATGACTCAGTCTCAACTGGTGAAGAAGCTCGCCGAAGGCCTCGAGGTAAGCAATAAGGTCGCCAAGGCGTTCGTCACCAACTATGCCGCCATCGCGGTGGCCGAAACCAAGAAGACCGGCGTGTTCGTGCTGCCCGGTTTGGGACGCCTGGTACGCGTGGAGCGCAAGGCCCGTATGGGGCGCAACCCGGCAACCGGCGAAGCGATCAAGATCCCTGCCAAGAAAGTCGTGAAGTTCCGCGTCGCCAAGGCCGTCAAGGATGCGATCGTACCGCCGAAAAAGAAATAAGGAACAAACAACGAAGTCTGAAAAATTGAAACCCCGCGAGTGATCGCGGGGTTCTTCTTTCAGAATACCGATAGGACAGCCGCCCTGAGGTGCGGGCGGGCCAGGAAGCCTATGCCTGCTTCTTTTCTTCGGTCTTGTCTTCGCCTTTGAGGGCGTTCTTGAAGTTGCGGATGCCTTCACCCAAACCCTTCGCCACTTCAGGAATCTTTCGCCCGCCGAAGAGCAGGACCGCGATTCCCAAAATGATCAGAAGCTCAGGCAAGCCAATAGACCTCATACGGCCTCCTTTTATACATACTCATTGTAGGGGTGCCTTTGAAAGGGAGTCAAGCGAAGCCCGCCGGTGAACCGGGTCGCGAGGATCCGCAAAAATGCCAAAACGGAAAAAGTATGATCGTGACAAAGATGTGCGCGCCATTGCACGCGAGCGTGTGGGCACGGTTCCCGGCGTCCGGGTCATCGTTCCGAAGATGCTGCGCAAGAAGCCGAAGCATAAGACGCCGCCCGGGGACGAGCCGCAGGAGTGACGCCCTCGGTCATATCATAGAAGTGTGGAGACCCTGATTTCGCCGCCCCCGGCAAATATCCTGGGGCGGCTGGCTCGTGATGTGCGTCCTACCCTGCGCTACCTCATTCAAACCGAGGTGCACGTCTATGCGTTTTCGATAGCAGCCAACGTGCTGCTCAGTTTTTTTCCTTTCCTCATCGTTATCGTGACCCTGTGCGAGAACGTGTTCCACTGGCCCTCGGCGGCAGACGCCATTCTGATCGGCCTCAAGGACTATTTCCCGGAATCGCTCGGCGAGTTTATCCGGTACAACGTGAAAGTGTTGGTGCAAGGCCGCGGGCAATTCCAGGTGATATCCATGCTCATGCTGCTTTTCACCGCCAACGGCATTTTCGAGCCGCTGGAGGTGGCGCTGAACCGCGCCTGGGGGGTGACCAAGAACCGCAGTTACGTCCACAACCAGGTTGTGAGCCTTGGCCTGATTTTCGCTTGCGGCGCATTGGCTCTGGCCTCCACTCTTCTGACCGCGCTCAACCGGGACTTCTGGTCCACCATGATGCCCGCCGGGCAGAGCCTGCCCGTGTCCGCGACGCTTCTGTTTTTCAAACTGGCCGCACTGCCCATGATGATGCTGGTCATCTTCCTGGTCTACTGGCTGCTTCCGAACCGGAAGGTCCAACCCATGCGGGTGGTGCCGGTGGCCATCTGCGTGGGACTGGTGCTCGAGGTGCTGAAGTATATCAACCTGGTGACTTGGCCCTACATGCGCAGGAAACTGTTCCTTGAAGTCGGCCCGTTCTACTACTCGGCGAGTATCGTCCTGTGGAGCACCATCGCTGCCATGGTAGTCCTGGCCGGCGCGGAGTGGTCCGCGCGGTGGGCGCGGGAGTCCGAGCGCGCGCAGAACGCAGCGAACTGAAGCCTGGTGGCGTTCAATAACGCGGCCCCACGCCGGTCAGGTCGATGGGCCGGAAACCCAGCTTGAGCGCGGGCGAGTCCGGACGCAGCCGGAAATCGTAGCCGGCGGCGTTGACAAACAGCGGGTCGGCAATCACCGACCCGGCGTCCATACCTCGCGCGCGCCACTGGTCCCAGTTCTCCTTGGCGAAGTCGATGTGGCCGCCGCGCGTGTCCCAGTAAACGTTGTTCTTCATCACGAACTTCGCATCGTCCCAGCGGGTGCCCAGCAGGCGGCCGGAATCGAAGATCACGATGTTGTTCTCGAAGGTGAACGACACGTGCGGCTCCAGGCGTGTGCGCATCAACTGGTACTCGTCGTTGAAAGCGAAGATGTTGTTGTGCACGATGTTCTCGCGCCCGTAGTGCTGGTGGAACCCGGCGCTCTTGGCCCGGTACACGACGTTGTTCTCGATGAGCATTTCGCTGGACCCTTCGTCAGGATAGATTCCCCACCCGCCGTAGGTGAACGAGCGGACGTCGTGGATCAGGTTGTAGCGTATGCGTGTTCCGGGCTGCACGCCGAGAGTGTAAATGGCCCCCATGTCGCTCAGCATCTCCCGGCCTATGTGGTGCAAGTGGTTGTATTCGATCAGGTTCCCGTTGCACTGGTTCGGCGCGTAGCCCCAGGTCCAGCCCACCGAAATGGCCGTGTAGAAAAGGTCGTGTATGTGATTGTGGGAAACAGTATTGCGGCTGCTCTGCAAAACCAGGATGCCCACGGCGGACGGAAACACAAGGCCTAGATCGTGGACGTGATTGTCGGTCACGATGTTTTCGAAGTTCCGTTCCCGCTCGTCCTCGCGTATGCGGGTTTCGCCTATCTTGATTCCGCCCGCTCCGATGTCCCGAATTTCGTTGCCCACGATGCGATTGCGGCGGGATCCCCGCCCGAACTCGATGGCGTAATTGCCCAGGCGGCTGAAGACGCACCGTTCAACGGCACACTCCTCGGCGCCCACGGCTTCGAAAGCAGCTTCAATGCCGACGCTGGCCTGCGGCTCGACCACGCCTTTGGGCCCCATGTTCCAATCTGAATAGGAAAACTCCAGACCGCGAAAGACAACGTGCCGGACGTAGCGGCCCTGTTCAGGCTGGCCGGCCAGCCGGACCAGTTGATTGAGCGCGGGTGCAATCACTTCCTCCGCCAGGACATTCTCACTGGGAGCGGGGCGGAAAGACACTGTGCCAGTCTTCCGGTCCAGGTACCACTCGCCCGCCTCATCCAGCGCATCGGGGGCGTTTTCGATGTAATAGCGTGCGTCCATTTCCTGGTTGGACGGCCACGGATCACCGGCCATCACGGCAACCCCGGTTTGCCGGTCGACGCTCACAACGGGCATTCGCAATTCGGCCCACGAGAGCAGGATGATGGCTTCGACGCCGCCGGACGCGGCCCATTCCGGCTTCACATCCCCGCCCCGGAACTTGAGCCGGTAAGGCTTGTCCTGGCTACTGGGCCCTTCCGCGCGGAAAAATCCGTTATTCGGTGTGCGGGCCCGCCGGACACGCCGGCCCCCTACGAACAACTGGTGGAAGTTCGTGTCCGGAGGGACCTTAGCCGACCAGAGGCGGCCCTTGGCATCGAGCGCGCCATTCAGCAGACGCCCTCCGCTGATCAACGGGCGCTCCCCAGGGTAGGCTTCGTACACGACGGGCTGCCCGGCCGAACCCGAGTCCTCCGGCTCCAGCACGAACGGTTCACTCAGATGGTAGGTGCCGCGGCGGACCTGCACCGTGAACGCTTCGTTCACGCCCTGCTTGCGAAAAGCCCGGATCGCATCGCGAGCTTCGGTCAGGCTCTTCAGGGGACCGTCCGGCGAGACAACGAGGGTGCGGCCCGGAGCGATCGTGGTGAGGGCAAAGAGGAGCAAGCATGTGCACAGTCGCATATGGCTATGCTCACCCGCACAAGCCGGATTCCGCAACTAGGGGTGTTTTCTTCCGGGCGGTGTAACGTTTACGCCTGTGGCTTCATCATTACTACGGGTAGATGTCCAACTCGGAAGGATCAACATGAAAATGCGAATTGTTCTCGGCTTGTCGGCGCTTCTGGCGCTCTTCGTTGTGACGGCATTGGCCGCCGACGTGAGCGGCAAATGGGTAGGCACCTCGCAGGGTCGCGACGGCAAGGCCCGCGAGACCACATTCAACTTCAAGGTGGACGGCGAGAAGCTCACCGGAACCGTATCCGGCCGCGGAGGGGACCGGGAGATCTCCGAAGGCAAAGTCACCGGTGACGAGATCTCGTTCGCAGTAAAGGTCTCCTTCGGCGATCGCGAGTTCAAAATGCTGTACAAAGGCAAGGTCGCCGGCGATGAGATCCAGTTCACTGTCCAACGAGAGGGAGGCGAGCGCACAACCCAGATGACGGCCAAGCGCGCAAACTAGCACCACCCTCCAGAAACGAGTAACAGGCTTGCGCCGATCCTCACGCAGCCCGGCGCAGGCCCCATCGTAATAGAACCTGCACCCGCTTCCTTTGGTAACATACCCCACCAACAGTAGGGTGATTGGCTGGGGAGGGGCTTGACTGTCTGGTATAATGGGGGCCTAGCTGTTTTTGACCCGGCCCCGGACGGTTCGGGCTCTCTTCCAAAGTTTTACCATGTCGCCCACGGCGGCGATGATCAGTATCTGGGTAATTCGACGAAAGGAAAACGGGATTGAATACATCTCTCGCTGTTGGAGGCGGGTTGTTGACGGCATTGCTGATCGCGCCGGCAATTATCCCCGATCAGCGCATTCCGACCTCGCCTTACCGCAACGATCCACGCCGGGCGTCCCTTGAGAAGTTCTTCGGTGACCGCGATTGCCCCGCCCGCGCGCTGGCGGAGGATTTTCTGGTAGCCTCGGACCGGCACGGTCTGGACTGGCGGCTGCTCCCGAGCATCGCATTTGTGGAATCCACCGGCGGCAAAGCGTACCGCAATAACAACATTATGGGGTGGGGATCTTCACGCAAGACCTTTACCAGCGTAAGGGCCGGCATTCACCACGTGGCCGAGCGGCTGAAGAATGCGGGTTGTTACCGGCATAAGGGGTTGAAGGCCATATTGCGCACATACAACCCCTCTCCCGCTTATGCAGGTCACGTGATGCGCGTCATGGAACTCATCGGTCCCGCTTCGTTAAATGGCCAAACGACGGCCGACTGACCTCATTCGAGCATCTTCACGCCCAAGTAGAGACCGCCGAGCACAAGCACGGTCGCCGCTATGGCCGCAACCCAGCAGAGAATCCGCTCCTTCTTGGAGCTGCCCGCAGCCATATCGCTCTTCATCTGGTCATCGAGGCTTTCGAACATGAGTCTCAAACCTCCTTTTTGATGTGCTTACGCCATCTACTTCTTATGAGACCTATCGAGCTACGCTATTAAGACCACTGACAAGATCGAACTGAATTATGCCATGTCGCTGAGGGAGACGCAATAGCCGAGTGCGAAGTTACCCATCTTTTCCTTTTCTTCGGTCTCACTTTGCGGACTCCAGCACGGCCAGGGCATGCCGGGCGAGATGACCTCGAAGATCGCGGGTGTACTCTGTAAGGATCTTGCGCCCCAAACCGTCGTGGTCGCCGCAGCGGAAAAGCGCTCTTCCCCACGCCAACTCGCGTAACGACAGCGCCCGGGCCTGGGTGTCGTTGGTGTCGGCGCCTGTTTCCTGGCGAGCGGTTTCGACCTTGTCGATAACGCGCCCCCGCATTCCCGGCTTGCCGAGCAGACGGGCGATAGGTTCCGCCGCCGAGGCGTCGCCAATCGATTCGAGAGCCAGGGCCACGGCCCGGTGGTGCGAAAATTCACTCGCTTCGTCCAGTTGCGCCAGTTTCTTCAGGATGACCGGCAGCGCGCGCCGGTCGCGGGTCCTGCCCAACGCGACGATCCAGCCGTCCACACGGCTCAGCGCGGCTCCGAATTGGCCCATGCCCCGATAGTTCCATCCCTTATCCCAACTGGCAGCCTCGACGGCTGCGGCCAGGGTCTCCAAGCCCGTGGCATCCCCAAGGACGGCCAGGAAATGGGCATACGCAAGCCGGTCCTTTTCGGTTCCGGCCGACCGGTAAGCCTCGCGCAGCAGAGGGGAGGCGGTCTCAGGCTGCGTCATGATGGCCGGGATATCCTTCAGTCCGGCCACGGCTTCGGCGATGCGCTCCTTGGGCAACGGGAAAGAATCCGTGGCGGTGAGGGCGCTTTCCGGCACAATGCCCAGACCGGCGAGCTTTTTCTGCAATGACCGGATGTCGATCGCCCGCGTTCCGCGCCCTTCCCGGGCGGCCAAGGCGGCGGCCATCCCGGCGGCATAGCCCTGGTTTTGCACGTCCGGCTGCATTCGGATCATGGGGATGGCGTCCCTGTGCGCGCTGACGCCCAAGCCGGTGACAAGGATGCCGTCCAGTCCCTTAGGAAGGAGGCAGCGGTACGGAATGTTGATGGTGTGCCCCTTCTTCTCAGGATGTTCAACCAGGAAATACGGATCGACGGTGTAGCCGTGCGTATCGAAGTTCGAGTACGCGATAGAGATTGTGTCGGGATATGTGCGGTCCGTCATCTGATCCAGGATGGTCATCGTGTAGTCGCCTACGATGCCACGCCGCTCGCGGGTGTCGATAAGGCGGCCGAAATCGAAGTCCGAAGCAAACTTGCTCTTGCCGTAAACCAAGAGGTGCCATACGTCCTTCATGTCGATTTCGTCGGTGATGGTGTAGTCGGTGTTGGTGTAGCGGGCGTCCAGTTTCACCCCCGGCAGGCCTGTGCCCTGTTGGGCAATTTCACTGGCATCGGTGTAAGTGGTCCTAGCTCCCGCGGAAGCGGCGATGTCGGCGTTGCCGGTCGAATCGATGACGGTCTTGGCTAGCACCACGCCTCGCCCCTGCGGCGTGGCGACCACGACGCCGGCGACACGGTTCCCTTCAACGTAGGCGCCGCAGCCGATCACGCCGAACCAGATCTCGGTGC
This sequence comes from uncultured Solibacteraceae bacterium, assembly GCA_964384215.1. GTDB lineage: Bacteria > Acidobacteriota > Terriglobia > Bryobacterales > Bryobacteraceae > JAJFUV01. The sequence continues at coordinate 18,280 of CAYLLB010000060.1, read as the reverse complement.
CCGTCTGGCGCAGCGTGCGCCGCCACCATTCAGCGCGGTGGATGGGGTTCCAGTTCCGCGCTCCGGGGACCTCCTTGGTGAATCCCCCGCGGAAGCCGTAGTAGTAGTTGGAAATCAGGCCCAGCGTGCCTACTCCGCCCAGGCTGTTTTGGTATTCGATTACCAGCGTCCTGGCGCCCTCGCGGCCCGCGCCGATGCCGGCCGGAGCGCCGCCCGTGCCACCGCCCACCACGACCACGTCGTAGCGCCCGAGCACGTCGAGCGTACGGGCCGGCGAGGCGACCGTACCCAGGTTCGTTCCCATGGACCGGACTCCACCAAGCGGCTCCTTGACTTCACCCGAAAGCGAGGTGGGCATCCCACGCCCGGCGACGCGCGCGTCCTTTACCGCCGTGGTCCTGGCGGCGAGTGCGGCCGCCGCCTCGCCGATCTTCGCGCCGGCTTCAATGAAAGCCACGGGCCGCAGGAGACGCTCGGCCTGGTCGCGCGGAAGGTCCGCACTGCCGCTGAGCACAAACAAACGCTCCACGCCGGCAGGCCGGAAAGCGCCCAGTGAACCTTCGCCGGCGCCCCGCACAGGATCGGGCGGAACCTGGAAGATCTCATCGGTGATGGCTTGCTCGCCATCGGAGTAAGTCAAGTCGCGCGCCATCTGTTCGGCCCTGGCGAAAGAGGCAAAGCTGCCGTCGGCCATGGGAACCTTCACGGTGTACTCGACGATTTCCGCCGGTCCTGGAGCCGGCTTGCCTTTCACCGGGGGGGCCAACTCGCCGCTGTAATAGAGACCCGTGGGGCGGGCCGTGAAGCCATCCCCGCTTTTCGCCGCGCCACCTACGACGATTCGATGGAACTCGGCGACGCCGGCCGGATAGGCTGGATAGCGCGCCCCGGCCATGCGGGCCACGCTCGCCCGGTCCGTGGCGTCGATGATGACCTTGGCGAGGACTGCCTGGCGACCGGCGCGATTGGCCATTACGATGCCTGCCGGTGCGCCCTTGGCATCGCGCAGCAGGTCTGTCGCGTAACTGCTGAAGAGGAACTCGACCTTGGCGTCGAGCAGCGCCTGGTCCAGGGTCTTCTTGATGTGCATGGGCGTGAACGGGCCGCGCGGATTGCCCGCTGCGGCACCGAACAAGGCTTTGGCGAGCGGAGTGGACGGCTCCTCGCCGGGTTCGAGCCACAGACGCATGGTTCCGCACATGTCTTCGCCCAGGTACGGGCGCGGCGCGGCCAGGAAGACCCGGGCGCCTTTGCCAGAAGCGGCAACAGCGGCGGCAACTGCACCTGTGGAGCCGCCGACGACCACGACATCCACGTTATAGGCGATAGGAATGCGGCGGGCCGATTCGCGGACCCAAGGCGTCGTCTGCGCGCAGAGCGCGGCAGCCAATACGAGTACAAGAGCGGGCGTTTTCATCGTAAACACATACGATGACCGACTCCCAAGCCGATGTCAAACAGCGAGCCAGCTTATTCCTTCAGCCGTTCCAGCTTGCGGTAGAGGGTCTTGCGCTCGATGCCCAGGATTTTGGCGGCGTGGCTCTTGTTGCCTCCGGTGGCGGCCAGCACTCGGCGGATCTGTTCGGCCTCGGTTTCGGCCAGGCTATCGCCGGCCTGCTCGGTGGGCTGCATAGCCTGGATGGCCGTGTTGACAGCCAGCGCGTCGATGCGGCCTCCGGGAGCCAGGATCACCAGCCGCTCCATCATGTGCTGAAGCTGGCGGACGTTGCCTGGCCATGTGTATTCGCTCAGGGCCTTGAGGCCGCTGTCGATCATCCGGGCGTCCTGATTGTAGCGCCCGTTGTAACGCTTCAGGAAGAAGTGAGCCAGCAGCGGAATGTCGCCATGACGCTCGCGCAAGGGCGGCATGGTGATGCGTACCACGTTGAGGCGGAACCAGAGGTCCTCGCGGAACTTCTTCTCGTCCACCATCTTCTGCAGGTTGCGGTTGGTGGCGGCGATCACGCGGGCGTCGATCGAACGAGCGCGAGCCGCTCCGACGGGCCGGATCTCACCCTCTTGCAGGAACCGCAAGAGTTTCAGTTGGAAGTTGAGCTCGATGTCGCCGATTTCGTCCAGGAAGACGGTGCCCTTGTTGGCGGCTTCGAACACACCGATGCGGTCGCGGTCGGCGCCGGTGTAAGCGCCCTTCATGGCGCCGAACAGCTCGCTTTCGAGCAGCGCCGGAGCGATCGAAGCGCAATCCACGGGGACGAATGGCTGCGCGGCGCGCGGGCTGTTGGCGTGCACCATGCGGGCGATCATTTCCTTGCCCGTTCCGGTCTCGCCTTCGATGAGCACGGTGGCATCGGTGGGGGCGACGCGCGCCACGACCTTGTAAATCTCCACCATCTCATCCGAACTGCCGATCATCTCGCTGAGCGGCAGGTCTTCTTCATCCACCTCTTCTTCGCTGGGCGTCCGACTGGCCTCGGCGCGATGCACGGTTTCGAGCATGCGGTCGAGTTCGAAGGGCTTGGCGATGTAGTCGAACGCGCCTCCCCGCGTGGCGGCCATGACGGTTTCCATGGTGCCGCGCGCGGTCATCAGGATGACTGCGCACGCGGGGTCCTTGCGCCGCGCCGCTTCGAGCACGTCCAGGCCCGTGCGCTCGTCCAGGTAGATGTCGGAAATCACGATCGGATAGGAAGACTGGCTCAACCGGTCGAGAGCTTCCTGGGTGGTGGACACGGCATCGACCTGGTAACCTTCCAGCTCCAGGAAAGTGACAATCGTGGTCCTGACCGAAGCGTCGTCCTCCACTACAAGCAGTTGCGGCAAATTACCTTCCTTCTTCAACTTTAGGCAGCCGCGCCCGCGCCGGCAAGCGGCAACAGGAGCGTGAAGCATGAACCTTTTCCGGGTGCGCTATCCACATGGATGGTACCACCGTGGTGCGTTACAATCTGCTCCACGATCGATAATCCGATGCCGGTTCCGGCCTCGCCGGAGGCTTCCGCCCTCTTAGTACGATAAAACTTTCTGAATATCTGGTGCAATTCCTTCTCGTCCATCCCGATGCCCTGGTCGCGCACCGCGATCCGCACGCGGTGCTTGTCGGCATCGCCGCCGACGGTGACCACGGTTTCGGACGGCGAATACTTGATGGCGTTGTTCAGCAGATTGTAGAAGGCGTATTCCATCAGCTCCCGGTCGCCGGTCAGGGTCACGTCCGGAAGCGGCTCCACGCGCATCTCGATGCGCTTGCGTTCAGCCAGCGGGCGGGCGCGTTCGACGCAGGCAAGCATGGTCTGGGCAACCGGGAACGGCTCGCGTTTCAGCTCCATCTGGCCTTCGCTCAGGCGCTCAACATTGAGGAAGGTCTCCACCATGCGCGCCAACCGCCGGGATTCGGAATGGATCAACTGCGCGATCTGTTTCCGTTTTTCGTCGTTCAGGTTGTAGCGTGTCATCAGCTCACTGGAGCCTTGGATGGCCGTCAGCGGCGTTTTCATCTCGTGCGTGACGAAATGGATGGCCTGCTGGTAGCGCGCGCTTTCGGTTTCGGATTTCACCAGGCGCCGGCGCACCACGAAATGCTGGTAGCTGGCCGCGCCGGCGATAGTGACCCAGGCCACCGACATGGGCGCGAAGTACGGGAACACGGTGTGGCCGGCAAATAGCAGATAGGGCGTCAGGTGCGCAATGACCAACAGCATGCCGCCCAGAACGTAGGCCTGCCAGCCGTAACGGAAATGGAAGATTGCGCCGGCAGCGACGGCAAGAAACAGGCTGAAAGCCACCACTGCGATGTCCGGCGCGGGCTCCAGAAAGTTGCCGGCGGCGAGTGATTCGAACGCGGAAGCGTGTATCTCTACGCCGGTCATCATCACGCCGTAGGGCGTCATCAGGCGATCGCGGGCCGCCGTCTGCGCCGTGACGCCGACAAAGACGACTTTGTCTCTGAACCGGGCCGCGAGCGCCGGATCGTCGTGCAACTGCTTTAGAGAGATGTGCGGGATGGGGCTTTGTCCGTCGGGCAGAGGCGCAGGGTAGCCGATGTAGACGGCGCGGGCCGTCGCACGGGAGGCGGGAATCCGCAGGGGGCCTACCTCGAGCGCTTCAGGCGTCTCCAGGACCATGGAGTCCTTGAGCGTCGCCCGCATCGCCTCAAAAGCCAGCGCCCAACGGCGGTCGTGGCCCACCGCTTTTTCCAGCGGCAGTTGCCGGCACACAGGGTCGGGCGCCGCGTGCACGTGTCCGACGGCGAAGGCGTGGCGCTGGAATTGCTCGATGGGGCTTTCCCATATCGTGGTCCCGGGCGCCGGACCGTCGACGATGTCGCTGGCCAGGACCAAATGTGGGCTCTTGGCGAAAGCTTCTTCCAGCCGGCCGTCTTCGGCGGCGTCGCTCGAGTCGGCCAGCACCAGGTCCACCGCCACCGACTTGGGCTTCTCGGGCGCAATGCGCTCCAGCGCCTCCGCCAGCGCCCCGCGCAACTTCCGCATGCCGCCCAATTCCTTGAGCGAGCTTTCATCGATGGCCAGGATGACGGAGTTCGGCGCTGTGTTGGCGGGCGGCGACAGGCGGAACATGACGTCGTACGCCACGCCGTCCACCTGGCCGGCAAAGCCCGTCCAACCGCCCACCTGCGCCACGACAAAACAGACCGCCAGCGTTGCCAGGTACCCGGCGGCTTGGCGGTCGAAGCGCAACATGGCGGCCCTATTTCCGGACTGCGTCCTCTATCTGATTCCGCGCGTTGGGAAGCGCCCCCGTGAGCACCTCCCCGCCGGTGGATGTTACCAGAACCATGTCCTCAATGCGGATACCGATGCCCTCCTCGGGAATATACAACCCGGGCTCGACGGTGATCACCGCGCCGGGCTCGATCGGCGCGGCGGGATCGCCGGCGTCGTGGACTTCCAAGCCTACATGATGCGAGATGCCGTGCGTGAAGTACTTGCCTAGCGGCGCGCCGGAACGGTCCTTGCCGTGGGTATTGAAGTAGTCCAGGGCGACCTTATAAAGGCTGTTGGGTGCTGTCTTCGAAAGCGTCATGCCGGGCTTCACGGCCGCGATCACCGCCTGATGCGCGCCCAGCACGATGTCATAGAGCTCGGCCTGGCGTTCGGTGAACCTGCCGCTGACCGGAACGGTGCGCGTCAGGTCGGCGGCGTATCCGGCGCACTCGGCGCCCACGTCCATGACGGCCAGGTCCCCGGCCTCCATTTGACGCGAGATGTCCGTATAGTGGAGCACCGCGGCGTTTGGGCCGGAGCCGACGATGGGCGCGAACGCATTGCGGCGGCAACCGTGGTCGAGAAAGACGTCGGTCATCACCGCCGCCACCTGATACTCTTTCAGGCCGGGGCCGATGCGCCTCCAGGCCGCGCGATGCCCTTCCACGGTGACATCGATCGCGTGCCGGATGCGCTCGAGCTCCAGCGCGGACTTCTTCATACGTAGCTTGGCGATCTCGGGCGCGGCGTCCAGCACCTCGCGCAACGGCGCGAGCGCCCTGACCTTCGCAGCCGCCGGCGAGAGGAACGGTGTGTAGACCTTCGAGCCGGCCTCAAGCAGCTTCGGCCACTGGCCTTCGAAGCTTTCGAGCGCCATGACCTGGTCAAAGCCGGTTAGCTCACGGATGCCAGCATCGCCGGGAGCGGCCTTCCGTCCGGTCCATTTTTCAGACTCCGCGCTGCGCCGGGGCAGGAAAAGGATCTCGGAAGAAGGTGTCATGACCAGCAGCGCGCCCGGCTCCTCCCATCCGGTGAGGTAATAGAAATTGGGCTCCTGGAAGAAGCCCGCGCGGTCGTCCCCGGCGTCTTTCTCAGTCGCCCCGAACACCAGGATGATGCTCTCCGGAAGGGCCTTGCGCAAGGCGGCGCGGCGTGCGCGGCAGTCTTCGGCCAGACGTGCGTCCGTGGCCCAAACGCTGAGCGTGCACAAGAATATAGCCAGAAGCGCCGGTATCCGTGACATTCAGTAACGAGTATATCCAATGCCCATTTTGTTAGACTTTGAAATCAGGGGCAGAGTCCTCACCGAAGGAGTTCGTTTCATGCGACAAGATTGGGTGGCGAAGCGTCAACACGACCCGATCCGGACACAAATGCATTACGCCCGGAAGGGTATCGTCACCGAAGAAATGGAGTTCGTGGCGCGCGCCGAACGTCTGGACGCGGAGTTCGTCCGGCAGGAGGTGGCCGCCGGGAGGCTTATCATCCCGGCCAACGTGAACCACGTCAACCTCGAACCCATCGGCATCGGCGTGGCCACGCGATGCAAGATCAACGCGAACCTGGGCACGTCGCCAGTCACCAGCGAAATCTCGGAGGAACTCGAAAAGCTCAATTACGCGGTGCGCTACGGCGCCGATACGGTCATGGACCTGTCAACCGGCGGCGACATTCCCGGTATCCGCCAGGCCATGATCCGGCAATCGACCGTGCCCGTTGGTACGGTTCCCATTTATGAAGGGCTCACCAAGGTCCGCCGGATCGAGGATCTGACGGCCGAACTGATGCTCGAAGTGATCGAGCAGCAGGCGGAGCAAGGCGTGGACTACATGACCATCCACGCGGGCCTTCTCGTCCAGCACATTCCGCTGGCCGCGCGGCGGACCACCGGCATCGTCAGCCGCGGCGGCGCCATCCTGGCCGAGTGGATGGTGAAGAACCATCGCCAGAACATGCTCTACGAGCGGTTCGAAGACATCTGCCGGATCTTTCAGAAGTACGATGTGGCTTTCTCGCTTGGCGACGGCCTGCGGCCGGGGTGCCTGGCCGACGCAAGCGACGAGGCGCAATTCGCCGAACTGAAGACGCTGGGCGAGCTGGCGCGCAAAGCCCGGGAGTATGACGTACAGGTGATGATCGAAGGGCCGGGGCACATTCCCATGGACCAGATCGAGATGCAGGTGGCCAAGGAAATCGAGATGTGCGACGGCGCGCCGTTCTACACGCTCGGGCCCGTGGTGACCGACATCGCCCCCGGCTACGATCACATCACCAGCGCCATTGGCGCCGCCATGATCGGCTGGTACGGCGCCTCCATGCTTTGCTACGTGACGCCCAAGGAGCACCTGGGGCTGCCGAACCGCGAGGATGTGAAGCAGGGCATCATCGCGTATAAGATCGCCGCGCACGCGGCCGACGTCGCCCGCAAGCGGCCAGGCGCGCGCGACCGCGACGACGCCATGGGACGCGCACGTTACGCCTTCGACTGGAAGCGGCAGTTTGAGCTGGCGCTCGATCCGGAAACCGCACGCGCGATGCACGATGAGACGCTGCCCGACAACGGTTTCAAGGACGCGCACTACTGTTCCATGTGCGGCCCGAAATTCTGCTCAATGAACATTTCGGCCGGCGTGGGCACGGCCAAGGTCGAAGACGAGGGCGAGTAGCGATGCCCTCGAATGCGAGTCCACTTGAGATTACGCCGCGCGAGGTGAAGCAGCGGCTCGATGCGGGCGAGAGACTGCGGTTGATCGACGTCCGGGAACCGCGCGAGCACCAGACTGCACGCATCGAGGGCGCCGAATTGATTCCCATGCGCGAAGTCCCGTCGGCCCTCGGTGGGCTGGACGACCCGGACGGCGCGCCGCTCATCGTCGTCTGCCACCACGGCGTGCGCAGCCTGAAGGTGGCGCAATGGCTGCGCGAGCAGGGCATTGTACGCGCGCAGAGCATGGCGGGCGGCATCGACCGCTGGAGCCGCGAAGTCGACCCCACCGTGCCGCGCTATAAGTGAACTATCTCAACCCGGCTTTCTCGAGCAAGGCGAGAAACTGCTTCATGGTGCGCATGTCGATGGACTGCGCGGCCAGCCTGCCCTTCCGGTCATAGATGAACGACCTTGGAATGCCTTCCACACGGAAGAGCTTCCTCACCTTGCCATCCGGGTCGACAAACACCGGAAACTGGTACTTATGCTCGGAAATGAAGGGACGTACCTTCCCCGTGTCTTCATCTTCGGAGATGGCGAGAACCACGAGTCCACGCTCCTTGAACCTGGAGTGGAGCGCGTCGAGATCCGGCATTTCCTTGCGGCAGGGCGGGCACCAGGTGGCCCAGAAGTTGACCAGCACTACCTTGCCGCGCAGTTTACTCAAAGTCCATTCCTTGCCGTCGAGATCCTTCAGCGTGAAGTCGGCCTTGCCGCGGGCTTCGTCGTCGGCAGTCAGCGTGGCCATAGCCGCAGCGAGTTGGGGCGCGTCGAACGAGACGCGCATGCCCTCGTAGCGGATGAGCTGGGCAAGCTGCACATAGGCCGAGGCCGGCTTGCCATCGGAGTCCGGCAGCGGAGTCGCGCGCAGGGACTCCGCCAGCGTAGTAGCGACTTCCTGCAGGGTATCCCGGCCGAAATCGCCCTCGGTCGACAGATTCGTCAGTTGTGAGGCGAGTGCCACCCTACCGGGCGTCGGCGGCAGTTGACGGATGTCGAGAGCGAGTTGCCGGGTGGCCCGAGCGCGTTCATCGTCCGGCAACTGGCGGAGCTTCATCCGCCCCGCGATGGCTTTCTCGGCATCGCTCCAGGCAAACCGCTGTGCAGGTGCCACACAAGCGATCAGGAACAAGGCAATCGTCGCGAGTCGCATCAGCACAAAGATAACGCAACGAACATCGTCATTCGGCATCCCCTGGATCTTTCTTACTCCTCCGGATTCTCCGCCGCCTCCGCTTGTTCGTTGAGGCTCTCCTCGGATACCGGTGTATTGAGCACTTCTCGCGCTTCATCGAGACGGGAGGCGGGGACCAGCAGCGGCAGCCCTCCATCGATTGCCTGAATTACACCGCCATAGATGGTTCCGATGTGTTCGTGTTCGATAAAGGCGGGGATGCCCGCTGATTCGAGCATGGACCGCGCCATGCGGGCTTCATCCGGAAGCGTGAAGACGCTGACGGGGACCAGGTCTTCGTTCTCCATACATCCCGCAGCGTATCACACGGGCCTGAAAGCGGCTTGATACCATGGAATTTCACCATGCCGTTTGCATTCACCCGCAGGGACTTTGTGTCCTCGGCCGCCGCCCTTGCCACGCCCCGGAATCAGGAGCTCGAAAACCGGGCACTGGAGAATAGCGATAGAGCCGTGGAAGCCTGTCTGCGCACGCAGATCACGGATCCAGCCAGCCGCTGGTACGGCTCCAGCCAGGATCAGTTCGGGATCGCCTGGGCCGGCAATGCCGGCAGTCTTTTGCACCACTTTGTGGTTGGCTTCCTGCACCCGCGCTCCCGCTACTACAAGCAGAAGGAATTGTTGCCGCGCATGAGGATGGCGGCTCGGTTTCTGGAACGCGCGCAGGGGCCGCAGGGCTTCGTCGACCTTCTGACCACCAATTTCGATTCGCCGCCCGACACGGGCTTTGTCGTACACGGCGTGGCCAGCGCCGCGTGCCTGGCAAAGCGCGCCAACGAGCAGGAAGTGTTCCGCATCATGGTGCCGTTCCTCAATAAGGCGGGCGCGGGCCTCGCGGTCGGCGGAGTGCACACGCCCAACCATCGATGGGTCGTCAGCCAGGCGATGGCGCAAATCGATGAGATCCTGCCGAACCCGGCATACCGGCGCCGCATCGACCAGTGGCTCGCCGAGGGCATCGACATCGACGAGGAAGGCCAGTACACCGAACGCAGCACCTCCATCTACAATTCGGTGGTGAACCGGGCGCTCACCACGCTCGCTCTCAAGTTGAAGCGGCCCGAGTTGCTTGAGCCGGTGCGCCGTAACCTCGCCATGATGCTGTATATGCTGCATGCCGACTGGGAGGTGGTGACGGAAATCTCCGGCCGCCAGGACAAGGATCTGCCCGGCAACCTGGGGCGCAACTGGTTCCCCTACCGGTTGATGGCGGTGCGCGACAACAACGGGCAATTCGCCGACGTGGAGATGCATCACCGCGACCATGCGTCACTCGGCGAACTGATGGAGTATCCGGAATTGCTAGCGCCTGGGCCGGCAGGGCAACCGGTACCGGACAACTACGAGAAGATCTACCCGCTGAACGGCTACGCGCGCATCCGCCGCGGCCAGATGAGCTGCACGCTTCTGTTGCGCAATACGAGCAAGTTCCTGGCGTTCCGGTATGGCGGGGTCGTGGTGGACGGCGTGCGCATGGCCGGCTCGTTCTTCGGCAAGGGCATGTTCACGCCCACGCTGGCGCAGAAGCGCAAGGGCGTTTACCACTTCGAGCAGACCATGCAGGCCGGTTATTTCCAGCCGCTCGACCCGCCCCGGCGCGTCACCACGCGAACCTGGTACACCACGCGCGCCGAACGCCGCATGACCGAGGTGTGCGAACTGCGCTTCTCGGCCGACGTAGCGGAGATCCGCAACGGGCTGCAATTGAAGTTCTCGGCTGCCGGAACTAAAGAGGTGCCCATCGCAATCGAGTTCAACTTCCGGCCGAACGGAACGCTGGAAGGATGTAAGCCCGCGCCCGAAGTGCCTGATGCGTATCTGCTCGGTAACGGCTACGGCGAGTACCGCAAAGGGCCGCACGCCATGCGCTTCGGTCCGGGGTTGGCGCAGCACGCCTACACGCAGTTGCACCGCCTGCCGCCGAAACTCCCTGGCAAGAGTGTCTATCTAACAGCCTTCAGCCCCTTCGAGCACACCATCACGTTTGAGTGGGTGTGAAGTACAAAGCCAAGGCAACCGGTTCGCCTCCGCGTTTTAGACTCGCGCGGCCGTCATGATATCCTGAAGTTTCCACCTCGCGGCTCCCAGCGTTGGAGTGTAGGCAAATGGACGTTTATCAACTGACACGGGCACTCGTGGATATCGAGTCCCTCACGGGCAACGAGTACCAGGTCGGCTGCTACCTGACCGATTACCTGGGCGCCCTTGCCTCGCGCTTTGGCGGCAGCGTCGAGCGCATGGAAGTCGAACCGAAACGCTTCAACATTCTGGCCACGTGGGGCGAGCCCGTCGTCACGTTGTCCACGCACATCGACACGGTCCAGCCGTTCTTCCCGTCGCGCGAAGACGCCGATTACATCTACGGCCGCGGCGCCTGCGACACCAAGGGCATCCTCGCCGCAATGCTCAAGGCCCTGGAGGCGCTGCTCGAAGAGGGCGTGCGCGGCGTGGCCCTGCTCCTGGTGGTGGGCGAGGAGCGCAACAGCGCCGGCGCTTACATGGCGAGCCGACACTCGCGCGGGTCGCGCTACCTCATCAACGGCGAGCCCACCGAGAACAAGCTGGCGCTCGGCTCCAAAGGCGCGTTGCGCTATGAAGTGACAGCTAAGGGCCGCATGGCACACTCGGCATATCCGGAGCTGGGCGAATCGGCCATTTTGAAACTGCTCGACGCGCTGGAGCGCATCCGCCGCATGCCGCTGCCGGTTGATGAGCTGCTCGGTCCGAGCACGTTGAACATCGGCACCATCGGCGGCGGCCGCGCGCCCAACATCGTCCCGGATGCGGCCCACTGCGAGATCATGATCCGGCTGGTCCAGGACGCCGAACCGTTGCACAAAGCGTTTGTCGAAGCCGCTGGCAGCCAAGTGGACGCGCGCCAGGTGCTGCTCATCCCGGCCGTGCGCCTGGGCCAACTGCCCGGATTCGAAACTACCGTAGTATCTTTTACCACCGACATCCCCGCGTTCGGCGGCGCCTGGGGCCAGCCTTTCCTGCTGGGCCCAGGCAGCATACACGTCGCCCACACACTTGAAGAACGGGTGCCCAAGAAGCAGGTCGCCGACGCTATCGAGATTTATAAGAAGATGGTGCGGCAGCTTCTGGTTGCCGCGTAGGAAACAAACAACATGAAGAAAATCGAGGTTGGTGTTCTCGGCGCCACCGGCATGGTGGGCCAGCATTTCGTGAAATTCTTGCAGAACCATCCGTGGTTCGAACTGACTTGGGTGGGGGCCAGCGACCGCTCCGCGGGCAAGAAGTACTCGGAAGCGACGCAATGGCGCCTGGAAGGCACCATGCCCGAGAAGATCGCCGGCCTTACAGTCAAGGAGTGCGTGCCGGGCAACGCGCCGCGGCTGGTCTTTTCGGCGACCGACGCCTCGGTAGCCACCGAGATCGAACGTGCGTTCGCGACCGCCGGACACGTCGTCGTGTCGAACTCCCGTAACCACCGCATGGAAAAAGACGTGCCGCTGCTGGTGCCGGAAGTGAACCCCGACCATCTGAAACTGATCCCGCAGCAGCAGGCCGCGCGCGGCTGGAAGGGGCAAATCGTTACCAACCCGAATTGCTCCACCGTGGTGCTGACCATGGCGCTGGCGCCTTTGAAGCAGTTCGGCATCCGGCGCGTCGTGGTCACCACCATGCAAGCGATCAGCGGCGCCGGCTATCCGGGCGTGCCGTCCATGGATATCACGGCCAATGTGATCCCGTTCATCGGCGGCGAAGAAGAGAAGATGGAGCAGGAAACGCAGAAGATTCTCGGCGATCTGGTGGGCGATCATGTCGAGCCGCTGGCCGCCGGGGTAAGCGCGCACTGCAACCGCGTGCCGGTGGTGGACGGCCACACCGAGGCGGTCTCGGTGGATCTCGCATCCAAGCCGGACATCGCCGCGCTCATTGACGCCATCAACAGTTTCCGCGGCGTGCCGCAAGAGCGCAATCTGCCCAGCGCCCCGGCGCAGCCGGTGGTCTACATGGCCGATCGCGACCGTCCGCAGCCTCGCCGCGACGCGGCGCGAGGCAACGGCATGACGGCGTTCGTGGGCCGCTTGCGCGCGTGCTCGGTGCTCGGCTATAAGTTCATCGCACTGGGGCATAACACGATTCGCGGCGCTGCCGGCGCGGCCGTGCTGAACGCCGAGTTGATGCACTCGGAAGGGTGGCTCGAAAAATGATTGTCATGAAGTTCGGCGGCACGTCGGTGGAATCGGCGGCCGCCATCGAGAGAGTTGCGTCCATCGTCAAGGCGCGTGTGGATCGTCAACCCGTGGTTGTGGTTTCGGCCATGGGGAAGACCACCAACCGGCTGCTGGCCATTGCGGCGAAATCCGCCGAAGGCAAACGGGAGGAAGGCATCAAACTGGCGGTCGAACTGCGCGACTTTCACTTGCGCGAGGCCCGGCCGGTGGTGCTCGACTCGGATTGGCCCATCGTCGAGAGCGCCATTCAGGACCACTTTCAGGAGATCGCCGAACTGGCGCGCGCCCTGGCCGTGGTAGGGGAAATCACGCCGCGGTTGACCGACGCCATCTCCAGTTACGGCGAGCGCATTTCGAGCATCGTGGTCACTTACGCCTTCCGCCGCGCCGGCATGGATGCCGTGCACGTGGATTCGCGGCGCGTAGTGGTCACGGATAACCGCCACACGCAAGCCACGCCGAAACTTCCAGAGAGCTATTCGCGGCTGGCGGCCGCAATTCCGCCGCTCGCACAGAGGCACGTGGTCGTGATGGGAGGCTTTATCGCGTCCACGGAAAACGGCGTCACCACCACGTTGGGCCGCGGCGGCTCGGATTTCACCGCCTCCATCGTCGGCGCCGGCATCGGCGCTGAGGAAATCGAGATCTGGACCGATGTGGATGGCATGCTCACGGGCGACCCGCGCATCATCGAAGGGGTGCGCCGCGTGAAGAGTATTTCTTTCGGGGAGGCCGCCGAACTGGCTTACTTCGGCGCCAAAGTGCTGCATCCGGCCACGGTGCTGCCGGCCGTGGAAAAGAACATCCCCGTGCTGATCCTCAATTCGCGCCGGCCGGAAGTGGAAGGCACGCGCATTGTCGCGGAATCCGTTCCCTGCACGAACGTCATCAAGTCCATCGCGTGCAAGCGCAATATCACGCTGGTGAACATCACGTCGAGCCGTATGCTGATGGCGCACGGCTTCCTGCGCAGGATCTTCGAGGTGTTCGACCGCTTCCAAACTCCGGTCGACATGGTGGCCACCAGCGAGGTGAGCGTTTCGCTCACTATCGACAACACGGCGCGCCTGAAGGAGATCACAACCGAACTGGAAGAATTCGCCGAGGTGAACGTCGAACAGAACCAGGCCATCGTGTGCCTGGTGGGCGACAGCATCCGCTCGACGCCCGGCGTCGCGAGCCGCATCTTCCGGGCGCTGTCCGAAGTCAATATCAGCATGATCTCGCAGGGCGCGTCTTTGCTAAACTTTGGCTTTGTGGTATCCGAGGCCGATCTGGCCCGGGCCGTCGCCGCCCTCCACAGCGAGTTCTTCGCCGAGGTGGACCCGGCGGTATTCGATTGATTGTCGCCGCGTGAACCGTTGACCGGCTCCGCGACCTGGGAATATGCATGAAGCTCGCCATCATCGGTTACGGAAAAATGGGCAAGCTTGTCGAGCAGCTTGCCCCGGACTACGGCTTTACCGTTTCGCTCAAGCTCGATGAATTCAACAACGCGAACTTCGCCGGCATGACGGCGGAGAATTTTCGCGGCGTGGACGCGGCCGTCGAGTTTTCGACCCCGGCCACCGTGGTGACGAACATCGAGCGTATGGCGGCGCTTGGCGTGAACATGGTGGTGGGAACCACGGGCTGGCTCGATCAATTGGATCACGTGCGCGCGCTGGTGGAGCAGAGCGGCGTGGGCCTGGTGTGGAGCCCAAATTTCTCGATCGGCGTGAACGTGTTCTCGCGGCTGGTCGCGGAAGCTGCCCGGTTGCTCGCGCACGAGGACGAGTACGGCGCCTGGGCTTGGGAGATCCATCACTCCACGAAGAAGGACGCCCCGTCGGGCACGCTGCTCAAATTGATCGGCGACATGAAGAAGGCCGGGTACTCCCGTCCGATCGACTCGAGTTCAAACCGCGCCGGAGCGCATCCGGGTACGCACGAAATCGGGTTCGATTCGGCGGCCGACACCATCACGCTTCGCCACACCGCCCGTAGCCGCGAAGGCCTCGCTCGCGGGGCCTTGAAGGCGGCCGCCTGGGTAGTGGGCAAGCGGGGCCTTTATGAGTTCGGCGACACTGTATTGGGGAACGTGAGGTGAATGATGTTTGAAGGCTGCGGTACCGCGCTTGTGACTCCATTCCGGGCGAATGGTTCGCTCGACGAGGCCACTCTGCGTAAGCTCGTCCGGCGGCAGGTGGAAGCCGGTATCAATTTTCTGGTGCCGTGCGGCACCACCGGCGAAAGTCCGACCCTGACGCGCGCCGAGCACTTGCGGGTGGTCGAGATCACGCTCGAGGAAGCCCATGGCGTGGTGCCGATTCTGGCCGGGGCCGGCGGCAACAATACGGCTGAGGTGATTCAACTGGTCCGCGAACTTTCGGCCATGGGCGTGGACGGCATCCTTTCGGTGACGCCCTATTACAACAAGCCCACGCAGGAAGGTCTCTACCAGCATTACAAAGCGATCGCGGCGGCGGCGAGCCTGCCCATCATCGTGTACAGCGTGCAAGGGCGTACCGGAGTGAACGTCGAACCGGCTACGTTGAAGAGGCTGGCTGCCATCGACAACATCGTGGGCGTGAAGGAAGCCTCCGGCAACATCGGCCAGATCGCATCCGTCATTCATGAGGTGCCGGAGAGCTTTGCGGTATTTTCCGGCGACGACGTCATCACCATACCGCTCATCGCATTGGGAGGCCGCGGCGTTATCTCGGTGGCCTCCAACGAGATTCCGGCTGAAATGACCGAGCTTGCGCGCGAGTGCCTGATCAACGACTTCGCCAGCGCGCGCGAGTTGCAGCGAAAGTACCTCCCCCTGATGAGCGTGAATTTTGTGGAATCGAATCCCATCCCGGTGAAGGCAGCCATGGCGGCTATGGGCTTGCTCGAGCCTGTGTGGCGCTTGCCCCTGGTGGCTCCCCAACCACAGAATCAGGCCAAGATCGAGGGTGTGCTGAGTCAGGTGGGTCTCCTGTCCGATCGGAGCGCGCGTGTTGCAGGCTGAGATCGAGAGGCTGTTCGACGAAAGACCGGAGCGGTACACGGAGGGGCACTTTCGCTTGTTCCAGCGTTTCAAGGAACGGCTAAATGCCGGCGAGATACGCGCAGCCTCCCCGGATGCGTCGCAACCGAGTGGTTGGAAGGTAAACGGCTGGGTGAAGAAGGGCATCTTGCTCGGTTTCCGCATGGGCGGGATCGTGGACATGTCCGTGGACGCTTCGCGCCAGCCCTGGTTCGACAAGGCTACCTATCCAGTGCACCGGTTCGACTCGTCGAGCGGGGTGCGCATCGTGCCCGGCGGCACGAGCGTCCGCGACGGCTGCCACGTCGGCAAAGGCGTCACCATCATGCCGCCGGCTTACATCAACGCCGGAAGCTACGTGGGTGACGGCACCATGATCGACTCGCACGCCCTGGTGGGCAGTTGCGCGCAGGTCGGCGCGCGCTGCCATGTCTCGGCCGCCGCGCAGATCGGCGGCGTACTCGAACCGGTGGGGGCGCTGCCGGTAATCGTAGAGGACGAAGTCCTGGTGGGGGGAAACTGCGGTATATACGAAGGCGCGGTCATCAAGCGGCGCGTGGTGCTCGGCACGGGAACCATCATCAACCGCTCGACGCCGGTGTATGACCTGGTCCGCGGAGTTGTCCACCGGGCCGAAGGCGATGCGCCCCTGGTGATTCCCGAGGAAGCCGTCGTGGTGGCTGGTTCACGGATGGTAACGAGCGGCGTGGGCCGCGAGTGGGGCATCTCGCTCTATACCCCGGTCATCGTGAAGTACCGCGACGCGAAAACCGACGCCAAGATTCAGCTCGAAGACCTGCTTCGCTGAGCAACGGCCCGTTCCAATGTTGCCAGGGTTTCCCGTGCCGATGTTTCCCAACTGAACTTCGCCGCCCGAGCGGGGCCTTCCGCGCTCAATTGGGCGCGCAACTCCTTGTCGAAAACAATTCGCTCCATGGCCTGCCGGATGGCGCCAACGTCGCCGGGATCGAATTTCAGGGCGGCATGGCCAACGATCTCGCGAATCGGCTGGATTTCAGAGCAGGCCGTGGGGATTCCCGACGCCAGCGCCTCCAACACCGGCATTCCGAAGCCCTCAAAGCTCGATGGGTAAATGAACGAGTGCGCCATGCGGAACAGGCCGTAGAGTTCCTCTCGCGGAAGCCAGCCGGTGAAGTCCACGGCGCCGGTCAGGCCCAGCCCGCGGACCAAGCGCCGCAATTCCTTGATGTGGCGGCCGTGCATTCCGGCAATCACCAGTTGGAATTCCGGATGAGCGCGGCGAAAATCGGCGAAGGCCCGAATCAGGCGGTCCAGGTTCTTATGGGCGTGGGAAGTGGAGACGCACAACAAGAACGGATGGACCGAGACTCGATAGCGAGACTTGGAGATCTCAAAGAACTCTGTCTCTACGCCGTGCCGCACCACGTCGACGTTCCCCTCGTCCACGTTGTAGTACCGCAGAATGTCGCGCCGCGTGGCCTCGGAAACCGCAATGAGCCTCGTGGCGCAGCAGGCCGAGGCCCACAGGAAGAAGTCCCAGAACGGCAGTTCCCACCAGGAGAAATACTGAGGGTGACGCTTGTGCTGCAAATCATGAAACACGACTACCGCCGGGCAGCGGGTCGCCAAAGGCATGGTGAAACCCGGACACAGGACTACATCCACCTGGTCACGGCGCAAAAACCACGGCATGACGGTCTGCTCCCACAGAATCCTTAAGGGGCGGATCGAAGCGCGTACCGGCTGAACCGAGACCGAGAAATTCGGCCCCGGGGCGCACAAAGAGGCACCGGTATCATGATTCGCGTACACGATGTACTGGTTTCGGGTGTCGATGGAGGCGAGCGCAGCAAGCAGGCAGCGCAAGTAAATCTCAGTTCCCCCGACACCGCCGGGGATCATGTACAGCGCGTTGATCCCGATGCGGAGTTGTTTGTCCTGGGCGCCCAACGAATCTAGTATGCAACCTTCAGGTTTCGGCGCGCCACGGCAAGACCTGCAGCGGCATCTTCGTCGGCCGGATCCAGCGACAGCGCCCGGCGGAAGTTGCCGGCGGCAGCAGCGTATTCGCCCTGAGAGACCTGCAAGTTACCGCGGTAAACGTACGTTTTTGCGAAGCGTGGATCGATTCTCTCCGCCTCGTCCAGGGCCGCTTCCGCCTCGGCACGGCGTGCGCGCTTGCCGTAGATCATGCCGACCAGCGCGTGTGCTTCCGCGGTCCGCTCAAGCTGGATCGCTTCCCTCAGTTTCTCCACCGCCAGGTCCGGCTGGTCTGCGCAGTCACAAGCCAGCGCCCAGTCCACCAGCAGGTTGTAATCCTTCGCCGTGAATTGCGATGCCAGCTCATAGTGTCTTACCGCTTCCTTGCAGCGACCCGCCTGATAATACGCGTAGGCAAGTTGAAAATGAGGCCGGTATTTTCGAGGCGACTTCGCAACCGAATCCTCCCACAATGGGATCGCTCCGCTCCAGACCTGGTTGCGTACGCGCGTGGCCGCCC
>CAYLLB010000059.1:0-25917 GCA_964384215.1 uncultured Solibacteraceae bacterium | reverse complement strand
AATGAAACCCGGCTTTCCAAATTACGACTGGCAGAGAAAAAGGGGGCAGGTCACCAGGTGTCGCAACTGTGCTGGCGTTTGACCAGTTGATTCTTTTCGTCCCAGTGCTTGGGATCGGTGCGTATGTAGTTGAGCGCGCGTTCCAGTTTCGGCATCGCCCGTTCGAGCCAGGCGTTGTCGCCCGTGGCCTGCCAGGTCTGCCACACGCCCAGCGTCATGATGTACTCGACGTCGGATTCGAGGCCCACGCGCCAGGTGCGCCCGTCGCGCTCGATGCCGTCGGGGACTTGCCCATTCTCTTTCTGCTGCTCCACAAAACGGTCGATGCCGCAGCTCATCTCGGTTTCCCAGTAGCGGTAGGCGGGCAGCCCGTAGATCCAGTCGCGCAGCCAGATGCCGTCGAAGTGCCACGTGTCGGCCGAGATGTAGCCGACAAAGCGTCCGCGGCTCGACTCATACTGGCGGCGGCCGAGCCGCATGGCCTCGCGTGTGAACGGGTAAAGCTTGTCGAAATCCGCATCGCCGGATTCGATGACGGTCTCGGCCTCGAGCTGAAAGTTCAGGTACCGGCTGTAGCGCTTCTCGCCGGGAAACCAAAGGTAGATGTAGTGCGCGCCCAGCGGGCCACCGGCCGTGAAACTGGCCTCGCCGCGGTTGTTCGTCAGCGCGGCCTGCGTTTCGAAGTAGACGCGCTGATTCGGGTCCGCGACTTTGATGCGGCAACTTGAGTCGCCCTGGGTGCGCCCTTCGATGCGCACGGTGACTTTGTCGAGCGGGCGGTAAGCGCGAGCGTCTGTCGTCAAGCGGCCATAGGCGCCTTCGGTAGCGGCAGGTTGCACTTTCGCGTGCGAGACGGCCAGAAAGACCGCGGCCAAGGCAACGGCAAATCGAAACATGAAGCCATTTTATCGGGGGCGGCGGTAGCGCGGGATCTGGCGATCAATGATGGCTGCGGCAGCTACCAGGGCGCAGAGCCATATAAACCAATCGCCATGCTCCGTATAGAAGGTCCTGGCGCTCACGTACGAGTAGCTTGTCCGCGCACTGAGTTCGGCGTACGGCGGCAGATGGTGGATGATGCGCCCTGCCGGATCTACGGTCGCGGTGATGCCGTCGTTGGTGGCGCGGAGGAGCCAGCGCCGGTTCTCCGCGGCGCGCATACGCACCAGGATCAGGTGCTGCTCGCGGGCGGCGCTCCGCCCGAAGTACCCGTCGTTGGAGAGATTGACGAGCAGCTCCGCCCCCTGGGCCGGAAATTTCCGCACCAGGTACGGGAAAGCCGATTCGTAGCAGATGAAAACGCCGGTGGCGCGGCCCGCGGCGCGCAGGACCGTCAGCTTCTCGCCGGGCGTAAAGTCGCCCGCTTCCTGCGTGATGCGGTTGACCCAATTGAAGAACGGGGGAACGTACTCGCCGAACGGCACCAGATACAGCTTGTCGTAACGGCCTGCCAGGTTTCCGCGTTCGTTCACGAGGATAGCGGAGTTGAGCGGCGCTCCGGCCTCGTTGTGCGCCACCACGCCTAAGAGCACGCTCGTGCCGGTCGTCCGCGTCAGGTTCGTCACCAGTTCGCGCGCCCGTGCGTCCTCCGGGTAGTAGATGGGCATGGGTATCTCGGGCCACAGGATCAGGCGGGGCCGCGCCTGTCCTGCCGCCAGCGCGCTGCGTAAGCTCAAGGTCGCCAGACGCTGCTGCGCTTCGTAGACCGAGTCCGCCGTCCAGCGTTCCGTGGTGGAGAGGTTCGGCTGCACAACTACCGCGTCCTGGTTTCCGGGCACGGGTTCCGGAAGCGGCGGCAGCAGGAAGGCCAGCGGCGCGGCCAGGATCCAGGCCAGTTCCTTGCGGCTCCGCCGGAGCGCGACCAGCGCGATAGCCACGTTCATGGCCGCCACCAGGAACGACACGCCGTAGACGCCGGTGTATGGCGCCAGACGCATCGGTACGCCCATATCGACGGCCGCGTCTCCCAGCGTGAGCCAGGCGAATCCCAACGGTCCATGCAAGCGCTCCACCACCACCCACATCGCCGCCACCACGGGGATGGCGTACCAACGGCGGATGGCGGTTCCGGCCAGCCATGCGAATGCACCCATGTGCAGCGCTTTCGCCAGGACGAACAGGCTAAAGGCGCCGTAACTGCCCAACACGCCCATCTCGCCGTGCACTTCGAGAACCCAGCGGATCCAGTAGCACACTCCGGCCCAGTAGACGAGACCAGCCGCGTATCCCCACAGGAATCGGAGCGCAGGGCGGTCCTCACGCGCCACGGCCACCAGCAACGGCGCAAGGGCGAAGGGCGCCAGCGCGGTCCAACCGGGACTTGGGTATAGAGACACCAGGAACGCGCCGGCGGCCAGTGAAAGAAGTAAGTTCAGAATCATGGTTGACACGCCCTTGTGAACACGTCATCCGCCATATAGGAACTGCGCACCAACGGACCGCTGAATACCATTTTGAATCCCAAGCGCTCGCCGGCGGCGCGATAGGCGTCGAACTGCGCCGGAGAGACATATTCCGCGACCGGCAGGTTATGCCGGGTGGGGCGCAGGTACTGCCCGATGGTCACCACGTCCACGCCCGCCCGGCGCAAGTCCGCGAGCGCTTGCTTGACTTCGGCGCCCGATTCTCCGAGGCCCACCATCAAGCCGGACTTCACGATAGTCTCCGGACGATACTCGCGCGCGAAGCGCAGCACTTCCAGCGAGCGCGCATAGCCGGCCTGCGGGCGGACGCGCGCGTACATTCGCGGCACCGTCTCGATGTTGTGGTTGAAAACGTCGGGCGAGGAGTCAAGTACTTCGCGGACGGCGGCGCGGTCGCCCTGGAAGTCCGGCGTGAGGATTTCGATGCGCGCTTCCGGCAGCGCGGCGCGAACCGCCCGTACCGTACTGGCGAAGTGCGCGGCGCCGCCGTCGCTCAGATCGTCGCGCGTGACGCTGGTGATCACCACGTAGCGCAGACGCAGTTCCGCGGCCATGCGCGCCACCTGCGCGGGCTCGTGCGGGTCGGGAGGGAGTTGCCCGCCTCCGGCGGCTTTGGGGACCGAACAGAAACCGCAACCGCGCGTACATAGATTGCCCAGAATGAGGAACGTCGCGGTGCCACGATGAAAGCACTCGTGTATGTTGGGGCAGCGGGCCGACTCACATACAGTGTGCAGGCCCCGGACGCGCAGACCACTCTTCAGAACGTGCAGCGATTCATGATGCGCGGCGCGCTTTTGAACCCATTCCGGCAGGCGGACCGGCGTCACGGATCAGTACTTCCGGGCCATGGGTTTGAAGCCCGCGGCCTCCAGATCCATCTTGGTCTTCGAGAGATCCGCTGCATCCTTGAGCGGTCCGACCAGCACGCGGAAAAGGCTCTCGTTCGGCCCCGGCGCGACGACGGCTTGTTCAAAGCCCTTCTTGCGCAGGATGCCGACGATCATCTCCGCATCCACCTTCTTTACGGCCGCGACCTGCAAATACGTGCGGCCGGGAAGCGCCTCGCCGTGAAGCTGTGTTGTCTTCCGGTGGTTCGCTTCCGGCGCGGAAGGTCTTGTGGGAACGGCGGCAGCAGGGACGGCGGGCTGGGGCCGCGCCGCGACGGGCGCCGCTGCTGGCGGTTCGGCGGCCGGGGCCGGCGCCTGGGCGGGCATGGTCCCCGAAGGCTGAGCGATCGGTTCTACCTGGTTTACCTGCATCTGGCCAGGTGAAAGCGGAGGTTCATTGGCGGCCGGCGGCTGGCTCACCGCGCTGGTGACGGGGCCGCTTGGAGGCACGGCCGACACTACCGGCGCCGAGTTGCGCCCCACGATGTATCCCATTGTGAAGGAGACGCCCAGCAGGATTACGACGATGAAGAACACGCTTAACAACTGCCGGTGCCCCAGCTCCAGAATGAACTCGCCTTCTTCGCTTCTCGGCATACACTCCCTTACTAGTCTTTAGCAGTCTTGCCGGTTTCCGCCAACATCCGGCTCACTGACGAGAATATATCGACGGGAATGGGGAACACAACCGTGGTGTTCTTTTCCGCACCGATCTCGACCAATGTTTGCAGGTAGCGCAGCTGGATGGCGGCCGGCTGTTTCTGAATTACTTCGGCGGCCATGCTCAGTTTTTCGGCAGCCACGAACTCACCCTCGGCGTGGATGATCTTGGCGCGGCGTTCGCGCTCGGCCTCGGCCTGTTTGGCGATGGCGCGAATCATCTGCTCCGCAAGGTCGACCTGCTTCACTTCCACCATGGTGACCTTCACGCCCCAGGGACCGGTGTGCTGGTCGAGTACCGATTGCAGCCGCACGTTCAGCTTCTCGCGCTGGCTGAGCAGTTCATCGAGCTCGACTTCGCCCAGCACGCTGCGCAGAGTGGTTTGCGCGAGCTGCGACGTGGCGTAGAGATAATTGGAGACTTCGATCACCGCGCGTGTGGGTTCGATGACGCGGAAGTAGATCACCGCGTTCACCTTCACCGTGACGTTGTCGCGCGTCACCACGTCCTGCGCCGGCACTTCGAGGGTCTCGATGCGCAGCGAAGTCCGCACCATGCGGTCAATGGGGGCGAATACCAGAATGATGCCCGGGCCTTTCGGTTTAGGCAGCACGCGCCCGAGGCGGAATATGACGCCCCGCTCATACTCGGCCAGGATCTTGATGGCGCTTAGCACGTAAATGACCAGAATAATCAGCGCGATAGTCATTGGGCTGATCGGCAGCATACACTCCTCCTCGATGGTTTTTTCTCAGGGCCGCACGTCGGGCTCGACTCGCAGTGTGAGCCCGTCGACGTCCACGACACGTACACGAGCGCCCGCGTCCAGCTTGGTGGAACAGACGGCGTCCCAAAGCTCTCCGTGGACGAAGATCTTGCCTTCCGGTTCCAGCGCCGTACGCGCGACGCCCCTCTCCCCGATCATGCCGGCCTCGCCCGTCACCACTTTATTGGCGCGCGCCTTCAGCACCAGCGAGACCAGGAAGACGGTAATCAACGCGAAGGGCAGTGTCACGCCGATGGCCGTTCCCAAATGGATGCGCATCTCCGGAGGGCCTTCCACCAACAGCAAAGCTCCAAGCACCATGGCCACCGCTCCTCCCGCGCCCAGGATACCGTGCGAGGCGAATTTCGCCTCCAATATAAACAAGGCCACCGCCAGAATCAGCAGCGCGACGCCGCCCCAATTGATGGGCAGCACCGATAAGGCCGCCAAGCCCAGCAGCGCCAGAATCCCACCGGCCACACCGGGCAGAATGAGTCCTGGATTAGTGAACTCCACGTACAGGCCCAACGCTCCCAGGATCAATAGAATGAAGGCGATGTTGGGATCGCTGATGGAGGAAACCATGGCCTCCCGCACGGTCTTTTGGTAGACCACGATCTCCGCTCCGGCCAAGTCCAGCTTCACTTTCGTGCCGTCGAAGCGAGTGATTTCGCGTCCGTTCAGCGCATCGAGTAGCGCGCGGTCATCCTTGACGATCAGTTCGATCAGTTTGTTGTCAAGCGCTTCCTTTTCGGTGAAGCTCTTGGCTTCGAGAACCGTTTTCTCCGCCAGAGCGCTGTTACGGCCTCGCTTGGCCGTGAGGCTGCGTATACTCGCTGCGGCATCGCTTTCTATCTTGCGGCGCATCACCTGGTCCATCTCAACGCCGACGGCCACCGGCGATGCCGCGCCGGTGTTGGTCCCCGGAGCCATCGCGGCCACGTCGCCGGCTTCGAGCAGGAAAAACCCGGCCGAGGCGGCACGCCCGCCGCTGGGCGTGACGAAAGTAGTTACAGGAACCGGCGAGGCGACGATCCTCTCGATGGTGTGCCGGGAAGCCTCCATCAAGCCTCCCGGAGTGTTCAGGCGGATCAGCACCAACCGCGCGCCTTCCTTCTGGGCCTGGTCGATGGCGCGGGTCACGATTTCCACCGTAATCGGGTGGACCACGCCATCCACGTCCACGGCCACCACCCGAGGCTTAGCGCACAGCATGCCCCCCAGGCACAGCCACAAAGCGGCAATCGTCCAAATCCGTTTCAAGCCACATTTAATATATCACCCGGTGGCCCTCAGGATGCGCCTAAAATGAGGAGGATTCGACTATGCGCATCTCATTCATCTCATTCGGTGCAATGGCTATCCTGGCCACCACCGCTTTCGGCCAGAAGGCTCCCGTCAATTACGATGAATCGAAGGTTGGCAACTACACCCTGCCCGA
The DNA here is from genome assembly GCA_964384215.1 of uncultured Solibacteraceae bacterium. Lineage (GTDB taxonomy): Bacteria > Acidobacteriota > Terriglobia > Bryobacterales > Bryobacteraceae > JAJFUV01. Next base: position 19,736 of record CAYLLB010000059.1, on the reverse strand, counting down.
TCCGCTGGCCGGCTCGAACGGCGAGCCTGTCCGTGATGCGAAGACGTGGCGCGAGAAGCGGCGTCCGGAAATTCTCCACCTGTTCGAAGAGCACGTCTACGGGCGCACCCCCGCGGGCCGGCCGCCCGAAATGCACTTCAAGCGCGTCGAACCACGCGCCAGCGCTCTCGGCGGGAAGGCTGTTCGCAAGCAGATCACCGTGTATTTCAAGCGCGATGAGAGCGGACCAGCCATCGACCTGCTGCTGTACCTGCCCAAGAACGCGCGCGGCCGCGTGCCGGTCTTCCTGGGTCTAAACTTCAACGGCAACCAGGCCATTCACTTCGACCCGGGCATTCGTCTTTCGCGCGCCTGGATTCGCGAGAACCGCTCAATGGGCATTGTGAATCACCGCGCCACCGAAGCCGCGCGCGGTGTGGAGTCCACGCGCTGGCAGGTCGAAAAGATCCTTGAACGCGGTTACGGTTTGGCCACCGCCTGCTATGGGGACATCGATCCTGATTTCGACGACGGATTCCAGAACGGCGTCCAGCCTCTGTTTTATAAGCCCGGCCAAACGAGGCCCGCAGCCGACGAATGGGGCGCCATCGGTGCCTGGGCCTGGGGTTTGAGCCGTTTACTCGACTACCTCGAGACCGACAAGGACGTCGACGCGCGCCGCGTGGCTGTCATGGGGCATTCGCGTTTGGGAAAGACCGCGTTGTGGGCCGGCGCCCAGGACGAGCGCTTCGCCATGGTGATCTCCAATGACTCGGGAGAGGGTGGCGCTTCCCTGGCGCGGCGCAATTACGGTGAGACCGTCGAGATTCTGAATACCAACTTCCCGCACTGGTTTTGCGCAAACTACCGCCAGTACAGCAAGAACGTCGCGGCCCTGCCCGTTGATCAGCACATGTTGATCGCGCTCGCGGCCCCGCGCCCGGTCTATGTGGCCAGCGCGGAAGAAGACCGCTGGGCCGATCCGCGCGGGGAGTTCCTCGCTGCCAAGGCTGCCGATCCCGTCTACCGTCTTCTGGGCGCCGAAGGCTTGGCTGCCAGCGATTGGCCCCCTGTCGGGCAGCCGGTTTTGAGCCGCATCGGCTACCACGTTCGCGCGGGAAAGCACGATGTCACCCTGTACGACTGGCAACAGTACCTCAACTTCGCCGACAAATACTTGAAACGAAGCCGGTAGAATCCGTTTAGGACCATTCGAGTCCGAAATTAACCTGTTGATAATGTGGTAAATAATCCGTTGACAGGAGCAGGTGAGCGGGTGTAGATTGAATACAGGACTGAATGAGTCCAATATTAGGACCCGGATGCTGAAACTGACTAAGAAAGCGGACTACGGCCTGATTGCCCTCCGGCACCTGGCGTTGAAGGAGCACAGCGCGAGCGCCAGCGCCAAGGAGATCGCAGCCCACTACGGCATCCCGTTGCCGCTGCTGGCGAAGATTCTGCAGAAGCTGGCGCGGTCGGGATTCCTCAAGTCGGTGCACGGGACTAATGGCGGCTATATGTTGGCGCGCGACGCAGGCCGGATCAACACTCTGGAAGTGATCCGCACCATCGACGGTCCGGTGATCCTGGCCAGTTGTCTGGCCGAGCGGGGGGTGTGCGGCCACACGCAGCGCTGCTCGGTGCGGGAACCGCTGCGCCGGGTGCATGAAGGCATCCTGCGGCTGCTGGAAACCACCACGATCGCGGACCTGTCGCGGGACGAGGAGCCCGTCACCACCATCCAGCCCGCCCGGCTGCCGCGCAACTTCGAGGTGCTGCCCGGAATCTAAGAAGGAGAACACGATGAAAACGCCCATTTATATGGATAATCACGCCACCACGCCGCTGGACCCGCGCGTGCTCGAGGCCATGATGCCGTATTTCACGGAGCGCTTCGGCAATGCGGCCAGCCGCAACCACAGTTTCGGCTGGCAGGCCGAGGAGGCCGTGGAAAAAGGGCGTAAACAGATTGCCGATCTGATCGGCGCCAGTCCCAAGGAGATCGTTTTCACCAGCGGCGCCACCGAGAGCGACAACCTGGCCATCAAGGGCGTGGCCGAGATGTATGCCGAGCGGGGCAACCACATCATCACCGCCGCCACCGAGCACAAGGCCGTTCTCGATACGTGCAAGAAGCTGGAGAAGCACGGCTTCCGGGTCACCTATCTGCCGGTGAAGGGCGACGGGTTGATCGACCTGGACATGCTGCGTGAGGCGATCACGGACAAGACCATTCTGATCTCGATCATGCGCGCGAACAACGAGATCGGCGTGTTGCAGCCGATCGCCGAGATCGGGAGGATGGCCCGCGAGCGAGGGGTGCTGTTCCACACCGACGCCGTACAGGCGGTGGGCAAGATCCCGGTCAACGTGGAGAAGGACAACATCGACCTGATGTCGATTTCGGGCCACAAGATTTACGGTCCCAAGGGCGTGGGAGCGCTTTATGTGCGGCGCAAGAACCCGCGCGTGCAGTTGACCGCGCAGATGGACGGAGGCGGGCACGAGCGCGGCATGCGCTCCGGTACTTTGAACGTGCCGGGCATCGTCGGTTTGGGCGAAGCCTGCGAACTCTGCGGCAAGGAGATGGCCGAGGAGTCCGCGCGCCTGGGAGCGCTGCGCGACAAACTTCGGCATACACTCGAATCGGCGCTGGACGAAGTTTACATCAACGGCAGCATGGAGCACCGTCTGCCGAACAACTTGAACATGAGCTTCGCCTACGTCGAGGGCGAATCGATGCTGATGGGCATAAAGGACATTGCGGTTTCGAGCGGTTCGGCCTGCACTTCGGCCTCGCTCGAGCCCAGCTACGTTCTGAAGGCGTTGGGCGTGGGCGACGATTTGGCCCACACTTCTATCCGTTTCGGTCTGGGACGATTCAACACCGAGGAGGAAGTGGACTATACCGCCCAGCGCGTGATTGAAACCGTGAAGCGGTTACGGGAGCTAAGTCCGCTCTATGAGATGGCCAAGGAAGGCGTGAATTTGAAGAAAGTGGAGTGGGCTTCCCGTTAAGTCTTTAGAGGGGAAAGAAAGGAGCCGGCAAATGGCGTATTCGAACAAAGTCCTCGATCATTACAACAATCCGCGCAACGTGGGATCGCTCGATAAGACCGATCCCAACGTGGGCACCGGCATGGTGGGTGCCCCCGAGTGCGGCGATGTCATGAAGTTGCAGTTGAAGGTGAACCCCGATACCGGGGTCATCGAGGACGCCAAATTCAAGACTTTCGGCTGCGGGAGCGCCATTGCCAGTTCATCGCTGGCCACCGAGTGGGTCAAAGGCAAGACGGTGGATGAAGCGCTCCAGATCAAGAACACCGAGATCGTCAACGAGCTGAGTCTGCCGCCGGTGAAGATCCACTGCTCAGTGCTCGCCGAGGACGCCATCAAGGCGGCTATTGACGACTACAAGAAGAAGCAAGCGGCCCATCCGGTCGAGCAATTAGTCTCATAGGAGGCGGCGGGGGCCCCGTTTAGCGGCCGTTCCCCCGAAGCATGACACGATGATCCAAGTTACACCGAAGGCGGTCGAGAAGATCCGCCAGGCATTCATGAAGCAGGGCGTAAGCGGCGGTTTGCGTTTGGGAGTGCAGGGAGGCGGCTGTTCCGGCTTGAGCTACCTGATCAAGTTTGAGCCGCAAGCACGCTCAACCGACAAGGTGTTCGAGTTCGGCGGCGTGAAGATCTTCGTCGATCCGAAGAGCCTGCTTTACCTGGACGGCACGACGCTGGATTACACCGAGACGCTGATGCATTCGGGCTTCTCATTCCACAATCCGAATGCAAAAACGAACTGTGGTTGCGGCACCTCGTTCACGGCCTGATGGAACCTCACAATTGCTGGCACTGCGGGAAGCAGGCGGCGGAATCCCTGTTTTGCCGGTACTGTAATTCGCTTCAGCGCCCCAAACAGGATTATTTCCGCTTCATGGGCCTGGAGCCGCGCCTCAACCTGGACGCGGCGGAGTTGCAGAAGCGTTTCTATTCCATGAGCCGGCTGCTGCACCCGGATCGCTTCAATCGTGCGTCGGCGACCGAGAAGCAGTATTCGCTGGAGGCCACGGCGATTCTGAACGACGCTTACCGCACCCTGCGCGATCCGGTGACGCGCGCCGAATACATGCTCGCAGAAGAAGGGTTCGAGAACGGTGTGCACAACAACAAGGCCGTTCCTCCCGAATTGCTCGAGGAAGTCTTCGAATTGAACATGGCGCTCGAAGAACTGCGCGGCGGGGACCAGAGCGCACGGCCGCAACTCGAGACCGCGCGCGACCGCTTTCTGGGGCTGCGCCGCGAGGTGGACGAGTCGCTCAAGCGGTTATACACCGCTTACGACGCGACCAAGGACCGCGAGCGGCTCGTGGAAATCCGCGGCCTGCTGAACCGGCGCCGCTACATACAGAATCTCGTCAGCGAGGTGGAAAAGGAACTGGCTCCCTGACCCATGGAACCGCTCTTACAAATCGACTTCGGCGCGGCGAAGAAGCGCCGCGTGGTAGGTATCGACCTGGGTACCACGAACAGCCTGGTAGCTTACATGGACCTTGCGACGCCCAAGGTCATCGCCGGGGCGGACGGCTCGCGCCTGGTGCCAAGCATCGTCAGCTATACGGAAACGGGCGACATCGTGGTGGGCAATCACGCGCGCGAAATGCTGCTGACCCATCCCGAACGCACCGCTTACTCGGTGAAGCGGCTGATGGGCCGCGGCGTGGCCGACGTCGCCGATGAGATGAAGCTGTTTCCGTTTCATCTGACCGGTGAAGAAGAGGGAGTCATCCGCATCCAGCTCGGCGACCGCACCTTCACCCCGCCGGAAATCTCGGCCTATGTGCTGATGCAGCTTCACCGCAACGCGGAGAAGGCCCTCGGGGAGGAAGTGCGCCAGGCTGTCATCACAGTGCCGGCCTATTTCAACGACGCGCAGCGCCAGGCCACCAAGGACGCCGGGCGCATCGCGGGCCTGGAAGTGCTGCGCATCATCAACGAGCCTACGGCGGCGGCGCTCGCCTACGGGCTGGACAAGCGCAAGGAAGGCATTGTTGCCGTCTACGACCTGGGAGGCGGCACCTTCGACATCTCGATCCTGCGCCTGCATGAAGGCATTTTCGAGGTCATGGCCACCAACGGCGACACGCACCTGGGCGGCGACGACATCGACAATCTCCTAATGCGCATTGCGCTCGAGGACCTGGCCAGCGAGTGGGGCGAGGACCTGTCGTCAAATAACGAGGCCGTGCAACTGCTGCGCCGCGCCGTGATTGCGGCGAAGGAGCAGTTGAGCTTCGTGCCGCAGACCAACATTGAGCTTGAATACCGCGGCAAGCGCTATCAGCGCGAGATAACGCGCGAGCTGTTCGAGAAGCTGATTACCGGGATTGTGGACCGCACTCTGGGCCCCTGCCGCAATGCCATCCACGACGCCGGCGTGAAGGTGGAGGAGATCGACGAAGTCGTGCTGGTGGGCGGCTCCACGCGCATCCCGCTGGTGCGCCGCGCGGTGGAGAACCTGTTCCGCGCCAAACCGCACACCGAGTTGAACCCGGACGAGGTGGTGGCGCTCGGGGCCGCCGTACAGGGCGCCATTCTTGCGGGCGACGTCACCGACAAGCTGCTGCTCGACGTGACGCCGCTTTCGCTCGGCATCGAGACCATGGGCGGCGTGGTTGCCAAGCTCATCCACCGCAATTCGACGATCCCCGCGAGCGCCACGGAGACGTTCACCACGGCCGTCGAGGGGCAGCGTAACGTGCTGATCCATGTCGTGCAGGGCGAGCGCGAGCTGGCGAAGGATTGCCGCAGCTTGGCGCGATTCGACCTGAAGAACATCGATCCGATGCCGGCCGGCATGGCGCGCATCGAGGTGCGTTTCCTGATCGACGCTAACGGCATATTGAACGTCACGGCGCGCGACCTGCGCACCGGCAAGGAACAGAGCGTCGACGTCAAGCCTTCCTACGGTCTCACCGACGCCGAAGTCGAGGGCATGGTCCGCGAATCGCTTGAACTGGCCGAGGAGGATTTCAAGGAGCGGCAGGTGCGCGAGGCTCGGGTGGAAGCCGATGCCATCCTCACTGCGGTCGAGAAGGCGAAGCAGAGCGAGGCTTACGCCGCGTTGAGCGACGAGGAGCGCAAAGCGATCGACCTGGGCGTGAACCGGCTGCTGATGGTGTACCACGGCGAAGACTATCTGCTCATCCGTTCTGAGATCGACGCGCTGAATCAAGCCACCATGCACCTGGCCGAAGTCATGATGAATTCGGCCGTGCGCACCGCGCTGAAAGGAACCAAGATCTGATGCCTGGCATGGACTGGAACAACGCGGAAGACATCGCCCTGGCGCTTCTCGAGCTGCATCCGGACACGGATCCGCTCACGGTCCGTTTCACGGACCTGCGCCAGTGGGTGATCGAACTACCCGGTTTCACGGGAGACCCGGCGGCCTCGACGGAAGGCAAACTCGAAGCCATCCAGATGGCATGGCTGGAAGAGTGGCGCGATAACCAGTAGCGGCGGCCCCTATCGCTGCGACGTTACAATGGTGGGGGAGTGAACACCGCAACTCTGCTCATCAGCTGCCCCGACCAGAAGGGCCTGGTCGCGACCATCTCGAATTTCCTTTACACCCACGGCGCCAACATCCTGCACGCCGATCAGCACCAGGACAACGACGTCGGCATGTTCTTCATGCGGGTGGAGTGGGACCTGGACGGTTTCGAACTGGCTGAGGAGGCCCTCCGCGCCGAGTTCGCTCCCATCGCCGAACGCTTCCAGATGCGCTGGCGGCTGCATTATTCCGCCGTCAAGCCGAAGATGGCGATCTTCGTCTCGCGTTACCTGCATTGTCTCGCGGACCTGCTCTACCGCCACCAGATCGGCGAACTGGCCTGCAGCATCCCCTTGGTCGTCAGCAACCACGAGGACGCTCGAGCGCTGGCCGAATTCCACGGCGTCGAGTTCCGTCACATGCCGGTCGACGCGGCAACCAAGGCCGAAGTTGAGCGCAAGCAGGTAGCGTTGCTCAAGGAGCGCGGTGTGGACGTGGTGGTGCTGGCGCGTTATATGCAGGTGCTCTCGTCCTACTTCGTGGAGTCGTTTGAAGGACGGATCATCAACGTGCACCACTCTTTCCTGCCGGCCTTCAGCGGCGCGCGCCCATACCAGGCGGCCTTCCAGCGCGGGGTCAAGCTGATCGGAGCCACCAGCCACTATGTAACGGAAGTGCTCGACGACGGGCCCATCATCGAGCAGGACGTGGTGCGCATCTCCCACCGCGACCAGGTGTCCGACCTGGTGCAAAAGGGCCGGGACCTCGAGCGCATCGTGCTGTCAAGAGCCGTCAAATGGCACCTGGAGCACCGCATCCTCCGGTACGCCAACAAGACCGTCGTCTTCGACTAAGGCCCGGGACAGACACTTCCTACTTCACCGCCACGGTCACCACGCCGGGGCTCTCGTTGTCTCCGATCTTCACCTTCACCTGCGCCGCGCCCGGCGTCAGCCCCTTCGGTACTCGAGAGTTGATCTGATACACACCGGCGACGAAGTACGGCGCGGCACCCGCGTACAGCACCTCCGCAGTCTGGCCTCCGATGGTCACAGACACCTCCGCCAGGGGCTTCGGATACGTCCCCACGGCCGGCTTGCCATCCACACCGGCCGGCGAGGTCTGTCCTTCGCCGGTTCCGTACAGAATCACGATGTCACCGCCAGTGGCCGGGTTCGAAGCGCCATTCACCGAGTAGTCCTGGTTCAAGATGGCGCCCTGGCCGCGGCCCGAGGAATCCAGAGTGAACAGGCCCGGGGCAGTTCCGACCACTGGCAGCACCACTTGCTTAGTCAGCTTGCCCTTGTATTCCACCTGCAGTTCCGCCGTCGATTTGCCGGCCAGCGAGTAAGGCGCGACGGCGCTGATCTGGTTCTGGGAAACGTAGATCAGCGGCGCGGCCACGCCGTCGAACAGCACGCGCGTCTCGGCAAGGATCTTCGTGACGTTCCCATCCGGGTCCAACGCCATCTTGGTGAGCCCCGGCGCGCTGATCTGATCGCCGAAGATGGTCACGATCTCACCCGGAGCCACGGCCCCGGCCTCGAATGTGGCGCCGTTGGTCATTGCCAGAGTGAGGTTTGCCGTCCCATTCCAGATCTGCACGACTCCCATCTTGTCCGTCTGGTGCAGAATCTGGGCATTCCAACCATATTGCCCACCCACGTCGGAGGGGTTGCCATTGCCGCCCGGCTCACTCAACACGTAGTTGTAGCGGGACCAAATCCTGCCGGTGTCGTAATAAGGACCGCTATCGTAATACATTGTCTCGCCTGGTTTCGCGCCGGGCGCTTTTACCGGATAAGCCAGCTTCGACGGCATCACCACGCTCGCATCCCAGAGCGCGGCGATCCATTTCTTGGCGGATTCCCCGGGGCCTCCGAGCAAGTACTGGAACCCGGGATAGTAACCTTGCGAATCGCTGAACTTGCTTACTGCCGGCCGGCTCGCGAAATTGGTCGTCTGGGTCACTCCCCAGCCCGGCTGCATGGTAAACGGCACCGTGTCGCGCAGGCTGAATGGAGCGTCGCGCATCTGGGAGCGGGAACTTATGGCGGCCACGCCGCCCAGGAAGCCCCGATCCACGTCATAGGGATCCAGGTACGGGTCGGGATGGCTGTCCACCACCAGCATTTTCCCTTTGGGCCCGAAACTCGGCGCATGTTGGAGATGGGAAAAAACCTCGTTATCGGTGTACTTGTCGTTGTTGTACCAAACCAGCATGCCGGTGTTGGCGGGGCCGAAGCGCCACATCGGATTACCCAATCCGCGATCCGTTCCGCCTTCCGCCCCCACGTTGCGCCACTGGAGGAAATAGGCATGTTTGTACGTGGTGTAACCCGGGTTGCGTTGCCACCCGCCGGAGTACCTCCACTTGGCATCTCCAAACTCGGCGTCATCAAGGAACGCTACTTGAGTCCCCGCCGCGATGCGCACGTTGTCGATGTAAGGGCCGTCACCAAGCGTGTTTGTGTCGGTCATATACCAGAACCGGATGAGCGTCTGCTTGCCGGCATAGGCCGACAGATCGAATGTCTCCAGATTCATGGCCGGATAATCCGTGCTCTTGCCCGTGAAACCGCCGATCTTGGCGGCGCACAGATCATTCGGGAAGCCTTTTTCGCCGCCTATCCAGTCGCCGTCGTGGATGCAGCTAGTGTGCGCATTGGTGAGCGTGGTCCACGTCTTGCCGCCGTCGGCGGAGGCCTGCACCCACAGGAAGTCCCAGCTCGTTTCGGTATCGTAGGCGAGGTTGAAAGTAAGCGAGGCCCCCGTGGAAACGCTCACTGGGCTGACCATGGTCATTATCGAGTCCGTGAGGTTCTCCAGCCCGCCCCACCAGTAGTAACTGCCCGTAGGCCGGACTCCGAAGTAGTCGTGCCCGTCGGTGAGCGGGATCTTCACGCCGCGGTCTCCCGCGGCACCTCCCGGGAAGTTCGCCGTCTGGCACAGGCGCACGACGTATTCCTTGCTTGTATCGGTGATAATCTTCGGCGAAAGCCAGCCCCAAAAATCCAAGTGCCATGGATCGAAGGCGGGGGATTGCCCAGCGATGGGGTATCCCACCCAATCGTCGGCCATGGTTGTCCAGAAGCCTGCACTCACCTCTCCTACAAGACTGTTAGCGTAAAGGTCGATGGCGCCGATATTGTGCGCATATTCGTGGATATAGATGGCCGGACCCGAACTCTCTCCCATCATGATGTACGGACCGACCTTCACGCCCGCGACAACCTCAATCGGCGGAACCACGCGGCCCGAATGCGGCCAAATGGCACCCTCGCCGTATTCGGTGCGGCCGTTCAAGGTAGTATCACTCTCATCCACCCCGGCTGCAACGATCCAAAGGTGGTCGATGATTCCATCCTTGTCGAGATCGTACTGCGCCCAGTCGAAAGAGGGGTAAGCCGCCTTGGCTGCTTCGAGCGCGTCCTTGACCAGCGTTTTGGCACTGCCCGCGCCTGGAACAGCCCCGTCATTCTGCCCGCTGGTCGACCCGGAGTTGCGGCCAGGGCAGGGATCCGCGCCGTACCAGTAGACCGAATGCGGAACTTTCAACCAACCCAGCACTTCGCCCGTGATCAAGTAGGTCCAGTTGGACATGTCCAGGTAGAAATCGCGCACCGAGAATCCTGTGAGGTCCTGATCCACGAGCGAACCGTCCTGCCGGGTGTAATTCAGATGTACGCCATCTCCAAAGATCATGTCGTGGAAGCTGCCCACGCTGGCATCCGGCATCCAGAAAGCCGTTCCGCTCCTGTCCGATCCGCTGCGCGGCCTTTCGATCTGGTTGTGCAGAGGACCCTGGTAGGTGAACTTTGTCGGGCCTTGTATGTTGAACTTGGAAATGATCTTCGAACAGTCGCCCACCGTGCCGGTCCACTCGGCAGTGTCGGACTTTCCGATCGGGTCCCACGTGGACTTGTTGGTTCCCTCGGGCACGAACTCCAGTGTATCCGGGCCGCCGAATTCGACCAGGATCACCAGCACCTTGTCCACGCCTGACTTGGCTGCCAGCAACTGGCTTTCGGCATCCTTGAGCGCGAACTTCTGCTTGCCCGAACGCATCCGCTCCAGCAGTTGCATCCGTGTCCGCCATCGCAGCGACTCGATCTCGTTCGGCTTATCCCCGTGGTTGTCCGCGCGCGCGCACGCGGACGCAAGCAACACACCCAGCGGCAACATCAGAGAAAGGCGCATCTTCGTGCCCTCCTTGTTCGCTCACTTTACGGCGATTGTTACAACTTGCAGGGAAGAGACATAGAACTCCGGTTTGGACTCCTTGTTCGCTCACTTTACGGCGATTGTTACAACAGCGGGGCTCTCCATCTCCCCTACTTTCACAACAACCGGGACGGCGCTGCCAGGCGTCACGCCGTCCGGTATCCTGATGTTCATTTGAAACACGCCGGCCACAAAGTAGGGCGCTGCTCCCAGGTACTCTACTTTTGCAGGCAAACCATCCACCGTCGCGCTCACATTCAGCACCGGTTTCGGGTACGATGTGGTGGCAGGCAGGCCATCCACGCCGGCTGGCGTCGTCTCTCCTTCGCCGGTGCCCCAGAAGACCACGATGGAGCCCCGCGCGGTAGGGTTAGCCGATGTGTTCAGCTTGCCGTCTTCGTTGATCGCCGCAGCCGGGCCGCGGCCTGACGAATCCAGCGTAAACAGGCCCGGCATGGAAGGCGCCACCGGCAGCACCAGTTTCTTGGTCAGGCGGCCCTGATACTCGATTTGTACTTCCGTATACGTCTTGCTCTTTACCGAGTAGGGAACCACCGCGCTTACCTGCGTCGCGTAAGAGTAAATCAATGGCGCGGCCACCCCGTCGAACAGGACGCGAGTTCCTCCCAGCGTGGTGGACACCAAGCCCGCTCCGGTGAGCTGTAGGGAAACAAGACCGGAGGGTCCGATGTTTGATCCGAAGAACGTGACGAGCTGTCCCGGCGAAACGGCGTTGGCCAGGAACGTCGCCGCGCTGGTGGCCACCAGCGTCGGGTCCGTGGTCCCGTTCCAGACCTGTACAGCGCCTTGCTTGTCGCTCTGTTGCAGGACTTGCGCGTTCCAGCCGTACTGGCCGCTCACGTCTGCCGGGTTGCCCGAACCTCCATCGATGGAATGGCTGGTCTGGCCGTTCACCGGACGGCAATCCAGGCCGCCATCGCTCGCCGGAGCGCAGTTCGAGAGCAGTTCGGTTCCAGCCTTGTAGCCGGGAGCCTTCATGCCGTAATTCTTCCTGGATGGGATGACCACGCTCGCGTCCCACTGCTGGGTCATCCACTTCTTTGAGCTGTCGTTAGGCGAGAGCGCCACCATCTCCGCGCCAGGATAATAGCCCTGCGAGTCGCTGAAGCGCGCTACGGGATCGCGTCCCGGGAACGTCACCTGGTTAGCCACCCAGGTTCCGGCTTCTCCCACAGTCAAGGGGTCATACACCGGCCGGGCGGTGAAGGGCGCCCCGCTCAGAACGTTAAAGGCTGCGTCCCGCATCTGCACCCGGCTGCGCAGGTTCGCCGCTTCGTTCACGTAACCCTTAGCCAGGGTATCCGGATCGCGGTAGGGACTCGGATGCGAGTCCACAACCAGCATCCGCGCCTTCGGACCGAAACTGGGCGGCTCGGTGAGGTGGTTCTGCGCTTCATTGTCCTCGTACTTCAGATTGTTGTACCAGACCACCATGCCCCCATCCACAGGCCCGTAACGGTAACCGGCCTTGCCCAGGGTGCTGTCGAATCCGCCTGTCGAAGTTGTGTTGCGCCACTGCAGATAGTAACTGTGCTGGTACGGGTAGGTGCCGTTGGAACGCCGCATGTCGCCCGAATAAGTCCAGGCGGAACCGGACGCTTCGGCGTCATCGGAGAACAGCGTCGGCACACTGGCCGAAATCCTCACGTTATCGATAAACACCCCGGGCCCCGAAACGCTGTAGTCGGTCATGTACCAGAAGCGCACCAGGATCTCCTGGCCCGCGAAAGCGCTCAGGTCGAACGCCTCGTTGGTGTAGCCGGGATAACTGGATCCCGTTCCCGTGAAGCCTCCGATTTTGTTGGAGCACAGATCGGTGGGAAAGCCTCGCAGGCCGCCCTCCCAATCCGAATAATGCGAGCAGGTAGTGTGCGAGTTGGTGAGCGTGGTCCACGTCTTGGCGTCTTTCGTTTTCGCCTGCACCCACAGGAAGTCGTACCACTTCTCAGTGGAGTAGGACAGGTCGAAGTTCAGCGCGGGAGAACCGCCTAGCGGGATAGCCACCGGGTTCGCGAGCGTCATGATGGAATCGCCCGAAAGCGACCGCCCTCCCCACCAATACCATCCGCCCTGCGGCCGCACCGGCAGATCGTCTGAGCCGTCTTCGAGTTGAATCTTGGCGGCCCGGTGCGATCCCGGAGCGCCGTTAAAGCCGCTGGCCTGACCCAACATGACGAGGTACTCCTTGGAGGGGTCGCTGATGAGGCGCGGCTCGAGCCAGCCCCATTCGTCCAGGTGCATGGGGTCGAAGGCCTGGGGCACCGAGCCGAGCGGATCGCCTGTCCAGCTATCCGACATCAGGGTCCAAAGCCCCGCTGATGGCTCTCCGGTGCCGTAAGCGTAGAGGTCGATGGCGCCGAGGTTATGCGCGAACTCGTGCGCCAACACGTTGATGCCCGCGTTTTCCGGCATGATGATGTACGGACCGGCTTTGATGCCGCCCCCGAGATCCACGGCGGGGCTCAGGGTCGAGGAATGCGACCAGATCTGGCCTTCACCGGGTGCGTGACGTCCGAGCACCGTGCGCGAATCTTCTTCCCCCAAGCCGGCGTGGATAATCCAAAGCCGGTCGACGAACCCGTCCCGGTTCGTGTCAAACTGCGACCAGTCGAAGCCGGGGTTGGCGGCCTTGGCGGCGTCCAGTGCGTCGACGATCAAGCTCCGCACACTGCCGGCTCCAGGGATGGCGCCGTGAGGGGAGATGGAACTCATGGCGGCCGAAGGGGCCGACCGCCTGCCGGGGCACTGGTCGGCGCCGTACCACATGGCCGAGTGAGGCAGCTTCAACCACCCCAGGATCTGCCCTTCAATCTTGTACTGGCCCGAGGACATGTCGGAGTAGTAGCTGCGCACGCTCTTGCCCATCATGTCCACGGTGACCACCGAGCCGTCCTGGCGCTTGAAGGTGTAGTTCATTCCGTCGCCAAAGATCATCCGGTTGTAATGCGCGGCGTTGAAGTCCGGGGCCCACATCATGTTGGCCGAGGCGTCGTTGAGCGCGCGCGGAGTTTCGATGGCATTGTGCAGCGGCCCCGTGTAAGTAAACCTGGTGACACCGTTGATGTTGTTGAGCTGGACGATTTTCGAGCAATCGCCCACCGTGCCGGTCCACTCGGCGTCGTCGGGCTTGCCGATGGGATCCCAGGTGGACTTGCTCGCGCCGGTGGGCGTGAATTCGATCGTGTCCGGGCCGCCGAACTCGACCAGGATCACCAGCACCTTGTCCGTACCGGTCTTGGCGGCCGGGAACTCGGCGGTGGCGGCTCGCAGTGCATTCCTGGCGCCCATGCGTTCGATGTTCGTGCGTCGTTCCAGTGGATTCGGCTGGTCACCGAACTTCTCGGCGTGAAGCGCCGTCGCTGCTGAAAGAAGCAGTGCGAGGAGAACCCGATAGTTGGTCATCCGCTTGATCATAAGGTGGCCGGGTCCGATATGCAAGACCCGTAAATGCCCGTAATCCGTCCGTAATGCTATGGGCGGGGGCGGTTAGCGCGTGGCGAGTCCAAACCTGACGGAGACTAGACCTCAGCTTGCGGCTCGGCACGCGCAAGTTCACCACCTCAGCGCAAGCGGAGTGGTCATGGTCGAGCCGAGGCTGCTTTTTCGCACCTCCGCCCTGCGTCGGCGCGCACCTGTCCGGAGGAAAGATCAGACAGCGCTTTCATAATCCGTCCGTAAGACTACGCCGATCCATGCGCGGGTAGCCGCCGCCAAGCCTCGGCCCAGTCCCGCAACTGCCCGATCAGCCGTCCCACCCGCACCCTCAGTTGCCGTGCGTGGCGGATCAGCGTGCCCGGCGAACAGAAGATCCTAAAACGTAGCCGCTTGGGTCGCGCCTGTAGATACTCCGGCTTCAGCGCCACTCTCTTCAGTCCAGTCAGCACATTGTGCGTCATCACCGCCAGCCGCAACCAGGCCGCGTTGGCTCCAAAGCGCCCGCACGGCATCACGCCCGCCGCCAACTCGTTCTTCAACACATCGTGCAGCGCTTCGATCGAGCCCGCCTTCTCCCGCTGCCACTCCAGCAACCGCCGCGGCTCGAAATCAAAGCGGTTCGTGACCACCGCAAAATGCGTGGTCAGCACCCCGTCGTCAAACAACTCGCCTTGCCGCCGCCTTACCCGGATCACCAAATAGCGGACCTCGTCCAACACTTCGCCGGCTTTCCGCTCCACCGGGTCCCAAGGCAACTCGGCGCACTCCAAGATCACCTCGTCACCTTCCCGGTACGGCTGCCAGCCCGCTTCCGGAATCAGACGAATCTTTTCTTTCAGCGACTCGCTCATCCGCGCGCTCACCGCAAAACCGATATAGCCCCGCGGCCCGTCCTCGCGCTCGCGGTTCCGCAGCCACTTCAACAACGTCTGGTCATAGCAGGCCGAGTCGCCACGATAGTATCGCTCCGTGACCGTCTCCGGCAGCGCCGCCCACGCGCGCTTCGTGATCCCCAGCAAATCCACGTGGGCGCCCACATGGCCGGCCCGGAATTCGTCGGCCAGCACCAAGTCCATCTCCGCCCACAGCGCCAGCGCCGGCTGATATCCGCTGCTCCCTTGGTAGGCCGGTTTGGCTTCCCGCTTCCAGCTCTCGATCACCGTGACGTCCACATCCACCGTGGCGATCTTCTGCCCGGCGGCGCGCCCCGCCACCGCCCGGACCAGATCTTGATTCACCTGCGCCAAACCGCGCAGCGGCTCGCTTTCGCTGGGGATGTAACTCACCTGCCCGACCGCCAACTCCCGCTGCGCCTGCTCGATCTGGTTCTGGCCGTGAAATCCGTACAGGAACTTTCGCGCCGCCTCCGGGCTGGGAATCTCGTGCCCCAGCATCTGACCGAGGCCTGCATCCTCGCGCAGCCGATCGAAATCGTCCAGGCAATCCCCGCCCAGTGCGTTCAACACCAGAAAGCTCTCCACATAGGTCGCTTCGTCAAACCCGCGCTGGTGTTGCTTCAAGCGCAGGCACCGCGCGACGCTCTCCGGGATGCCGAACGAGCGTACGGCGCGCTCCAACAGAGGAATGCCGGCATAGCCGGTCAACACCTGTTCGGCTGGCTCCCAGTCGTACTCGAACGGCAGTTCCCCTTCGGCCGGCGAGCGCTTCGGCTTCTTGGGCAAGGGCATCGATCTTTCCGTGGCAATTTTGCACCCACTGGGTGAAAGCCCCTCCGCCGTCCTCCGCCCTGTCCTATCGGTCCGGAAGCTGCCCTCTGATTCTCCTTACGGACGGATCAGGGTAAATGCCTCACGTCTTTGCCCGATAGCTGTTTTGCCGGCCGTCTTCTGAGAAGATGGTCGGGGAGGCGAACTTGAGGCGGAAGCTCGTGATTGCGTGCGCGGTGCTGATGCCGGTGTGCGCGCTGCCGGCGGCGGACGGGGAAGGGAAGCGCGCGATTCGCGAGTGGATGCGCGACGAAGGAGTGATTGCCTCTTCCGACATGGAGGCGCTCACGTTCTACCTTCGCCTGGGAGGCGCCGCCACCGATGTGGAGAACCGGTGGCATCGCGAGCGCGGACCGGAGGCGGTAGCCCGGTTGAAGGCCGCCGGCGTGAACCTCGCTATCATCAACTTCCACAAGGGAGCCGGACTGATAGCCGAAAGCGAGGACATCGCCGCCGCGAAACAGTTCGTCGAACTGGCCCACAAGCATGGAATCAAAGTGGCGGGCTATGTGGGCGCCAGCATGTTTTATGAAACGTTTTTCGCCGAGGAGCCCAACGCCCGCGACTGGATACAGGTGGACGAGAACGGCCGCCCGAACTACTACACCAACGAACAGAGCTTCCGCTACATGGCCTGCCGTAACAATCCGGGCTATCGGGCCTTCGTGCGCAAGGTGATCGAGGCCGGCATAAGAGACGCGAAGCTGGACATACTCCACTTCGACCAGATGCAGTGGTGGGCGGAGCCGCGCTCTTGCCGCTGCAAGTATTGCGCCGAGGAGTTCCGCCAGTTTCTGCGCGCTCGCTACAGAGATCCGCGCGCCGCCCGCTCACGATTCGGGTTCACTAATTTCGATCACGTGATCCCGCCGCCTTACGGCGACGCCACGGCTCCGGTACAGATACGCGAACTGCGCAATCCCATGATGCAGGAGTGGACCATGTTCCGGGCCTGGAACCTCGCCCAACGCATGGGTGAGTTCGACGATTACATACGGCAGCTCAATCCCAACGCCGGCCTGATAGGGAATCCGACCATGAGCCCGGAACGCAACGTGGGCTTCGCGTTCGGCGTGGACCTGGCGCAGCTCGCCGGCCACGCCGACGCGATCTGGAGCGAAGAACCGAGCCTGCCGCAGTGGACCGAGGACGGGCGGCTGCCTTCGCAGATACGCAGCTACAAAGCGGTGCGCGGGTTGGGCGGCACGCTGCTCGCATGGCAGAACCTGGGCAAAGCGGACGTATACAAGAAGACGCCCGCCGAATTGCGCCTTGCCTGCTCGCTCGCTTATAACGACGCGAACCTGGGCGTGGTGGCGGGAAGCGACACGGGCTTCTTCGAGAATTCACCCGAAATGCGGCGATACGCGAGGTTCTTCCGGGAGCACATCAAGGATCTGAGACATACCGAGCCGGTGGCGGACGCGGCCGTGCTACGTTCGTTCGCCTCGACCGAATTCAATCCCGCTGAAAGCAACTTTGAAACCGTGCTCGCCGAGCAGGCGCTGATCCAGCACAAGATTCCGTTCGGCATTCTCTTCGACGGGCGGATCGACGATTTGGGCAAATACAAGGTGCTGGTGCTGGCCGATCAGGATGCGCTCAGCGACACGCAGATAACCCGGATCCGGCGCTTTGTGTCCGAAGGTGGGGGACTGGTGGCCACCTGGAACACATCGATGCTCGATGAGTGGCGACGGCGGCGGCCCAAGTTCGGCCTGGCGGACGTATTCGGGATCGATGCGCCCGACAGCATCAAGGAAGACGCGGCACAGGTGCGACGCCAGTTCGGCAAAGGACGCGTCGTATACATACCGCGCATGCGGACGGATGTGAAGCGGCCCTCCGGCATGAGCCCGATTCCTAACGCGCTGTGGAAGCTGCCGGCCAACGCCGGCGAGTTTGCGGAAGCGGTGCGGTGGGCGGCCGGGGGTGCGCTTTCGTTGAACGCCGGCGCCCCATTGTGGGTGACGGCCGAGCTGGCGCGCCAGGAGGAGACCGGTACCTACCTGCTGCACCTGGTGAATTTCAGGCCCCACGAGAAGTTGAAGGACATCCCCGTCGAGGTGCGCGTGCCGGCGGGGCTGCGGGTGCGATCCGCCGAAGCCGTGAGCCCGGATGCGGCGGCGGGCGCGCCTTTGACGGTCGGGATGAAGGATGGGGTGGCGAAATTCACGGTGCCCTCGCTCGATGTCTATAGCCTCGTCATCCTGCGCATGGAGAAGGCCCTGTGAATTCGCGCGCGGAGATGATCGACGCCTACTGCGTTCTGGGCGTGGACCGCGAGTATGACTTGACGGCCGGGACGCTGGTCGAGGCCATGGATGAGGCCGAGGTGGATCGTGCGATTGTCGCGCCCGTGGATCGCTCGCTGGCGGTGATGAACCGCGAGGGCAACGATCTCATGCTCAGTGCCGCGCGAGAGCATCCGCGCCGCCTCATCCCGGCCTGTTCCGTGAACCCTTGGTATGGCGCGGCGGCGGAGAGCGAGCTGCGCCGGGCGATCGGCGAGGGGGCGCGCATGCTGGTGCTGCACCCATGGGTGCAGGGCTACCTGGCCAGCGACGAGTTGACGTTCCCGGTGCTCGAAATCGCCGGGCTCGAGCGCGTGCCGGTATATATGCACACGGGGCAGCCGGGTAGCTCGACCCCCTGGCAGGCGGCCGATCTCGCCACACGCTTCCCCGGTGTGGACTTCATCATGGGGCACTCGGGGGCGACGGACTTCTGGAACGACGCGGTGGAAGCGGCCGGGACGAGGGAGAACGTCTACCTGGAATCGTCGCTCGCGCGGCCGTTTCAGTTTGCCGGCTACCTGGAGAAGGTGGGCGCGGCCAAAGGGATAGCCGGGTCCTACGCGCCCTTGAACGACCTGGTCTTCGAATGGACCCAGTTGCGGGAATGCGTCCCGGCGGCGATGTGGTCGCAGGTGGCAGGGGGCAATCTCGCGGCGTTGCTCGGTAAACGAGGTGCGCTGTGATCGTAGATTGCCACACGCACTGGGGCATGGCGTGGACCGCGCGAGATGGCGAGAATCCGGCCCGCTGGCTGGAGACGCTGGATGGGCGCGGCGTGGACAAAGCCGCCCTAATGGGCCACGCAAACCTGGTGAGGGTGGATTGGTGTCAGGCCGATAACGACCGGGTTGCGCGCGTGGTTGAAAAGGCGCCGGAGCGGTTATTGCCGGTATACACGGCGTGGCCGCAAGCGGGCGCGCAAGGCCTGGGCGAGGCGCGTCGTGTCATCGAGAAGTTGGGCGCGCGAGGCTTGAAGTTCCATCCCTGGCTACAGGGGTTTTCGACGGGCGATCCGTGCTTCCGCGAGATGTGCGCGGCGGCAGGCGAAGCGGGCGTGCCGGTGATCTTCCACGACGGGACCCCGTGCTACAGCCTGCCCGAGCAGATCGCAGGCGCGGCGCGGCGGTTTCCGGCGACGAAGTTCGTGCTGGGGCACGCGGGACTGCTGTGGAGTTGGCGCAGCGCGCTGGAAGCGGCCCGGCTACCCAACGTCTGGCTGTGTCTTTGCGGGCCGCACACGCGCGCCATGGAGATCCTGTGCCGCCGGGCGGACCCGGGACGGATCGTCTGGGGCTCGGACTTCGGTTTTGGGTTGGCGGATACCATCGGCTACCGGCTGAGCGTCTTCAAGGAAGCCAACGTCGAAGGCGCCTTGCGGGGACGGATTCTGGGCGAAAACGCGCGGCGTCTGCTGGGAATCCAGTAGTTCAGCCCGAGCGTCGGTTCCTGTCAAGTCATTTGACCCGGTAACCGAAACGGGGGTCGTTGGGTCAAATG
>CAYLLB010000058.1:0-26814 GCA_964384215.1 uncultured Solibacteraceae bacterium | reverse complement strand
CCGATACTCTCACACTCCGCCGCCGGGCGGGTGCCGCTATCATGGGACTGATGCAAACCCGTCGCGAGTTCCTGGGTAGTCTGGCTGCGGCCGCGCAGGCGGCTCCGAAAATCAAAACCGGCGTCATCGGATGTGGCTGGTATGGGATGGTGGATCTCAACGCCGCTTTCAGGGTGGGCGGCGTGGAGTGCGTCGCGCTGTGCGACGTGGATAGCGATCACCTGGCCGGCGCCGCCACCGAGGTGGAGAAGTTACAGAGCCGTCGTCCCCTCACCTTTAAGCATTACCGCGACCTGCTGGATGTTGCCGGCCTTCAGGCCGTGATCATCGCCACTCCGCCGCACTGGCACGCATTGCCCTTCATCGACGCCTGCCGCCGCAACCTCGACATCTATTGCGAGAAGCCGCTCGCCTACGACGTCCGCGAAGGCCGGGCGATGATCGACGCAGCCAAGCGCTCCAAGGGCGTGGTCGAAATCGGCTTCCAACGCCGCCAGGCCGAGGCCATCCGGCAGGCCGGCCGCTACATCCGCGACGGGAACGCGGGGCGCATCGTGCAGGTGGAGGCTAACATCCACTTCCAGGCCTCGACGCCGGATCCCACACCGGTGCCTCCTCCTCCCGCTCTCGATTGGGATCTTTGGTGCGGGCCTGGCCCGAAGATTCCTTACAGTCCCGCCGTGGGTCACAAGAACTGGCGCCTGGAAGCCACTGTGGGCAACGGGCACCTGGTGGATTGGGGCATCCACTTGATCGACGCCGCCCGCAACATCCTGGGCGAGAAAACGCCGCGCATAGTGAATGCCTCAGGCGGAATCTATGAATTGAAGGGAAAGATCACTACGCCCGACACGCTCACCGCGCATTTCGAATTCGGCACGTGCCCGCTGGTGTGGCGCCACCGCATTTGGGGTGCGGCGGAATGGGCTCCAGAAGTGAATAACGGCATCTTTTTTTACGGTAATAAGGAGACCGTCTTCGTCACCGACGATCGCTGGATCGCCATTCCGCGCCAGAAGGGTGCGAAGCGCCGGGTCACCGAGATCGCAAGCGACGCCGGTACTTTGCACATGGCCGACTTCCTCGATTGCGTCCGATCGCGCCGCACTCCCTCCTGCCAGCCGGAGGACGCGTGGTGGTCGACCACCGCCGTGCAGTTGGCGATGATCAGTTACCGCACGGGGACAACCGTAAATTGGGACCTGCAGCGCGAACAGATTTCAGACAACCCCAAGGCCGCGCGGTTGCTCAAGCGTCCGTACCGTGCGCCTTACATCCACCCGTACGCGGGCTGAGACTACACCAATGACGAGCATCCTCCTTGCCCTTTTGTTTTTCCAGGCGCCGGCGGTCGATCCGGCCGCCATCCTTGCCGAGGCGGACAGCCGGAAGCGCGTCGAGACGATCCGGCAACTGCTGCGGAAGTTCGACAAATCCATGATCAGCCCCATGCTGCGCGTGGGCGACTCCGATCCCTCCCCTGAGGTTCGGAAGTTCGTAGTAGACCGGTTGGGACGCCTTGCCGATCCGGCCGTGCTCGAATTCCTGGAGCGGCACGCTACGACGGACCCCGACGCGGAAGTGTCCGTGATGGCCCTGGATCAACTGCGCGCGCATCGGGCAAGGCAACTGGGGCAGCTATTTGAGAAACGGCTCGCCTTGGCCCGCGGCCAGGGCGATGCGAAGTCCCTGGAGAGTCTGACTGCGGAGCACCAGCGCTGGGTGAGCGCCGCTCATGGAGCGGTCCTGCCGGCCTTCCTGCAAGAACCTCCGCCGGTGTTCGAAGCCGTTGCTGCCCGCAAGTCCATCCGTGTGCTGGCGTTCAGCGATTTCGGCACCGGAGGGGAGGACATGAAGCGCACCGCGGCAGCAGCCCTTGCCGCGCACCGTAAGCGGCGCTTCGACTTCGGCATCACGATCGGCGATAACATCCTGTCGCAAGGTGTGACGAGCCTCGACGATCCGCGCTGGAAAGTTTCCTGGGTTGAGCAATACGACCGTCTGGGCATCCCCATCTACGCCGTCACGGGCAATCATGACTGGGGCTTCGCCGATAGCCCGGCGGCCGAGATCCTGTACTCGGCAAGGAGCAAGTCCTGGCGAATGCCGGCCCTCTATTATACGTTCACCGCCGGGCCGGTCCAGTTCTTCGCGCTTTGCACGCCGGCTTTGTCCAGCACACAGCTCAAGTGGCTGGATCGCGAACTGGGCCGCTCGAAGGCGCGCTGGAAGGTCGTTTACGGGCACTATCCGATCTACTCGAGTGCCGGGCACGGCGATACGCCGGGCTACGACCAGATTCTGCTGCCGATCCTGAAAGACCGGGCCAACATCTACATGGCGGGGCATGAACACACCATGCAGCATATAGCCCCGGAAGCTGGCGTGCACTTCATCGTAAACGGGGCCGCGGGCCAGGGGATCCGCCCGGTCAGATCGGGTCCCCGCACGCTTTACGCGGGTTCCTTTTACGGCTTTACGGTGCTGGAAGCCGGACCCGGCGGCCTGAAAGTGAGCTTCGTGGACACGGCAGGCAAGACCCAGTACGAGAGCCTGATCGCGAAATAGGCCTCCTGAAATTGTAGTATCCTGTGAGTGGTTCGGTCCCTGGGCCGAGCCTTCTGCTCGTCAGCCCGCCGGACCAGGATCAAATTCAACCAACTGCGGTGTAGATTGCGGAGATCGCTTGTGGCCGCGTCTCGCCGGCACGTGTCACGAGCGACTACCCCGCAATCAACGCGCATGTTCACGGGAGGTTTTGAGCATATGGCTAACTTGATTCGTTGGGGCTGGGACCCCTTCAAAGAGATGGAAAAGGAGATGCAGGAAATGGCCGATCATTTCAGCCGCATGCTTTCCCGATGGCCAAGCCGGGGCAGTGGCGCGCGGGAGGCGCTCACCATCGCGGATTGGTCGCCTTCGGTGGACATCTCCGAAACCGACACCGAGTACCTCGTGAAAGCCGAGATACCGGAAGTGGACAAGAAGGACGTCAAGGTGACGGTCCAGAATGGCATGCTCGCCATCCAGGGCGAGCGGAGACAGGAAAAAGAGGAGAAAGGGAAGAGATTCCACCGCGTGGAACGCGCATACGGAAGCTTCTTCCGTACGTTCGAGCTTCCCGACGGCATCGACGATCAGAAGCTGAAAGCCGAATTCAAGGAAGGGATGCTATTGGTCCACCTGCCCAAGACCGAGAAGGCTCAATCCAAGACCATTGAGGTCAAAGTCGAGTAAGAGACAGGCTTTAGGAGGAGGTTAGACGATGCAACTGCGCCCATTGTATGACCGGATTGTTGTTCGACGGCTCGAACAGCAGGAAGAGAAGCAAGGGGGAATCATCATCCCCGACAGCGCCAAGGAGAAGCCCCAGGAGGCCGAAGTCGTGGCAATTGGAAGGGGCAAGCGTTTGGAGAACGGAACCGTAGTGCCGCTGGATGTGAAAGTGGGCGACCGCATTCTCTTCGGCAAGTACTCTGGCAGCGAGGTCAAGATCGACGGCCAGGAGTATCTCATTATGCGGGAGGACGAGGTGCTGGGCGTCCTGGAGAACGCGGAAGCCGGACAGAAGGCGGCGTAGCGAGGGAGGCAGACCACCATGGCAGCAAAACAGATTCTTTACAGCGAGAGTTCAAGGCAGGCAATCTTGCGCGGAGTAAACCAGCTCGCCGATGCGGTGAAGGTAACGCTGGGCCCCAAGGGCCGCAACGTGGTTCTCGAGAAGAAGTACGGCGGGCCGACGATCACCAAGGACGGCGTGACGGTGGCCAAGGAAGTGGAACTTAAGGACCCGCTCGAAAACATGGGCGCGCAGATGGTGCGCGAGGTGGCTTCAAAAACCTCGGACGTGGCGGGCGACGGCACCACCACCGCCACGGTCCTGGCGCAGTCGATCTACCGCGAAGGCGTCAAATCCGTTGCCGCTGGAGCGAACCCCATGGCGTTGAAGCGCGGGATCGAGAAGGCCGTCGACGCCGTGGTAGAGGAGATCAAGAGACTGTCCAAACCCGTCAGCGGCGAGATGATCGCCCAGGTGGGTACCATCTCGGCCAACGGCGACAAGACCATCGGCACGACTATCGCGGACGCTATGCAGAAAGTCGGCAAGGACGGCGTGATCACCGTGGAGGAAGCCAAGACCATGACCACCGAACTGGATACAGTCGAAGGCATGCAGTTCGACCGCGGTTATCTGTCGCCGTATTTCGTGACCGATGCCGAGCGCATGGAGTGCGTGCTGGAGGAGCCGTACATCCTGATCCACGAGAAGAAGATCTCGGTGATGAAAGATCTGCTTCCGCTTTTGGAACAGATCGCCCGCGCCAGCAAACCTCTCTTGTTGATCGCCGAAGAGGTTGATGGTGAGGCGCTGGCAACGCTGGTGGTCAATAAGCTTCGAGGTACGCTGAGTGCCGCTGCCGTCAAGGCGCCTGGGTTCGGCGACCGCCGCAAGGCGATGCTGGAAGACATCGCGATTCTGACCGGCGGCAAGGCCATCATGGAGGAGACCGGCATCAAGCTGGAAGGTGTGAAACTGGAGGATCTCGGCAGGGCCAAGCGCGTCGTCATCGACAAGGACAACACCACCATCGTAGAGGGCGGCGGCAGCCAGAAGGCCATCGAAGGCCGCATCAAGCAGATTCGCACCCAGATCGACGAAACCACGTCGGACTACGACCGCGAGAAACTGCAGGAGCGGCTGGCCAAGCTGGCCGGCGGCGTGGCGGTGATCAAAGTCGGCGCGGCCACCGAAACCGAAATGAAGGAGAAGAAGGCTCGCGTCGAGGATGCGATGCACGCCACTCGCGCCGCCGTGGAAGAAGGCATCGTGGCTGGCGGCGGAGTTACGCTTCTTCGTGCCGCGAAGGTTCTCGACGACCTGAAGATGGAAGGCGACGAGAAAATCGGCGTGGACATCGTGAAGCGGGCCTGCGAGGAACCGTTGCGGCAGATTGCCGGCAATGCCGGCTGGGAGGGTGCCGTAGTGGTGGAGAAGATCCGGTCGGAGAGCAACCTTAATTTCGGCTTCAACGCCGAGACGGAAGTGTACGAGGACTTGGTGAAGTCCGGCGTCATCGATCCGGCAAAGGTGTGCCGTACGGCCATCCAAAACGCAGCATCCATCGCCTCGCTCATGCTCACCACCGAGGCTATGGTTAGCGAGATTCCCGAGAAAAAGCCCGCGCCCGGCCCTCCCCCGCCGGGCTCCGAGATGGAGTACTGAGCAGCACACGATCCTCTGCCGGGGTACAGCCCACAAACACAAAGAGCGCGCCCACCTTTTGGAGAGCGCGCTCTTTGGGTGGAAAGAAAAAACTACTTGACCTGGAGGATGATGATCACCAGCGTGTATAGCGCCAGGGATTCAATCAGCACCAAGCCGAGAATCAGGGCGAACCGGATGGCCGCCGAAGCGCCCGGATTGCGCGCCATGCCTTCGCAGGCCGATGCCACGGCCTTCGCCTGGGCGATGCCGCAACCGGCGGACGCGATTGCCATCGAGAAGCCGCTGGTGAGCGCCACCCAGTTGGTGCCGCCCTGGCCATCGGCCGCGTAAATCGGGCTGGCCGCGATCAGCAGGACAGCCAGAAGCATGAACAGCTTTGCTCTCATTGTGTTGTTGCTCCTTCTGTTATGAACTTGCTTCCAGGAGGTGGTCCCCGTCATCCTCAAGCAGCCGGGCTCACACTGGAGGCGAAAAAGCCGTTATGAATTAGTGCTCTTCGGCCACCGCGCCGGACACGTAAATCATTGCCAGAAGAGCAAAGACGAACGCCTGCAGGAACGATACGAACACGTGCAGGCCCATGAACACCGCCGGGGCCACCAAGTACGTGAGACCCAGGAAAACCAACGTCACCTGTTCGCCGGCGTACATATTGGCGTAAAGCCGGACGGTGAGCGAAAGCAGGCGCGCCGAGTGGCTGATGATCTCAATGGGCAGCATCAACGGCGCCATGGCCGGCACCGGTCCAGTAAACTGCGCCAGGTACTTAAAGAGCCCGTGCTCCTTCATGCCCATCAGGTTGTAATAAAGAAAAACCGCCACCGCGCAGCCAAGCGGCACGGGCGGCGACATGGTCGGCGATTCGAACGCCGGAATGATGCCGATCAAATTACAGGTGAGCACGAACAGGAATATGGTCCCGAAGAAGGCTACGTAATGCAGGCCTTTGTGTCCGACCACCTCGTCGGCCTGGCCGCGCAGGAAGTCGTAGATCACTTCGAAGATATGCTGCAACGTACTCGGGCGGTCCACCGAGAGACGCGGCTTCAAGTACGCGAAAACGGCCACCAGCACCAGCGCCACCAGAATCTGCACGGTGACGTAATTGGCCCACGGCTTCGCCGGGTTTTCGGCGTGAAGCCCAACCAACGCCAAAGCGGCGTTTCCTATGCCCGCCAGGTAATTATTAAAAAGGGCGGTGATCCAGAGTTCATGTTCCGGCATGAGTTAACTCGTACAGGATTTCCAAAACGACGGCGCCGACGGCCGTCAAGAACCCGATCAACGCGGCCACCGCGTTGATCTGGAAGAACTTTACTATAACATAGACGGCGGCTCCGAAGATAAGATAACGAAGTCCGAAAAGGATGGCGTGCCGCTTGCGGATGCGGGTGGCCGCGCCGAAACCCGCCACCATCTGCCGGATCCACCGGAAGTTCAGGTAAGAGCCCGCGGCGCCGGCCAGGAAGCCGATCCCCGCCGCCGCGCCGCCGCGCACAAAGGCCACGAGCGCCCCGGCAACCCCCAGCACCAAAGTGAGCGTTTCAATGCGTGTGACGGCCCGGGCGAAATACTGCTCATCCCTGGTCATTGCGGATGCCCTTCTGGATCTCGCGGATCAGGGAAACGAAGCCGGCGGCGATACCCAGCAGAAGAAACACGATGTAGAGAAAGTGCGTGGAGAAGATGTGGTCGAGCAGATACCCGATGCCGTAGCCGACCACCACGTTGGTAGGCAGCACGAAAGCGAGTCCGAGCAAGCGGCCCACACTTTTGAGCTGCCCGGCCATTGATTTCTCCTACATCTGCGCGCGCGCGGCGAGGACGCCGAGAGCGATGGAGCGGATCTTGGTTTCCGGCGTCTCCGCGCGCGACAGCAGGATCAGCGGCACGCGTGCGCCCACCACGATGCCGCCGCTTTCGCCTTTCGCGAAGTACAAAATCGCGCGGTAGAGAATATTCGCCGCCTCGATGTCTGGCGAGATGAAGATGTCGGTGTTCTCGGTGAGCGGGCTCGTGATCCCCTTGCGGTCCGCCGCGAACTTGCTGAGCGGCACATCGAGCGCGATGGGGCCTTCCACATAGCAGCCCCCGATCTGCCCTCGCCGGTTCATCAACGTCAACGCGGCGGCGTCGATGGTGGCGGGCATGTCGGGGTTGGGGAATTCGAGCGCGCACAGCAGCGCCACGTTGGGTTTTTCGATGCCCAGCATGTGAGCCACGTCTACCGTGTTGCGGATCAACTCGACCTTGTGCGCGAGCGTGGGCGCGATATTGATGGCGGCATCGGTCGAAATCATCAGGCGGTTGAAGCCGGGCACCTGGAAGACGATCACCTGGCTCAGCAGGCGCCCCGTGCGCAGACCGTGTTCCTTGTCGAGGACGGCTTTCACTAGAGCCGACGTCTTGATCTTGCCCTTCATGAGCAGGTCCGCCTTGCCCTCGCGGACAAGGGCGATAGCCTTGCGCGCGGCCTCCGCATCGTCGGGCTCGTGTGTGATCTGCCCGGAGGGAATTTCGTAACCCGCTTCGCGCGCCAGGGCCGTGATCTTGTCGCCGTTGCCGACGAAGATCCCGTCGGCAAGCTCCATCTCCCGGGCCTGCTTCATGGCCTCGATGCAATCGATGTCCTGCGCGGCGGCGATGGCGATCTTCACCCAACGCCGGCCGCGCGCCGCTTCGACAACTTCATCCAACGTGCGGAACATGACTTACTTCCCGAGGACGGCCGCCACGAGGCCGTCGAATTCGGCGTCCGTGAGCAAGGCTTTCTTCTCGATGCCGAGTTGCTTGACGCGCGCCACCAGTTCGTTGACCTGCTCGGGCGTGGCGGTCTTGCCGCGGCGCTCGAGGAACTCTTCAATGTTGGCCTGCCCGCTGCCTTTGCCGAGCGCGATGTCCACCCCCGGACGGCCCACGGTTTCCGGCAGGAACGGCATGTACTGGAGAGGCGCCGCCTTGCGGCAACGGCGATGGAACATGCCGACCACACCCGATTCGATGTAAAGGAGCGAGTCGCCGACGATGGGACGGTTCGGCGGAAGCTGGAAGCCGGACAACTTCTGCACGAGTTTCGAAAGCTCGTAAAACTTCTCGGTCTTCACGCCGGTGTCCACGCCATAGAGCATCTTCAGGCTCATGACGGTGTCTTCGAGCGGTACGTTGCCGGCGCGCTCGCCGATGGCCGACACCGTGACATGCGCCACCTCGGCGCCCGCCGCCAGGGCCGCGATCGTGTTGGCCACGCCGATGCCGAAATCTTCGTGGCAATGGATTTCAATGGGCTGCTTGAAGCGCGCCTTGAGTTTCGCGATCACCACGCTGAGCGCCTGCGGCGTGACCCCTCCGAACGAGTCCGCCACCGTGAGAGCGTCCATGTGGCCTTCAGTCGACACCTTCTCGATCAGGTCCATGTAACGGTCCAGTTCACTACGGGTCGAGTCGATGGTAAAAAACACCGTGTAGAGGCCGGCTTCCTTAGCGGCGAGCGTGGTATCGATGGAACTCTTGATCGCCCAGTCCATGTCCTTGGCATAGGCGTTCTTCACCATGTGCTCGCTGGAAGGGATTTCGGTGATGATGCCCTTGACGCCACACTCCTTGGCCAGCTTCACGTCCGAAGGCATGCAGCGGGCGAAGGAGAAGATCTCGGCTTTCAAACCCAACGCGAGGATGTCCTTGATGGCGGCTTCGTCTTCGCCGCTGACGGCGGGCATACCGGCTTCAATGCGATGCACACCCGCCTCATCCAGTTTCTTCGCGATGGCGACCTTGTCGGCGCGATTGTATGCGATACCGGTCTGTTGTTCGCCGTCGCGCAGCGACACGTCGTGGATCCGGATCTTGGCGGGGAAGTGCATGTCTTGGCGCACTTCCGGAAGCCAGTTCCAATTGCTGGTGAACCACTGATCGGTCTTCCACGGTGTACTCATCAGAAATCTCCTTGTTGTGTGGGGCGTTAAGCCGTCATTATATCTTGCTGGAGGCATTGATCGAGAACATGGCACACATTCTTACGCGGCGTCAGTTTGCCGGAGCCGCGGCGGCCTCGCTCGCGGCCGGCCCGAGTTCCCCGCTCGAGCCGTATTTCCCGAGCACCGCGCACCAGCTTGTCTGGCGCAATTGGGACCTGGCGCCGGTAGAATGCATCGCCGAGGCGCTGGGCGCGACGCGGGCGAACGTCCAGGCGCTGGCGTGCTCACTGGGCCTCAGCCGGCAAGTCGTGGACGAGCGTTTCGCGA
Organism: uncultured Solibacteraceae bacterium; assembly: GCA_964384215.1. Classification (GTDB taxonomy): domain Bacteria; phylum Acidobacteriota; class Terriglobia; order Bryobacterales; family Bryobacteraceae; genus JAJFUV01. Next base: position 17,346 of record CAYLLB010000058.1, on the reverse strand, counting down.
GGCGGCTGCGCTTCAAGATGCTGTGCCGCAACTGGGACTTCGTTCCTATGGATCAGTTATCGGTCCTGGTGCGCATGAGCGGGAGCGAGATTACCGAACTGCTGGCGCACGATGCGTTCTATGTCGGGCACCTCGGGCCGAAGCCGGACTGCGCGAAGGTACGCATGGCGGCGGGGTCGGCGGGAAGCGATGTGCCGGAGCATTTCCGCATGGCCCTCCACGGTCCCGAGCAGCCACGTTACGGCTTCCTCGACGAACTGGCACGCCCGGCGGCACGCAACCCATGGGCAGCCGCACGCGGCGAGACGGCGCTCGATCCGCGTATCGCATTTCCGTACACCGCCCTGTTCGGCGACATCCTCAACGAAGAGGATTTCGAGGCGTACTATCCCGCAGGCGTGCTGGAGAACATGGCGCGGCTGGGCCTGTCCTCCATCTGGCTGCACGCCGTGCTGCGCGACCTGGTGCGCACGGATGTGTTCGGCGAAATAGGCACCGGCCTCGATGCGCGCATGCGGCGGCTGAACTGGCTCATTGCCGAAGCCGCCCGGCACGGCCTCACGGTCTACCTGTACCTCAATGAACCGCGCGGCATGCCGGCCGGATTCTTCTCGAAGCACCCGGAGATCAAGGGCGCACCAGGAAGGCCGGGCGACGGGCTCTGGTGCATGTGCACCTCGACCGCGGCCGTGAAGAAATATCTGGAACAGGCTGCCGCGGCCTTGTTCCGCGCCGCGCCCAAGCTCGCGGGCACGTTCCTGATCACCGTCTCGGAAAATCCGACCAATTGCTACTCCGTGGCCAAGGAGCCCGAATGCCCCCGCTGCCGGGCGCGCCGCCCGCAAGAGGTGGTCGGCGAAGTGGTAGGCCTCATCGAGAAAGGGGCGCGCAGCGTGAAACCCGACGTGCACATCATCGCCTGGGACTGGAGCTGGAACTTCCACGAGGCCGATCCGCAAGCGGAATTCATCGCCGCTCTGCCGCCGACCGTGACGCTGATGGTGGACTTTGAGCGCGGTACGCCCATCATGCGCGAGGCTGTGCGCTCGGTGGTGGACGAATACTCGCTTTCCGTCACCGGGCCCTCCCCGCGCGCCGCCGCGCACTTGCGCCTGGCGCGCGAACGCGGCATGAAGACTATGGTGAAGGCGCAGGTGGGCACCACTTGGGAGATGAGCCTGGTGCCTTACATCCCGGTGCCGGAACTTGTAGCGCGCAAGTTCTCCGCCATTCGCTCGGCCGGCGGGGGCGGCGTAATGGCGAGCTGGACGCTGGGCACCTATCCGTCGCCCAACTGGGGCGCGGCGCAGGCGTTCTACCGCGGCGACGCACCCGGCGTGGAGGAGGCCGTCGCCCGCGTCGCAGCGGACCTGTATGGCAAAGAAGGGAAGGCGGAGGCACTCCAGGCGTGGAAGATCTTCGCCGGGGTTTTCTCGGACTACCCATTTACCAACGGTTTGGTTTATTCGAGCGTCGTGCAGTGGGGACCGGCGCATCCCTGGTGGCCCCGTCCCACGGGTAAGCGACCCCGCATCCTGCACAGCTACGACAGTTTAAGCTGGACGAGTCCTTTCGGGCCGGAGATCGTGGCGCGCGTGTTCGAGCGCATGGCCGCGCGCTGGCAGGTTGGCATCGAACACTTGACGGCCGCGTGCAAACTGGCTCCGGCAGCCGCCAGAACCGATGTTGCTTCAGACCTGCGTGTGAGCCGTGCCGTAGGGCTCTACTTCGAGAGCATCGCCAACTTCGTGCGATTCCATTCGGCCAGGGGAAAGGGTGGGGAAGGTGCGAAGGAACTGCTCAGAAAAGAAATCCGGCTCGCCACCGGGTTTCTGGACATCGTGCGCGCGGATGCCCGATTCGGTTACGAGCCGTCGATACAGTATTTCTATCTGCCTCTGGATGTCCGCGAGAAAATCGCGGCCTGCCGGTACTACCTGGGGAAAGCTTAGGCGGCTTTCTGGACCTTGCCGTTGCGCAGGCAAGAAGTGCAGACGCGGATCTTCTTGGTGGCGCCGTTGATGACCGCACGGACCAACTGCAGGTTGACATCCCAACGCCGGGCGGTGACGTTATGAGCGTGGCTGACGCGATGCCCGAATTGCGGCCCCTTGCCGCAGAGTTCACATACCTTTGCCATCTGGGGGAAACTCCTTTGCTCTAGTGCAGATATACAGTGTAGCAACCCTCCACCACGCCCCGCAACCGCGATGCTAACCAGTCCCCTGCCGGTTTTGTTAAGGTTTGGAAGTGTCCTCAGATAGATCGATCTATTGTAACGGTAATGTTAAGACCCGCGTCGGAACTGGCATGAACATGCGCGTGATGTTGAGCTTTTTCCTAACCGCAGTCTGCTTTGCGGCGTCTGTTCGCGACAATCCCCCTTCCCGGCGCTGGGCTCTGATCCTCGACGCGCCGGCTTCGGTAACTCTTTCGTCTTCTGCGCGCATGGCGGCGGATTCGACGGCCGCTGCGCGGATCGAAGCTGAACAACGCAGCCTGCGCGCGGCGCTCGCCGAACGCAAGATCCCGGTGACCGGTTCGGTGCAGACGCTCATGAACGCCGTTTTCGTCGAAGCAGGTCCGGAGCGCGCGGCTGAATTGAGGTCCCTGCCGGGAGTGCGCCTGGCCGTCCCGATGCGGCGGCTTCGACGGCATCTTGACGCCGCCATCGACCTGGTGAACGCCCGCACGGCCTGGAACGCCGTGGGCGGCATGCAGAACGCCGGTGCCGGGGTGAAAATCGGCATCATCGACACGGGCATCGATCAGGACCACCCGGCGTTCGTGGATGGCAGCCTCACGCCGCCCGCGGGCTTCCCGAAGTGTAGCGGGGACGACTGCAAGTACACCAATAAGAAAGTGATCGTGGCGCGCAGCTACGTCTCCATGCTCACGTCCTCCAGTAATCCCCAATGGTCCAGGCCGGACGACCTCTCGCCGCGCGACCGGAGTGGGCATGGCACCGCGGTGGCCATGGTGGCCGCGGGCAATAACGCGAGCGGCCCGGTGGCGGGCATTGTGGGTGTGGCTCCCAAGGCGTTCCTGGGCAATTACAAAGTCGCCGGCTCGCCAGGCGTGAACGAATGGCCCTATGAGGACACCATCATCACCGCTCTCAACGACGCTTACACCGACGGCATGGACATGGTAGTGCTGCCGTACGGATGGCCGGCTTACTACGGTCCGCTCGACCATGCGCCGACTTGCAGCGGGACAGGCGCGTGCGACCTGTTGGCCGACGCCGTGGAAACCGCCGTACGCGGCGGCATGCTGGTGGTGGTTTCGGCGGGCAATAGCGGAGGGGACGGCTACAGCTACCCGTCGCTCAACACGATCAGCAGCCCCGGGACGGCGCCCTCGGCGCTCACCGTGGGGGCCAGCACGAATTCGCACATCTTCTTTTCGAGCGTAAAGGTCACTGGGAGCGGCGTGCCTTCCAATCTGAACCAGATCGATGCCCTGTTCGGCAACGGACCCAAGCTGACCACGCCGCTGACCGCTCCGCTGCGCGACGTCGCCAAATTGCAGAATGACGGAACCGCCTGCGCTGCCCTGCCCACCGGTTCGCTCGCCGGCGCCATCGGGTTGGTGCAGCGCGGCGTCTGCGCCTTTTCCGACAAGGTGCTTAACGCGCAGGCGGCGGGAGCCGTGGGCGTGGTCGTATATCAGATCGAGGGCTACGACAGTCTGTTTTACCCGGGAAGCCTCGAAAACACGGGTATCCCGCTCGCCTTCATCGGCAATACGGCCGGCAAGAATCTGAAGACCTTCCTGGCGTCGAATCCGGATCGAGCCGTCACGCTCGATCCGGCCATTTACGCTAGGAACGCTGAGTACGACACGGTGGCTGATTTCACGAGCCGCGGTCCGGCCACCGGGACCAACGCCATCAAGCCGGAAGTGATGGCTGTGGGTACGGATATGTATCTGGCAACGCAGAAGTACGACCCTAACGGCGGGCTCTGGGATCCATCCGGATACACCGTCGCTGCCGGGACCAGCTTCGCGGCCCCCATGGTGGCGGGCGCCGCCGCTCTCGCCAAACAAAGGAATCCGAAGCTCACTGCGGCCCAATTGAAATCCCTCGCGGTCAACACCGCTTCCGACACCATCGACGAGTACCTGGACCGAGGCTGGGTGGCCGCTCCGGTGACCTCCATGGGTGCGGGCAAGCTGAATGCCGCCGAGGCGGTGAAGGACAACGTCGCTGTGAGCCCCACTACGGTGTCTTTCGGCGTGCTTTCCGGCTCGGCATTGCCGAATCCGGTGTCACTCGAGTTCTCGAACCCGACGTCGGCAGCCGTAAATCTCACCCTTACGGTGCAGCCGTTCCAACCGGATGGGAAAGCGAGCGTGACGCTCGACAAGTCGTCGCTCTCGCTCGCCGCCGGGGGCACCGCCACCGTCGTGGTGAGGCTCCAGGGCTCCTTCCCATCGATCGGCTCGTACCAGGGCTTCATCTCGGTCACGGGCGGCGCTTCCACCCTGCACATTCCGTATCTCTACATCGTTAGTGACGGCACGCCCCACGACCTGATCCCGCTTGGCGGCGACGGCTTCCTGGACCTGCCCGGCGGTGGCGACTACTATCAGCAGTTCGTTTACAAAGTGGTCGACCAATACGGGGCTCCGGTCAAGGACGTGCCGGTGAAGTTCACCCCCGTGCGAGGCGGAGGCTCCATCGCGGCAGCCGACGAGAAGACCGACATATACGGCATCGCGGCCGCCAACGCGCTACCAGGCTCTCAGATCGGCGAGCAGGAATTCACCGTCGAGGCCGGCAATATGAAGCTCTCGCTATTCGGCCGCACGCGCAACCGGCCGGCCATCGCGACCGGTGGTGTCGTGAACGCCGCGAGCCAGCGCGTGGACCAGGGACTGGCGCCCGGTTCCTATATTTCGATCTACGGCTCGGATCTCAGCGACTCGACGCGAGCATTCACCACCCCCTACCTGCCGCTGGCGCTGGCGCAGGTGAGCGTCAGCTTCGACGTGCCTTCGCGCTCGATCAGCGTGCCGGGCAGGCTGCATTTCGTCAGCCCCAACCAGGTGAACGTGCAAATTCCGTGGGAATTGCAGGGGCTCACCTCGGCGCAGATGAAAGTGAGCTTTTCGAACCTGTCGAGCGTGGTCTACACGGTGCCGCTGAACGATTATTCGCCCGCGTGCTTCGAATACACCGAGCCCGGCACGAACCGCCTGCTGGCGGCGGCGCTGGACGAGAGATATCAGTTAGTCACCTCCACGAACGCGGTGGCGCGTGGTCACGTCGTGCAGTTGTATGTCAACGGCCTGGGCCCGGTGGACGACGCCACCCGGCCGGCGAGCGGTGAACCTGCGCCCGCGCAGCAATTGGTGTGGACGAAAGTGAAGCCCACGGTGACCATCGGCGGCAAGCCGGCTCCCGACGTACAGTTTTGGGGCCTGGCGCCCACATACGTGGGCTTGTATCAGCTAAACGTGGTTGTCCCGAACGATGCCCCAACCGGCATACAACCGGTGGTCATCACGGCGAACGGAGTGACGTCGAAGGCGGCGAACCTCCCCGTGCAGTAAGCGTGTCGCGCGCTACCGGCCGAATTCCGCGGCGAATTCGCGCAACGTTTCGATTACGAAGTCCAGCATTTCCGTGGTGAGGCCGGGGTAGACTCCGATCCAGAGCACGTTCCGCATCACGAAGTCCGAGCCCTCCAGGTTGCCCACGACGCGATGCGGAACGTCGCGGTAGGCGGGTTGCCGTACCAGGTTGCCGCCGAACAGGAGACGGCTCGAAATACGCCGGGACTCCAGGCGCGAGATCAGGCGTTCGCGGTCGAAAGGCGCTTCGGGCCTCACGGCTATGGGGAATCCGAACCAGCTTGGCTCGGCGCCATGCACGGTTTCAGGCAACATCAGAACGCTTTCCAGAGGCTTCAACCCCTCGTAGAGATGACGGAAGTTGCGCCTGCGGATCTCGATATACTGCGGCAGTTTGCGCAACTGGCTCAATCCGATAGCGGCCTGCATATCGGTGAGCTTGAGGTTGTACCCGATGTGCGAGTAAGTGTATTTGTGATCGTAGCCGAACGGCAAGTCGCCGAGCTGCCATTCAAAGCGCCTCCCGCACGTGTTTGCTTTCCCTGTTTCGCACCAGCAGTCCCGGCCCCAATCGCGGAACGACTCGACCAGAGTCCTCAGTTGGGGTTGATCGGTCAGCACACAACCGCCCTCGCCCATGGTGATGTGATGGGCGGGATAGAAACTCACGGTAGTCAGATCGCCGAACGTGCCCGCCTTCCGGCCCTTGTAGACGGCGCCCACCGCATCGCAGCAGTCTTCGATAAACCACAGGTTGTGCCTGCGCGTGAAGGCGGTCACTTCGTCCACGTCGTAAGGGCTGCCCAAAGTATGAGCCAGAATCACGGCCTTGGTGCGCTCGCTCAGGGCTTGCTCAAGCTGCCCGGTGCGAACCTGCAGCGTGCGTGGGTCGACGTCGATGAAGACGGGCGTCAGGCCGTTCTGAAGGATGGGATTCACCGTCGTCGGGAACCCGGCCGCTACCGTAATCACTTCATCTCCGGGACGAATGCGGCGGTCTCCCAACTTAGGCGACGTCAGACACGAGAGCGCCAGCAGATTAGCCGAGGAGCCGGAGTTGACCAGCATGGCGAAGCGCAGGCCGAACCACTTCGCGAACTCCCGCTCGAACTGTTCCGCGAAGCGGCCCGTGGTCAGCCAGAAGTCCAGGCCCGAGTCCACCAGGGACTGCATGTCGGAGGCATCGTAAACACGCCCTGAAACAGGCACGCGGCTCTCGCCGGGCACGAACTTGCCCGCCTGGTGCGCTTCCGCGTAATATTCGGCGACCCGCTCCAGGATCTCGCGGCGCAACTGCTCGGCACGCTCACTCACTGCGCAGAAACTCCTTGTACCAGGAAATGGTTCTGGTCAGGCCCTCCTGGAGCGTGAACAGCGGCTTCCAGCCGAGAACGTCGCGTGCTTTGGCTGCGCTCAAGTATTGGCGCTTGATCTCGTTTGAGGCCTCGCACCGCACATCCGGTTCGAGCGAGGAATCCATCAGGCCGATAATCTGCCGTACAAGCTCCAGAACCGTGACTTGGACCTCGTTGGAGAAATTGAAAGCATGGCCGGCCAGGTCCGGCCGCGCGGCCAGGTTTTCGGCCAGCAGCATGTAGGCTGCCGCGCCGTCCTCCACATAGAAGTAATCCCGCACGTAACTACCGTCGGACCGGATGACCGGGCGCTCACCGCGCACCACTGAACGGATCGTCCCGGGGACGATGCGGCTCCAGTTCAGGTCCCCGCCCCCGTAAAAATTCCCACACCGCGTAACAACGACGGGCAGACGATAGGTGCAAGCGTAAGCTTGCGCGATCAGGTCGGCGCAGGACTTGCTGACATCGTAAGGATGCCGGCCGGCCAGCGGTGTGGATTCATCATACGGGAGTGCGACCTGGTCGCCGTACGCCTTGTCGGAGGATGCTACCACGATCTGGCCGACGCGGGGGCTGCGGCGGCAAGCCTCCAGCAGCGTCCAGGTTCCTTCGATGTTGCTCTGGAATGTAGACACCGGATTCCGGTTGGCGATGGTAACGATGGTCTGAGCGGCCAGATGCAGCACCGTCTCGACCTCGTATTCCCCCAGAATCCGTTCCAGCAGTTTCTGGTCCCGAACGTCGCCCCGGACGACTTTCACCTTGGAAAGGTCTCCTCCGGACACGATCCTGCTTTGAGGAACCCAGTCCCGCACCAGGCAGACCAGGTCGGCTCCAGCCGCCAGAAGACGCTGAACCAGCCAGCCACCCACCAGGCCGGTGGCGCCGGTTACGAACGTGGACCGGTCTTTCCAAAACCCGTTCATTCCTCCCACACTTTCCAGGGGGCCTTGCCGCTGTCCCAGAGCTCATTCAGAACCTGGAACTCGCGGTAAGTATCCATCGCAAAGAAGAAACCTTCATGGCGATAAGCCATCAGTTGCCCATCCAACGCCAGCCGCTGCAAGGGTTCCTGCTCAAAGACGCAATCATCGCCGGTCAGATAATCGAAGACTCCCGGCTCCAGCACCATGTAACCAACGCTGGCCCAGCCTTGCATTTGCGGCTTCTCCGCGAACTGTTCGACCCTGCCGGATGCGGCAACTTGAAGCATCCCGAAGCGCGATGGGGGACGCACCGTCGTCACCGTGGCAAGCTTGCCGTGCGAACGGTGGAACTCGACCAGGGCGCTGATGTCCACATCGGACACGCCATCTCCATAAGTAAGCAGGAACGTGCCGTCGCTCACATAGTTGCGCACGCGCGCCAGGCGGCCTCCGGTCATGGTGGGTTGCCCCGTATCGACCAGCGTTACGCGAAAATCCTGCTCCTTGTGGGCGTTGTGGTACTCAACCTTCCGGTCTCCGCCCAGGCATATGGTGAAATCGTTGTTCATCGCCTGGTAGTTGAGGAAGTACTCCTTGATCATGGTCCCCCGGTAGCCGAGACACAACACGAAGTCGTTGTAGCCGGCGTGGGAGTAAATCTTCATGATGTGCCACAGAATTGGGCGCTCTCCCACCGGAACCAGCGGCTTGGGGCGGAACTCCGTCTCTTCCCGAAGCCGCGTGCCGAGTCCACCACAGAGAATGACAGTCTTCATCTTCATTATTTCGCGGGGCGTCACGGCGAGAAGGCACTCCGCCAACGCCAACTCGCGCCTGGATAGTCCGGGAACCTGCCAGACCATCATATAATACCGAGCCTCCGATTCAGCTTCACATTTGGTTTGAGCGAAATGGGGAGGCAACGGCTGCCGCCGGAAGAGGAGTACCTCCGGAGATCTATAATGCGGAGAGCATCTCGCAACGGGTTGAGACTGGCAGCAAAGCCGCAGCCCGTGGGCCGGGCTACCGCCGCCTGATAGGAACATACACCGATGATCAAGCTTTCGGACTACGTCGTCGAGCGCCTTCGCGCGTGGAACGTCCAACAAGTTTTCATGTTAACGGGCGGCGGCGCCATGCACTTGAACGACTCCATCGGAAAAGCGGAGGGACTTCGTTACACGTGTATGCACCACGAGCAGGCCGCCGCGATCGCCGCTGAAGGTTACGCGCGGGTCTCCGGCAAGCCGGGCGTCGTGAACGTCACCACCGGCCCTGGCGGCATCAATGCCCTGACCGGAGTTTTCGGCGCATGGACAGACTCCGTTCCCATGCTGATTCTCTCCGGCCAGGTAAAGCGCGAGACCTGCATGGCGACCGCCGGCGTCACCGGGTTGCGGCAGTTGGGGGACCAGGAGGTTGACATTATCTCGATGGTTAAGCCGATCACCAAGTACGCCGTCCTGGTGTCGGATCCTGACTCCATCGCCTACCATCTGGAGCGGGCATGGCACTTGGCCTGCTCAGGAAGACCGGGCCCCTGCTGGCTGGATATTCCGGTTGACGTGCAGTCGAGCCTATTGAACGAGGACTCGCTCCGCCATTACGATCCGTCCGAAGACGATGTGACGCCGGACATGACGGAGATCTCGGACCTTGTCCGCCAGACCATCGACCGGATCAGAAAGGCCGAGCGGCCCGTTGTCCTCGCCGGAACAGGCGTTCGAGCCGCCGGCGCGCTCGACGAATTCGAGGATGTAATCCGCCTGCTGCGGATTCCGGTCACGACAGCCTGGACGCACGACCTGATCGCTTCCGACGACGAACTGTTCTGCGGCCGCCCGGGGACCATCGGAGAGCGCGCGGGGAACTTCACGTTGCAGAATGCCGACCTGGCGCTCATTCTCGGCTCCCGGCTCAACATTCGCCAGGTGAGTTACAACTGGCGGTCCTTCGCGAGAGCGGCCTTTAAGATTCAAGTAGACGCCGATCCGGCCGAACTGTCCAAACCGACCGTTACGCCGGATCTTCCCATCCAGTGCGATCTCAAGGTGTTCCTCACCGAGATGCGCCGTCAGTTGAAGCAGCCCGGCCGTGCCTCCGCGGTGTCGAGTCATGCTGACTGGCTGGCCTGGTGCAAAGAGCGTGTCGCGCGCTATCCGGTGCTCCAGGGCAAGCCGAGAACGGAGACGCCGCTCAACCCTTATCATTTCATCTCCGAGCTGTTCTCCATCCTGCAAAGCGACGACGTCGTCATTTGCGGAAACGCGACGGCCTGCATCGTTCCCTACCAGGTCGCGCGGCTGAAACGGGGGCAGCGCCTGATCTCCAATTCCGGCGCCGCCGCCATGGGACATGATCTGCCGGCCTCGATCGGCGCGGCCTTCGCCCGCTCCGGCAAGCGGGTGATTTGCCTTGCCGGTGACGGCAGCATCCAACTGAATATCCAGGAATTGCAGACCGTTTTCCATCATCGGTTGCCCGTAAAGATATTCGTTCTGAACAACGGAGGCTATCTCTCGATACGCACCACGCAATCGGGATTCTTTGGACGCATGGTGGGGGAAAGCCCCGCGAGCGGTGTCTCGTTCCCGGACATGGTCAAGGTCGCCACGGCTTACGGCATTCCCGCCTTGCACATTCGCAGCATGGCATCCGTACCGCAGATTGTCGAAGGACTGGATGCGCCCGGACCGTTCTTGTGGGAGATACACCTCGATCCCAAGCAGGAGTTTGAGCCCAGGATCAAGTCCCGCCAACTTCCTGATGGGACGATCGTTTCCCCTGCGCTGGAGGATATGTATCCTTTTCTTGACCCGGAGGAATTGAAGTCGAATCTTCTGGTGGAGAGAGGCGAGTAGACTTCGAAATGCCCGGCGTTGGTTTTTCGGATTTCAGAAACGTGTCCAGCCTGTTGTTCGACTTGGACGGGACGCTGATCGATTCCTTGCCCGGGATCAGGTTCTCCATCGGACAGGCTTTCGCGGCCTGCGGCCGCTCGTTGCCTGAAATCGATGTCCGCGGTTTGCTGGGACCGCCCATCGGCTCGATTCTCCAAAAGCTCGGCGGTGACATTAGCGCAGAAGAAGTACAAGCGCTGGTCCGGGCGTTCAGAGCCAGCTACGACTCGGTGGGCTGGCAGCGGACCAGGCACTACCCCGGAGTTGCGGAGACATTAGCCCGGTTGAAAGATCAACGGCTGCGATTATTCGTCGTCACAAACAAACCCCAGCACGTTACGCGAACCACATTGGAACGTTTGGGTACGGCCCGGCTTTTCGAGGAGATCCTCAGCCGCGACTCCCGTTCGCCGGCATTCGTGAGCAAAGGCGAGATGCTACAGTATGCAATGGCCCGCCATGACATCTTGCCGGAAGCCGCTCTGATGGTAGGGGACACAATGGAAGATGTTGACGCGGCGCGGGAGACTGGAATTCGGGTAGTGGTTGTAAAGTACGGTTATGGTACGGAGCATTTGCGGCCGGCTCCAAATATCTGCGCCGAGTTGGACGATTTCAAACAGTTGGCGATGATTCTGCGGAAGGAGATCGATCATGATCGATAGGGATATCTTCGATGAGTTATTTGTCCTCGAGATGGCCAATAATCACTGGGGCAAGCTCGCGCGGGCGCTGAAGATCGTTACCGCCTTTTCTCAGATCGTTCGCTTCAACAACGTTCGGGCCGCCATCAAGCTCCAGTTGCGCGACGTGGATCATTTCGTCCATAAGGACTTCGTCAACAGGACCGATATCCGCTATATCAAGAAAACCCTCGAAACCAGGATGAGCGAAGAAGACTTCGCGGCCCTGGTCCGGGCGATCCGCCAGTCCGGCTGCATTCCCATGGCTACGCCGTTTGACGAAAAGTCCGTGGATTTATGCGTCGAACTGGGAATATCGATCATCAAGGTCGCCAGTTCCGATTTGAACGACTGGTTCCTGCTGGAGAAGATCGCTACGACCAAGAAGCCGGTCATCGTCTCCACAGGTGGTTCTTCCCTGAAGGACGTCGACGATCTGGTGACCTTCTTCCAGAACCGGAACATCCCGCTCGCCATTAACCATTGCGTTTCGCTCTACCCTTGCCGGGACCGCGATCTTGAGTTGAATCAGATCGATTTCCTCCGTGCGCGCTATCCGCTTCACACGATTGGGTTTTCTTCGCACGAGTGCCATGACTGGACCTCGTCCATGCTCATCGCGTACGCCAAGGGCGCCCGCAGCTTCGAACGCCACATCGACATCCAGGAAGATGGCGTTCCCGTGTCGCCCTACTGCTCGCTCCCGGAGCAAATCGACACCTGGTTCAAGGCATTTCAGAAGGCCCGCGAGATGTGCGGTTCGCCGGGAACGCAAAAGCGCATCCCTCCGAAAGAGGAGATTGAATACCTGGACTCCCTGGTCCGCGGCGTATACGCGAAGCGGGACCTGCCTGAGGGGCACAGCCTGGCCGATGATGACGTGTACCTTGCCATCCCTCTCCAGAGAGGGCAGATCTCGTGCCGGGAACTCATGCGCGGCGAAGTGCTGCTGAAGGCCGTTGGCAAGGATGAGCCCATCATGATCGACGCGATCGACAGTCCCTATGCGCACATTCCTTCGTTGCGGAATCTGATCTATGGCCGGGGGCTCGAAACCTCGGTGAGATGACTCTGCGACAAGAAATACGAATTTCATCATGCAATCAAATCCCCTGTCCGAGTTGGAAGTGCTTCTCGGTGAACCCCTGGATGCCGCTGTAGAGCGCGAAAGCACGGCTTTCGATCGCGCGGCGGCGCCCTTCGAGCGCTCCATTGTGATTTTCGGGGCCGGCAACCTGGGCCAGCGGGTGCTGGCAGGTTTACGCGGCGCCGGAACCGAACCCTTGGCTTTCGCCGACAACAACAAGGCGCTCTGGGGCCGGGAAGTGGCCGGACTCAGCGTGCTGCCGCCTGACACGGCCGCTGAGCGCTACGCCGAACGCGCCGTCTTCGTGGTGGCTGTATGGAATCCGAACCTCCCCGCCGGCATCCGCACCATCCTTGAGCAATTAACGCAGGCGGGTTGCCGCAGAGTAATCCCCTTCCTTCCGTTCTTCTGGAAGTATCATCACACGTTTCTACCCTTCTACCTGTTCGATCTGCCAAGTCGGCTGATGGAACATCGCTTCCAGTTGCGCGAGGCCTATGCTCTGATGACCGACGAAGTCTCCCGCGACCTGTTCGTGCGGCAATTGCGATTGCGCGTGCGGGGAGACTTTTTGTGCCTCCCGATGCCCGACGCGGAACCGCAGTACTTCCCGAACGATATCTATCGCCCTCTGGCCGACGAGTGTTTTATCGACTGCGGCGCATTCGACGGCGACACCATCCGCGCCTTCGCGAGGCGGACCGATGGCCGTTTTCGCAAGGTCATCGCTTTTGAAAGTGATCCGAAAAACTTCCAAGCGGCGTCAGATGCAGTTTCATCGGCACCAGATCTCCGCGGCCGCGTGGAGGTCCACCCATTGGCTGTGTCAGCGTCCAAGGGAAAGGTCCGCTTTTTGGGGACGGGCGCGGGAAACGCTTCCATATCGGAGGCTGGCGACATGCACGTTCAGTGCATCGGTCTCGACGAGTTTCTTTCCGGCGAGCAGCCCACTTTGCTGAAGATGGATATTGAGGGAGCCGAGCTTGACGCGCTGGAAGGAGCATGCGCGTTGATCCGTAAGGCCAGCCCCGTATTAGCCGTCTGCGTCTACCACACTCCCGAGCACATCTGGCGCATTCCACTGCGCCTCCACCAACTGCAGCCGGCCTATCGTCTCTTCTTGCGCGCCTACTGTGCCGACGGCTTGGATCTGGTCTGTTACGCAGTCCCGGACTCTCGACTGGCATGAACCGGCTCAGACGCGCAAGGAAACGACCGGGTTCATCAGTCCCAGTGTTCTAATGCAGTTGCGGATGGCCGTCTCATGCAGCGTGGACGTGATCACGATCGGGATCGCCGGAGAGGGGATCTCCGTTGGCCCGATTATGGGTACCCCGCGCAGTTGCCTGCCTCTGTTGGCCGGATTCCCGTCCACGCAGGCGGCAATGGAGGCGTCCTTCAGAACAGTCTCGTCGAGCAGTTTCATCGCGAGTTGGCCCGTTCCCCAAATGACTACCGAGCGCGACGATTGGAGCACGTCCTGCAACCGCGCATTGATCCGGCACATCATGGCGCGTGATTCGCGGATGTAACGTTCGATGTTCCCGCGAGTGGTGGTATCCACTCGCCACTCTGCCGCCTCCGCAAGGCGGTAAGCGCCATAGATGGCCGGGTAAAGGCAATCCCCCGAACACTTCAGCACCTTGCGGTCTTCCAGCACTGGCGCCATGCAGTTCCGGCCCATCAGGTTCGATAGAGAGGCGTGCGAAAAGTGGTTGATGTGCTCCGTGTTGAATTCCTGGAACGGCGCGTACAGGAAATCGGCGTAGCGCGAAGCGTCCGGAACTTCCACGTACAAAACCGCCTCTCTGTCGAGTAGAGGTTCCAAGGCAGCCACCCCATCCCTCAGGTCGACAACGTGCTCCAGAACGTGGCTCAGGACCACGCAGTTGTACTTCCCCGCATCGGGCGGCACGTCGAAAAGATGGCCTCGCCAAGCCTGGAAGCCTTTTGCCTTCGTGTTCTTCACGCAGGCCGGCGAAGGATCCACGCCTGCAAGCTCGCGGACACCGCAGGCCGACAGGGCTTCCAGTAGGCCGCCGTTGCTACAGCCCAGGTCCAGGACACGCCGCTTCTTCGATGGCAGGAGCGATACGACGGTCTTCGCAGTCTCCGCTAACCGCTCCGCATCCCAGGGCGCTAAGCCCCCTCCCGTGCCCGTTTCGGCATCCTCGTATTTGGAGAGCGCAGTATAGAAGTACTCGTAGGTCCGCTGCGTGGCCTCGGTATCGGCGTAAACGAAGCCACACGCGGGACAGCAGACAACATCGTAGGAGGAGGGAAGAGGGGTCCCGGTTGGAAGCACGAACCTTTGCGTGTGCAGCACGTCCGTCTTGCGGCATCCGCAGATCGAACACCCTCTGATGCCGTCCGTCGTCATTATCGTCCCGTCTATTGTCTCGCAGTCGGGCAGGGGCAGAGAAGCTGCTTTTTGTTGAGAAGGTAATCCTGCTGAACGCACTGCTTCATAGGGTAGGTCGGAGTGTACGCTCCTTTCCGGCTTGGCTGTGCCTCGATATATGAACGTCTATTGCAAAGCCGCTTTCGCTGTCGCGGCGATGGTAGCGGCGGCCGGTGTCGCTCCGCTGGCCGGGCAGTCCATCCAGGCGACCGTGACCAACATCCCGGCTTCGGCGACACGCTTGGTTTTCGTCGTGGATGGATCCGGGATCACCAGCCCTTCTCCTTCCGTACGCAATATCGTCCAGGGTACAAGCTCCGTTGCTCTCTACCTGGGAGTGCCGGGCGGCGCATCGTACCGGGTTCGGGTTGTGGCGACCGATGGCGCGGTCAACCTGCTGAGCAGCGGAAAAGTGACCAACATATCGGTTCCCGCCGGGCAGAGTGTGCCTGTTACCGTCGTGTTGAGCGCCGTTCAGGTAACCTCGGACGCTTCCACGCCCGGTGGCGCCGGTAACGGCACACCAGTTACTCTCAAGTTCAATATCGCCGACGCCGGCAGCTCACTCAAGACCGGCTCCGATTGGTGTTGGATCGACTACGGGACCAACTCCTCCAGCCTTTCCAATCGCGCCTTTGGCGACATGACCGCCGGAGGAGACGGCGAGGTCCAGTGCTCGATTCCACTCGTCACGCCGGGCGCCGGCTCAGTCCTCTACTACCGCTTCAGTACGTACGCTCAGGAGTTTCTTTACGATCATGACGACCCGCTTCTGGCGTGGCCATCCGCATCACCCGCGACGATGACGTTGACGGCGTCGAATACAATCGGCCTTACAATCTCGGGAATTCCGGTATCTGCTTCACGCGTGGTGATACTCGTAGATGGGGGAAGTTTGCCCGAACCAGCAGCCGCGGCGCAAAGTACCGGCGGCGCGACGACGCTCCATGTGACGTTCGGCGTGATGGCCGGATCGCCGTACCGCGTTCGCGTGATCGCTCACGATGCCGGATCGAAGCTCTTGTCCAGCGGCATGGCGACAGGCATTACCGTTACGGCCGGCGCAAGCGTACCCGTATCGCTCACGCTGAGCGACATGCCCGTGCAGTCGGATCCTTCCACGCCTGCGGCGGCCGTCGCGGGCTCCCAGGTGACGGTCAAGGCGAACATAACGGATAGCGGGAGTTCGCTCAAGACCGGTTTGAGCCAGTGCTGGATCGACTACGGCACGGTGTCCTCCAGCCTGTCGAACCGTAAGTACGGAGACATTTCGCGCCTTGGCGGGGGTGTGGATCAGTGCATGGTCACCCTAACGGCGCCGTCGGCGGGATCAACCCTCTATTACAGGTTCGCCACTTACGCCTATGAGTTCATCTATGACCGCATTTCGCCGCTGCTCGTGTGGCCTGCTTCAACGCCGAACGCAATCAGTCTGACGGGTGCCGGGGCGATCAGCCTTTCAGTTACGAACATTCCGTCCGCCGCCACGCGGCTGGTGGCCGTGGCCGACAACGGCGGAGTATCTCCCGTAGCGCTGATGGCGCAACCGCAGACGGGAGGCGCCAGTTCGACACAGATGACGTTCCATATTCCCGCCGGTGGACCGTACCGGGTGAGGATCATCGCGCACGACGCGGCAGCCGCCGTCCTGAGCAGCGGCATGGCATCGGGGATCACGGTCAGCGCGGGCGGCAGCGCCGCTGCCTCGGTCTCACTCGCCCCTGTCACGGTGGCGCTCGATCCTAGCACGCCCGCTACCGCCACTCCCGGCAGTTCTATCACGTTACGGTTCAACGTGACCGATTCGGGCAACTTCATCAAGGCCGGGTATGGGTACTGCTGGATCGACTACAGCGGAGATCCGGCGAATCTCTCCGAAAGCGTCTTCGGGACAGTGAGCACCGCCGGTGGCGGTAGTTCTCAATGCGCCGTGTCGCTCACTTTGCCAAGCAGCGGGTCGGTTTTCTATTACCAGTTAGGCGCTATAGGATATGACTTCATCAGCGATCAAGTGACTCCTCTGCTTGAATGGCCCACCGGGTCGGCGCTCCAGATGAGCTTGTTGACTTACACGCCCACCATCACGACAGCGCCCGAGGGCCTGTCAATCGTAGTCGACGGCGTGTCGTACACCGCCCCACGGACGTTCACCTGGGCGTCCGGCAGTACGCATACCATTGCGGTCGCCTCGCCCCAGACCGGCGGCGGCACACGCTACTGGTTCTCCAACTGGAGCGACGGCGGAGCCATCAGCCATACGGTCACCGCTCCATGCCTTGCCGTTCTGCAAGCCAACTTCACGGCACTATTCCCGGGGAGCACCACCGATTTCAACAACGACGGCCAGTCGGACCTACTTTGGCGTAATTACACCACGGGGGAGAATCTGGTCTGGTACATGAACGGGGTGA
>CAYLLB010000057.1:0-27076 GCA_964384215.1 uncultured Solibacteraceae bacterium | reverse complement strand
TCCGCAGCGTGCGCGGCTCCGCGCTGGTCTGCGTTCCCATCTGCGTGACCACTTTCGTCTCCGCCGCCACGCGGGCCATGATGCGCGCCTCGTGAACGGAAGGCGTGAGCGGTTTCTGACAGTAAACGTGCAGGCCGTGCTTCATGGCCCAGACGCTGATGTAAGCGTGGTTGTGGTCCGGCACGGCGACGATGACGCCGTCGAGTTTTTCCTTCCCGATCATCTTCCGGAAATCGGTGTACTTCCTCGCCGCCGGATACTCCGCGCCGCGCTTATCCAGTACACGTGAATCGACGTCGCACAAGGCCGCGATGTTCTCGCCCAGCGTGTGGAAGGCTTTCGCGTTGACCCCACCAATGCCGGCGAGGCCGATGATTCCGAGATTCAGCTTCTCGTTCGCCGCGTAACCCCGCGCAAGGCCAGCGGGAAGGATCATGAATGCGGCGGCGGACTTGACAGTCTGGCGGCGTGTAATGCCGGTAGCCGGTTCGATCAAACGGCCTCCTAACCGGCGCGAGGCGGCGCCGGAGCTTAGATTGTGCAGTAACTGTCCATTTTGGTCAAGAAGAACCTGAAGGGGGGCGGAATACTCGAATGCACCTCGAATGAATACCTGCTTACTGGGATATCGATTGCCTGGGATCACGTCTAGTCTGGAAATCGAGGGCGAAAACGTGAAAGCGAGAGCAGTGCTTGCGGGTGCCGGCGTGGCGGCGTTGATCGCTACCGGCTTGTTTCTCGGGAGGTTCCGGGCCAAACCGGTGGAGGCCGTCAGCGTTGATGCAACCATGGTGGCTCCCGTGGCGGTCGCCAGAGCGGCGAAACGCGATCTAGCCCAGAAGTTGGTTCTCAGCGCGGAGTTTCGGCCGTTCCAAGAGATCGACGTGATGGCCAAAGTTGCCGGATACGTCAAGAACATCTATGTGGATGTGGGCGATCGCGTGGGGCAGGGACAGCTTCTGGCCGTCCTCGAAGTGCCGGAGATGACGGACGATGTGGAACGCGCGGAGGCGGGAAGGCAGCGATACAACGCGGAATTCGAGCGGGCGAAGGATGAATTGAGACGGGCCCAATCTGCACACGAGATCACACACCTCTCCTATACCCGCCTGGCCAGTGTTTTCAGGGACAAGCCTGGTCTGGTTGCGCAGCAGGAGGTCGATGACGCGCGCGGGCGCGACTTGGTAGCCGAAGCGCAGGTGAGCGCTGCGAAATCAGCGCTCGCGGCGGCTGAGCAGCAAATACGCGCGTCGGACGCGGACGTCAAGAAATCGAAGACCCTCATGGCCTACACCCGCGTTGTGGCGCCGTTCGCCGGAGTGGTGACGAAGCGATTTGCCGACACCGGATCGATGATTCAGGCCGGCACCGCTTCTCAAATCCAGGCCCGTCCGCTCGTGACGCTCTCGGAGAACAGCCTGCTCCGGCTGATCTTGCCGGTGCCCGAATCGGCTGCTCCAATGATCCGGGAAGGCTCGACGGTCGGGGTGCGCGTGCCGAGCCTGGACCGCACTTTCCCCGGCAGAGTTGCGCGCTTCGCCAAGAGCGTAGATATGGCCACACGAACCATGGAAACCGAAGTCGACGTGCCGAACCCCGGTCTGGTATTGATCCCCGGTATGTTTGCCGAGGCCACACTGACTTTGGCCGAGCACAAGGATGCGCTCGCGGTGCCGGTGACCTCCGTTGCCGAAATCGAGAAGGACCCGTGGGTGATGGTGGTGAATGGCGACAACCTGCTGGAGCGGCGGGAGATAACCGTGGGGCTCGAAACTGCGAATAACGTTGAGGTGACCAACGGTTTGAAGGAAAACGAGGCCGTAGTGATCGGCAACCGCTCCGAGCTGAAGCCAGGGGAGAGGTGCGTTCCGCGCCTGGTGGAGATCGCTTCATCGGGGGACGGTAAGTAATGCCTCGCTTCGCAATCCGGACGCCGTACCTGATCGTCGTGGTTTGTCTGATGCTGGCGGTGATCGGGACTGCCAGTCTGGTGCGGATGCCGGTGGATATGTTCCCGGCCATAAACATTCCCGTGGTGGTGGTTGCCACGTTCTACAACGGGATGCCTCCAGAGCAGATTGAAACGGACATCACCAGCCGTTTCGAAAGGTTCTTCACGCTGGCCGCCAACGTCGAGCACATCGAATCGCGTTCTTTGAGCGGTGTGAGCATCATCAAGGTTTACTTCCAGCCGGGATCGAACGCGGATTCGGCGGTTACATCCATCTCAAACCTGGCGATGGCGAACCTGCGCAAGTTGCCGCCGGGCACGCTCCCACCCGTGGTGTTGCGGTTCGACGCCTCCAGTTTACCCGTCTGCCTGGTGACCCTGAAGGGCGAGGGGCTGAACGAAACGTCCCTGCGCGACATGGCGCAGTACAACATCCGCAACCAGCTTTCCAGCGTGCCGGGCGCCTCCGTTCCACAGCCATTCGGAGGCGTACTGCGGCAGATCATGATCTACACGGACCCTTACAGGCTGGAGGCCAGGCAGTTGAGCCTAATGGACGTGGTCCGCGCCGTGAACGATGCCAACCTGATCCTTCCAGCCGGCGACGTCCAGATCGGCTCTCTGGACTACAACATCTACACCAACAGCCAGGTGCCGAATATCCGGGCGATCAACAATCTGCCGATTAAAGTGGTCGGCCAATCGCCGGTCCGCATTTCGGATGTGGGTGAGGCAAGAGACGCGCACATGATCCAGACGAACATCGTGCGCGTGGACGGCCAACGATCGGTCTATCTTCCCGTACTCAAGCAGGGCGGGGACACCAACACAATTGCGGTGGTGGACGGAATCCACGAGGCGCTGCGCAAGCTGGCGGACGTGCCTGAGCAACTGTTCAGCAAGGTGGTATTCGATCAGTCGCAGTTCGTAAAGACCGCCATTGAGACTTTGCTGCACGAAGGGGCGATCGGCCTGTTCCTGACATCGCTGATGATCCTGGTGTTCCTCGGCAGCATGCGCGCTACCGTGGCCGTGTTCTTCTCGATCCCACTCTCCGCGCTGGCCACTTTCATCGCACTTTACATCGGAGGCAACTCGATCAACGCCATGGTGCTGGGCGGTCTGGCGCTGGCATTCTCCAGGCTGATCGACAATTCCGTGGTAGTGCTGGAGAACATCTTCCGGCATCTGGAGTTGGGGGAATCACCGGAGGTGGCGGCTGAAAAAGGAGGACAGGAGGTTGCACTTCCCGTGCTTGCCGCCACGCTAACCACTGTGGTGGTCTTTTTCCCGGTGACGTTTCTGTTCGGTGTCAGCAAGTTCCTTTTCTCGGCGCTGGCGCTGGCCGTGATCCTCTCCTTGTTCGCTTCCTATGTGGTGGCCTTGACCGTGGTGCCGCTTTTCTGTGTGCGATTTATCCGGACAGCGGGGGGACACGCCACGTTGGAGGCAATTCTGCACGGTGCGAGAGCGGGCTCGCTCTCGTTTGGAGCGAAATTCAACGTCTGGTTCAACCGGCAGTTCGAGCGGTTGCTGGCGGCCTATGACCGGGCGGTCGGTTGGACGCTGGATTGGCCGAAAGCGATTCTTGCCGGGTTTGCCGCACTCTTCGTGCTGTGTCTCGCGCTATGGCCGAGAATCGAACTGGCCTTCTTTCCACGGACGGATGCCGGGCAGTTCGTTATAACCCTCAAAGCTCCCACGGGCACCCGCCTCGCCGTCACCGAGAGCGAGGTGGCGAAAGTCGAGCAACTCGTCCGCGCAACCGTGGCGCCGGAAGATCTTGGCATGATCGTGTCCAATCTGGGTACGGCCGTTGGCTTCTCGGCGATCTACACCACCAATTCAGGGACGCACACGGCGACCGTACAGGTGAGCCTGAAGGATGGCCATAGGACCGGCAGCTATGAATACATGCGGCGGGTGAAGGAGCGTATGGCGAAAGAGATGCCCGAACTGTCTTGCTATTTCCAGTCCGGCGGGTTGGTGGACGCCGTGCTCAACATGGGGATGCCGGCCCCCATAGACATCCAGGTGGCAGGCTTAAATATGCAACAAAGCCACCGCTTAGCGGAGGACATCGCATACCAGGTGAAACGGGTGCCTTCGGTCGCGGACGTTTACATCCCGCAGGATATCGACTATCCGGCGCTGGAAGTGGACATCGACCGGATGCGGGCGGCGGAGATGGGGCTTTCCGCCAAGGAAGTGGTGCATAACGTCATTACGGCCCTCTCTTCTAACACCATGATCGCTCCCAGTTTCTGGATGGACCCGAAGACCGGCTACGACTACATGCTCACTGTGCAGTACCCGGAGACTCAGATCCAGACTGTTTCGGACTTGAAGTCCATCCCCTTGCGCGCTGCTGCTGAAAAGCGTCCGACTCGCCTGGACATGGTGAGTCATGTGAACCGCGTGGACTCGCCCACAGAAGTCGATCACTACCAACTGCGCCGGGTTGTCGACGTTTTTGTGCGACCGCGTGGAGAAGACCTGGGCAAGGTTGCAGACGCGGTGGATGGCATCATCTCCGGGACAACGCAGCCCAAAGACATAACCGTCAAAGTGCGCGGCATGGTGCAGGGCATGCGCACGTCGTTCACCAGTTTCGGCCTTGGATTGCTGCTCTCCGTCGCCCTGCTTTACCTGATCCTGGTCGCGCAATTCCGCTCATTCGTGGACCCGTTCATCATTTTGCTGGCGGTTCCTCCAGGGTTGGCGGGTGTCATTCTGACGTTGTACCTGACTGGCACTTCCTTGAACGTGATGTCGCTGATGGGCGTGATCATGCTGGTTGGAATCGCGGTCTCCAACAGTATTCTGATCGTGGAATTCACACGCAGGCTTCGAGAGGACGGCATGCGCATGCGTGAGGCGGTGGTAACGGCTTGCCGCGTACGCTTGCGGCCGATTCTCATGACTTCGCTGGCGACCATTATCGGGTTGCTCCCCATGGCGATGAAACTGGGCGCCGGCAGCGAGGCGTATGCCCCGCTGGCGCGTGCAATCGTCGGAGGCCTGAGCCTGTCGGTAGCGTTGACTGTCTTCCTGGTGCCCGCCGGGTACCTGCTGATATACGGACGGCGTGAGGTGATCGCATGAAACGGCAGGTCTTGCTGTTGGTGCTCCTGGGTATCGCGTGCAGCGCACAACAGCCGCCGGTGCGGGTGCTCACTCTCAAAGAAGCGCAGGCGATCGCTTTACGGCAGCATCCGCGGGTGGGGCAGGCGCGCTCGGAGGCACAGGCGGCCGGGCAAGTCGCGGCCCAGTTGCGGTCGGCATACTTTCCCACGGTGGGTGCCAACCTCACCGGAGCAGGCGCGCTGAACGACAGCCGCATTGCGGCTGGCGGCTTGAACAACCCGCTGGTCTATGACCGCCTGGGGGTGGGATTCTCGGTCAGTCAACTGATAACGGATTTCAGCCGGACCGGCAACCTGGTGGAGAGCGCAAAGCTACATGCCAAGGCGCAGGAAAGCGCTGTGACAACCACAAGGGCCCAAGTCGTCGAAGAGGTCGACCGGACGTTCTATTCCCTCCTGCGCGCGCAGGCCGTGCTGAAAGTGGCGCAACAGACCGTAGCGGCCCGCCGCCTGGTGGCGGATCAGGCCGACATACTGGCCAAGAATAAACTGAAATCGGAGCTGGATGTCAGTTTCGCCAAAGTAAACCTTTCCGACGCCGAACTTCTTCTGGTGAGCGCCGAGAACGAACTGCAGGCCGCTCAGACGGACTTCTCCACGGCGCTGGGCTTTCCGGCGGCCGAGCGCTTCAGACTGGTTGAGGAGCCTCTGCCGCCAAGCCTGCCGGCGACAAGCGACAACCTTGTGAAGGAGGCGCTGAACGCCCGTCCGGAGGTGGCTACTCTGAGGCTAGAAGAGAGTTCGGCGGAGAAGTTTGCCCGGGCCGAGCGAGCGCTGATTTTCCCTACGGTAAGCTCGGTGTTCACGGTCGGCGCCACGCCGGTGCGCCAGCACCAGTTGGATGATCGCTGGGCCGCGGTGGGGCTCAACTTCAGCCTTCCAGTCCTCAACGGCCGACTTTTCTCCGCGCGGCGCAAGGAAGCGGAATTCCGCGTGGCGGCCGCGCAGGAACGTTTGCGCAACATGGAGTACGAGATCGGACGCGACGTCCGCGTCGCATGGTTGAACGCGAAGACGGCCTATGACCGTCTCGACCTCACAAAGAAGATGCTTGACCAGGCCAACCTCGCCTACCAGTTGGCACAGAGCCGGTACAACTTGGGCCTGAGTTCGATCGTTGAGTTGAGCCAAGCGCAACTGAGCCAGACCGCAGCCGAAATTGCGGGCGTCAGCGCGCGATACGAATATCAGTTGCGGCGGGCGATTCTGGATTATACGGCGGGAGCGAACCTATAGCCTCTCGCTGGGATTGTGGACGGGGCCTCTGCAGCCTAGACGCACTTGTACGGGCCCTCTTTAACGAGGCGCCGGAGCCCGTCGATGGAAAACTCCTGCGAGGAGCAGAAGTCGATGATGCGGGCCTCGCCAGAGGCCATTTCGGCCACAATGCGGGGAAGTTCGGCAGCGATTCCGGAAGGCACCGCGAGTGCTCCGTGACAGTCGGCTACGAGAAGGTCGCCCGGCGCGATCCGCAGCCCGAAGATCTCCACCGGCGCGCCGAACTCGATCATGTGGCTATAGCCGTGAGAGAGGGCCACACGGGCTCCGAAAACGGGGAACTGTCTCGCCGCTAGGGCGGGAATGTCGCGCACCGCGCCGTTGGTGATGACGGCTTCGCAGCCTAAGGCGTGGAGAATCGCGGAATGTACTTCACCAATGACCGCATCCGCGGCCAGTGTAGGATCGGCATCTTCAATGACGGCGATCCGTGGGGCGGGGAAGCCGTTCATCCTCGACCACCAATCCGAGCGGTCACAATAAGCCTCTCCCATTACAGGAGGGTCGGTGGTCTTCACGCGGGAGGTTACGGCATAACCCACCACGCAGGCCCACGGGACAGTCAGCGGGTGCAGGCCCGGCGACGTGTAGCCTTCGTTGTGGAGACGTACGTGCAAATGCTCAATGGCGTTGGCCAAAGCGCAAGTGCCGCAGCGGCGTAGTTCTTCAATCACATCGGCAGTTGTGCCGGTCCGGTTATCTTGATGCATAATACCCCCGTCGCCAGTTCGCATATAAACGCGGCGCATTCGGTGGCTGGACGATCTTGAGTGTGACCGGGTGGAATTTCCCGTCAAGAGAAACATCCTGGGCCTGGAAAGAGATCACATACTCGAAACGCAGGTTAAGCTGATCGAATTTCTTCACCAGATCGCGCGGGCTGTTAGCTTCCAGATAGCGGCCTCCCGTGGACTCGCTCAAGTCCCGCAAGAGGCTGCGTCCGGCACCCGCTTCCGCCTCCGGGTACGCCCGCCAGATCCCCACGGCGACCACGGTAACGTCCGATTCCTCCAGCAGGCGCTGGAGTTCGCTGTCCTGATACCGGCTGTGGTTATCCATGCCGTCTGAAATAATCAGCAGGACCTTGCGGGGATTGTGGGCGGAACGCATTCCCTGTACGGCCAGATAGATGGAGTCCACGAGCGCCGTACCGCCATCCGCCTCGACCGAAGCCAGTTGTGAAAGCACAGCATCCGGATCGCGGGTGAAATGCAAGAACCAATCCGGGTGGTCGCGCACCAGGACGGCCGCATACTCGTCATCCTCCCCTGAGGTGGCCATGAACGTTTTCAGCGCCTTGTGCGCAAGCGGCAGATAGTCCTTCATGCTTCTGCTGGCGTCGAAGACAATGCCCACCGATATCGGCCCGCCCTCCATGGAGACATTCACCACCTTCTGTTCACGTTTTCCATCGAACAGACGGAAATTCGCCGGCTGGAGCCCGCTGACCAGGTGGCCCTGCCTGTCGGTCACGGAGGCATTGATCAAGACGAGCCGGGAATTCACGACCAGGCGTCCGCGGTCAGCCGGGAAGGCCGTCAAGGTAAGGCCTAAACAGAGGATTACACTTCGGCTCCTCACGATTTGAGACTAGACCCCCTGGGCGCAGAACCAAATCCCGACAGGTGGGTATTTCGCGTGACGTTGTCAGGGGAGGGTCAGCTGATCACACCTTTACGCACCGCATAGAGGATGAGCTCCGGGGTGTTGTGCAGGTTCAGCTTTCTCAAAATGTTGCTGCGATGAGTCTCCACCGTGTAAAGGCTCAAGCAGAGTATGGCGGCAATGTCCTTGCTCGACTTGCCTTCGGCCAGAAGTTGGAGAATCTCGCGCTCGCGAGGAGTAAGGAGTTCGTAGCTGTCCTCGACATCGCGGTCGCGCATCTTGCGCATGTAATCTTCGACGATCATGCGGCTGATCGCAGGGCTGAAGAACGCCTTGCCTTCCGTAACGGACTTGATGGCGGTGATGAGGTCCGCCACGGCCGAATCCTTGAGCAGGTAAGCGCGGGCACCGGATTTGAGAGCGCGGAGAACGTACGACTCGTCGGAATGCATGCTCAGGATGACCACCGCCGCCCCGGGCAGCTTGTCGCAAATCTGCCGCGCCGCTTCAATCCCATTGAGGTTCGGCATGGCGATGTCGAGGACCACCACATCGGGCTTCAGTTTTTCGGCAAGCACCACGGCTTCCCTGCCGTCGCCCGCTTCGCCAATGACCCGAAATCCGGCCTCGCGCTCAAGGACCAGCCGAAGGCCGGCACGCATTACGGTGTGGTCATCCGCCAACAGGACGTTGATCATGAGGGCCTCCACTTACCGATAGGGGCAGCATAACGCTGATCGAGGTACCTTCGCCGGGGCGGCTCTGCACACGGAAGTTCCCTTTAAGACGCGCCACTCGCTCCTCCATTCCGAGCAAGCCCAACCCTTTCGCGCGCGTCGTGTCGAAACCCTTTCCATCGTCCTCGACAGCGAGGCGCAGGACGTGGTCCTGCTGGAGGACGGTGACTTTCACTTTGCGGGCGCCGGAGTGCCGCGCGCAGTTATGCAAGGCCTCTTGAACCACGCGGTAAATGCAGGTCTTGTGATCTTCCGGCAGATCTTCGGAGACATCATCCGCCACAACACTGACGCGCAATCCCGTGCGGCGTGAGGTTTCTCGCGCCTGCCACTCCAACGCGGGGACCAGCCCCAGATCGTCCAGCATCGAAGGGCGAAGCAGAAGCGAGATATTGCGGACCTCATCCACGGATGATCCAACCAGCGCACGGATAGTGTCTATATGCTTTTGCACCGACTGGACTGCGGCCGGGGGAAGGTCAGCGGCAAGGTTGCCCAACTCCACGAGGACGGCCGATAGCGACTGGCTGACTTCATCGTGCAGTTCGCGGGAGATGGAGCGCCGTTCGTCCTCCTGGGCGGCGACGAGTTCGGCGGACAGAGCCGTCAACTCCCCCCGCCGCGCCTCGGTCTCGTGCTCGAGACGGAGGATTCGCTGCATGCTGAAACCGGCAAGCGCAATGCCCACTGCCATGGTGATCAACAGGCTGATCAGAAGACGCTGCCGGAATTCGGAGAACAGGCTTTCGACGCTCTGCTCACCGGCCAGCAGGGACGACTCGTTAATGTTCGCAATCTGGTCGGCTACATCCAGCATGGCCATACGGCGCGGGAAGACCTCGTCGCGGAGGAACTGGTAGCCGCCTGCTTTTCGTTGGTCCGGGGTCCAGCGGAAGATTGGATCGAGCATGCGCCAGTAGCCGGTGATTTCCTGCCGCAGACCTGAGAATGGTTTGGTTTCCGTCGGCTTGAGAATACGCTCATACTGCGCAAGAGCAACCTCCATCCTGCGGCGCGCTGTCCCCAGTTCGACAAGGTGCAGGTCGGCATTCCTTACATTTGGTTCCAGAAGGTAGTCGCGCACGTACGTGCCGGAGATATACAGATCCGATCGGATCGCATTGAGGAGGCGATTTCGAGTGAGATACTCGCGACGAATTCGCTGTTCCCGGACCTGGACAGCGCCTATGAGACGCGCGGCGTCGATGCCGGCGAACAGCATCAAGGCGAGAACGCCGCCGAAGCCGGCCAGTAAGAGGTTCCGCGAGTTCAGCATCAGCTTGCGCCTCTCTGCCTACAATTCTCCCACGGGTGGGAGCGCGAAGTGCCGGAGAGTGGTTCTCTAATGCCCCACGGGCGCCACGCTGTTCAGCGATTTCGCCTTGCTGAACTTGGGCCAGTTATAACCGTAGAAGGCCACGAACGCGAAGCAGAACATGGGGACGATGAAGCCGCGCGACATGTTGTAGACGTCGGCGACGTGCCCCATCAACTTCGGCAGGACGGCGCCGCCCATGATGGCCATCACGATGAACGAGGATGCCCTCTTCGCGCGGGCGCCGAGGCCGAAGATGCCTAGCGCGAAAATGGTCGGGAACATGATCGACATGAAGAAATAGCTCAGGAACACGCAGGCCACCGAGATCCAGCCGATCTTGAGGAAGACTACGAACGTCATGACGACGTTCATCAGGCCGTACAGGCCGAGCACCTTGTGGGCGGAGAACTTCTTCAGAATCGCTGCGCCGCTGAAACGGCCGATGAGGAAACACACAAAACCCAACGACGCCAGGTTGGAGGCGCCTTTGTTGCTGATCGCCAGCACTCCGTCTTTGTTCGTTTCAAACCAGCCCTGCAGCCAGTCCCGCAGGAAGCCGGCGTGCTGCGACAGGTTGGCCATGGCCGCGTCCCAGTGCGACGGGATAGCTGGGACCTCGGCCGTCATGTAATTGATGAAGAAACTGAAAATGCCTGCCTGAGCTGCAACGTAAAGAAACTGCGCTACGACCGCCAGGACGAAGTGGGGGTGCGACCAGATGGAATGCGAAACGCCTGGAGCGGAGTTGTCCAGGTGGTAATCGTCCTTGCTCTTGATGTCCGGAACATTGGCGAAGTAGAAGATGACGGCGATTCCGATGACGGCGAATGCCACGCCCATGTACGGTATGTAAAGCGTCTGGCTGCCCGTGCTGTTGCCCATCGCATCCTTGGAGTAGAAGAACATGCTGCCCACGATGGGGCCGAAGATCCAGCCGATACCATTGCACGACTGTGCCAGGTTGATGCGCGTCGCCGCGAATTGCTTGTCGCCCAGCACGGTCGTGTAAGGATTGGCGATGGTCTCGAGGAAAGTGAGGCCCGTCGCGATCACACAAACGCCTATCAGGAACATCACAAAGGCGGTCGCCGGGCTGACCGAGCCCAGCTTCACCATTTCATGGATGTGTGTGGCCGGGATAAACCAGAAGCCCCCCAACGCGACCAGCAAAAGCCCCACGATGATTCCGCCCTTGTAGCCGAGCTTGACGGCCAGCCACCCGGCGGGTATGGACATCAGGAAATAGCCCAGATAGTGGGCAAACTGCACCCAGGCGGACTGCGACTTGGTGAGCCCCAGTTCGTCCTGGAAGTGTTTGTCCATCACGTCGATCATCCCGTTGCAGAAGCCCCAGAGGAGGAATAGCGAGCTGACCAGGATGAAAGTGAAGACGAGATTCTGGCCGTCATCGGTCGTGAACATGCTTTTCTTGTTGCTACTCATGACGATTCGGATCCGGTCGATTCATTCCCGCTTTCTGTAAGTGGAAGGCAGACGAATCGACCCCGGAAACTACAACCTTACCATTTACCGCGGGCCGGAAGATGCAAGGATACGCTTACTGCGCCGCAGCCACCAGAGTGGGCTGCAGCCGGGACACGCCGCTGCGAAGTTGCTTCTCCTGGCACTGAGGCATCACCGGGCCGCGGCCGCATCCATGTTGGCCATGCCCAGCAGGCTTCTTCTGGTCCGTCCCACAAGGCTCAAGAATATGAGACTGCGTTCAGGCGGTAGCTTGCACTCTTCCAGCCCGCGGCACTGCCCAATCCGATTTGGCGCCCGCAATGCTGAAGAAGCGGCGGCTCAATTCAACGGCTTTGTTTAAATGCCATTGTTCCACACCGGCCGAATCTTACAGCACGACCGTCAGACGGTTTTCGCCGCCCGCACGTGGCAGTTCCGGCACGTTCACAGCACACGTTCACAGCCGCAGTACCCGCCGCGTGCTATCCTGAGGGATCATTCCACTCCTTCCCAGGATTCATCATGCGCAAGTTCCGCTTTTCCACACCCAGCGGGATTGAGGTCACGCGGAGCATCTCCAAGGTCCCTTACAAGAAGGGTTTGCGGAGTATGCTGGAGCAGCTCGACCAGTACCGCGGCTTCTATCTCTCTTCCGGTTACGAGTACCCGGGGCGTTACTCGCGCTGGGATATCGCTTCGGTTTGCCCGCCGCTGGAAATCGTGTCGCGGGAGCGCCGCGTCGAGTTCCGTCCGCTCAACGCGCGCGGCCAGGCGCTGCTCGATATCCTGCTGCCTGTCATCGAGCCGCATCCGCACTGGGAGTCGGTCGGTTTCGAGCACGGCGCGCTGGTCGGCACGTTGAAGCCCCTGCCGGCGCTTTTCCCCGAAGAACAGCGCAGCAAGCAGCCCTCGGTGTTCTCCATTCTGCGCGCGCTGATCGACGAATTCCGCGCCGGCGGCGATTCGCGCCTGCCCCTGGTGGGCGCTTTCGGATACGACCTGCTTTTCCGCTTCGATCCCATACGCACGCGCCTGGAGCGCAACAAACAGAAAGACCTTCACCTGTTCTTCTGCGACGACATCTATTACATGGACCGCAAGAAGGAACAGATCGAGCGCTACCAGTACGACTTCGACCGTGCGGAGTTCTCCACGCTGGCCCTGGCGGGCGGCGGGGATCTGGTCCCGGCACCGGCGGCTGCGCCCGAAGGAGCGGAAACAGCACCCATCGAAAGCGACCACACGCCGGAAGAGTACATGGCCATGGTGGAGACGGTGCGCGAGGGGATGCGCCGCGGCGAGTATTACGAGGTCGTGCTTCGGCAGACTTTCCGTTCGCCGTACACGGCCAGCCCCAGCCAGCTTTTCGAGCGCATACAGCACGCCAGTCCCAGCCCGTACCAGTTTCTGCTGCAACTGGGCGACGAGCAACTGGTGGGCGCCTCGCCGGAGATGTTCGTGCGCGTCGAGGGCAACCGCGTCGAGACCTGCCCCATCTCGGGTACCGCGCGCCGCACCGGCGACCCGCTGCGCGACGCCGAGAACATCCGCGCGCTGCTCAACTCGCCTAAGGAAGAATCCGAGCTGACCATGTGCACCGATGTCGACCGCAACGACAAGTCGCGCGTCTCGGTGCCCGGTTCGGTGCGCGTGATCGGGAGGCGCCTCATCGAGGCTTACGCGGGTATCTTCCACACTGTGGACCACGTGGAAGGCCGATTGGACGAAGGCTTCGATTCGCTCGACGCGTTCCTCACCCACATGTGGGCCGTCACCGTGATCGGAGCGCCCAAGAAAGCCGCCGCGCAAGCGATCGAAGACCTGGAAAAGGACGCCCGCGGCTGGTACGGCGGAGCGGTGGGCATGATTTCGCTCAACGGCGACATGAACACCGGCATCCTGATCCGCACCGTGCATTTGCAGGACGGCATCGCCACTTATCCGGCCGGAGCCACGCTGCTTTACGATTCCGTCCCGGCCATGGAAGAGAAAGAAACGCGCTTGAAGGCCACGGCGTTTTTCCGCGCTCTCAAAGGTGAACCGGCGCCGGTTGCCTCTCCAGGCGTTCCCGCCGCCGCGCAGGCGCCGGCGCGTCGCGTCCGCATGATGCTGGTGGACAACGACGACTGCTTCATACACACCCTGGCCAATTACGCCCGTCAGACGGGCGCCGATGTGGTCACCTATCGCTCCGGCTTCCCGCTGGAACTGATCGGGCAGGTCAAGCCGGACCTGATCCTGATTTCCCCGGGGCCGGGCCGTCCCGGCGATTTCGGCGTGCCCGGCCTGGTCCTTCACGCGGCCCAACTGGGAGTGCCGGTCTTCGGGGTGTGCCTGGGACTGCAGGGCATCGTCGAGGCCTTTGGCGGCGAACTGGGCGTGCTGGACTATCCCATGCACGGTAAGCCCTCTGTTATCCGTCACTTTGGCCGCGGCGTTTTCGCGGGATTGCCGGAACGCTTCACTGTGGGCCGCTATCATTCTCTGTTCGCCAGGCGTGACACGCTCCCGGAGTGCTTGGAAATCACCGCAGAGACGGAAGATGGCGTCATCATGGGTGTGCGGCACCGCGACCTGCCTATCGAGGCTGTGCAGTTTCATCCCGAGTCGATGCTCACCCTGGAAGGCGACTGCGGTTTTCGCCTGATGGAGAACGTAGTGAAACTATGCGGAGCGGTTCGGTAAGAAGTTTGAAGTACCAGGACTTCTGGTTCTTGGTGAATCGGCAACCGGGGCCGATAATCAAATAGGCATGCCGAATTTCGGAGACATCTTCTATGTCCTGTTCCTGGCGGTTTTCGTGTGGATCGCCATGGAGTTGCTGGACGGCGGAGGCGGAGGCGGCAAGCGTGCCCGCATGCCCGTGGTTTAGATGAGCGATGTGATCATCGCCGGCGGCGGGCTGGCGGGCCTGGCGGCAGCCGTGGGTTTGGCGGACGCCGGCTTTCATGTTCACCTGTTCGAGGCGCGCGGATTCCTGGGCGGACGCGCGACTTCCTATCCTTACCCCCACAGCGAAGCCGAGGAGATCGACAACTGCCAGCACATCCTGCTCGGGTGCTGCGAAAAGCTCCTCGATTTCTACACGCGGCTGGGCGTCGCCGATAAGGTGCGCTTTCATGATCGCTACTACTTTCTGGAGCGGGGTGGCACACTGTCGACACTCTGGTCAGGCATCCTGCCGGCGCCGCTGCATTTCGCCGGCTCTTTCGCAAGTGTCAAGTTCCTTAGTGGCCGCGAGAAGTTCGCCCTGGCGTGCGCGCTGGCCCGCATCCGGCGCGACCGGCGTACGCGGGACGAACTCGACCGCATCACCATGCGCGAATGGCTGGACGCTCAGGGACAGCCGGCCCGCCTCATCGAGCGATTCTGGAAGCCCGTGCTGGTCAGCGCCGTGAACGAGGACCTGGATCGCATGGCTGCCTCGCACGGTTTTCAGGTGCTCAAAACCGGCATGCTGGGTGGGGCCCGGGATAGTGCCATGGGGGTACCGTCCGTGCCGCTCGGCGAACTGTACGGCGCCGGCATGCGGCGGCGCTACGGCAACGTCACAACCCATTTGCAGACACCGGTGTCCGAAGTTCTCTTCGGGGAGAACGAGGTGCGGGGCGTGTGCGCCGGCGGCCGCGTCGAACGCGCGGACTATTATGTTTCCGCGCTGCCCGTGGACCGCGCCTCGGAGCTACTCGCTCCGCTCCGGATCCCCGCCGCCGAGTTCGGGCGATCGCCCATTACCGGCATCCACCTGTGGTTCGACCGCCCGGTGACAGAACTGCCGCACGCGGTACTTCTCGATGGCGTGCTGCACTGGATGTTCAACAAGCGAGGAGGACGTTACCTGCTCGTGGTCGTCAGCGCGTCGCGGAGCCTGGTGGACAAGAGCCGCGCGGAGGTGATCGAGGAGACCGTGCGCGAACTGGCCGCTTACTTGCCGGCGGTCCGCGAAGCGCGCCTGGAGAAGGCGCACGTGGTCAAGGAAGTGAAAGCCACGTTCTCGGCCCGGCCCGGCCTGGACGCCTTGCGCCCCGGCGCGCGGACGCGCTACCGGAACCTCTTCCTGGCAGGCGACTGGACCCGCACCGGCTGGCCCGCCACCATGGAAGGTGCCGTGCGCAGCGGCTACCTGGCAGCAGAGGCCGTCTCCCAGACGGCCGGCCTCTGAGATAATGTTGGATTATGTGGACGCGAAGCTCGTTTCTGGCTATTTTGTTCGTTGCGGCCTGCCCGCTCTTGGCCGACCCGCCAATGACCAAGCTCCGCATCGAGGTGCGCAGCCCGGGCGATAAGCCCATCGACCGCGCCAGCGTAATCGTGCGCTTCGTCGAGGGACGCTCGGTCGCCAAGTTCGGCAAGAAGGTCCGGACGCACTGGGAATTGCGCACCAACCAGGAAGGTGTTGCGAGCATTCCCCCCATCCCTCAGGGCAAGATCCTCATTCAGGTGATTGCCAAGGGCTACCAGACCTTCGGGGAGATGGTGGAAGTGAACGAGGAAGAAAAGACCATCCCGATCAGGTTGAACTCGCCCCAGCCTCAGTATTCGGCGCACTGAGGCCGGCCCTCAGCCGGCCACGGCGATTACCTCGATCTCTACGCTTACATCGCGGGGCAGGCGGGCCACTTGCACGGTCGACCGCGCGGGGGCGTTCGCGGGGAAATAACGGCCATAGACCTCGTTCATGCGCGGGAAGTCCGCCATGTCTTTCAAGAACACTGTCGTCTTGACGACGCTGCCGAGCGAAGAGCCGCACGCTTGGAGGACCGCTTTGAGGTTCTCCAACACGCGTTCGGTTTGCACCGCGACATCGCCCTCCACAAGTTGGTTGGTCGCCGGATCCAGCGGGATCTGCCCGCTCAGGAACACGAAGCCGTTGGCGACGACCGCTTGTGAATAAGGGCCTATGGCCCGGGGGGCATGATCAGTGGCGATGATCCGGCTCATAAACGCACTCCTACATCCGATATATTAATCCGGGTCGACATCCGGCCAGGTTCAGTCTATCAGAGATGTTTCCTAGGCAATGGTAAGGTGTTCCACTAATGGGGATCAACCGCAAAAGAAGCGACGATAGATGACAGGAGCATCTCAAGAACATAGTGTGACCCACTTGCCGTTAAACCGGTCGCTGGCGACGAAGTTCTCTGTCTTCACCGCCCTGCTCGTGTTTTGGGTGGCGGTGATCGTGTTGGCATACGCCGTCCGCCATGGCAGCTTCGATTTGATGGAATGCGTAATGGTCACGGCTGTGGTAGTGCTGGCGGCCGGCGCCATCGCCTGCTTCACGATCCTGTTGATGGTGAGGCCCCTGGCTCTGTTGCAGAAGGGACTGACGGCGGTGGGCGAAGGACGGCTGGAGCCGTTGCAGATCAGCCGGACTGGCGACGAGATCGAGTTGGTGGGCCAGAGCTTCAACCGGATGATCGAGGCTCTCAAAGCCTCGCGCGAAGAGATACGGAGC
This sequence comes from uncultured Solibacteraceae bacterium, assembly GCA_964384215.1. Lineage (GTDB taxonomy): Bacteria > Acidobacteriota > Terriglobia > Bryobacterales > Bryobacteraceae > JAJFUV01. The sequence continues at coordinate 10,119 of CAYLLB010000057.1, read as the reverse complement.
CACCACGAAATGCTCGAGGAGCGCATCCGCCGTCGCACGGAGGATCTGCAGGAAGCGACGCGGCGCGCGGAGACCGCCAGCAAGGTGAAAGGCGAGTTCCTGGCCAACATGTCGCACGAACTGCGCACGCCGATGACCGGCGTGATGGGCATGATCGACATGGTGCTGGACGGGCCGCTGTCCGCCGAACAGCGCGAGCAACTCGAGACGGCACAGCGTTGCGCGAAACTTCTTCTGGCGCTACTCAATGACGTCCTGGACCTTTCAAAGATCGAGGCCGGCAAGATGGTGATCGAGAACATCCCCTTCGATCTGCGGTTGGTGGTGGCCGATTGCGTCCACGCGCAGGAACCACGGGCGCGCGAGAAAGGCATCCGGTTATCGGCCGAGATCCCGCCCGAATTTCCAGGCCGGTTCACGGGCGATCCCCTGCGCATGCGGCAGATCCTGAACAACCTGCTGAGCAACGCCGTGAAATTCACGGAGGTTGGCTACGTGGTGGTTCGCCTGAACGGCGCTCCGGATCCTGGGGGAGACCGCTTCAACCTGGAGTTGCAGGTCGCCGACACCGGCTGCGGCATTGCGCCCGAGAAACTGCCGTTAATCTTCGAGAAGTTCTCCCAGGCCGACGGCAGCATCAGCCGCAAGTACGGCGGCACGGGATTGGGGCTGGCGATAACCAGCCGGTTGGTCGAGGCCCTCGGCGGAGATATCCGCGTGAAGAGCGAGGTCGGTAGCGGCAGCACGTTCACCGTGAGTCTGCAGCTCGTCCTGGCTTCCCAGGACCAGGAGTTGGCAAGTGTCTCGCCGGCCTCGGCCGGACAGCGCGTCCGGCGCGCGCAGACCGGCGATATGTCGGTCCTGTTTATGCAGCTTTCGCCGGTGCGGTTGGAAAAGCTGCGGGCGGCGGCCTATCGCGAGGACGAAGCAGGGACCATGGCCGAGGCTCAGAAACTACAGGATGCCGCCGACCGCCTGACGGCTCCGGATCTCTCTGAATACGCCCGCCGCATCCGCCGCGCGACGGCCTGCCGGGACTTCGATGCCGTCCGGACGGACTTGGCGCGTCTGGAAGAAGAAGTTCGACGCTTGGACAGCCGCCCCTCGTCGATGCAAGCGGAAGTAGCGGCCAACTGATTCCGCTGCCCGGGCTGTGTTACACAGCCGCCTTGACCAGGTTCCAGGCCTGTTCCACGTCGGCCCAGGTGGTCCCGATGTTCCCGATGGCGAGGCGGATGGTGTATTTGCCCCTCAGTACTGTTCCCGATAGGAACACCTTCCCCGACGCGTTCACCTTGTCGATTAAACGCTGGTTTGCCTCATCGGTGGACCGCAGCCGGAAGCAAACGACTGAAAGCGGCGTCGGGGCTACAATCTCGAAGCGCGAATCCGTGCGGATCTGGGCGGTCAGCTCTTGCGTCCAACGAACATGATTGCGCAGGATTTGCTGGAGGCCCTGGCGGCCGAAGTAGCGCATCACGAACCACAGCTTCAGCGCACGGAAGCGGCGCCCGAGCTGTAATCCGTAATCCATGAGGTTGACGGCGCGCGGGTGATCCTTGGTCCGCAGGTATTCCGGGATGAGCGAGAACGCCTCGCGCAGCATATCGGGCCGGCGTGTGTAAAAAACGCTGCAATCGGAAGGCGTGAACAGCCACTTGTGCGGATTCGTCACCACCGAGTGCGCCCTTTCGACGCCATTGAAAATGTGGTGAAGCTCCGGCACGATCGCCGCCGCGCCGCCGTATGCCGAGTCAACGTGCAGCCAAAGTCCGTGACGTTCGGCGATGCCTGCTATTTCGGGCACGGGATCGATGCTGGTTGTCGATGTGGTGCCCACCGTGGCGGTGACGAAAAAGGGTTTGCGTCCCGCCGCAAGATCCTGCTCGATGGCGGAGGCAAGCAGGTCCGGCCGCATGCGGAACTCATCGTCCACCTCCAGTTTGCGGACGTTTTCCTGCCCGATGCCGAGCGCGATGGCCGCTTTCTCGATGGAGGAGTGTGTTTGCGTCGAAATATATGCGGTCAGGTTGCCGCGGCTACCCCGCTGCCGGCATTCCGGATCGGCCAGTTGGCGCGCCGCCGCCATGGCGTGCGTGCTGCTCATCGATGCGGTGTCGTAAATGACGCCGAAGAAATCCTCCGGCAGACCCAGCCACTGCCGGTACCATCCCAGTACGGTCTGCTCGAGTTCGGTCGAGGCAGGCCCGGACTTCCAGACCATGGCGTTCGTGTTGAGGGCGGCGCAGAGCATTTCGCCCAGCACGCCTGGACCGGAAGCCGAGGAGCCGAAGAAGGCCATGAAACCGGGGTGGTTCCAGTGGGTAGTAGCTGGAAGGATGAGGTTGTGGAAATCTTCGAGGGAACGCTCGATCGGTTCCCCGGTTTCCGGCCCCGATTGCGGCAGCCGGTCCGTCAACTCGCCCGGCTGGACGGCGGGGAGCACTGGATACTCTCTAGGGTCCGCCAGGTAATCGGCAATCCAATCGACAGCTTGATGAGCGGCGCGGCGAAAATCCTCCGCGACCTGTGTGGAATTCAGTCGGATACTATCGGACATCAACTACTAGGCTACCTCTTTCTGTACCTGGGGCAGCCAGCCCTTGAACCACTCCCGGAACTCCTCGAGTTTGCGCTGCCGCGCCGGACCGAGCGCAACGGCATTCGGGCCGACCTTCAGACCGCGCATGGCCGTGGTTTCCTTCACGCCCAGCGGGGTGGGGAACTCGTTGAGCCATTTGATGTATTCCTGTAGACGGGCTTCAAGTTGCGCCACTTTCGCCGTGTTTTTCGCGGAGATGGCACGGTCCAAGCCGACCATCAACTCGGGAACGCCGCAGGCCACCCCGCTGATCACGCCGTTCGCGCCGTCTGTGCGGGCACGGGTGAAGATCGCATCGTTGCCGATCAGCAATGTGAACGGCTTGCTGGCGCGCAGGTCGCGCAGCCGGGTGTAATACTCCCACCTGCCGCTGGAGTCCTTGATGCCGGCAAACCGGCCGGTTGACATCAGATCGATGGCCGTATCACACGCTATCTCGTTGGTAAAAAAAGGGATGTTGTAAAGAAAGATGGGTGCCGCGCCGTCGATTGCGTCGGCAAACCGGAGGTAGAACTCCCGAATTTCTTCCTGTTGATAGCGGAAAAAGTACGGCGGCATCACCAGCAGCGCCGCCGCGCCTGCGGCAGCGGCTGACTGGCCGAGCAAGATCGAACCATCCAACGTCGAATGCGTCACACCGGCTATCACGGGAATCCTGGAGCGTTTCACGGCCAGGGGAATCAGCTTGGTGCGTTCCTCAAAATCCAGATGCACGAACTCAGCGGTGGTCCCCAGGACGGCTATGCCCTTCACGCCGGTCGAATTGTGAAAATCGATCAGCTCAAGCGTGGCCGCCAAGTCGACTTCGTGTCCGCTGGGGCGGCGTGGGCCAACCATGACAACATTCACACCTTCGATTGCAGGCATTGTTTTCTCCTCACTCGGCCCATGGGCCAAAGTAACATTGTCTCGCAGGGTCTCCTGTTGTTCCAGACGTCGGCCAGTCTGGCTGAACACGAATATGCATCGCACCGCTATAAACCAAAAGCCGGTTGGTTGTAAAATAGGTCCGACCGAGGCATTGATCCATGGACCAATCTTTGAACAACTTATCGAGAAGATCTTTCTTGAGGAATTCGGGCACAGCAGGCGTGGGGGCTTCCGCTTTCACGATTCTGCGGCCCGAGCTTGTGCGCGGCGCGGGCAAAGAGAAGCTGAAGGCCGGCCTGATCGGATGCGGCGGGCGCGGCACGCAGGCCGTCATCGACCTGATGACCGGTTCCCAGAACGTGGAACTGGTCGCCATGGGTGACATTTTCGAGGACAAACTCGAGAAGTCGCTCGCGAGACTTCGCGACGTCGAGAAGAATCCGATACTGAAGGATCGCATCAAGGTCGACCAGGAACACCACTTCGTCGGCTTTGACGCTTATAAGAAAGTGCTTGCCAGCGACATCGACGTGGTCCTGCTGGCCACGCCGCCGGGCTACCGGCCAATGCACTTCGAAGCCGCCATCGACGCCAAGAAGCACGTGTTCTGCGAGAAGCCGTTCGGCACCGATCCGGTGGGCGTGCGCCGTTTCATGGCCGCGGCGAAGAAGTCGGAAGAGCTGAAACTGACGGTAGTCAGCGGCGCCCAGCGGCGCTTCGCGCGCGACTACCAGGAGACCATCAAGAAGATCCACGATGGGGCGATCGGCGACGTGGCGGCGACCTACGCGAACTGGATCGGCGGTCCCGTGGTCTTCCAGAAAGAGCGCGATCCCAAGTGGGGCGACATGACCTGGGAGCACCGGCAATGGTATTCCTTCGTTTGGATCTGTGGCGACCAGGTGGTGGAGCAGCACCTGCACAACATCGACGTCTGCAACTGGGTGATGGGCACGCATCCGGTGAAGGTGGTGGCAAGCGGCGGCGCTGCGTGGCGTCCCAGGAACGAAATCTACGGCAACATTTACGATCACCTGACGGCGGACTTCGTGTATGCGAACGGCGTACACATGTCCAGCCACTGCCGGCAGTACCCCAAGGGCTGCTACCAGGATGTCAGCGAACTTGTTGTCGGCACCAAGGGCCGCAGCAATTGCCATGACCTCGGTTCCGGCACGAAGCAGGATGTCCGCAAGGGCTTCCAGGACCCGCTGGAGAACCCCTACGTCCGCGAGCACATGGCTCTGGTGGCCTCCATCCGTGGCGACGGGCCGTACATCAACCACGCCATGACGGTGGCCGAGAGCACCATGACCTGCATCATGGCGCGCGAAGCGGCTTACTCGGGGCTGGAAATCACCTGGGACATGATCATGAACAGCAAGCTGGATCTGATGCCCAAGACTTTCGGTTACGACGAAAAGATGACAGTCCCGCCTCTGCCGGTTCCTGGCGAGTACAAGTTCATCTAGACGGGACATTCCTATGCAAGCTCGAAAGCTCAAAGCAGGGCTTATTGGGTGCGGTGGCCGCGGAACGGGCGCGGCCACCCAGTTCTTGCAGGGCAACGACGAAGTAGAAGTAACCGCGCTGGCCGACGTCTTCGAAGACAAGCTGCTCACGTGCCTGGACAGACTTCGGCAGGATCCGCGCAACACTGCCATCGCGTCGAAGGTCAACGTCCCGGCAGAAAACCGCTTCGTCGGCTTCGACGCGTACCAGAAGCTGATCGCGAGCGACGTCGACATCGTAATGCTGTGCACTCCGCCGGGATACCGCCCGATGCATTTCGAAGCGGCCATCAACGCCGGCAAGCATGTATTTGCCGAAAAGCCCATCGCGACCGATGCGACCGGTGTGCGGCGTTTCATGGCCTCGGCGCGTAAGGCCAAGGAGAAGAACCTTACCGTCGTGAGCGGGGCGCAGAACCGCTCGAATAGTGCCATCCGCCAGACCCGGGCGAAGGTGCAGGCCGGCGCGATCGGCGATATCGTGGCCGCCTATGTGGGCTATTACTCCGGTCCGGTGATGCACGCCAAGGAGCGGGACCCCAAGTGGGGCGACATGGAGTGGCAGCACCGCGACTGGTACAGCTACCTTTGGCTATGCGGCGACCAGATTGTCGAGCAGCATTTCCATAACATCGACCTGATCAACTGGTTCGTCGGTATGCACCCGGTGAAGGTGGTGGCGAGCGGCGGCGCGGCCTGGAGGCCCCGCACGGAACTGTACGGCAATATTTACGATCATCTGCGCTCGGAGTTCACCTATCCGAACGGGTTGAAGCTGGTCAGCGAGTGCCGCCAGTACCCGAAAGGCTGCTACTACAAGGTTTACGAACTTCTGGTGGGCAGCAAGGGCCGCTCCGATTGCCGCGACATGGGTGGGAAGCCCGCCGTCAATCCGCAGATCCAGGAACACGTGGACCTGGTGAACAGTGTTCGAGGCACCGGCCCGTACATCAATCACGGCCAGGAGGTTGCCGAGAGCACGTTGACCTGCATCATGGCGAGGGAAGCCGCGTACTCGGGCATCGAGATCACCTGGGACATGATTCTGAATTCAAAACAGGACCTCATGCCCAAGACCTTTGGCTACGACGTGAAAATGACGGCGCCGCCGCTGCCCGTGCCCGGCGAGTACAAGTTCATCTGACCATGCTTCGCGCGGGGATCGCGTTGTGGTTCGCTGCGGCCCCCTTAATTCTGGGGGCAGCACAACCGGCGCGCGAGGCCCGCGCGGCGCCCGAGTGGGTGAATCGCGCAATCATCTATCATATCTGGCTGCGTTCTTTCAGCCCGGAGGGGACGCTGGCGGCCGTCACCGCGCGATTGGATCAACTGGCCGAACTCGGCGTGAATGTGCTCTACCTGAGTCCTATCGCGCAACGCACGGCGCTCGCGGACGGTGGTCCATACAACATCCGCGACTATTACGCGATCGACCCGGAGTACGGTACTGCGGCGGACCTCAAGGTGCTGGCAGCCGAAGCGCACAAGCGAGGTTTGAAGATCATGCTCGACGTGGTCTTCTATCACGCGGCCTTCGACAGTGTGCTCATGAAGTGGCCGGACTTCTTCGTTCGCAATCCGGACGGCAAGATCAAGCTGGGCAACTGGCACCGTCCTGTACTGGATTTCTCGAACCCCAAGGTGCGCGAGTACTTAGTCGCTAACCTGGTTTGGTGGACGAAGGAGTTTGACGTTGACGGCTTCCGTTGCGACGTGGCTGGCGGCAGTCCTACGAGCTTCTGGGAGCAGGCCCGTGATGCGCTGGAAAAGGTAAAGCCGAACGTGTTGATGCTGGCTGAGGCAGACATGCCCGAGCACCAGTTGAAGGCGTTTGACATCAGCTACAACTTCACTTACCACTCAGCACTTATGAAGGTGGTGCACGACGGCGAGCCCGCGACGCTTATCCGCGAACAGTGGGAGCGAATGCACGCGTTTATGCCCCGCGGCGCGCGAATGTTGCATTACAGCGACAATCAGGATCAGGGCCGCTCGGTTCTATCCAACGGCGGACGCGCCGACATGGCCATGACGGCGCTCAACGCGACGCTCGACGGCATTCCCTTTCTTTACAACGGGCAGGAGATTTGGGACACCATGCCGACCGATTCCGGCAAGACGAATCCCATTCGCTGGCAGTTGCTTGCCGAACGGGGTTGGGTGTTCGACGCTTACAGCCGGCTGTTCCACTTGCGTTTGCGCGAACCCGCCCTCACCGCGGGAGAGTTGATCTGGGTGGCGAACAGCGAACCTTCGTGCGTGGTGAGTTTCTTGCGCCGCAAGGGCCTGGATGAAGTCGTGGTCATCGTGAACCTGTCCAGCCGGAAGGTCAGCGGTACCATCGAGCTTCCGGTGGCCGACTATTGTCCCCTATACGACATATTCCGCAACGAGCGCATCGGTTACCGGATGTATCCGGGCAAAGTGCAGTTCTCGCTCAACTCTTACGGATTTCACATCGCGAAGCGCGAGCCGTCCATCGGCATGGGCGATTTCGACTATCGCCGGCCCGGCGCGATGCAAGAGTACCTGAAGAAACGTAAGGTGGCGCCGTGAAGCCTGTTTCGACCGCTGTCCGTCCGTACCACTGGCTAGCCGTCTACTATGACCTGTTCTTCGGCGGCCTAATCCCCTGGATGGCCGATGCGCGGGAACACATACTTGGCGGGCTCATGGGAAAAACCGGGTCCGTCTGCGACCTCGCTTGCGGAACCGGTACCCTGGCCGTCGAGTTTGCGCAAAAAGGGATCAAGACGTACGCTGTGGATCTTTCTCCCGATTTCTGCAGGCTGGCACGCGCGAAAGCCCGCAAGGCCGGGGTGAAAGTGCGCGTTATGCGCGCCGACATGCGCAGTTTTGAACTGCCCGAGCAGGTGGACTTGGTGACATGCCAGTTCGACGCACTGAACCATGTCCCGAGCAAGACAGGATTGGCCCAGGTGGCGAAGTCTGTAGTGCGCGCGTTGCGGCCGGGCGGCTATTTCTGGTTCGACGTGAATACTCGACTGGCGTTCAAGGAGACCTGGGTCCACACGTGGTGGCGAGAATGGCCCGGCATCGTGATCGTCATGCGCAACGGCAACGACAGCGCGCACGACCGCGCCTGGACGGATGTCGAATGGTTCATCCGGGAGGACCGGCTCTGGCGGCGTCACCACGAGCATGTCGAGGAAGTGTGCTGGAGCGGCGCGGAGGTCCGCCGCGCGCTTCGCGACGCGGGCTTCGGCCACATCCGCACCTGGGACGTCGGCCAGTTTCTGAGAAACGACCCGTTCGTCAGGCCCGGCCACCGCACCTTCTACCTGGCCCGCAAAGCTAACCGTTCAGTCGCCGGGGGCTAGGCCAGCGGCACCGGACGCTTGATCAAGTGCAACACGTTGCCCTCGGGGTCCTGGAAGAAGACGACCTGGTTGCCGCCGCGTATGCCGGGCTCGCTCAGGAAATTGACGCCGGATGCTTTGATGTTCTGGTAGTCGGCATCAAAGTCGTCCGTAATGAGCGCCAGGTGTCGCAGGCCGGAATCCTTCATCTTGATCGGTTGCAGGCCGCTCTCGGCGAGGATGATCTCGATGCGCGAACGGTTTCTGGCCACGATGAAATAGTTGCGCGTGGACGGGTTGTGATCTTCCACCGTGAAGCCCAGGTACTTCACGTACCATGCCGCCAGACTATCGGGGTCCGGAGACGCAATCGCCGTATGCTCTATGCCTTGGATCATACCCAAGGATTCTATCAATATTTCGAAAAGTCGAAGTCTTCGAGCTTGCCTTCGAAGAAGATGAGCTTGCCGTGGATGGAGGCCGCCTCGCCCGGCGCGAGGTCCTTGAATTTCGGATCGGCGTGCACGCAGGGGTGGTTCGGGTTGGCCACCATTGAGATTGTGCCGGTGCCCCAGGTCATGGCCATCAGGCGCGCCGCCTGGTTGGAGACCACCACAGCTACGGGGAGGTCTGCCACAGGCCTCCCTGAAGTCCTCCATCCGACGCGATAGGGGCCTGCCGCGCCTTCTGGAATCGGAGCCGAAAGCGGCAGCCACCCGGTTTTGGCGAGATGCACGTACTTGTTGGCGCGCGTGTAGTCGCCGAATTCGCGGATGGCGCGGAGAAACGCGCACGTCTGCAATGTTATGTTCTTCAGCGGCTCCTTCGCACCGTTGCTAAGGTGCAATTCGAGCGTGACCACCGTTTCGCCCGCCTTGCTGACGCTGCCGCCGAAACTTATGCCGTTCGGCAGTTTGCGCTCGTAGGAAATGCCATCCGCCGTGCGTCGCCAGGCCACCGGCGGAAGGTCATGGAAGACGGTCGGAAAAGGCGGATTGACGTGGCTTAGAAACAGCAGTCCCTGGCTCGTAAAGATCGCCTCCGGGAAATCCAGCCATACGTAATCCTGGCTGGGCCAGGGAGGGCTGATCCAGGCGATGTGTTCCCAGTGGTAATGCGGGCGCCATGCGCCGGGCAGTATACGAATCCCCTTGGCGTGTGTCTCGTAAGTGCCTTGCGGCGACCCACGGACCGCAGCAAGCAGACCCGTCAGTCGCAGAAACCCACGCCGCGAGGTTCTGGCCATACAAAGTCGCCCTGCGAAGCGCACTCAAGAGCTACTTTTTCTTGGGCTGGACCTTCAGACCCTTGAGAGTCTTCTTCTCTTTGTAATACTTGCCGCTGTCGTTCAAATCATGCGATCCAGCCTTCACATGGCAGAACGTGCAGGGTTTGTTTTCTTTCTTGGTGTACTCAGGCTTGGCGTAGGAAGTTGCCGTTAACGCCAGAAAACCGGCGGCGAGCACCGCTGCCGGAAGAACCAGTTTCAGCATCCGCATAGTCTCTCCTTGCGAAAGTAACAACCGCGTACTTAGTCTATTACAACAGCGGTCACATGCCGCGCAACTATTTAATGCTCAAATTCGCGCAAAACATCCAAGAGGACTGTGCCCACCACCTGGAAGCTATCAGAACGGGGACAGCAACCAATTACCCCGTTTGCGCGGAGACCATGCTGGTCTGTGGCTGCTTGCGGGGACGGCCCGGGGGCCTCGGCGTCAGGTCCCGCCCAACCGCCCGGCTCAGCTTCTCGCTGAGTTCCTGGCTGCCCAACGGCGTGCCGCGCCGCTCGTTTCCCGATTGGGTGATCCACGCC
>CAYLLB010000056.1:0-27124 GCA_964384215.1 uncultured Solibacteraceae bacterium | reverse complement strand
GAGTGCATCTCGAACTGCGGCCGCCACACCTGTACCACCCGCAGCGGGCAGAGGATGAGGATCAGTTGAAACCCCTCCTCGACGCAGGTGTATACGGTCATCGCCGACTTGCCTGTGCCCATGACGGCGGCGATCATGGCGCCCCGCCTGCCGCGCCGGTAGAGATTGCGGATGAACGCGACGGCTTCCATCTGGTGCCGCCACGGCGTGGTGTGGAGGGCAGGAATTGCAGGAGGTGCGGTCATGCCGGCTGCATCTCCCGCGCCATGGCCGCCGCCTGGGCGACCGTCAGCTCGGAGTCTTCGCCGATCACAGCTACCACGCGCTGGCGGAGCGCAAAGACACTGCGCCGCTTGCGCTGGTCGGCGGCAATCTGGAGGTCGAGCATCCGCAAGTTGGCATCGAGGTCGGTGACCGTCGCACTGAGCACCGGCACCCATTCGCAGTCGCCGTTGAGCGGATTGGACGAATCCACCGGCACGGCGATCATGTTCGGCATCTCGAAGCCCGCCAGGTCGAGGCCCAGCTCGAGCTGCGCGTCCGTCTCGGTCAGTTCGGCCGACGTCTTCATCACGCGCCGGGTCAGGTCGAAAAGCTTTTCGCGGGCTAGTTGAGCGCCCATCTCGTTGAATAGGTCCGGGTTCCGGCCGATCACGGTGTCGACCACGTCCTTGTTGAGGAATCGCGCGCCGGCCTGGCGAAGGTCGGCCACGGTCGCGCGGATGGCATCCATGAGTTCAGTGCGCTTCGTGCTGGCCATGGGAATTCAGCTCCTGGTTGATCTGGTTGAGGAAATGGGTGGCTGTCCGGCAGCGGCCGGCGAAATCCATGTCGGGTGTATCAAGGCGACGGATTGCGCCCGCGATAGCCTCGGCAGGGTGCGAACATTTGGCGAGCGCCGTTACGGCGTCGATGATCTCCATCGCCGCGTAGTTCTGCTCAACGAGCGGTTTCTGTTCCTCGGTGACCGGGAGTTGGTACATCAGGTTCCGGTCGAGGATCGCCTTGCCTGTCTCCTGTGCCTGCCGCCGAGCTTCGTCGGTCGAAGGCAGGTCCTTGCGCCGCAGCTTGCGCACAGCCGCCTTCTTCTCGTCCTCCGGTAGCTGGGCGATCTCACGTTGCCGGTCAGGGGGCTGTTCGGCGATGACAGAAGCGGCGTGGATAGACAGGCCGCCGGCGTCCATCTGGGCGACGACTTCGTCTACGGCCTTCTCGACGACCCTCTTGGCACGCTCGTAAGTACTGGCGCTGTCGAAGCCCGCCTTGGCGGCAGCAACTTCGCGGGTCTCAACCCCCGGCTCAACTTCCGGGCAATTGACCGGAAGTTCGCGGTCTGTGCGCTGCCCCTGCCTGCTGCCAATGCTCTCCTCGATCGCTTTGGCGATCGCGACCCGTTCAGAAGGCGTGAAGTCCTTGCGGATCTCGTTTTCGGCATACTCGCCGGCGATGATGCTGGAGACGCGGAGGACAATGACGGGGATCGTCTTCCAGCGCAGAATGTCGCGCATGGCCAGGAAGCGCCGCTCCCCGCAGACAAGGAGGCCGTCCTCTGTTACCACCGGCGGGTGCAGCAGCCCAACGGTCGCGATGCTGGCGGCCAGGACTTCCAAGTCACCCATGTCCTGGCGGTGGCGCTCGCCGATGCGGATTTGGTCGCAGGGAATCTCGATGATCTTCAGGGAATGCTTCACCGCGAGCCTCCCTTTGAATCAGCCGGATCGTAGCCGGCCTCGCGGAACGCTCGGCGGAGCCGTGCAATGCGGGCGTACACGGTGGACCGGGCGACGCCGAGCATCCGGCTGATCTTGGTGGGGCCGTGGTCGACCAGCAGGAGAGCCAGCGTTCGGTCGGGATTACCGAGGGGCGCGAGGACGCGCTCGAAGTCGACATGGAACTGGACCGCCGGGATACCGTCAGCGGTAGCGAATCGATGACTGTCGAGACGTTCAATCAGGACGGGACTGCGCCGGCGCCGCAGCAGAGAGGCGAAGCGCTTGTCCGCCACGCGATCGAGGAAGGTACGGAGGCTGGCGCGCGATGCGTCGTAGTGCCGCAGGGCCATCCAGAGCCCCAGGAGGGCTTCCTGCTCGAGGTCTTCGCGATCCGCGGCTGGCGCGCGGCCACTGGCCACCGCCGCGGCAGCACGCACCTGAACGGCGCGCAAGGCGAAGGGCAGAGCCTGTTCCAACACCGGTTCATGCATGGCGCCGCCCTCCAGCCATCTCGATTTCCATCGAGAAGGGCAGTCCGTGCTTGACCTCGAGCGTCCGGATCTCGCCGGCGTCAACCGAGCGCACGTACTCGAAGAACTCAGTGACCTGGGGCTTCAGTTCAAACTCATCCGGCGGAACCTTCGACGCGCCAGGATCCTGTGAGCCGAACTTCACGTCGCGCACAACGGCCGGCCACGGATTGAGAACCAGTTCGCCGCGCTCAATGCGGAGGTACTCGAATCGTCCGAAGCCGAGATCCGACATCGATGCCGCGAAGGCGCGCTCGGACGGCCGGAGGTCGCGGGTCGACCTGGGGCGGCTCATTGCGCCACCTCCGCGCACTCGACGCGCTGTGACTCATGCCTCTGAATCCATGCATCAACGTCCTCGGGGCGATACCGGACCAGGGCGCCGATCTTGACGTAACGCGGACCTCGCCCTTCGCCCCGCCACTTGCGCAGCGTGAGCACGCTGATGGCGCAGGAATCCGCCACCTGCCGTTCGTTAAGGAGTCGTTGGGATGTGCTCTGATTCATCTCGATGCTTGCTGCGGGGCGATTCCCACAACCTCTGCATCGAGATTGCCCGACCTAGCGTTTTTTCGACATACACGGGACCGGAAGAAATCCGGAAGAAATCTGGCAAATTCAGCGGCGGCGCGGAACCTTCACGGATGCGGGCAACTCGCCTCGCAAGAGCTGCTCCAGGGTCAGATCCATCGCCTTCGCCACCCCGTCGAGTGAAGACCGGCGCATCTTTCCCTTCGCCAGGAAACTCCTCAGCGTGCGCTCCGAAACCCCGGCCTGGATGCTGAATTCCGTCTGCGAGAGCCCTCTGCCCTGGATGTACTCCTTGACCGCCGCGACTGCCGCCTGGCCGCCTACCGACCGCGCCAACGGCCCAGGTTCGCCCGCCGCGCGCCGCGTCTCTACCACGCCCTCCCATCGGAACTCACCGTGCTCATCCACGAGCACTTGGTCTTCGAGACACAGGCATTCAACACGGAGATCTCGCAGCCGTCCCTTCGTCTCCACGGTCCGGAACTGGTTCGTCGGCAGAACAAGCAAGAAGGAATCGGAGATGTCGAGCAGGAGACGCTCCACGGCTGCTCGGTGAGTGCTTGCAGAGTGAGCGAGCAGAAAATACACGGGGAAGTTCCGCGAGTGTGCCTGTTCGGAGAGGCCTACCGCCCACACGCCCGGCGCATGTTGGGCCACCGACTGCGGCCGGATCGACACTGCCCGCAACACCGGTTGAAGCAGTCCCGCCAGGTCGAGCCGGTGAATCAGCGCTTCGCGCCTTGTCAGAGGCACCCGCTCACATCGCTTGTGCTCGTCCTGGCAGATGGCGGCAAACTCGTCCTCGTCGTAGTCGATGATCCGGCGCGGACATCCGCTGAAAGAGTTCGGGCAGGGATACCGCCCTCCAATCCTGTCGGTTGGCTGGAGATAGGGCCTCGCGTAATCGAAGTCCTCGCCGCATTCCTGCCGCCAGACCTCCGGAACCGCCAGCAGTCCCGGAATGCCCTCAAGCGCGCGCCAGAGTTTAGGCAGCTTCCTCATAGGCCCGCTTCCCGTACACGATGAACTCACGGGCCCGCAGCCAATCTTCCAAGAGCGCCGACTCTTCGCCGCGCGGATACCCCGACTTGTTCCCCGCCACCAGCGACAGCACCCGTGGCTTCTTGACGCCCTTCAGCTTCACCTTGATCTTGGCTTTCTTGAGCGGAGGCTTATCGGGAATCGCGGCTTGGCGGATCGCCAGAGCCATGAAGACGTCATCGGCTTTTTCAACCTGTGTGTTGCGGAATGTGCCGCCCCAATCGATCTCCAGCTCCGTGAGGCGGGCCGATTCCAGGTTTGGGAAATCACTGCACTCAAGCGACGCCTGCCCCAGTTTTCGCAGCGGCTCGAGACTGTACTTGTCAGCGTAGCGGAACGTTTCCGCACTCCCGAACAAATGCAATCCGAACAGTTCCCGGTACTTGCGCATGTCCGGCGCCGAGGCGCTGTTGATCCGCAACTCCGGGTTCGCTGTGTCCAAGATGACCATGTCCGTCCGTTCGGGCCGGAAGAACGTGCAGGTCGATTCCTCCCCTTTGACGCTCGGTTCCCGGCGGCAGGCCTGCCCGTGCTGCACATAGAAGTGAACGGCGTCGGGTGTGTTCTTGCGGAACACCCGGCAGCGGCGGCCCTTCTTCTTCCCGCGGAAGTACTCCCGGAGCGCGGTCTCCAGTTCCCCCAGGTCCTCCGGCAACGCCGCAGGCTCGATCACCATCGCCGGGTCCGCCGGGGCAAAGCTCTCGAAGGTCTTTCGGCGTTCGAAACTGCTCTCCTGGGCCTTCTGCTGGAGCAGGCGGGGCTTGGCCAGCCAGATCAACGCTGCCAGGTCCTGCGGCGTCACCTCCTCGCCGACCGGAATGTCCGCCTCGCCGGCCATCTGAAGGAGGTCGTCGAAGCAGGCCTCGTTGCCCAACTCGCTGATCAGGTGCAGGCCGTCGACCAGGGCGCCGGGCATCTCCTCATCCGGATCGGCGAGGATGTCAGCCAATGCCTCGTAATCGATCTCGTCCCCGTTGTTGAGAGGCGGGAGGGGAAAGGATTTCGAGGCAAAGAACCCCTCGGCGGTCCGCACGATCCGGATCAGGATGCCGGGCTCGAACTGCCTCAGCATGTCCGGATGAGAGAAGTATCGGAGCTTGAGTGCCATGTGCAATCACCTCAACAAGTTGGGTGGTTCGTGGCAGCAGGTCGAACCCCGTCGAAGCAGCGTCAGGCAGGCGGCCTGGAGCACAACCGATCTAGATTTTATCAGGCGAAGAAGAGGCGAATCTATTGGCCCGACTGCTCCTCTCAGCGCTGAGAAACAGACAAGTGCTTTCCGCAGTAACCAATCACGATTCTCGCTTTTTCCGCATCCCAATGAAAATGCACGCGGATCGTTTTGGTGACATCGTCGGCGACGCCGATCTTAAGGTGACGGAACATCTCGACCTCCTGGCCTTCATACGTGAACGTCCGCTGGCGCCGCATCGCCTTATTGCCCATGACCGTTTCGGACTCCTTCGCCGCGTACTCGCTCTTTCCAAAAACAGTCCGGGCTTTGCTATCTCCACCGGCTATCAACTGCCGACGGTAGTCGGTGACGAGCTTTCTCAGCAGGCTCAGCAGTTCGCGTCCGTTGTTGAAATCGGCCATTGCCTTTGCGCTGTCTCTTGCCGATGGAAGCACAATACATTGGTCGCCGTATGCGCTCTCAATGAGGTCGAGGCATTCCACCGCCGATGGTGGGTCGCTGCGGCACGCCCAGTCAATCAGCTGCGCTGCATCTGATTCGGCTCCCCGACCCGTGCCTGCGCGGGCGAGGTTCTCCTTGAGTGACTGGATTGTGTACTCCTTCCTTGCTGCCTCCTCGCGGACCTCCTTCAATTCTTCACCTATCTCCGCAAGACGTCCTTCCAATTGATCATTTTCCGCGACTAATTCCTCGAAGTACTTCTCTTGCTCTCCAGCCTTTGTTGCTGCCTCATCCAGTGCCTTGCGCAACTGGGCTATGCCCATGTGTGCGCTCTTGGCGCGCACTGCGGCCATTCTTCGCCGCAATGCAAGCTGGACAACGCCTTCCGGTCGGATGTGCTGGCGGAGGCGAGAAACGTTTGTACTATTCGTCACCCAAGCGAGCAGTTGGGCGATTCGCGCTTGCTGAGTATTTCCCCATGCCAGAATCTCCTCAGACCGAAACAGCCTGTTGCGCACGATGCCGGTGGGCTGCGGCGAAAACAGCACATTCACGGCACCGCTCCACGCAGAACGCTGCTGGCCGATTACTTCCGCCATCTCATAGCTATTGAAGCCTGAGCAAACCTTCACGACCTGGCCAAGCCCAACCAGCTTCTCCTGAAGGTCCGCCACGTTCACCAAGTACTCTCCCTCTTTCGTCGGGCTGACGAGTAACAACGGACAATCGCGGCCTGTCCGCTCAATTTCCGCAGCGAGGGCCTGGTAAGAGTCCAGATCCTCACCGACCGACTTCACCTCTATGGCACAAACTGTCGGCGCGAACGTTGCACCAGCGGCCTTCTTGATGTTGTTAATGATGTAGCCGATCAACCTGGGTCGAGACGCGGTAGCCGGGCTTTTCGCTGCAAGGATGCTGACCTCGTCCGTTTTGACCACACAAGACAATTCGATGCTCTGACCCAGCCTCTTGAAGCCTACCTCCGTGATCCACTGTCGGCCTTTCACGCTTTCGTCCTGATTCTTCAGTGTCCAGGAATAGAGAACGGGTTCTTCCTCATCCGTTGCGATAATCCGTAGCCATGAATCTACTTCCGTCACGCTGCCGTCCGGACGGTTGAATTTCCGCGTGCCGTTGAACATTTCGTCACGTCTCAACTGATCCGGGTGCAGGCCAAACCCAAGCTGTTCTTTGAGCCAGCCCCCGATCGCCTTAATGATGGCGCCTTCCGCACCACTGCCCTGAAATTGGAAATGATTTGCGTAGACCAGCATGTCGGACTCCTCTCAGCTTGTTAGTTCCCTGCAAACTCAATCTTGACGGCCAGTCCGGTTGCATAGAACCTTGGCCCGTCCCTGCACCCGAGCCTCCCAACCAGGCAGGTACGCGTTCATCAAGCTCTTGAACAGCTTGCCGTGGTTCGGCACCTGGAGATGCAGGAGCTCGTGCACGATCACGACTTCCCGAAACTCGGGCGCTTCCTCCAGCAGGTCAGTGCTGAAACAGATGCGGCCCGTCTCCGAGCACGAGGCCCACTTCCGCGTCATACGCTGGATGTGGACCCGCTTCGGCCTCACGCCGATCTTCTCTGCCCATTGCTCGATCTCTTCCCGCATGCGCGCCTTGGCGTCCTCCTTCGCTTTCCTCACGATCGCGGCAACTCCAGCATGCGTTTCACCACCGTGACCATCGACTCCCTGCCCACTGCCGGCAGGACCAGCTTGTAGAGTTCAGCCTTCAATGGCCGCTCCTCGGCCACGTTGTCGCGGTAATTGGGGTACTTCCGGAATGCGGCCTCCACTTTGGGCGCAAGATCGCCAGGGTCCGCAGCCCCAGCCTGTTTCAACAGCCAGAACAGCGTAAACGTGTTGATGTCAAACCCGGTCTTCTCCCGCTCCCGCTTGGCTTGGAGATACTCCTCCATCAGCCGAGCCAACTGCTCAAGCGCCGATTGGGTGCTCAACTGCCGGTCGTCGTAGGCCTCCAGAATCGCCTCTGTCCGTTCGCTGATCGGAATCAGAAACGGCTGCTGCTCTCCCTCCTCCTTGATGGTGGCCAGCAGACTCTTGCCGAGGTTGATCACCTTCGGCGGCTCGCCGCCGTCGGAGGACTTCAGAGCCTTCAGCGTGTTCTCATCAATGCGGACCGGCTTCATCACAGTATCCAGCCCCGTGCCAATCGCCGACCGCTTCACCAGGTCCTCGGTCTTCTTCATCAGGTCCCGGATCAGCGCCACCTTCTTCGAGAACGCGTTGACGACGATCTGATACAGAGCAGACAGCTTGCCGTAATCCTCGATGTAGGGCCGCAGGAACACGTCCGGCGAGATGATTTCGTACAGCGTCTCCAACTCCTGGAACAGCCTGTAGAAGCCCTCCCGGCGCTCCTTGTCCTCAAAGACCTCGATTGCCCGTTCCACGGCCTTGTCGTCGATCGGGCCCGCGCAGAGCTCCAGGAACGGCCTCGACTGTTCCATCAGCACCACGAAGCGCGTTTTGAGGACGTCGATGTTCTGGATCGCGCTGCCGACAACATCGGAGTCGAACGCCAGGGCGCTTTCCAGCTTCTCGAAGATGCCGACAAAGTCGAGCACGTAGCCGGCGGGCTTCTTGATGCCCTCCTCGTCCTCGTACGGCCGGTTCACCCGCGCAATCGCCTGAAGCAGCGTGTGGTCGCGCATCGGCTTGTCCAAGTACATGCAGTACAGCACCGGCGCATCGAAGCCCGTGAGCAGTTTCTCGGTCACGATCAGGATCTTCGGCAGCGAATCGCGCTTGATAAAGGCCCGGCGGACGCGCTTTTCCTCGTCCTCGCTCAGCTTGTATTGCGCCAGGATCTCATCGTCGTTGTGCGCCGACGTGTACACCACAGTTGAATACTCCGGCGGCAGGTACTTGTCCAACGCCCTTTTGTACTGCGCGCAGGCTTCGCGGTCCACCGCCACCAGAAACGCCTTGTAGCCCAGCGGTTCGACGTTCTCCCGGAAGTGCTGCGCCACGAACCGCGCCACTTTGTCGACGCGATCCGCGGCCTTCAGGAACGTCTTCAGGTTCACCGCGCGATCCAGGATCTTGTTCAGTTCCTCGATGTCGCTGATCCCCTGCGCCTCGGCCAGGTCCAGAAATTCCTTCTCCAACTGCTCGCGCGGCACGCGGATATCGTTCGGCGCGAGCGTGTAGTTGAGCGGCAACGTGGTCCCGTCTTCAATCGACTCCGCGATCGAGTACTTATCGAGATAACCCTTCTCGTCGTCCTTGCCGAACACCTTGAAGGTGCCCTTGCCGTAAGCAATCCGGTCGATCGGCGTACCCGTGAACCCGATCATGGTCGCATTGGGTACGGCGGCCACCAGGTAGTTGCCCAGGTCGCCGCTGGTGGTGCGGTGCGCCTCGTCCACCAGTAGAAACACGTTCTCCCGCGTGCAGAGATCGGCGTCGGCCTTGTCGAACTTGTGGATCATCGAGACGATCAGGCCCCGGTAGTCCGATCTCAGCAACTCCCGCAGGTGCTGCTTCGAGCGTGCGATTTCGGGCGCCAGACCATAGGCCGCCAGGTTCGCGAAAAGCTGGCTTTCGAGCTCGTTGCGGTCGACGAGCAGGATCACCGTCGGCTTCTCAAACGCCGGGTGCCGGAGGATCAGGTCGGCGGCCTTGATCATGGTGAAGGTCTTGCCGGAACCCTGGGTGTGCCAGATCAGGCCGGTCCGCTTTTCGGGGTCCAGCGCGCGCTCCACCACCTTCTCGACGGCGCGCGTCTGGTGCTGCCGCAGCACGATCTTTCGCAGTTCGTCGTCCTTCTTGTAGAAGACGATCCAGGATTCGAGGAACCGCAGGAACCGCTCGCGCGCGAAGAAGCGCTTCACCTTGCGCTCGAAGTTGCCTTTTTCCTCGTCCTTCCAGTTGAACAGACCCTTCCGGTCCAGGTTCCACGTAACGCCGTAGTAGAAGTCGATCAGGTGCGTCACATCGAAGATCTGCGGCGCGGTCACCAGTTCGGGCGTCTCGCGGTGGTAGCGCCGGATCTGCGCAATGCCTTCCTCAATGCCTTCTTTCTTCACGGCGCTCTTGGTTTCCACCAGCGCCACCGGGATGCCGTTGATCACAAACACGACGTCGGCGCGGTTCCGGTACTTGCCGTTGGTGTACTGCCACTCGTCGGTCACCTGGAAGACGTTCTCCGCGGGGTGGGCGAAGTCGATCAGCGTGACGTTCCGCTGGCGCTTCTCCGATTCCACGTACACGGACCGCTCGCCGCGCAGCCAGGCGAGCACCTCGGCATTGCCCTCGATGTTGTTGCGGACGCTTTCGATGCGCGCGATGACATCGTCGACGTTGGAGACGGTCACCACGCCGGGGTTCAGGCTGATCAGCTTGTCGCGCAGCGTTTGATAGAACAGCGTGCCGCTTTCGCCGCGCCGGAGCGTGAGCGCCTGGTCCGGGGAGACGTAGGCCCAGCCGATTTCCTGGACGTATTCGACCAGCGGGTTCTGGACTGTGGCCCGCTCGCTCGCGATGCTAGGCATGGCTGACCTCAGCGACGTCGAGGTCCTTGACGCGAACCGCGCCGGTCATGAGCGCGTGCAAGGTTGAAGAGAAGAGCGCGTGAAGACACCGCACGCGCTCCTTCGAGATCTCTTCACGCCGGTCCAGCATGTGCAGTGTCTCGGCGATGTCCCGCTGCTCTTCGGAATCCTTGGGCACGGGGATCAGAAGTCCGTCTACCGACGAACCGGCCATACGGCGGGTGCCGTGCGCCGATGTTCCGATCTCTTGAATCAGAGCCGATTTGCGGGCGCAAAGGGCGTACAGCAGGAAGTCCGGATTGATTCTTTCAGAGGGTAGCAGTGCCTTCATATCCTGGTTGAAAGCCATTGGCACCTCTGTGATCGCGACCGGCACGTCCTTCGCCAGCACCATGCCCCGGACTACAATGAAGACGGTCTTTGGCGGTACGATCCGCGAGCCCGCCTCAGCCCCCTCCGGGCTAATGTGGTCCTCGGTGTCCCGCAGGCGGAGCTTCTTCATGTCCTTGGGACTAGCCCACGGAATCGAACCACTCCACCAGTCCGTCCGCTGCTTTGAGGGAGTTCCGCCACTCACAGCATCCGAAACCGCCGACACAGGCTTGACCTCCCAACTCTCCGGGATCTCGCCGATTTCGGTCTGCTTGAGCGGCTCGCCGCGCAGCCCCTCCCGGAACAGCTTCGCCATCGTCGCCGACTTCAGCGTCGACAGCTTGTCACAGATCGCCGCCTCAACTTCGATGGCGTGCTGGACGTTTCCCAATATTCCGGCTATCTGCCGCTGCTCCTGCGGGTCAGGTTTGGGGATTACGAGTTGTGAGAGCCTTGCCCTTGAAAGATTCGGAATTGTCGTCTTGTTTCCGACGCCCTCATAGAGACCCAGCTGCGTGAAGGCGGCGCGCAACCAATGCACCACAAAGTCAGGGATGATCTCGTCCGTCTTGGCCCGCAACCGATGAAGGTGGTTCTGATAGGCGAAGCGGTCTGGAGGCCCGTGATAGACGGCCGCTCTACCGATATCCCCACCTTCACAGACCAGCAGATCTCCGTCTACTAGACTCAGCCGCCTGAACTCCTCGTCCGTGAAATCCATCTGGTCCACCGTGGACAGATCGACACGTCCCCAAAGCACATTCAAGGTGCGGAGAAACGGGCGGGGTTCCTCGCCTCGCCTGGAGTTCGGGGAAAGCGACTTGCCCTGCTGAATGTCAAACTCAGCGCCGATAGTGGTGAGCGGCCAGTCTGCAGGAGTCTCGGTCATCGCTCGATCTCCCAACGGAAGCCCAGCTTAGTGAAAGTGGCGGCGAGCTTTGCATCGAGCGCCTGTTCCTCTTTGCGCAGGGCGGCTAGTTCGCCGAGGATGCTCTGAATGTCCACATTCTGGGCAGCAGCAGCGCTCCGCACAAACCGCGACGGCGAAAGATTGTAGTCCGCTTCGGCGATCGCTTCCTGACTCACGACCCGGCACAGCCCCTCCTGGTCGGTCCACTCCCGGAAGCACTGGACAATCTTGCGGATGCCCTCCTCGGTGAGCTCGTTCTTCGGGCGCCCCTTCCGGAACTCCGCGCTCGCGTTCACCAGCAGCACCTGGCCGCACCGGCTCTTGGGCTTCGCCGCGTGCAAGACTACGATCAAACCCGCGGCGGTGGTGTTGTAGAACAGATTGTCCGGAAGGAGAATGACGCCTTCCACTAGGTCCTGCTCCACAAACCAGCGCCGGATGGTTTTTTCCTTGTTCTCGCCCTGGCTGCCGCTGCCCCGGCTGGCGGCGCCGGTGTCGATCACTACGGCGGCGCGGCCGTGGTCCTTCATGGACGCCGCGACATGCTGGAGCCAGGCCCAGTCTGCGCTCGACGCCGGCGCGTAGCCGCCGCGAGTCTCGAACCGTTCATAGGGGTCGTTCTCGTAGCTCTTCGGGTCGAAGTTGTCCTGGTTCCACATCGGATTGGTCACGACGATGTCGAACCGCTTCAAACGGCTGTCGTCCTGGAACTTCGGATTGCTCATGGTGTTGCCGCGCACGATCTCGCCGGCCATGTCGTGCAGCACCATGTTCATCCGCGCGATGGCGAAGGAGGAGCCCGTCAGTTCCTGGCCGTGGAGCTTGAGCGGGCGGTCGATCTTCTGCTCCCGCTCCTTGAGCACCAACTGGCACTTGACCAGCAGTCCGCCGGAGCCGCAGCAAGGGTCATAGACTTCCTCGCCTTGCTTGGGGTCCATCAGCCGCGCCATCAGCCAGCCGACCTCCTTCGGCGTAAAGAACTCGCCGGCGCTTTGCCCCTGGCCCTCGGCGAATTTCCGCAGAAGGTATTCGTAGGCGCGGCCCAGGAAGTCCGGCTCCACGTCGTTGAGGCCCAGGCGGTAGCGGGGATCGCTGAGCGTCTCGATGAGGCGCGCCAGCGCTTCGTCGCTGATTTCGCGCTCGCCGTTGCGGGTTTCGTTGTAGTCGACGATATCGATGACGCCTTGAAGGCTGGGGTTCGCCTTGGCGATGGCGCGGATCGTCGTGGTGAGCTGCTCGCCGAGGGTTCGGGGCTTGCGGTCCTCCGGCCAGTCGAACTTCTTCCGGCCGCTGACCACCGGCCAGGTCGCCTCGGGAGGGATGTAGAAGCGGACCAGCGACGGGTCGGCTTCGATCACCGAGCGCGCCGTCGCCTCATCGCCGAACTCCTCGGTCAGCCGGGCGATCTCGTCCTCGAAGACATCCGACAGCCGCTTGATGAAAACCAGCGGCAGGATGTAGTCCTTGAACTTCGGCGCGTCCTTCTCGCCCCGGATGGAACAGGCCGCCTTCCACAGCAGCGTCTCCATGGAGCGATTGTCCATGACCTGCCCGTTGCCGTTGCTGGAAGGTGCGGGCGGCTCCGCCGTCCGTTTGCGCCGTCCTCGGCGAACCGGCGGCGCGGGCGCGGCGTGGGCGGCCTCAACTTCCTTCCCGGTCAGGCGTGCGTAGAGATCGGCAAACTCCGGCCCCAGAGACTTGACGAACTCGGTCACCGCGTGCCGCACGGCCCCGTCCGGCTCGGTTTTCCCTTTTTCCCAACGGCTTACAGTGGGAAATGAGACCCGCAGCCGGGCCGCGAGCTTCTCCTGGGAAATGCCGAGACGTCCCCTGATCTCTCGGATGGTGCTTGCGAACGAATCCACATCGCGATGCGAAACGCTTGACATGTGACCAATCATATGACATATTACGTGATGAGTCAAGAGGCGATCAATGGCGAACGGGAATCCGGGAGTCGGACAATGAAAGAAGACGTTGTAAAGCACTTGGAGTTGGTTCAAGGCGTCGTCACCAGAATGGCGGCCAATTCCTTTCTCCTGAAAGGTTGGACCGTCACGTTGACCGCCGCGCTCTTCGCCCTGGCCGCCAAGGATTCTAACGCGACGTTCGCCGTGATTGCCTTGCTGCCAGCGCTCTCCTTCTGGGGGTTGGACGCTTACTACCTCCGTCAGGAGCGGCTGTTCCGGAAACTCTACGATGAGCTCCGGCTTGCCTCGGACGAGACCTTGCGAACGGTGGAACCGTTCTCCATGTCAACGAAGGAGTATGCGGAGAAGGTTCCGAGTTGGTTCCGTACGCTTTGGGCGCACTCGATCCTGGCGATCCACGGAGTGGTGGTCCTGGCGGTTGTAGCAGCAGTCATCATCATTCGGTTCTGGACGAGATAAAGGAGGGCCTTTCTTATGGCACGGCGCGTTTTCTTCAGCTTTCACTACGAGCGGGACATCTGGCGGGCAAATGTCGTTCGCAATAGCTGGGTCACTCAGGAGCGGGAGGCGGCTGGATTCTGGGACGCCTCGCTCTGGGAGGAAGCCAAGAAGCGAGGCGATGAGGCGATCAAGCGGATGATCAACCGCGGGCTGGAGAACACCTCGGTTACGGTGGTCTTGATCGGGGCTGAGACTGCATCTCGGCCATGGGTCCAGTATGAGATCAAGAAGAGCTACGAGCGAGGCAATGGGCTCTTTGGCGTGCGCATTTATAGCATCAAGGACCAGTTCGGCTTTCCTGACCTTCCGGGACCGGATCCGTTCGACCACCTCTTCATCCAGGATGGATACCGACAAATTCCGCTGTCGCAATACTTTCCAACATACGACTGGGTCCAGCATGACGGGTACCACGGATTCGCCCGTTGGGTCGAGGCCGCTGCTCAGGCGGCCGGGCGTTGACCTCGACGGTTTGCGATCCCGGCCCATTCCGCTCTTTGGTGATCCCATCGGACCAAACTGCTCACGCGGCGAAGAGATCGCTCAATCGCCGCACTACCTGCCAGGATCTGCTCCTGGATGTCCGGCGCGAGCAGGCACAGGTTCATGATCTGCGTGACCCGCGCCCGCGTCACGAAACCCAGCCGCGCCAAGTCGGCGTAGTCCTTCACCTCGCCGCGGTCGATCATCTCCTGGAACTTGATGGCCAGCGCCATCAGGCGGGTGATCCGGGGAATGCGTGGCGGGGCCGGAGCCGCGGTCTTCTTCGGCCTGCCTGCCGCCTGGCGCGCCGGCCACTTGAGCGGGATCTCGTCTTCGCAGCGGTCCTTCACTTTGTCGCTCCTTTGCAGAATTCCCGGATGCCGTTCGAGTTGTAGGTGACCTTGACCTTGTCGCCGCGGGCGTCGTAGCCGACCCGTTCGATCAACTGGCGCAGCAGCGCCGCCTGCTGCTGGATGGTCATAGTCTTCCAGACCTCGTCAAACGTCGCCATGCGCTGGTGCACCATCTGGTCATCGAACCGCAGCCGTTCGCCGCGCTCCACCAGGTCGCGCAGTTGCTCCGCTTTGGCCTCTCCCGACGATACAGTCTCGCGGAGCGCGGCCTCCCGGTCGGGGTCCAGGTTCTTCGCGCGCACGAGTTGCGACCTGGCGTTGCGGACGCGGACGTTGAGGGCCTTCAACTCCTCGCGATGCCTGCCCAGTTCTTCGGTCAGCCGCTGGCGCGCCGCCCGGGCAATCGCTTCGATGACCTCGGGCTGCATGGCGAACCGCCGGACGCTCTCGATGACCGCCTGCTCCACCACCGGCGCGGACACGGCACGTGTTGTGCACCCGTCGCCGTTCCGCTGCATGGTCCGGAGGCAGACGTAGTATCGGTACCGCCGGTTTTTGCTCGATGAGTAGCTCGGCGACATAGCCGACCCGCAGCATGCGCAGTAGAGGAGGCCGCGCAGCAGGGCCTCCAATTTGGGCCCGTGCTCGCCACCGGGATTCCGCGTGTTCTCCTTCAGCTTCTGCTGGACCAGGTCAAAGGTATTGTCGTCAACGATCCGGGGGTGGGCGGCGGCAACGATCTCGTCGGCGGCGCGGATGCGCGCGGCGTAGAGCGGGTTCGCCAGCATCGTGTAGATGTGGCATTTCCGCAAGGGATGGCCGCCGAACGTCTTGCCCTCTTTGGTTGCCCACTCCTTGTTGCGCCAGCCGAGGCCCTCGCATTTCGCCACGATGCCATGCACGGTGTGGCCTTCCAGGTACCACTCGAAGATCTGGCGCACGCGAGCAGCCTCTTCTTCGTTGATGGTCAGGCAGCCGTCCACGAGGTCGTAACCCAAGGGCACGTGGCCGCCGGTCCACTTGCCACGCTTGCGCGCCAGGATCTGCTTGTCGCGCGTGCGCTCGCTGATGATCTCGCGCTCGAATTGCGCGAAAGAAAGCAGGATGTTCAGCGTGAGGCGGCCGAGGGATGTGGTCGTGTTGAACTGCTGCGTGACCGAGACGAACGTCGCGCCGTGCTTCTCCAGGATCTCCATGATCTTGGCGAAGTCCCGGATCGAGCGGCTGAGCCGGTCCACTTTGTAGACCACGACGCAATCGACCTTCCTGGCCTGGATGTCCGCGAGCAGGCGGCGCAGCGCCGGGCGGTCCATGTTGGCCCCCGTGTAGCCGCCGTCGTCGTACTGGTCCGGCAGCAGCGTCCAGCCCTCGCCGGCTTGGCTGCGGATGTAGGCCTCGCCGGCGTCGCGTTGCGCGTCGAGCGAGTTGAAATCCTGATTCAGACCCTCGTCCGTGGACTTGCGCGTGTAGATAGCGCAACGGACCGGCTTCGGTGCGCCGTTGCCGTTATTCCCGTTCGCCATGCTTCGCTCCGGGCCGGTGGCCGAGGTTGTAAAAGGCAAAGCCGTTCCAGCGCGTGCCCGTTGCCTCGGTCACTGCGCGGCTCAGCGACGTGTAGATTCTGCCGTTGCACTCGAATCCGCCATCGGGCCGGACGTGAACGACGATGTCCTTGCCCTGGTAGCGGCGAATGAGCGGTGTCCCCGGCAGCGGCAACCGTGGATCGAGCGACGGCTTCAGGCGCGTTTCCATGGTCCGGCCATCGTCGAGCGGCTCCCGCAGGAAGTTCTTGGGTGCGCGGATGCGGAGATCGGCGTCATCCGCGATCTCGAGCGCGCGCTGGCGGGCGCGTTCGGAGAGGCCGCCCCACGCGTTCGCCTGGATGCGCCAGGCGATGCGTCGGAACAAGAACTGCTTATGATTGGATCGAGACTGCTCGCCGAACAACTCCCGGTACTTCTCCTTGAGCTGCGCCGTGGTCAGGTTGCGGAGGGCATCGATCTCCTGTCGGATTTCGTTCTCAGTCTTCATGGCGTTAACCAGCAGTTCCATGAGGGCTCTCTGTCTCCGGGAAGTCAACAGGCGTGGGAAAGATCAGGCGGACGAGCGCATCGCCCAGGATGGCGGCGACCTCGCGGATGGCTTGATCGAGCGCAGCATCGCGTTCGCGCATGAGCGGTCTCCTTGCCCGCGCGGCCCGAAGGCAAACTGCGCGGTACTAGAGTGACCACCCACGACGATCTCCGCTTTGCGGTTGAGTCGGCGTCTGATGGATGGGATCGACGCGGCGTTTTGCCGTGTCCGTTAACTATATACGCTCCGATGCCCCCCTGTTGTCCGGATTGACACCACAAGTCGCGATCATGACAACGTGCCATTTCGTCAGTAGTGCCGCCGCGGTGGCGTGCAGTGGTATCCTTGCAGCGGGGGCAATGGTTGCAAAGGAGCCGAAGATGGGGTGAACGCCTTGGTGAATCCGCGGACAGCCCGAGACCACCGAGAGAGCCCCCCCTCCGAGACTGAACTGCGGGACATCCTTCGCAGGTGTTGGAAACGGGAAACATCTTACGACCCTAGCCGGTGGTCGCGCCGCAATCCCGCGTGGGGTCAATGCGCCGTGACTGCATTGATTGTTCAAGACTTCCTTGGTGGCAAACTGCTCTGCAGCGAGATTGCGGGTGTGGAGCACTACTGGAACGTTGTGCCGGGTCGCGGTGAAATCGACCTTACACGACACCAGTTCCAAGACGCAACCGTCAGCAGATCGCCATCGGAGGCTGCCAGAGAGTACGTCCTTTCATATCCCGACACCCAGCGCCGCTACCAACGCTTGCTTGATTCAGTTCTGGAGGAACTCGGCAAGAATGGAAGGCGCCGAAGGGACCGACAGCGCGCTCGCTGAAACGGGCCATCAACCATTTTCACATTGGTTTCTTTAGCCCGTAGACGGCAAATCCGGCTGTGAGGAGTCCCAACGCCGCAACCCAGATGACCGTCCACAAGCCAACGCTACCCTTCGTCACCGAGATCGTCGCCAATTGTTGAACCGCGAGCAGTGCCCCCAGACCAAGGGTGAGAAACAGCGGCCTCAAAAATGATGGGGCTAGTCGCACAGGGATGTAGAGTTCAGGTTGTGACTCGACTGGCTTGCCCGTGCTTCTGTCGACAATACGGACCACGATTGAGCCGTACTGTCGCTTGGTGGCCGAGCGGGTCCGGAATCGAAAGGTCTTCAAGTCGTAAGGAGAGTCGATGGGCATCGCAGGGCTGGTGACGGGTTCCAGATAAGGCTCCGAAACCTCAACGCTGATGAGTGCTGTGCCCTTAGCCATGGCGATTCTGTCGCCCCTCGGGTGAAAGTGGTACACCCTCAGTTCGTAATCACTTTCGGATTCCAGCCGATACTCGGAATCTTTGGGCTGGATTCGCCCGGTGGATTTCCGGGCACTCATCCCCTCGACGGTAAAGAACAACTGCTCGTCCCGAAAAGCTTCTGCCTGCTTCAACAGAGCGACGATCCCTTCCCACGCATCCACCTCTGCGGATTTCGAGCAGGCCTGCTCTCCCACCCCGGACTCCAAGCACCAATGGCCAACCGGCATCTCCGGAGCCCCAGCTTCCGAGCCAACCCAATGAGGACGGTTACCCGAAACCGATATCTGGAAACCCTCCAGATCAGAGCAAGGAGCGAACTCCTCTAGCCGCAGTTCGAGGAAGTACCTGGTCCCGATCTTCTTCGAACTGACCAGCGAAGCGTGCCGGCACGGCGTTATCGGACACGAGCCATCCGGTCGTCGCGCGGCAAAGGAGCAGTCAACGTACGCAAGCAGCACTTGTGCACCGACAATCGCGTTCTTGTCCAAAAGCGTGCGCAAGCCGTCCGGTAGAATCGCTTCTCCATACCGAAAATGGAGACTCGTCCCTCTAGGCAGCGCGAGCGAGCGTAGGATGTCCAATCGATACTGCGGGGTCATACCAGAGCTTAGGCATAGCAGCTTCGGCAAGTTGGACGGGCTCATGCGTACAAGAATCGCACAAGCGCGCAGTTAACGACAGCGTTTCGCCATGTCCTGCCTGGGGTTGGACAACCCTTGCCGCGCTGTTAACCAACTCCTGGTGGAGCCCGGAGACGGGGAGAAACGGCCTCCGGCAAACGCCGCCGGGGCGCACGGCTGGCGCTTCAAGCAGGACCCGGCCGGAAACAGAGAGACGCGGAAGTGCCGAAAACACGGCCAGTTGCGAGGTTGCGGGCGGAGAGAGGCGTTAACGAACGGGCCGGAATCGGTGCGGGAAAAAGAATTGGCTCCTCAGGTAGGACTCGAACCTACAACCCTTCGGTTAACAGCCGAATGCTCTACCATTGAGCTACTGAGGAGCAGAATAGCAGCGGTCTGCTTCACATTACACCAAAGCGGGCGCTCAGATGTCAACGTGCGCCGCCAGTTCGCCGGCTATTCGCTCGCACGCGCGGCCAGATGCACTCCTTCCGGACTCGACTTTTCCCCGATGACCATGCGGATCTGCGGGTCGGCACCCAACTTCTCTGGCAAGCACAGATTCACCTGATACAGGCCAGCGAAACCCGGAGCTACGCCCGCGTACAAGATCCGGTTCGGGCTGACTTCCGCATCGTCCAGGAATACCTTGAAATCCGCCATACGCTGGATCGGCGCGGCGCGCACGGGCAATTTCCCGTAAATCGCTTCCGGCTCGGTGGGGCCCAGCCCTGTCGCATACAGCACAATCACTTCGCCGCCCGCAGCCGGCTTGTCTTTGTCGATTAACGAACCGTCCGGCCGCGTTGCGATGACCGTCTTCTCATCGAGTTGAAACATCGCCGGCGCCGCTTCCAGGAGCTTAATGCGGACAGTGGGGCCGGCGTGCCCGTCCAGCGTGATCCGCAGGTCGGTCTCACCCGGTTTGAAGATGCACGGGATCAGGAAATTGATCTGCGTGGGCGAGACGTAATAGAGCTGCGCGGCCACCAATCCTACGTAAACGCGCACTCCCGCCGACGGCAGCACTGTGGGCAACTCGCCGGCTTTGATGTCTTCCACCTGCAGCGCCCTCGTCACGTAAGACAAGCCAGCCCCATAGACCGTCGCGATCATGTTGGGCGCGAGGTCGCCGGCCACGTTGGTCGCGGAATTGACGATACTGGCGGCGGAGTAAAATGGCGCGGCACGCCGCGCGCCGTCCTCGGCCCAGGCGACGAGAGCGAAGAGAACGGTAGCCGGCAGATAGAGGGGCCTGGTCATGCGCAACTCGAATGGATCTCCATTCCTGGTTGTGCCGCCTGCGGCCCCTTTCTCTCACTTGTTTTTTGATCCGTTTAGTGTAAAAATTTACACTAGATGGGCCGGGCTCGGCCATGGCTTACGTCGCACTGCACAATCACAGCTATTACTCGCTGCTCGACAGCACCATGAGCGTCGAGCAGCTCACCGCAGCCGGGCGCGAACTCGGCATGCCGGCTCTGGCGCTGACCGACCGCGACACGCTGGCCGGCGCGGTCGAGTTCTACAAGCACGCCCGGGGCGCCGGCTTGCACCCCGTGACCGGCAGCGAAGTGACGCTTTCGGGCGGCGGTACGCTGGTGCTGCTGGTCGAAAATGCCGCCGGATACGCGAACCTGTGCCGGTTGATTTCGACGCGCGTCGAGCACGAAGACGGCGTGACGCTCGACGATGTGGCCCGTTACAGCGCCGGGCTGCTGTGTCTGGTATCGAGCGCCGACGAAGCATTCCTGCTCCGGTTGCGCGAGATGTTCGACACGCGCCTGGCCCTCGAAGTGTCTCCCCATACCAGCGAGGACCTGCGGCACGCGCGCAGCGTGGCGCGCCTGGCGCGGCGCCACCGCATCCCGCTGGCGGCCACCGCGGATGCGCATTACCGCTCGCCGGACGAGCGCCTGCGCTATGACATTCTGGCCTCCATGCGCACGCTGACGCTGCTCGGCCAGCCGCATCCGGCGAAACTGGGGGCGGGGAACTACCACCTGCACTCGCCGGCCGAAATGGAGCGGCACTTCGCGGAGTTGCCGCAAGCTCTCGCCAACACCGCGCGCATCGCCGAACGCTGCCGGTTCGACTTCCAACTGGGCGACATCCTGTTTCCGGAGTTCAAAACTCCCGATGGCGAGCCGCCCGCCGCCGTCCTGCGGCGCATGGCGCATAGCGGCGTCGAACGGCGCTATGCGCACCTGGCGGACCGCGGCGAAGTCTACGCTCGCCTGGAGCGTGAGTTGCGCGTGATCGAGGAAGTGGGCTACGCCGGGTACTTTTTGATCTTCGCCGACATTGTGGACTGGGCCAACCGCAACGGCATCGCGACGCTGGCGCGCGGCAGCGCGGCGGGGAGCCTGGTCTGTTACGCTCTCGGCATCGGCAACGTGTGCCCGTTCCGCTTCGGCCTGTCGTTCGAGCGCTTTCTCAACAAGGAGCGCATGCAATTCGCCAAGCTGGCCGATATCGACCTGGACCTGCCGTGGGACCGCCGCGACGACGTGGTGCGCTATGTGTTCGAGCGCTACGGCGAAGAGCATGTCGCCTGCATCGGCGCCTTCAACACGTTTCAGGGGCGCTCCAGCGTGGCCGATATTGCCAAAGTCTACGGTATCGGCGAGCGCGAAGTGCGGCGCTTCACAGAGCATCTGCCGTATTTTGCCGGCGACGCCGATACGGCGGTGCGCGTCTTGCCGGAGTGCCGTCACCTGCCTTATAACGAGGAGCCGTACCGCACCATTCTCAAAATGACCGCCGCGCTCGAAGGCGTGCCGCGGCACTTCATGATGCACCCGTGCGGGCTGGTGATCAGTTCCGCGCCCATCACATCTCGCATGCCGGTGTTCCGCAGCGCGAAGGGACTTCTGACCACGCACTACGCCATGGACGACGTCGAGGAACTGGGTTTGCTCAAGATGGACCTGCTGGGGCAGGCCGGGTTGAGCGTGCTGCGCGATGCGCGGGTGTTGATCCGCGAGAATCGCGGTGTCGAAATCGAGGCCGCCTCCATCGACCAGGGCGACCCGGCGACCTGGGAAGCGATCGCGAGCGGCAACGCGCGCGGCGTCTTTCACATCGAATCGCCGGCCATGACCTCGCTGCTCGTGATGGCCAACTGCCGCGACATCGATTGCCTGACGGCGGTGGAATCCATCATCCGTCCCGGCGCCGCCAACGAGGGTAAGAAGCGTGCCTTCGCCCGGCGGCACCAGGGCTTCGAGCCGGTGACCTACGTGCACCCGTCGTTGGAACCGCTGCTGGCCGACACTTACGGCCTCATGGCGTATGAGGAGCACATCCTGCTGGTCGCCAACGGGTTCGCCGGGATGCCGTGGGGCCGCGCCGATCTGTTGCGGCGCGCTTTAGTGAAGAACAAAGACCGCCGGAGGATTGCCGAATTGGGCGCGGAGTTCCGCGAACGCGCGCTGGAGCGCGGCCGCACGGCGGAAGAAACCGGAGCCGTCTGGAAGATGCTCGAAGAGTTCGCCGGATACATGTTCAATAAGGCGCACTCGGCGGCATACGCGGTGGAGGCCTTCGAGGGCGCCTATCTGAAGACGCGGTATCCGATCGAGTTCCTGGCTGCCGTGCTCGGCAACCGGCGAGGTTTCTATGCGCCCATCGTCTACGTGCTGGAAGCCTTGCGCTACGGTGCGCGATTCTTGCCGCCCGACGTGAACCTCTCCGGGGAGCGCTTCCTGGTGCGAGGCAATACGATCCGTCTGCCGCTGGATCAGATCAAAGGGCTTGACCAGGCGACGGTCGCACGGATCCGGACAGAGGCGCCGTTCGGCGACGTGGGCGATTTCTACCGCCGCGTGCATCCGCGCCACGCCGAATGGATGGCGCTGGTGAAAGCCGGCGCTTTCGATTCGCTCGGCGAACCGCGCGGGCGCGTCTTTTGGCGTCTGTGCCGTCTGGAGGCCGCCGCAGCCCGCCTGGATCTGTTTGAAACCGGACCGGCCGAAGACCTGCCTGCCGGCGCCGGAGTGAATCCGCAATGGGAGCACGAATTGTTCGGGTTCACGGTGAGCTGCCACCCGCTGGATTACTTCGCCCGCAATGTGGACTGGACGAGCTACGTGCCGTCGGCGCGTCTGATCGGGTATCTTGGCAAGGAAGTGGAGGTTTGCGGGTTGATCGTGGCCGAGCGTGTACACACGACCGATCGTGGCACCATGAAGTTCCTGACCCTGGCCGATTACGAAGGCTTTGTCGAGGTTGCGCTGTTCGCGGACACGTATCGCAACTACGGCCATCTGACCACGCAGCCCGTGGTCGCGGTGAGGGCCGTGGTGGATGCGTTTGAGAACCACCGCGGCTACACGCTCACCGCCGAAAGCATCCGCGCTCCACGGAGGAGATCATGAACCGGCGAGATTTTGCTTTGCTCGGGGCCGCCGCGGCGCTGCCGGGACTGGCCGAAGACACCGCGATTCGCAAGAAACTGAAGATTGTGGTGGTGGGCGCGCACCCGGACGATCCCGAGTGCGGCTGCGGCGGCGTGATCGCACGCTATGCGGATGCCGGCCACTCGGCGAGCGTAGTTTATTTTACGCGGGGCGAAGCTGGGATACGCGGCAAGCCGCACGCGGAAGCCGCCGCCATCCGGACGGCGGAGGCGGAGCGGGCTTGCAAGATCCTGGGCGCGCGGGCGGTGTTCGCGGGACAGATAGACGGCGCGACGGAACTGAACAAGGCCCGCTACGCGGAGTTCGACAAGCTGATCGCGTCCGAGGCCCCCGATGTGGTTTTTGCACACTGGCCGCTCGACACGCACGCCGATCATTGCGCGGCTTCCCTGGCTGCCTACCACGCCTGGCAAGCCATGCGCCGCAAGCCGGCGCTGTACTTTTTCGAAGTGATGACCAACTCCGGCCGCCAGACGCAGCAGTTCACGCCCTCCATTTTCGTAGACATTACGGCGGTGGCGGCGCGCAAGCGCGAGGCAATCTATGCGCACGCGAGCCAGAATCCGGATAGCTACTATCCCGCGCATGAGCAGTTGGCGCGCTCGCGCGGCATGGAAATCCGCTGCCAGTACGCCGAAGCCTTCGCCCCGGCCTGGCAGGATTCACGTCCCCTGTAAGGGCGGCGTATATGCCGCCCCTACGGTCGCGCCGGCGGATAGCAGCCTAACACGCGCAGGAAATCGGCCAGTTCCCCCAAATGACCTAGTGCGTTCTTCACACGAGGCTCGTCTACATGGCCGAGCAGGTCGAGGTAGAACAAATATTCCCAGGGCCTGCCGCGCAGCGGGCGCGATTCTATTTTGGCCAGGTTGATGTCGCGCAGGGAGAAAGCGCTCAGGGCGCGGAACAGCGCGCCCGGGATGTTGCGCGTAGTGAAAACCAGGGAGGTTTTCCAGGCGCCAGTGCCGCGGATGCGGGCGGCCTTGCCTTTCCATGATGAACGGCGAAGCAGGAAGAAACGCGTGAAGTTACGGTGGTCGTCCTCGATGGAGCGGCGCAGAATGCGCGCGCCGTAAATTTCTGCCGCCACCTGACTGGCGATGGCGGCGGCGCCTGCGGGCTTCTCTTCCGCCAGCATCTTTACGCTGCCGGCGGTGTCATAGTACGGCACGCGTTCGACCTGGGGATTCTTGGCGAAAAACGTGAGGCACTGGTTGAGCGCCACCGGGTGCGAGTAGACGTGCTTGATCTTGTTGAAGCTCGTGCCCGGAAGCGCGATCAGGTTATGCACGATGCGCACGTTGGTTTCGCCCACGATACGGACATCGAAATTGAGCAGGTGGTCGTAGTTCTCGTGCACCGAGCCCGCCAGCGTGTTCTCGATGGGGATTACGGCCGCGTCGACGCGCTTTTCGGTCAAAGCGCGGAACACGTCCTCGAAGCGCACGCATGGCATCACCTTGGCTTGAGGCCCCAATAGCTGGTAGACCGCCTTCTGGCTGAAGGCGCCCTTCTCGCCTTGGAAAGCCACGGTCTCGGCTCGTGTTTTCATAGGGCAATCTTAGCAGCCCTCGCACTAAGGGTCCCAACGCCGGGCGTCTCCGGCAGGAACTCCCAGCAGGTCGAGCACACGGTCGACGCTTTGGTCCACCAGATCCTGAACGCTCTGCGGCCGGTGATAGAAGGCCGGGATGGGCGGAGCTATGATGGCGCCCATTTCCGCCAGCGCCGTCATGGTGCGCAGATGCCCCAGATGGAAAGGCGTCTCGCGAACCATCAGAATCAGCTTGCGGCGTTCTTTCAGCGTGACGTCGGCCGCGCGCAGCAGGAGGTTGTCGGTAACCCCGGTGGCGATGGCACTCATCGTGTGGATGGAGCAGGGAGCTACCACCATTCCGCCGGTCGGATAAGAGCCGCTGGCCAGCCGGCAGCCGATATCGTCCACCGGATAAGCGTAGTCGGCCATGGCTTTGATTTGCGGTATTTTCCGGTCTGTTTCAAGGAAAGCCGTGCGCTCTCCGGCGCGAGTGAGGATTAGGTGAATCTCGATGCCGGGGTTTATGCGCAGTTTTTCCATCAGTCTGAGACCATAGATAGAGCCGCTGGCGCCGGACATTCCAACTACAATTCGCAAAAATGGCCTCCTTTGAAAAAACGTGTTCCGAAATCAGAACAGAATCGCCAAATCCAACCGATCAAGGCACATAGGCCGATGCTATAATTCAAGGCGAGGACAACTGTACCAGAAGGAATACCCTCGCGGCCCAACGGGCACATCCGCATCGGCCCGCCGGGATGAATCATACCATGGAGGAGGCTGGCCAAAAACTCAAGCGTGCCCGGGAGCGGCTGAATCTCCGGTACCGCGACGTGGAGCAGGCGAGTCAGAAGATCGCCGAACGCCACAAAAGCGACGAGTTTGTGATCGCGCTGAGCCGGTTGGCCGACATCGAGCACAAGGGGTCGGTGCCCTCGAGCTACCGTCTGTACCCCCTGTGCGCGATCTATCGGCTTCAGTTTCAAGAGGTGCTGGAGTGGTACGGGGTGAATCTATCGGCGCTTGCCGGGGATGCAGCCTTGATCGAGATTGAACGCACGCATATGGTTGATTTCTCGCCGGACAGCCATGGTGAGATCCAGGTTCCGCTTTCGCTCGATCCGGGTGTGGACTTGCGGCGCACCACCTTTCTGAGCCGGGTGATCCAACGCTGGGGGAAGTTGCCTCTCATGTTGCTGAACGGTCTGGACTTGCGCAATCACCGGTATGCTTTTATCGGTACTGAAGACTGGTCCATGTACCCGCTGCTGCAACCCGGTTCGCTTGTGGTGATCGATGAGACCAAGCGTAGAATCCTGTCCGGCGGGTGGTCGAATGAATTCGAACGGCCCATCTATTTCCTCGAACATCGTGAAGGCTATGTCTGCGGCTGGTGTACGCTGGACGGCGACCGCCTGATGGTGCAGCCGCACCCGGCGTCGATGTGCAATCCGACCATTTACACGTTCCCGGACGAGATCGACGTGATCGGCCAGGTGACCGGCGTGGCTATGCGTCTGGATCAGGGAAAACGACGCCGTATTCACGCTTGAGTATGCCCACCAGGACTTCCATATCCGACATAAAAAGCGCTTTTGCCGTATCGCGCGCCAGCGCCGGCATCAGATTTTGGTAGGAACGTGAACTAAGCCAATTCCTCACTATCGAGAGTTTATCGTCACCGAGTCCGGAAAGATAAGCGTCTAAATCCGCCTTTTGTAGCTCTAAAGACATGGCCAGCCAGGCTGCAAATGTCTCGTCGTGGCTGGCCGCCAAGGCCAGGCGAGACTTCTCTTCACCGAACAATGCCGCCAGACCGTGGTGCTCATATATGCCGGTATTGGGATTGCGCAAGCCGGCGAAATACGCTAGTCTTCCGAACTGGCTCGGTATTTGGGATAGCGTCCTGCGCCAGACGTCGGCGATCGCATCCCCGCCGCGTTTCGAATGAAATTCTGAGTCGCTCATCGCCTGAATCTAAGTGTATCCTACTTGCCGCCCTGTGACTTGTTCTGAATCTCGAAAACGTCTGGACAATTCACCGGTGCGGCGCAATTCCCCTGTACGCTGTAGCTTCGTGGTGGTAAGGAAAAAACCAAACAAGGGAGATAACTTCATGTTGCGTAAGGCTTTGCTTCTGATCCTCTTCGCCGCCTCGGTGGCTGCTGTCGCCAATGTCCCGGATCATGATCCGTGGCCCGATTGCTTTCCTTGCATGGCCAGCCGGTAGAGTCGATCGCGGTCCTTGGTTTGTAGTGCGCATCATCGTGGCGGGGACGCCTGCGCTAGAATCATAACGATCAGGCGGCATGGCTTGGCGTTATGACTCGCGTCCCCTCTATCGAATCCATCCTGTGGTATGCAGCGATCGTCTGCTATGCGATTCTGCTGGTGCGTTTGGTGATCGCCCGGCTGCATCTGGTTTACCGCTGTTTCTTTCTGTACCTGGTTGTCCGCCTTGGCCGTTCCCTGCTTCTCGCTGCCATGCACAGCCAGCCGAAAGCTTACGGTTGGGCCTATGTGATTACGGAACCGATTATCTGGGTATTTTATGTTTTGGTGATCCTCGAACTGTTCACGGTTGTACTCCGGGACAATGCTGTCCGACTTAGCCAATTCCTCCCCTTGGACGGACTGAGTCCAAAGCAC
>CAYLLB010000055.1:0-27354 GCA_964384215.1 uncultured Solibacteraceae bacterium | reverse complement strand
GAACCCGCGACGTCCAGCTTGGGAAGCTGGCATTCTACCACTGAATTACTCCCGCCCTGCGGGTGGGTGCTCGAAACTCATTCTAACAGATCCTGCCGCGTTCGTAACTACTTCTTCTTTGCGGCCGGTGGCGCCTTGCGGTACTCCAGCGGGTAGCCTTTTTCGCGCCAGTCGTTCATCGCAAAGGTCCGGACGCCTGTGTAGCCGTTCTTTTCCAGCAAATCCGCCGCCCGGGCGGCGCGCACCGCGCTGCGGCAGATGCTCACCACCGGCCTCCCTTTGGGCACTCGCGACAGACGGTCGGCCAGCGTCCCCAGCGGAATGTTGATCGCCCCCTTGATGGCGCCCTCCTCCTCGAGTTCCTTCGGCTGGCGCACGTCCAGCAGAAAGACTTGCTTGCGCGCTGCCAACATTCTCTTCAGCTCCTCTGCCGAGATGCGGCGCGGGTCGGGCTTGCTGGCGGCAGACGGCGCCATTTGTGCCCACGCGACAGCGAATGCGCTCAGCGCTATT
Organism: uncultured Solibacteraceae bacterium; assembly: GCA_964384215.1. Classification (GTDB taxonomy): domain Bacteria; phylum Acidobacteriota; class Terriglobia; order Bryobacterales; family Bryobacteraceae; genus JAJFUV01. Next base: position 26,841 of record CAYLLB010000055.1, on the reverse strand, counting down.
CCCATCCAGATGAAAGACAGTATCCTCTTCATATCTCCGGTAATATCCCAGTATAAGGAATCGGCTGAGAAGACTCCTAGGTATGAAATCTGCTAAAGAAATCATGTGCACAGACGATGGATGGGGAGGGCCGGACGGCGCAAATGCGGGGAGACGGTTACCCCCACAACGCGCGGCCGGATCGTCATATGCGATTGCTTGTTATTGATTCCGGAGATGAACAGATTGCCCGATGGGCGTCGGGGTGGGACGCGGAGGAAGTGTTGGTAGAGTTGCCGGAGGGCGGTGCGGAAGCACTGGAATGTATGAAAGCCGCTTCTTTCGACGCCGTGGTCGCGGCCTTTCCCATGGATGATTGGACAGCGGATGAGTTCACCGAGGAGGTCGCGCGCGTAAACGGCATGGTCCCCGTCATTATCCGGGACCGTGCTGGTTCGATGGCGGACGCTGTGCGGCTGGTCAAGATGGGTGCTTACCATTACTTCGGCCCCGAGATGGATATCAGGGAACTGACGCGCGTGGTGGAGAATGCCGTGGAGTATTATCGCAGCCGGCAACTCGCGCTGATGGGTGCGTCACTCGAATGCGAGCCGTGGCGCCGCCTGATGGTTGGCCAGAGCGAGCCCATGCAGAACATCGCGCACATCATACGACTGGTGGGCGCCCGGCGCTGCACTGTGCTGATTACGGGAGAAACCGGCTCGGGCAAGGAAATCGTGGCGCGCGCGCTACACATGGCTTCGAATCGCTCTCACCTGCCCATGGTGGCGGTGAACTGCCACGCTCTTCCTGAAAACCTGTTAGAAGCGGAGTTGTTCGGCCACGTGCGTGGGGCATTCACGGGGGCGCTGAACAACCGCGTGGGCCGTTTCGAGCAAGCCCACCGCAGCACCATCTTTCTGGATGAGATCGGCGATATGCCGCTCGACCTGCAGGCGAAGCTGCTGCGTGTGTTACAGGAGCGCGAGTTCCAGCGGCTGGGCAGTTCCGAGACGGTGCACGTGGACGTGCGCGTGATCGCGGCCACGAACGCGGACCTGACCGAACGCATCCGTCAGGGGCGCTTCCGGGAGGACCTCTATTACCGGCTCAACGTGGTTCCCATGCACGTGCCTCCTCTGCGCGAGCGTTTGGACGACATTCCTCTGCTGGTGCACCACTTCATCGCGAAGGTCTGCCGGCAGGAGGACATCCCGCCGAAGACGGCGCCGGCAGAAACGCTGGAGCGGCTGCGCCGGCATCACTGGCCGGGCAACGTGCGGGAGTTGGAAAACGCCGTGGAGATGGCCATCGCCCTCAGCGGCGACCGCAAGGCGCTGCTGGCGGGAGACTTTCCGCTCCCTCATGCCACGTCGAGCCGCGGATTTCTGCCCGGTTCCACTCCGGTGATCACGCTGCCCGCGAGCGGTCTGGACTATGAAGCCACTGTGAGGCGGATCGAGCGCAGCATTCTGGAACAGGCCATGGCCCGCACGCGCGGCAACAAGAAGCGAGCCGCGGACATGCTGCGCCTCAAGCGCACCACGCTCGCCGCAAAACTGCGCACGCTGGAGGCGATCGCCGTGTAAAGGTCATGCCTTGATTGCGCGCCGCGCCGCGTCGTAAGTCACTTCTTTGCGCTTCTGGAAGGAAATGTCCGCCATGATGGCGGCCACCGAGTGCGCGTAGCCTGCGTCGATCGACGCATTGGGTGTTTGCCGCGAACGGAGGCACTCGAAGAAATTCTTCATGTGGTGGACGCTTTCGGCGGGCGGAATCGCCTGGCCGGGTTGGATGCGGTCGGCATCCTGCGTGCCATCGCCACTAATGGCGAACGAATCCTTCCAACCCCAGCGGCTGGCGTCCATCACCCCGCGCGTACCGAAGAACTTCAAGTAATTGTTAGCGCCGTTACCGAACGTCGAGTTGTAGCGCACCAGGAACCCCTCGGGGTACTCGAGCATGACCTCGATGGAGTCCGGGCAGGTGCGCGCATCCTTCCAACAATAGGTTCCTGCCATGGCCATCACCCGGCGCGGCGCCGTGGCTCCGGTGATGTAGTGCAACAAGTCTATGAAGTGAACCATCAGGCCCGAGTGCGCCCCCTGGGAAAACTCGCGGTAGCCCATCCAGGCCGTGTACTGGTCGGCGTCGAAGGGACGCGGCTTCACGTGCATGAGGAACGCCTTCCAATCGACATCGGATTCCTTCAGGCTCGGATCGGCGTAGCCGTGCCAATAGGGTTTCCATGCGTTGCGCGACTGTTCCACTTTGATGATTTTGCCTAAGCCGCCGGCGGCGACGAACTTCCGGGCCGCGACCGACGACGGCAGGCTGCGGATCTGCGTGCCCACTTGCACCACCCGGTTGTACTTCTTCACCGCATCCACGGCCATGATGAGTTCTTTCATATTCATGGCCATGGGTTTCTCGATATAGGCATCCTTGCCGGCGCGGGCCGCCGCGGCAAGCTGAGTGCAGTGTTGATGATCGGGCGTCGCGATAATGACGGCGTCGATGTCCTTGCGGGCTAGCACGTCCTGCCAGCTTAGGGTCAACTCGGGTGTGGTTCCTAGAGACTTTTGGATGCGGCCGGCGGCCGCCTCACGCCGTTGGCGCCAGGTATCGCACACCACGGCCAGATCGACGTTAGAGTCTTTGGCGAACATGAGTGCTTCGCCGAGCAGGCCGCGCCGGCCCACGCCGATCATGGCCACGCGGATGCGATCATTGGCGCCCAGGACGCGCTCCGGGCGCAACAAGGTAGCGGCCGTGGCGGCAACCAGCACTTCCCTCCTGCTAACAGTTCTGCTTTCCATGTTTGATCTCCGGTGGCTTCCAAGATATCAGACTGCGCCGGGCGATTCGTAGCGGCCCAACTCCCCGGCGAGCGGCGCCAGCATTTCGAGCTTCCACGGTTCCACGCGCGGCGCCACCGAACAAGCCGTGCTGAGGATGTATCCGGCGCCGGGCATACCGATGCGAATGCGGCCGGCGGCATGTTCGCGCACCTGGGCGGGCGTGGTCATGCGCAGCAACTCCACCGAGTTCATGTTGCCTTTGAAGAAGAACCTCTCTCCGAACTGGCGCTTGGCCTCAGCCAGGTCGGCGTTGCCGAGCGGCGGCGGATCGAGCGTATCGATACCGAGAGTGCCGGTTGCGGCCATCAGGTCCAAACGGTCGCCGATGCGCCCGCAGGTGTGCGTGTAGCAGATGCCGCCGGCCGCTTTGATGGCTTCGTTCACGCGCTTTTCGTATGGAACCACGAACTCCTGGTACTGGCTCCGCGAAAGAAACGGCGCGCCCACGAAGGCCGAGGAAAGGTCCAGCGCGTCGGCGCCGTGTTCGAGCAGTGCGAGCGACCAGGCGATGACGCCCCCGGTGAGACGGTCGAGCACGGCGTGCGCGCGCCCAGGATCAGTGCGCAGGCCGATGAGCGCCGGCTCGTAACCGAATAACTCGAAGAAGTGCGTGAGCGGTGAGTAGACCGAGCCGTGGACGGAAAGATCCGTCGCTTTGGCGCGAACGATGTCGATGGCACCGAACAGGTAGCCGGGGATGCGGCCGGGTTCGAGCGGTCCGCCATAGTCTTTTTCAGGCAGGCTCTGGATGTGATAGAGCGCGTTCCAGATATGGCCCAAGTAATCGTCTATGTGGTGTATATCCGAATCGGGATCGAAGGCGTCAAAATCGGCGCGCACGGGCCGTGACGCATCGGCCGGATGATGAACCGCCATGTCGTCCCAGGGCAAGAATGTGCGGTCGCCGTTTCGCCACCGGATCCACTGGCCGTCGTCGCCGCCGGTGATGGAAACGGCTTGGGCGAGATAATTCGCGGGACGCCCGGCCAGCGCCACCAGAATACCGTCGAAGCGGTAGCGGCGAGCCAGTTTCACCGCGGCGTCGGCGAAAGCCTCGGTTTCGTACCAGATTTCGTGCGGTTTATAGCCGCCGTTTAGGTTGTAGTGTCCGATGGAGAGCTGGCACATCACCGGCACGCGGTCCGGCGCCTTGTGCCGCATAGTGAGAGCGATGCGTTCGCGGCCTGTCATCCTAGGTTTGATTGTAGGAGTTTCTAGCCGGCTGTGGCCGGGGGCCTCTCAACGGCGACTTCCTCGCCACCCTTCAACCCGCTGACGACTTCCACTTGCGTGTTGCTCTCCAAACCCAATTCCACAGCCCGGCGCACGAAGCGTCCCCCCTCGCGCACAAAGACGGCCGGCTTGCCGGAATCCATGAAAATGGCTTCCAGCGGGACTCGCACGACGTTTTCCTTGTGTTCGAGCGTGACATCGGCGGCGCCGGAAAGGTCCGGAATCAACCTGGAATCCTGATTGTCGATGTGCACGCGGATGGGGATATTGCGGATGAAATAGTTCTGGCGCCAGCCGCCGGTGGCCAGTGCACCGATGCTGTCCACCTTGCCGTGGTATTTCACTCCGGGGAAGGCGTCCAGGGTGATTTCGGATTCCTGTCCCAGTCGCAGAACGGTGGCTTCAGCCTGGTTCACCGTGGCCTCCAATTGCATGGAGTCAGGCTTTACTACACGCATGAAGGGCTGACCCGGGCCCACTTGGTCGCCCAATTCGACCTGCCCGAATTCGCCATTGCGGAAAATCGGCATCATCACCGCCAAGCCATCCATGGGCGCGTGCATCACCAGCTTTGAGAGGTCCGTCATGTGGCGCTCCAGGTGCATTTGCTGGCGCCTGTACGTCACTTGGAGGATCTTCAACTCGGCGTCGTGGATGATCTTCTTGTTGGCGATGTCACCCTGTAACTGCTTGTACTGCGCCTCGGCTTCCTCGACCGAGAGCTTGAGCAATTCCTGGTCCACGATGGTGCGCACTTCGGCGGCCTTGGCTTCGAGTCTTGCCTTGTCCAGATCGGCTTTGGCGACACGAAGGGTTTGCTGCAGGTTTTCCCACTCAACGGCTTGCTCCGCCTTGCGTTTAACAATGTCCTTCTCGGCTGCCGCTACCATGTCTTGCACGTCGTCAATGTGATCGCGCGTGGAGGTGGAATCGATCTCGGCCAGCAGTTCACCCTTCTTGACCATGCTGCCGCTCTTGACCAGGCGGATCAGGATCATGGCGTTGCCGCGCTCAGGGCCGCGCAGACGGGGGGCCGTAACGGCGGCAAAAACGCGCGCCGAAGTCTGGCCGGTCAACCGCAGGGTGCGCGCCAAGGGACCGATGGATGCCTTTACGGTGCGCACGACCACGACGCGGGCCTTCTTTGACTGGGGCGCCGGTTTTCCCCAAATAAGGTAGCCCGTGGCGCCGGCGCCTACGATCAGCAACGGCAACAGAAGCCAGCGAAGCCGTGACTTGGAGGAGGTTTCATCCGTACTCGGATTGGAATGACTGGTCAAGGGCATTACCTGCTCTCAGGATACAAAACGAGCCTTTCGCTTGAAAAGGCGCTCGAACAGGCTTCGCCGTTACCTGTCCGGGGATGGAACCCGCCCGCAATCAATCCTGGAAACGAAGGCCATAAATGTCCGCGTCGCGCATGACGAACCGCAGCCGGACAGGCTGGCCGGACAGCCGCTTCAGATCGGCTCCGGAGTTCCAGGCCACGACGCGGGCGATTTCGTCGCCCACGATCTCTTTCGACTCGGCCAGGGTGAAGCCCGGGATCGGCGTTCCACTCGCGTCCTGGATTTCGACGCGGATCCCACCGGGCGCCGAGGTGGAGTAGTTCAGTTCGAGCTGGCCGCCGGCAAAGCGCAGCGGCTTCGTCACCAGTTCGCCGCCCGCGTAAGGAGCATGGGCCGAAGCGAAGCCATCCAGGCGAAGTTTGTAGCGCCGCAGGTAGATGCTCGGCTGGCCGTAGTTGCGCACGACGAAGAAAGACATCTCCGACGGGCCGGTCTGGACCAGGTTGAGCGCCGGGTAGTTTGATCGTGAAACCCAGTTTTCAATACCCAAGCCGGGCCGCAGAAAGGCCTCCATGAAGGTGCGGTCGTAACGGTCCCCGCCGCGGCTGGTGATCAGCACCGCGTCCGAGCAGTCCTTGAAGTAGCCCGGATCGACGCCGATGGCGGCGGCCTGTTCCGCGGTGATCACCTGCCGGCCGGGCAGGAAGCGCGCCGAGATGCCCACATAGAAATCGCGCGCCCGGAAGTACGGACCAGTCTGATTGGTGTACAGATGCTCGGGCGGAGCATCCCCGTAATTCATCTCGACCGGCGCGTCCCAATGCAGGTAATCGGTGCTGGTGGTGCGCGAGACCCAGCGGTAGTTGGTGGCCCCGATGCGTTTCCAGGTCCGGAAGTAACAGACATAACGCCGCTCGGTTTCGCTCCAGAAAGTGACGTTTTGCGAATCGAATGCAAAGGCTTTCGAGGTCAGCACAGGCTCGCCGGCCAGCTTGCGCCAGTGGATCCCGTCCGGCGACGCGAAGGCGTACAGGCCGCTCTGATGGACTCCCGCCAACGCTTTGTAACGCTCGCTGGCCGCGACGCCAGGCCGAGCATCGAGCATGGGGCTGAAGTTGTGCGAAAACGGCGGGTTGTTGGCCAGAACAACATTATTATTCTTTGTTCCGGAGACTTCGTGGAGTCTCAACTCGGGCTTGGTCCAGTGAACGCCATCGCGCGACTCGGCGTAGCAGGTGACTTCCCCCGGATTGCCATCCTTACCCGCGTGCGGTTCGCCACGGTAATACAGCCGATACTGTGCGCCGTCCTGAATCACCGTGAAGTAGCCCGAGAAAGCTCCTTCCCAGGGCTTGTCCAGAACCAGGGCGGGGCCGGCGTCGACCGGCGTGGCCAGGCGCAGTTCAACGCCTTTCGCATTCTCGATCAAGTAACGGTCGACGAACAACTGCCGGCGCGAACCGATGTCGATGGGGCCGGCGGCGGCCAGCAGGGCGGGGCACAGCAAGGCAAGCAATCTCATGGACTTCATTATCCGCAAAAGCTTATGGTGGCGCGGCGGAAGATGCAATATGCTTATTAGCTTATGAGCCACCCGGTTGGGCTGTTGGTCCTGGCAATGGCTTTCGCACTGTCGGGCGCGGAAGCCCGGTTTGAGTATTGGCCGGGGGTGACCTACGACGCCTCCGTGCCCGCATTTAGCAAAGTTCTGGGCTATGACGCGGGTGAGCGCATCACCAGCCACGCCGGCATACTCCAGTACTTCGATGCATTATCGGCGACGGCCGGCAGCCGGATCAAGGTGTTCGAATACGGCCGCAGTTGGGAAGGCCGCAGGTTGATCTACGCCGTGGTGGCTTCGGAAGGCAACATGAAGCGCCTCCCGGAGATAAAGGCCGGCATGCGACGGCTAGCCGATCCACGCGGCACCTCGGACGCGGAGGCCGCCAGGTTGATCGCAACACTGCCGGCCACGGCATGGATTGCGGCCGGCGTGCACGGCAACGAACTCAGTTCGACCGAAGCCGTGATGCTGGCGGCGTACCATCTGCTCGCCGCCCGCAAGGACCCGCTGGTTGCGGATATCCTCGCCAATACGGTCGTGTTTCTCGTGCCTACGCAGAACCCCGACGGCCATGACCGCTTCGTGCGGCATTTCGAGCAGACCGAGGGCATCGAGCCTGACGCATATCCGCAATCGGCCGAACACGTGGAGCCCTGGCCGGGCGGGCGCGGCAATCACTACCTGTTTGATCTTAACCGCGATTGGATCGCGCTGACGCAACCCGAGATCCGCAGCCAGGTGAAAGCGCTGCTGGAATGGCATCCGCTGGTTTTCGTGGACCTGCACGAGATGGGCTCCGATTCCACGTATTACTTCGCGCCGGAAGCCGCGCCGTTCAATCCGCACCTGACCAAGGACCAGGTTGCCGCTCTCGACTGGTTCGGCAAGAACAACGCGCGCTGGTTCGACAAGTTCGGCTTCAGCTACTTTACGCGCGACGTATTCGACGCCTTCTACCCCGGTTATGGCGCCAGTTGGCCGTCCTACTACGGCAGCATTGCCATGACGTATGAGCAGGCTTCGAGTCGCGGGTTGCTGATGCGCCGCAGCGATGAGACCACCTTCCATTTCCGCGAGACCGTCCAACACCACTTTGTGGCCGCCATGGCCACGGCGGAGACGGCCGCGCGCAACAGGGAGAGACTGTTGCGGAATTTCCACGCCTATTCGAAGACCGCGATCGAGGAAGGCCGCGCGGAGAAGGCGCGCACGTACATCCTGCCGCGCCGGGGCGATGTGGCGGCGGTGGACAAACTGGCCGGTCTGCTGGCCGAACAAGGCGTGGAGGTAAAGCGTTCTGTGGGTGTGTTGCGGGCGGCGGGTGTCGAGTATCCGGCCGCCAGTTACGCGATCGACATGGCGCAACCGGCCAGGAGGCTGGTGCGCACCCTCCTCGATTCGGACGTGAAGATGGAGGAAGGCTTCATCAAGGAACAGGAACGCCGGCGCGCTAAAAAACTGCCCGACGAGATCTACGATGTTACGGCATGGTCGCTGGCGCTGATGTTCAACGTGGAACTGGTGGCCGCCGCGGGACCGGTGGAAGCTCGATTCGAGATCGTGGATACGGGAAAGCCTCCGGCCGGCCGGCTGACGCATCCCGCGGCGACGCTCTCGTTTCTGGCTCCTTGGGGGAGCGCCGCACAGGGGCGCCTGCTCGCGGCCGCGCTGCGCGAGGGTTTGCGGGTATGGAGCAGCGACAAACCGTTCGTGCTAACCGGCCGCCACTATCCGGCGGGAACTCTCATCTTCAAGGTGAAAGAGAACGGGGAAGGCTTGGCGGCCAGGCTGGCGAAGTTGGCCGCCTCGACCGGCGCTGAAATCGCCGGCACGGATTCCGGCTGGGTCGAGGAAGGCGCGGATCTTGGGAGCCGTCACGTGAAAGAACTGCGGCGTCCCACGGTAGCGCTGGCCTGGGACCGTCCGGTGTCATCGACGGCCGCGGGCTGGACGCGCTTCGTGCTAGAGCGGCAGTACCACTATCCGGTGACGCCGATTCGCGCGCAGTCCCTGGCGGATGCGGACCTGGCCAAGGTACAGGTCCTGATCCTGCCTAACGGGGCCGCGGAGAGTTACGCCTCTATCCTGGGCGAGGGCGGAATCCGCCGCTTGAAGGAATGGGCCGCGGCCGGGGGCACAATTGTCGCCATGCAGGGCGCGCTCGCGTTCCTGGCCGATCCCAAGGTGGCGCTGCTCGACTTGGCGCGCGAGAACGCCGCGCGTCCGTCCGAGGCCGAAAAGAAGACGCCCGAAAAGCCGGCGGAGGCCGGCGCGCGCGTCGACGGCAAAGTGCTCGCCAGCGAGGCGGACTATCAGAAGGCCATTCGGGCGGACAAGGAAACGCCCGACCCGGTGCCGGGAGTCCTGGTACGCGCGCGTCTCGACCCGGACCACTGGATCACCGCCGGCGCGGGTCCCACAGTGAATGCGATGTTCAGCGGGCGCGACATCTTCGCGCCGATGAAGATCGACAAGGGCGTCAATGCGGCCGTATTCCTCCCGTCCGATCAATTGGTCGCAGGGGGATACTTGTGGCGTGAAAACCGGGAGCAGTTGGCTTACAAGCCGCTCGTGGTGGTTCAACGGCAAGGGCGCGGCTACGTGATCGGCTTCACATGCGACCCGTGTTTCCGAGCGTATTTGGACGGGATGAACGTACTGTTTCTCAATGCCATCTTCCGTTCGCCGGCGCACACGCGATCCGCTCCGGTCCAGTAGGGTCCATGTTCCGAGGAGGCCGGCGTGAAGTCCGAGCCGGCGGACTCTCTCAGGTCATTCTCTTAGCTCGCCAAGAGGCTTGCCTTAGTTGCTTGTAATTCAGAGTGGCATGCCCGATTCTGGGGATGTTCGGCCAAGCTGGAGGTGTCATCTGCGGCGACGGATCGCATCGCGCTTGTTTACTCGCGCCGGTTTACTTACCGGTAGCGTGACCCTGCTGGGGCTGGGAATCCTTGGGGTCTCGCTGGCGTCCTGGAGTTCCGAGAGGCCAGCGCTTTTCTGCCTTTATTTCTATCTGGTTCTCCTGACTACCGGGCTGCGGATCTGCCGTTCGGTAAGCATCGGCGCGATGCCGATTCACGTGCTGTTCGTTCTCTTCGGCCTAGGCACTTTCAGCTTGCCGGAAACGCTCGCGTTGGCATGCACATCCTGCCTGTTGGATCGGGCGGTGGGCGGCAAGCAGACAGGCGGCGCGAGGGGCATGCTCTTCCACGTGGCGGTTTCGGCGCTCGCGATGTCCGCGGCATATGCCGTATACCATTCGGCTCTAGTCGACCGAATCCACCTCGACTCTTCGCTCACCATGGTGCTGGCCGCCTCCATGTTCTTCATTGTCCGGGCGCCGCTGCTCGCGGCTGCCACATCGCTTGAGGGAGGCACGCGGTTCGCGAAAATTTGGCAGGAGACTCATCTGCATGCGTACCCATATTATGTGGTTGGGCCAGCAGTCGCCGGCATGTTTTTCGTTCCCGGCCTAGGATTCCACTGGGAGGGGATGGTTACGGTATTGCCGATGCTGTATCTGCTGCGCCGGTCATACAGCTTCCAGTTGACGCGTCTGCAAACTGAGAAAGACCATGCCGAGCAGGTAGCCAGACTCCACATGCAGATCGTTGAGGCCTTGGCGGTTGCGGCGGAGGCGAAGGACGAGACCACGCACCACCACCTGCAGCGCGTGCAGATTTACGCCATGGAACTGGCCGAGGAATTGCAGTTGGGCAAGGAGGAGACCGAATCGCTACGGGCCGCCTCCCTGTTGCACGACATCGGTAAGCTTGCGGTACCAGATCACATTCTCGGAAAGCCCGGCAAACTGACGCCGGAGGAATTCGAGCGGGTGAAAGCGCACTCGATTGTAGGCGCGGAGATCCTCCGGCACGTGGATTTCCCTTACCCTGTAGCGCCTCTGGTCAGGGCCCACCATGAGCGGTGGAATGGTAAGGGATATCCGGATGGCCTCAGCGGCACTCACATACCGCTCGCTGCCCGGATCCTGGCCGTGGCAGACTGCCTGGATGCACTGACTTCGGACCGCCAGTACCGGCGCGCTCTGTCGCCTGAGCAAGCCATTCAATGGCTCGAGATCGGGAGGGAATCGGGCTTTGATCCGGTGGTAGTGGATGCGCTGAAGCGCCGCTACCCATTTATGTTGAAGAAGGTCCAACAACTCGGCGAAGCGGGGGGGCGGTCAATCGTCGAGGCAGGTTCCCCGAATGTAGCGGCGCCCGGAGCCGGCTATCAACAGTCTGCCCCGGCGCGGGCGGCCGCAGGTTCAGGAACTTCAGAAAGATCGACGCCGCCCATCTGCGCCGTGGAACAAGATCTTCTCGCCAGCCTTGAACTTGGCAAGGACCTGCGCGACTCCCTCAGCATGGAAGAGTCCTTGTCGGTGCTAGCTGAGCGCCTGCGGAGCAGGGTGCCCTATGACAGCATGGCCCTGTATGTTCGCGAGAACGGAAGGTTGGTCCCGCGCTATGTGCGAGGCGAGAACCGCCGTCTGTTCGAAGCGCTGCATATCCCCACGGGGCAGGGACTCAGCGGTTGGGTGGCCGATCACAACACGCCCATCGTAAACGGCAACCCGGCGACGGAACCTTTCACCCCCAGCACACTGGAGTGGCCTAACCCCCTGCGCTCCGCCCTGGCGGTGCCACTGGAGGCGTCCGACGGCATGCTGGGAGTTCTGTCACTGTACCAACAGCAGGAAGACGCTTTCACCGAGGAGCACTTACGCATCCTTCAGGATGTCAGCCCCAATCTCACCGCCATGCTGCAAGGTATGCTGCGCGACCGGGAGCAGAATCCCCAGGTGACGACGGACTATGCCACGGGTCTTCCGAATGCCTGGGCGTTGCTGGCTCAATTGAACAGCGAGCTGGCGCGCTCGTCGCGAACGGGCGTTCCGTTCAGTGTCGTGCTCCTATCGGCCAACTTCTCCGACCAGGCCGGCCCCGCCAACTATGGGGACAAGCATCTGCAAGGACTGCGGATGCTGGCTCAAGTCATGAAAGCACAAGGCCGACAGTACGATTTTCTCGCACGGTGGGGACCTGCGGGATTCGCTCTCCTGATGCCGGGCCTGTCCACGGGCGCCGCCGGTCCGAAGAGAGACCAGTTGGTCGAGGCCGCTCATCAGGCTGTTCAGACGGGGATGTGGGGGGCGGCCATCCGCATTGCCGCCGGCGAATCCAGCTACCCGGACGACGGCACAGAGGCCAACACTCTGCTCGAGGCGGCGGAGCGCCGGTTGAGTGAAGACCGCGCTGTCGTGGTCAAGCCCAGTGCGCTACCCTGGACGACGGCTCTGGCGACGTAAAGAAGCTTTTGCGGTTTTCAGGTCGGATTCGATCTGCTCGAGCCAGTGACGCGAGATCCGGCGTGACAGCTCTGGGTGACGCTGCCCGCGCTCCGCGCCATGATCCTCCCCGGCGATGATCCCGACGAGACGCATCCGCATTGCTAATGCCTCGCGCCCCTCGCCGCTACTTCGGCGGCCGAGCCTCCCTGTTATTTCTGAGCGAATATGCGCGAATCGCTCCTGGGTAGACAACCTTACGCAGAGTCGAGCAGGGCGGCACGGGGAAATAATGGGCTGAATCCATCATCGTCGGCCGATATGGGTCATGAGGCACCGGCCAGTGGCCTATTCGGAGAGAGACAAGGTGCAGTGTTGGAGGACATTCTTTGCTGTCGCGATTTGCGCGATAGCATGCGTTCCGGTTTTCGCCCGGGAGCCGGATAACGGGCACACCAGGAACGGCGATACCGCGGAATCGGTGCTGTTCGACGACATCCCGCCTGTGGAGACAGCGACGCTATACGCCCGGACCCTGGAACAGGCACCCGCGCGCATGACCGTAATCACCAAGCACGAAATCCGGCGGTACGGATACCGGACGCTCGGTGAAGCGCTCGACAGCGCCGCCGGTTTCCATGTGACCAGCGACGGCGTCCAGACTTTCGCCGGGGTGCGCGGCTTCAACCTGCCGGGTGATTACTGTACGCGCATCCTGGTGCTGGTGAACGGTCACTACCTTACCGACAACGTTTACTCGGCGATGTACATGTTCGGGGAGGACTTCGGCATTGATATGAGCCTGGTGGACCGGATCGAGATTGTGCGCGGGCCCACTTCAGCGCTCTATGGCAGCAACGGGGTATTTGCAACGGTGAATATCTTCACGCGGCCGCCCGCCGAATCGGACCGAACCACGGTTTCCGCCACCGCCGGCAGTCAAAACGTGCGCAAGGGGGTGGTGACGTCGTCCGCGTATTTGGGGCGCGGCGCGAATCTCCTTATGTCCGCGGCGGCATATCACAACGGTGGCCGCACGCTGGAGGTTCCTGGATCGGGCTCGACCGGGAATGTCGACGCGACGCAGGGCTACCGGACATTTGCGCATTTGACCTGGAAAGACTGGAGCGTCATTGCCAGTTTCGCCGATAACAAAGCCTTGGCTCCGGCTGGATACTATGGCACAATCTTTGGCGATTCAGGCACGAGTTCCCGGGACGCCCATAGTTTCGTTGAGGCTTCCTGGACACGCGCGATCGGCAAGGATTCCAGTCTCAACTGGCGCTTCTACTACGATCAGTTCCGTTACAGGGGCCGCTATGACTCGCTCGACGACGAAGGGAGCGTCTTCGACAGGCGCGAATTCGCGACAGGCGACTGGGTGGGGACCAGGTTGAGCTACCAGATGCCGGTACGCAAGCTTGGGACGCTGACGCTGGGCGGACAATTCGATGCCGACATACGGAATCTACAGCAGGACTACCAGGTGGACCGGCCCGGCCTTCTGCTTGTCAACACCAACAAAAGGGATCAATCTTGTGCTTTGTTTGCGCAGCAGGAATGGAACCTCTCCAACCATTGGACGTTGTTCGTGGGCCTCCGGCTGGACGATTCGCGGCAGAACGCGACGTTCTTTTCTCCCCGCTTGGCCGCCGTCTACAAGGCCTCACCGAAATCCAGTTACAAGTTGATCTATGGGCGCGCGTTCCGGAATCCCTCCACATACGAGCGTTACTGGTCGCCCAGCCCGCTGCTCGTAGCCGAGAAGATCCACAGTCTCGAATTCGTGAGAGAGAAGGACTTGACGCCGCGGCTCTCGGCTGCGGCGTCGGTTTACTACTACCGCCTTGAGGGCCTGATTGAAGGCGTTCCAGTCGCTGAAACGATCCTTCAGTACCGTAATCAGCGCGACAGTTGGGCTTCCGGCGTGGACGTGGAGATGAAGGGGCGTGCGACAGAGTGGTTCGAACTGGGCGCTTCGTTCAGCGTTCAAGAGGCACGATACAGGCACGGCATGGATCTGCCCAACTCGCCGGACAGGTTGGCAAAGCTTCGCGCGGCGGTGCCGTTGTTCGGGGATCGTTTCAGCCTGGCAATGGCCGGCCGTTACCATAGCGCGAGTTTGGCGGTCGATGGTGGAAAAGTCGCGGGCGCCGTGCTTGCGGATCTGACCGTCAACACCAACCGGTTGCACCCGCAACTGGACCTGCAGTTCGGCATCCGGAACCTGACCGATCGCCGCTATTACGATCCAATCAGCGCGGAGCATTCCATGCTCACGCTGTTGCGCCCGGGTAGGACTGTCTTCCTTCGCATTGACTGGCGTCCTGGGGCGTAAGCATGCACAGGCGGCGAATACTGCTCGGTATGGTGGGTTGCGCGCCGCTCGCGCCGCTGGCGCGGCTTGGATACGGTGTGGAGCGAAGCGCTCGGACCGTGGTTGTACTGAGCAGTTCCGCCGCTCTCGCATACCGGGAAGCTGCCGCGGGCGTGCGCATGGCTTTGGGATCAAGCGTAGTACAGCAGTACTTCGAGTTGGGCCCGGAAGACGGCGACGTGATAAGCCGGCTTCAGGCCATCAGGCCAGGGCTCATCGTCGCCATCGGCACACGAGCCACGGCCGCGGCCGCAGTCCTGGACGTGCCGGTTCTCTCGGCCATGGTGCTTAGACTGGACGGGGACGCGTCGCCGGGAAGGGCCGCGCCTGAACGGATTGTTTCGCGAATCCCGCTCGCGGTACCTGCCCGAACCGTTTTGGCGCGCCTGAAGCACCTCTTCCCCGGCTGGAGGAGGCTCGGCATGATTTCGGGTCCGGTTTTGGAGCGCCGCGAGCAGGCAGAGATAGCGGCCGAAGCGCCAGCGCATGGCTTCGCGTTGAAGTTCGCCGAGTGCCGCAGTCCGAAGGAAATGCTGGAAGCGTTCCGGGCGCTGGCGGGCGCGGTGGATTTGGTCTTGTGCCTTCCCGACCGGGTCCTCTATCAATCCGCACCCGCTCAGGCGTTGATACTGTCCTCGATCCGTTTGCGTTTGCCGCTGGTCGGATTCTCGACCGGATTCGTCAGGGCTGGGGCCCTGGCGGGCTTCCAACCGGACTACCGGGAAATAGGCATACAGGCTGCCGAATCGGCCTTGCGGTTCCTGGAGGGGGCTCCGCTCAAGGCGAGGCAAGAGGCGCGAGTGGTGAGGACCATTGTCAACGAACGAGCGATGCGCATTTTCGGGATTGACTTGCGGATACCAAAGCGCGGCGGGGAGTTGGTACTAGTCAGATGAAACGCCGGTGGCAGAACTGGAAAGATTCGATTGAGCGCAGCCTTCTGGCGCAGACGCTGGCAGTGAACGTCCTGCCGGTGGTGGTCTCGGCTGCCTGCGTGCTCGGCCTGGCGCTGGCATTTCTGGTGGTGCAGCGCGAGACGGTGGAGAGCGAGATGAGAATGCGGGCGCGCACCGTCGCCGAAAGTGTAGCGCAGCAGAGCGAACTGGCCGCGATGATGGAGGACACTGCGGAACTGGATCGCATCGCGCGCAGGGCCCTCGAACTCTCCGACGTGAAACGTCTTGAGATTCGCACGGCGCAGGGGGGTGTTGTGTCCGCTTCCGACATGGAACAACAGATGCTCGAATCGCTTCTTGAGGTGAATGCGGAAATACTCCCCTCCAACGCCGGACCGGCGATGGAATGGGTGGCGCCTGATGAAAGGCGGCCACTCGGATCGGTACGCCTGAGTGTTTCAACCGAGCGGCAAAGGCGCCTGTTCCGCCACGTGGCCTGGGGCGGATTGGGTATCTCGGGGCTGGTGTTCGCCGTGATTATCTATGTGCAGAAGCGGTCGCTACATGGAGTCCTCGCGCCGCTGCGAGAACTGGTGGACTTCACGCGGCGGGTCTCGCGCGGCGAACTTCATCACCGCGCCAGGGTCGCACGCCGCGACGAAGTAGGCGTGCTGGCGCAAGCCTGCAACGAGATGGTCGCGTCGGTCCAGACTTCGCGTGCGGAACTGGAAGCCGCGCTTTATGTCGCGCGCGAGGCGAGCCGGCTGAAGAGCGAGTTCCTCGCCAACATGAGCCACGAGCTTCGCACGCCGCTCAACGGCGTGATCGGGATGACCGACATTGCGTTGGAAACCGCGCTCACCGACGAGCAGCGCGAATACCTCTCGACGGTATCCAGCGCCGCGCGCTCGCTTTTGAGTGTCCTGAATGACATTCTGGACTTCTCCAAGATCGAAGCGGGGCGCATGGACCTGGAACGGTTGGATTTCAACCTGCATGAGGAACTGGCGCGAGCCGTGAAACCATTCGCCGCGGTCGCCGGAGCCAAAGGGCTGGAACTCATGTTCTCTGCCGCGCCTGAGGTTCCGGAATGGCTCGCCGGAGATCCCGACCGCCTTCGCCAGATCCTTTCAAATCTGCTCTCGAATGCCATCAAGTTCACCGCGAGTGGGGAAGTCGTCGTTACCGTGGACTGCTTTGAATCGAACGAGAACGATTGTGTCCTTGGTTTCACGGTGGCGGACACCGGGATTGGTGTCGCACAGGAGAAGCAGGACTTCATCTTCGACGCCTTCCGGCAGGCCGATGGCTCAACGACGAGGAAGTACGGAGGCACGGGGCTGGGCCTGGCCATCTGCTCACGCCTGGTAGAAATGATGGGCGGCCGGATCTGGGTGGAGAGCGAGTTGGGGCGGGGAAGCCGTTTCCATTTCACCGCGCGGTTCGGAATCGGGAAAGGCGTCCCTGCCGGCGTGGACGCTGCGCGGTTGGAGGGCCTGTCCGTACTCGTGGTGGACGACAACGCGACTAACCGCCGGATCTTGTGCGAGTATGCACGCCGTTGGGGCATGACGGCCGAGGAGGCCGGCTCCGGTGAAGCGGCGTTGGAGAGCATCGCCAAGTCCAAGCGCGCCGGCACTCCATTTCCGTTGGTTTTGGTGGATGCGCTGATGCCGGGAATGGACGGATACCAACTGGCGGAGCGGATCGCCTTGCTCGACGGGTCCCATGAAACAGTTGTGCTGATGCTGAGTTCCAGCGATCTAAACTGCAGTGCGGAACGCCGCCGCGCCTCCCGAATCGAGCACTGCCTGCTCAAGCCGATTGACCGGGAGAGCCTGTACGAAGCAATCACACGGGCACTGGGCCTCGCCAGCTACGGGAACAACCGGGAGCCGGGTGCGCGGACGTCGGACGAATCGGAAGGCGACTGTCCATCCTTGTCCGTTCTGCTGGTCGAGGATAACGCGGTGAACCGCGCCGTCGGGGTACGCTTCATCGAACGCCTGGGCTACACGGCGACCGCGGTGGAAGACGGATTGAAGGCGATCGCTGCACTCGAGAGCGCGAAATTCGACTTGGTGCTGATGGATGTACAGATGCCGGGGATGGATGGATTTGAGGCAACCCGCGTCATTCGCGAACGCGAAGCGCACGCCGGCTTGCACACCCCCATCATTGCCATGACGGCACACGCGCTCAAGGGCGACCGTGAGAGATGCCTGGCGCAAGGCATGGATGGTTACGTTGCCAAGCCGGTCACACGCCAGGAACTGGGCCGGGAAATCCGTGCCGTGATGGAGCGGTTCGCATTGTCCGCCCGGTGAGGCCGGGGAAGACGGTCTACAGCTCAGAAACCTTCGAGCAGGTGGCCCATTTTCTCTTTCTTCGTGCGCAAATAGTCGCCGCAGTACGCGTCCGGGCTGACCAGGCAGGGCACGCGTTCAACCACATGGATGCCGTTGCGCTCGAGCGCCTCGATCTTCTCGGGATTATTGGAAAGCAGGCGCACCTGGTCGACGCCGAAATACTGCAGCACGAGGACCGGTAGCGCGTAATCTCGCAGATCCGCCTCGAAGCCCAACTGCTCATTGGCTTCCACCGTGTCCGCCCCGGCGTCCTGCAATTCGTAAGCGCGCAGTTTATTGAGCAAACCGATGCCGCGCCCCTCCTGCATCTCGTAAATGACGAGCCCGCGTCCTTCGTCGGAGATCATCTCCAAGGCCATTTCCAACTGGGCCCGGCAATCGCAACGGATGCTGTGGAACACGTCGCCTGTCAGGCACTGGGAGTGGATACGCACCAGCGGCGCGGGCGAGCCTGAGACATCGCCCATGCGCAGGGCCACGATCTCCTCGGGATTCGAGGGATCTCCCCATTCGAATCCGAAAATTCGGAATTTGCCGTACAGCGTCGGAAATTGCGCTTCGGCCACTTTGCGTAACCTAGCGCCTGTTGAAGTCTCCATCGGTTCCAGTGAAGTTCGGAGCGGCGGCAACAAGTGAATCTCACATTCCATTCTATAATGTTCGGCGTACCTGGATGATTGAGGACTATTTAGTCGTACTGCTCGTCAAGCTCGCCGTGTCCGCGTCGCTGGCCAGCATCCTGGTGCGTTCGAACGCGTTTCAGCGCATGCTGATGCAGGAAGAGCGCACGCTGGCGCAGCGCGTGCGCCTGGCGCTGGGGCTCGCGCTGATCTTCGGGGCGGGTGTGGCGACGAGAGTACTCACCAAGTCCTATGCGGCGGTGGATCTTGGCCTGGAGGGCAGCCTGCTCGCCGGGCTTGTGGGAGGCTACGTCACCGGCCTGCTGGGCGGCGTTCTGATCTCCGTTCCCGCCATGGTCAACGGCGAGTACCTGACGATGCCGTTGATGGCGGCGGTGGGGGTCATCGGCGGCTTGTTGCGGGATTGCGCTCCGGATACGGAGGACATCTGGCGCTTTTCGCCGTTCTTCGATCTCAGCATCTACCACCTGTTCCGGCGGCACGATCACCGGCGCACGGCGTTCCAGTTGTTCTTTTTTCTGACTGTCGTTCTTGCCGAACTGCTGCGCGTTACGCTGGGTCACCTCTTCGGCCCGCGTGCAGCCATTTATTACATCTATCCGAACTGGCCGAACCCGCATCCGCTCAGCATCGTCGCGCTGTACGTCACGACGCTGTTTGCCACGGCGCTGCCCTTGAAGGTGTGGAACAACACGCGCACTGAGCGGAAGCTCGAAAACCAGCAGAGGCTGCTCACCGAAGCGCGCCTGGAAGCGTTGTCCAGCCAGATTAACCCGCACTTCCTCTTCAACACTCTCAACTCCGTCTCCTCTCTGATCCGCACCAATCCGGACCAGGCGCGCAGGGTGGTCTACCGGCTCTCGAGCATCTTGCGCCGTCTCCTGCGCAAGCATGACAATTTCAACCCGCTGCGCGACGAGTTGAGCTTCATCGACGACTACCTGTCCATCGAGATGGTCCGGTTCGGTGACAACCTGCGCTTCACCAAGGACGTGAGCGAGGACACGCTGGACCGCCTGGTGCCCAGCATGCTGTTGCAGCCGTTGATCGAGAACTGCATTCGCCACGGTTTGAGCGGAAAGGTTGGCGGCGGTACCATCCACCTTGCCAGCCACCTCGTGGACGGGCGCCTGCGCCTGGTGGTGGAAGACGATGGCGTGGGGATCCCGGAAGCGCGGCTGGCGACGCTGCTCAACCAGGGGATCGGCGTGAGCAACATCAACGAGCGGCTGAAACTGTTTTTCGGCTCCTCTTATCGTATGTTCATCGACAGCCGCCCGGGCCAGGGCACGCGCATCGAAATCGAGCTCCCCGAAGTTCCGGCGCCGAGCGCTGTAGCACCGGCTTGATATAAATTGGTGTGACGGAAGGAGTGGTTTCATGGAATCGGATCGCAGAGCATTCTTACAACAATCGCTGGCCGCCGCGCCCTTGTTCATCCCACGCAAAGCCTGGGGCGCCAACGACAAGCCGGCGTACGGCGTGATCGCCACCGGTGGTCGCGGACGCTACCTGAACGTGGAGTTTTTGAAAGCCGGCGCGGAGTGTGCCGCGCTGTGCGACGTTTACGAGCCCAACCTCGAAAAGGCGAAGGCCGACGCGCCCAACGCGAAGACTTACGTGGATTATCACGAACTGCTCGAACAGAAGGGACTCGACTTCGTGGTCCTCGCCGGGCCGGACCATCATCACTGCCCCATGCTGCTGGCTTCGCTCAAGGCCGGCAAGGACGTCTACGCCGAGAAACCGCTCTCCAAGACGCTGGCTGAGAGCAAGACCATGATCGATGCCGTGCGCCAGAGCAACAAGGTGGTGCAGATCGGCATGCAGCGTCGCAGCGCCCCGGCCCTCTATGAAGCCAAGAAGATCATCGACGAGGGTGTTCTCGGGCGCGTCACACAAGTGAAGCCGCAATGGCACTGGAACTATGCCAAGCCCCTGAACAACTCGCCGCTGCCCGGAAAACTCGACTGGGAGCGGTTCCTCGGATCGGCCCCGCAGCGCGAACTCGAGCCCATGCGCTTCCGGTACTGGCGCTACTTCTGGGATTACGCGGGCGGCAACATGACCGATCAGGGCACCCACCTGATGGACGTGGTGCTGTGGTTCATGAACGCAGAGCCGCCCCGGTCGGCGATCATGCAAGGCTACGTCGCCAAGGCCACTGGCAGCGAACACCCCGAAGTGTTCTGCTCTGTTTTCGAGATGAAGGACTTCATGGTCACTTGGGAGCTGAATTACTGCAGCGCTTACGAGAACGACTGGTCCATTACGTTCCTGGGCGACGAGGGGACGCTTGTGTTGGACGGGCAGGGTTACCGGGTTTATAAGGAGCCCTGGCCCAAGAACAAGGTGCCGTTCATGGAGAAGGAAGCGCCGGTGCCGCTGCAGGCCCACATCACGAACTTCCTGGAGTGTATCAAGACCAGAAAGGATCCCAACTGTACGGTCGAGATCGCGGCGCGAGCCGTATCTGGCCCGCACCTGGCGAACCTTTCGTTCCGCAAGGGCCGGAAGGCCATGCTTGCGCCCGACCTGGTCCAAGTCAGCTACGCCTAGTCCTGCGCTCCGCCGCCGTCCGGGAGGCTGTATGACTTCGCGTGAACGGGTTGAACGGGTTGTGAACCACCGGATGCCGGATCGGGTTCCCATCGATCTGGGCGGCATGAAGGCCTCGGGGATTGCGGTTGCCGCATACAACCGTCTCAAGAAGCGCCTCGGCATACCGGGCACGACGCGCGTCTGGGATGCCCGTTTCATGATCGCCGTGGTCGAGGAAATGGTACGGCGGCGGTTCCACCTGGACGTGATTCCGCTGGACGCGTCGTCCGTCTTCGATGCGGTTCAGCCGGAAGACCGATGGGTGCGCCGGAGGCTATTCGATGGTGAGGAAGCGCTCTTTCCTCCCGGCACGCGCATCCACGAAGATCCTAACGGCGACTGGCGCCTGCTCAATGCCGACGGTTCGCCGACGACCTATCGTATGCCCAAGGGCGGAGCCTTCTTTGACGACACCCGATTCGGCGTCTGCGACCGCGAATTCGATCCCCAGGAGTTCGATCCGGTTACCACCATCCCGGATGAACAACTGCGGATTCTGGAGGATTACGGCCGCCAACTTTACGAAGGAACCGAGTACGCGCTTTTGGGGTGGGGATACGGCGTGTGCTTCCTGGGCATGAGCCTCATCACGGACCGTAGGAACAACGTGACCATGGGCCTCCCCCTGGAATGGATGATCCGGCTGAAGACCGAGAAGGAAAGCTGCCACGAGATGATGGACAGATCGGTCGAAGCTTACATCCAGTGCCTGAAGTTGATCAACGAGGCGGTCGGCGATTACTGCTTCGCCTGGGGAATCGCCTCGGACGACTCCGGCACGCAGCGCGGCGAATTCATCAATCCCGAACTGTGGGTGGAGATGATCAAGCCGCACTACCGGAAACTGTGCGATTGGGTCCATGCACACACGCGCATGAAGACGTTCCTGCATTCCTGCGGCTCGATTGAAAATCTGATCCCTCA
Source organism: uncultured Solibacteraceae bacterium (assembly GCA_964384215.1). Taxonomy (GTDB): domain Bacteria; phylum Acidobacteriota; class Terriglobia; order Bryobacterales; family Bryobacteraceae; genus JAJFUV01. Next base: position 4,814 of record CAYLLB010000055.1, on the reverse strand, counting down.
CATGATCGAAGCGGGCATCGACATCCTGAACCCGATACAGACTTCCGCGGCCAACATGGAGCCGCGCGGGCTGAAGCAAAAGTACGGGGATCGGCTGGTGTTCTGGGGCGGCGGATGCGACACACAGAGAATCCTGGGCCGAGCTACGCCGGACGAAGTCCGCGCGCATGTCAAGGAGCGGCTGAGTATTCTCGCCCAGGGCGGGGGATACGTTTTCAACCAGGTACACAACATACAGGCCGATGTTCCTCCCGAGAACATCGTGGCGATGCTCGATGCGGCGTACGAATACAGCGGCTACCCGGTCCAGCCGGACCCAAGCCGTTAGCGAACACCATCCGCGCTGTGGAGGTCCGCGGCTGCCAACAAGCGGTAGCGCTCAATAAGCTGAAGGGCCTGGAAGCAGATCGCGCCTGCTGGCCGTGTTGTGCCGTCGCGGTTGGTCCGGATCCAGGGGCTCAGATCAGCTTGGGCTTCAGCCTGCAAGCGCGCCAACTTGCAGGAACAACTGTTCCACGATTTGCGGCGTAGCGCCGTGCGTAACATGGTGCGGGCCGGAATCCCCGAAAAGGTGGCGATGGCAATCAGTGGGCACAAGACACGACACGTCTTCGACCGCTACAATATCGTAGTAGACAAGGATCTGGCAGATGCTGGAACGATGCTTACCGAGTACCTTGCAGCACAGCCCGGCGGAAAGGGTGCGTAGAGTGGTATGGCCGGTCAAAACGGTTACAATTACAGTTTCAGTTGCAACTCTGTCGACCCTTTTCTTGCCGTTATCATATTGTAACTAAAAAACTTGGGCCCTTAGCTCAGCGGTTAGAGCAGCGGACTCATAATCCGTTGGTCGTAGGTTCAAATCCTACAGGGCCCACCAAACGCCTGCCATCGGCGGGGTTTTTCCCGTCACCGCTTCTCTTCGTGGTAATCCGAGTCCGTATTCACGGCCCAGAGACCGCTCTTGTCGGTAATCCCGGCGACGATGTTGTCTACCGCCATCATGGCCGTGAGCATGGAGTGGTCCTGGTTGTTGTAGCGATGCATGCCGTTGCGTCCCACCAGGAACAGGTTTTCGTAACGGTCCACATAATCGCGGATTTCCGGGAAGCGATCGTAAGTGCCGAAATACGCGGGATAGGTCTTCTCCATGTGCAGGACGGTGGCGTCCAGGACGGCTGATGAGTCGATAATCCCGATCTTGCTCAACTCGCCAGTCGCAAGCTCAATCATCTTGGCGTCGGGAAGGCGCCAGAGTTCGTCCTTCGTGTTACAGAAGTACTCCAGGCCCAGCCACACGCGGCTGGGGTCGGCGACCAGAAACGGGCTCCAGTTGTTGAAGACCTGTAGCCGGCCGAGCAGCACATCAGGCTCCTGGATGTAGATCCAATTATCCGCGACGAGTTTCTTGCCCTGCGGCGTCCAGTCGTGGATCTTCAATCCGCTGACCAGGAGGCCCACAGTGATGAAGTCGCGGTAGACGAGGCCGTCGGATACTTCCATCACACTGGCCGGCGGCGTCACGTCGAACATCCGCATCAGTTCCTGGACGGGCGCGGTTGAGAAGACGTAATCGGCTGCAAAGGTCTCAGTGGCCCCGGTCGCCTCGCAGACGGCTTCGATTGCCGTCACGCGGTTCCCATCCGTGAGGATCCGCGTCGCCTGACAGCGGGTGCGGATCGTTCCGCCGTTTTCCCTCACACGGTTGGCTACTGTCTCCCACATCTGCCCGGGTCCGTACTTCGGATAAAGGAAACGCTCGATCAGCGAGGTCTCGGTGTCTTTCTGGGCCACTCCACTCGTGCTTCCGGCTCGGCCGCCGACTTGTTTGAGCGCGTGGACGAGAGTGGCCCATACTGACAGTCCCTTGACCCGCTGCGCGCCCCACTCTGCGCTGATTGCGTGACACGGTACACCCCAGACCTTCTCCGTGTAAGACTTGAAGAACGTCAGGTAAAGCTCGCGGCCGAACCGGTTGATGAAGAAATCCTCTAACGTACGCTCCTGCTTGCGCGGGAACAGCGTGCTCTTCAGGTAACTCAGGCCGATGCGCACCACTCGCAATAAGCCCAGTTTGGCCAGGGTGTCCAAGCTCAATGTCACGGGGTAATCGAAGAACCTGCGTAGGTAATAGATCCGGGACTTGCGGGAGCGCACCAGCATCACGCGGTCGGGATCTTGGGGGGCATCGGGCGCAGGCTTTACTGTCCGATGTGCTCCCTCATAGGAGACGGTCAGCGGACCGGACGTGGACAATTCCATCGGAAGCAGGCTCAGCCACCAGTCCATCACGCGATCCGACTTCGAAAAGAAGCGGTGACCACCGATATCGATCCGATTCCCCTTGTAGTTGACGGTGCGGGAAATGCCGCCCATGTATTCGGTCTTTTCAAGCACGATGGGTCGGATGCCGGTCCTCGCCAGCAATTCGTATGCTGCGGTCAAGCCCGCCGGCCCCGCTCCGATGATCACCGCTGTTTTGTCAGTCATGGTGCGTCCCGCAAAACGTACCGCGTACGGCCGCAATTAGTTATTATCGTCTGAGTCATGATGAACTTTTGCGGAGGTAGATTGTGCAAGCACCCGCGCGAAATGTAGCCGTTGATGCGTACCGCGGTTTTGTCATGTTCCTGATGATGGCGGAGGTGCTGCGTCTGGCGCGTGTTGCGCAGGCGGTTCCCGGTAATTGGTTCTGGGCGTTCCTCGCATACCACCAGAGCCATGTCGCTTGGGCCGGTTGCTCGCTGCACGATCTGATCCAACCGTCATTCTCTTTCCTGGTCGGCGTGGCGTTGCCATACTCGATCGCGAGCCGGATAGCCAAGGGCGCTGGTTTCGGGCGGATGTTCGGCCACACGATTTGGCGCGCTTTTCTGCTCATCGCGCTGGGCATCTTCCTGCGCTCCATGGGCAGCCCGCAAACCAACTTCACATTTGAGGACACGCTGACGCAGATCGGACTTGGCTATCCGTTTCTGTTCCTGCTGGGCTTTCGACGTCCACGCTGGCAGTGGACTGCGCTGGGAGTGATATTGGTGGGTTATTGGGCGGCTTGGGCGCTGTACCCGGTCCCCGGCCCCGGCTATGATTTTCAAGCTGTGGGCGTCCCGGCGGACTGGACGCACAACTACACCGGTTTCGCCGCGCATTGGAACAAGAACGCCAACCTGGGCCTCGCGTTCGACCAGTGGTTCCTGAACCTGTTCCCACGCCAGACGCCATTTATTGCGAATCGAGGTGGGTACCTGACCCTCAGTTTCATACCCACGTTGGGCACGATGATCCTGGGCCTGATCGCGGGCCGGTGGCTGCGCGGGGAAGCCCCGAAGATCCCCCTGAAGCGTCTGCTGGCCGGGGGCGCGGCTCTGGTTGCAGGCGGACTGCTGCTGCACGTTGCCGGAATTTGCCCCGTGGTGAAGCGAATCTGGACGCCCAGTTGGACGCTGGCGAGCGGCGGAGCGTGCTTCCTGCTGCTGGCGGCTTTCAGTTGGGTGATCGAGGTGAAAGGCTACCGGAAGTGGGCCTATCCGCTGGTGGTGATCGGCATGAATTCGATCGCGGCGTACATGATTGCGCACCTGTTTGAGGGGTTCATCGCCAGCTCTTTCCGAATTCATGTGGCGCCGGGTGTGTTCCAGGTGTTCGGCCTCGCGTATGAACCGTTCATGCGGGGGCTCGCGGTGCTGCTTACTTACTGGCTGATTCTCTTTTGGATGTACCGCCGAAAACTCTTCCTGAAGATCTGAGGCCGCTCGCGAAAACCTGCGGGATCCCGAAGTGAATGCGCAGCCAAAGCCGGAGCTTCAATTCTGATTCGCCAGGCTTGCGTGATGCTATTCGATCTCCGCCATCAGGACGTCGCTGGTTGTGTTGGAAAGAGTCACGTCGGCGTTTTCGCCGCCGACGACATAGATCTTCTCGTCGAGCACTGCGGCACGTATATCGTTGTGTCCGCGCGGCATGGGCGCCTTGGACCATTCGTAGATGCGAGTGACAGTGTCGTAGACCAGGACGCTTGTGCTGTATTGCCCCAGTAGTACCTTGCGCTTGGGATCGACGATCACGCTCATCTCGCGGCGCCCTGCATCGTCCTCCACCACGCCGCCCATCAGGACTATGTAACGGTCGCGCAGCACGGCGGAGGCTCCGCCGTACATGCGCCTCGGCAATGCGGGTAGCGGCTCCCAGTGGTTGGCCGCAACGTCGTAGATCCAGGCGGCGTTTTTGATTTCGATGCGCCGCTGGCCTTGTTCGTACCACAGGTCGTAGCCGCCGAAGTGATAGATCTTGCCGCCGATGGCCGCCACCATGGCGGCGACACAGGGCCCGCCGGGGAAGGCCGCCGCTTGCCGCCAACCCTGATCCAGTTGTTTCAGGTCCAGAACTTCAACCCGGCTCACCATGCGTGGGGCGAAAGCGCCGCCAACCTGCCGGTCCCAATCGCCGCCGCCGATGGCTACCACCTTCGAGTCCACGGCCGCCACGCCCGCGGTGGCGCGCGCTTCGGCAAGCGAAGGAAGCACATCCCACCGCCAATCATCCTGCCCCGTCCGGCGCAACCGAAAAACGTCCGCGGTGGCGTGCGCGCGCCAGCGCCCACCCACGACGATGAGCGAATCCTCGGCACCCGTGCCGTGCGTGTAGGCGCGCCCCTTGGGCATGGGTGGCAGCGGCCGCCAGTCCTTGTTTTCGGGCCGCAGGAACCATGCCGTCTCGCTCTCGCGCCAGGGCTGCGTCATGCCTCCTGCGTACACCACGGCATCGCCCACGCGCGCCATGGCCCCGCCCTTCACGTAACTGGGGTACTCAGGACC
>CAYLLB010000054.1:0-30053 GCA_964384215.1 uncultured Solibacteraceae bacterium | reverse complement strand
GAGCGGTGGCGAGGGCGGGGCGTACGACATCGGCTACGGCGGACTCGATCATGTGCTCGCCAGCGGCCGCAACGTCAACGTGCTGGTGCTCGATACGGAAGTCTATTCCAACACCGGCGGCCAGATGTCCAAGGCCACTCCGCGCGGCGCGGTGGCGAAGTTCGCCGCCGGCGGCAAGCCGATGCCCAAGAAGGATCTGGGCATGATGGCGATGACCTATGGCAGCGTTTACGTGGCGCGTGTCTCCTTCGGGTCGAACGACATGCAGACAGTAAAGGCATTCCTCGAAGCCGAAGCCTACGACGGGCCGTCGCTCCTTATCTGTTACGCCCACTGCATCGCTCACGGCTACGACCTGATCCACGGTTTGGATCAGCAGAAGGCCGCTGTGCAGAGTGGCTACTGGCCGCTGTATCGCTTCAATCCGGACCTGATCAAGCAAGGCAAGAACCCGCTGCAGCTTGATTCCAAGGCCCCGGCGCTGCCGCTCGAGAAGTACATCTACAATGAGACGCGCTATTCGATGTTGACCCGCAGCAAGCCGGAAGCGGCGAAGGAACTGCTGAAGGAAGCGCAAGAAGACGTCAACAGCCGCTGGAAGCTGTATGAACACTGGGCCAACATGCCCGCCAATGGGAAGAATCCGGTAGAAGTCTCCGAGGAGGTGAAAAGTGCCTGATCTTTCGACTAGCTATCTCGGCCTGAATCTGAAGAACCCGCTGGTGGTTTCCGCCGGCCCTCTGTGCAAGGATATTGGCAATGTGCTGCGCATGGAGGATGCGGGCGCCTCGGCCGTGGTCCTGCATTCGCTGTTTGAAGAGCAGATCACGCTGGAAAGCCAGGACCTCGACCGGAACCTCTCGGCCGGTGCCGAGAGTTTCGCCGAATCGCTGAGCTACTTCCCCGATATGGAGACTTTTCAGATCGGGCCTGAGGGTTACATCGAGCACATCCGCAAGGCGAAGGAAGCCGTCGACATCCCAATCATTGGCAGCCTCAACGGCGTCTCCACCGGAGGGTGGATCCGCTACGCGAAGCTGATCGAGGAAGCCGGCGCCGACGCGCTCGAGCTCAACATCTACTTCCTTGCGGTGAATCCGGAAACAACGGGTTCCCATATCGAGGATCTCTACGTGGAACTGGTCAGTCACATCAAGGCCAGCGTCCGCATCCCGGTCGCTGTCAAACTGGGGCCGTACTTCAGCTCGTTCACCAATCTTGCCGCGCGCCTGGACAAAGCGGGTGCCGACGGGCTGGTGATCTTCAACCGGTTTTACCAGCCGGACTACGACTTGGAAGCCCTCGAAGTTGTTCCCAACTTGACGCTCAGCCGGTCAAGCGAGCTGCTGCTCCGGCTGTACGCCGCAGCCACGCTATACGGCCACGTCAAGGCCGACCTGGCGATCACCGGCGGCGTCCACACCGTCGAGGACGTTCTGAAGTCCATGATGGCAGGCGGCAAAGTTGCCATGATGACTTCGGCGTTGCTCCAGAACGGGATCGGCCACATCAAGACGCTCCACGAGGGCCTTGCGAAGTGGATGGATGAGCACGAATACGAATCCGTCAAGCAGATGCAGGGTTCCATGTGCATGAAGTCGGTGGCGCAGCCCGCCGCATACCTTCGGGCCAATTACATGAAGGTGCTCGGCAGCTACGTCGTTGGAGCGAAGTCATAGACAGTCACGCCTTTGATGAGTTTTCTTGGGGAGCGGTCCTCGGGCCGCTCCCTTTTTTCTTGTCGCTACAGCGGCAGGCTCTATCCGGCTGTCACTTGAATCTTGTACGCGCTGCCACCGGCGAGCGCACACTTCGAATCCTTCTCGAGTTGTGCGGCCACCTCCCGCGTGACACGGCCGTCGATCTCCGCGGCCCTGTCAATCTCGACTGGATAACGGATCGTGATCTCCAACTCCGAGTCGACAAACCGCAAGCGGCTCTCTGGGCGGGGTATGGTGGTCGTCACGCTCAGCAAAGACTGCGCAGTGCTGTGCTGCCGCTCTATCACTTCGCGAAATTCCGCATAGACGGATTCGACAGCGGCAAGAAGGCGCCGTTCGATGGCAGCGGAATCCTCCGCCACAGGGAGTTGCACTGTGATGGCGCGCCAGGCGTAGTCGATCCCCGGAGCCTGCTTAAACAGGGCCGCGGACTGAAAGAACACGGAGTTAGGGAACACTACGATGCGCCCGGTGGGGTGGGGGGCGGGGCTCGATCCGCCCAGCTCTAATAGGTAGAGCCGGAACAGGCCGATATCCACCACTTCGCCCGTCACTCCAGAGACTGTCACACGGTCGCCGATGCGTACACCCCAGCGCCCTACCAGGAAAAAATAGGCGACCATGGACAGAATCACGCTCTGCATGGCAACCGCGAGTCCCGCAGCCGAGAACCCGGCGAACGTCGCCAGCGATCCGAATTCGGTGACAAAGCTGAGGACGATAAACAGCACGACGGCGCAGCCGACCACAATCCGCCGGAACAGCAGGACTTGCCGCCGGCGCCGGAGGTCCTGGACGTACCGCATGGTGGCGTGGCGCCACAGTTCCGCGAGTCCGAAGATGAGCGCGAGTGCCACCAGAAGCATTCCGGCGCGAAGCAGAAGGTAACGCAAGGCACTGGCACGGTTTTCGGCCAGCATGCCGCGCCATTCCAGTATGCGGCCGCGACTGGCGTTGATCTGCGTGGATTGCTCGCGCAACGGGGCGATCGATGCCGACGATTGTTTGAATTGCGCCAGCAGTGCTTCGATCTCCGTCCGCTGTGCCTTCAACGCCGCGACATCGGAGGACTCTGGTGCCTGCGTAGTGGCGTCTCCCCGGCGGATCACCTCCCGCAAGGCCTTTCGCAGCGGCCCGCGGAGTTCCTCGCCGGCCTGGCGCAGGGCGTCCGTCTCTTCGATCAGACGGTCCAGCCGCCGCATTTCCCTATAAATGGAAAAGACCTCCGTCGCGAGGCCGGCGATGCCCGAGGATTCCGGATGGAAGTCCCGCGACGCAACACCTTGAGCGCTCGCCGTGGTCGCGAAAGCGGCTTTCTGACGGGCGCTGCCCACCTCCGGGACCGTGCGTTCCAGATCGTTGACCTTCGCCGCCAGTCCACCTTCGCCCGGGGCGCTCAGAAAACCAAGGAGGTTGCGCAACGCATCCCGGCGCGCCTTGGCGAAGTTCGCCTCGCTGGTAACCTCGTCCCGCAATGCCAGCAACCGTGGGCGCGACCGCGGCGGGGCGGTCTCCAATTGCTGGTTGATCCGCTCGATCTGGGCTTGGGCCTGCTCCGCGCGCTGTTCCGCGGCGGCGGCCGATTGCGCCAAGGTGCGGCTTCGGGCGGTTTCGGCCTGAGCGTCCTGCGGGGCGCTGGCCGGCGGAATTGCTGCCTGCGCGCGGGCGAATTCGAAAGCCAGCCGGACCGCATCCGCGGAACTCTGGCGCAAACTGTCGGCGAAGATCGCCTGCCTCGCATCGGAGGACGACTGCGCGGCGGCGGTTACATCCCGATACCAAGTGATGGTCTGGTTCAGGTATTGCAGAATCTGCTGGTCGTCGAGCGGCCGCTGTGCGCGTAGCGCCGGACCCGGGACCAGAAGCAGCGTCGCCAGCGCAGGGATGGCGGCGAAAAGTGGAGTATACCGCATTCGAGTCTAATTCTAATTCAGGCCTAACTAAATCATATAGGTCCGGTCGAGACTGCGGTACTGCACCGCCTCGGCCAGGTGCTTCGCGCTGACGTTTTCGGCGTGACCGAGGTCCGCGATGGTGCGGGCCACCTTCAGGATGCGGTCGTGGGCCCGGGCGCTCAGGCCCATGCGCCGGACGGCCATTTCCAGGGTGCGCTCGCCGGCGTCGTCCAGGGCGCACAACTTCCGCAGCAGCCGGTGGGGGATCTGCGCGTTGTAAAAACCGCGCTGCTGTTGGATGCGTCGCGCCGCCTCCACGCGGGCGCGAATCTCGGTGCTGGTGTCGCCGCCGTCCTTGCCGCGCAGTTCCGCGTAAGGGACGGCGGGCACCTCGATGTGTAGATCGATGCGGTCGAGCAGCGGCCCGCTGATCTTGCCCAGGTATCGCTGAATCTCGCCTCCCGTACAGCGGCACTCATGGGTGGCGTCGCCATGGAACCCGCAGCGGCACGGATTCGATGCCGCGACAAGCATGAAATTGGCCGGGAACGACAGTGTCATGTTGCTGCGCGCCAGAGTGACAGAGCACTCCTCGAGCGGTTGTCGCAACAACTCCAGGACGTTACGGGGGAACTCCGGCAATTCGTCGAGGAACAGTATTCCATTGTGCGCCAGGCTGGCCTCGCCCGGCCGCGGGATGCCGCTGCCGCCGCCAATCAAGCCCGCGTCGGAGACGGTGTGGTGCGGGGCCCGGAAGGGACGCGCCGTCAGCAGCCCGTTTCCATGGTTCAACAGGCCGGCCACCGAGTGGATCTGCATGGTCTCGATCGCCTCAGTGAAGGTGAGCGGCGGCAGAATGCCGGGTAAACGGCGCGCCAGCATGGTCTTACCCGAACCCGGGGGCCCGATCATCAGTACATTGTGCCCGCCGGCCGCGGCCACTTCCAACGCCCGCTTGGCCGTCGCCTGCCCGCGGACCTCCCGGAAGTCCAGTTGCGGACCCGGTTCCGCCGTCGCGGATACGGCCCCTGCCGCCACGGGGGTGAAGCGCTCCGGCTGATTGACCAGGTTGACGGCCTCCCCCAGGTGCCGGACGGCGTACACGGAGATCCCCTCCGTCACCGCAGCCTCAGCCGCGTTTTCCGACGGCACCAGGAGGCGCTCTATCCCGTGTTTGCGAGCGCAGACGGCTATCGAAAGAACACCACGAACCGGCCGCAGGCCTCCGTCCAGCGACAGCTCGCCCACGAACAGGTTCCGGTCCGTATTCCGAACCCGACCCATTACGCCGAGGATTCCCATCGCCATCGGCAGGTCGAACCCGGCGCCTTCCTTCCGCACGTTGGCGGGGGCCAGGCTGATGGTGACCGATTTGCTCGGGTACCCGAATCCGGAGTTCATCAGGGCTGACTTGATGCGTTCCCGGCTCTCGCGCACTGCTGTGTCCGGCATGCCCACCGTGACGAAGTCCCGCGAGTTGCCCGACCCGTACATGTCCACCTCGACGTCGATCAGGTGAGCGTCGATCCCATACACGGCGGCCGAACGCGTCCGGAAGAGTGCCATCTCTCTACTTAGTAGGTGGCCCGGCGAAAGTTCTCAATCCGAATCTTGGGCGCCTTGCGGCGGCGGGACGGTGCTACTTGGCCGGCTTCAGCTCCCAATAGCGGTCGTCGGCAATTCGGAAGCCCGATTCGGACAGATTGTAGCGATCGAAGAAGCTCTGGATTTCGGCCTGGAGCTTCCTGCCATTCACGCCGGCGTATTCTTCGCGCGCGTACTCGGAATAGGGGCTCTCGACCTGTTCGAGGTCGTCGTAAGTATCGCGCCAAAAGACATGATCGGCGACGAAAACGCGGCCGCCGGCCTCGAACACGTCCCGGATATCGCCGTCGAGCTTCTGTTGCCACCGCTCCCCGGAACCCGGCTTGACATAATCATCGAGCAACGCCCGGGCGGGACTGCGCGGCCAGTCATCCATGCAGGTGAGCAGCAGGTCGTAGTCGATATCGTTGTACCACTCTTTTCCCGCGACGATAAAAACGTCTTCCGGTCGCAACTGTTTGCGAATCTGCTTGATTAGCGGCGGCGGAAAGCTGACGCTGTAAGCCTCGTCCCGCTCGTGATTCGCATAGAGGTTCCAACCCGACGCTGCCAGCAGCGCGCTCCCTACCAGCAGAACGGTCCGCGGCCGGCTGGCGCGCAGCCACATCGACACTAGCACGGCAACAGGAAACAGCTCCACGCTCCAGTAGTAGCCGGCCGGTTCCCAGAGGATGACGAAAAGGCTCCAACCCAGCATCAGCATCACAATTGACGTGAACAACAGGTTCGAACGCAACAGGCCCATCAGGCGTTCCCGCACCCGGCGTCGTGCGAGAAGCAAGACCGCGGCGGCACAAGCAGCCAGGGCGAGACCACCGTAAAGCCGCCAAAAGAATTCACCGTTCTTCTGCTGGTTGTACATGTCGCGGAGCCCGCCTATGTCCAGCACCGTGCCAAGCACCCCGATGACGGTCTTGATCGGCGATAGCTGCCAATCGAACTGAATACCATGCTGGCTCTGCAGATACCCCATGGTCCAGTGCAAGAAGCCGGAAGGGGTGACATCCGCAATCCGAGCCATCAGGGCGTACATCGCCACCACAACCAGCGTGGTAGCCCCGGCCCAGGCCACGGCGAGCTTCAACCTGCTCTTCAACGGTCCCGCACCCGCGAGAACAAGCCCAACCGCCACGGCGGGAACCACCAGAGCCATCCCCTGCTGCAAAAAAACGGCCGCAGCCAGTGCCAGTCCTCCCACGACCAGCCGCACGCCGCATGGCGCGGACGCACCGGCTGCCGCCCACAGGAACACTACCACGCAGAGATCGAGCAACGGGTAGGGCTGATTCTGGAGGCCCAAGTGCCAGATGCGCGGAGAGAAAGCGATGAAGATCGTCAGCAGGAAGGGCAGGACAAGCCGCTTGGTCAAATGCACGAGCAGGAGATAGCACAACACCAGCGCAATAGAATTGACAGCGATTCCGAAAAGCTGAAACGATTCAGGCGTCGGCGATCCGGCCATCGATGCTACCTTCGCGATTGCTCTTTGAATGGGGTACCACAACAGGTGGTGCGGGTTGATGCAGTCTCCCTGGGCAGGCTGGAGTGCTTCGAGCCGGTAGACATAGCCGTCGTAGTTGAAAAGCGGCGGACGCAGCAGCAGGTAAGTTGATAAAAGCAGGACCAACAAGACCAACGCTGAGACTATTACAGCACTTCGTACGACTGGGGCAGTTTTGTTTGGAACTTCTTGCACATCTTGCAAAGACATCGAAGAACCGTACTTCTACAAGTGTAACAAGGCGGATTCGGCTCAAGCACTGCGGGACTTACGACCTCGTCCTACCTCGCGCGAGAGATTGCCGCCGAGCCAGGGCCGTGGACTACCTCCAGCCGGATCACCGTGTCGGTCGCGCTCCACAACTCCCCTTTTGGAAGGGTGATCCGGTAGCCGGAGGCGTCGCCTCGCAACGCGGCGCGGCGGCCGGGACCCAGCACGCGAGCGGAACAGAAGCGGCGTCCGTCGGCCGCTTTCGGAATCCGCAGACTTCGCCCGTCCGCCGGAGGATTCAGGACGTGCAAGTAAACGGACCGTCCGTCCCGCGAATCCGTGGCCACGCCCCAGGTGTCCTTCTGGAGCGTGCCGGCGTGGGTCGCGTAAGCCGTGCTCGGTACGGTGCCGAACACGGACTCGCCGATGGGCGCGAGCAGGTTGCCAAGCTGCCTGAGCCCATCGCGCACCCCGGTCTCCCATTCGTTGTTGGCAAAAGGTCCCGCCGCCCAGGCCACACCGCCGTGGCGCTGCTCAGCGGTGCCGGCCAGACGTACCGTGTAGCGCATCATCTTTTCGGGCGTCTGCTGCAACCGGCCGCACGTGGCCCACCATTCGCTGCTGATTTCGACCGCCACCATGTTGTGGTCCACCGGCCAGAGATCTGTGTCCACCGTGCCGGCAATCTTACCCAGAAAGTTTTCCGAGACCGCGTAATCGCTAAGGCCCGCAAACATGCGCCGGTTATTCGGGAACCGTTCGGTTGGGAGCCCATAGTTCACCCACACCGCTGCGTCCGGGTTGTGCTTACGGATCGTGGCCTTGAAACGAACCCCGTCGAACTTTGGCGGGGAGGGCGCGCCGTCCAGCCAGTAACCGGCGATCGCCTTTCCGTAACGCGCGCCTGTCTCTTCCATCAGCCCGTTGATGAGATCGTTCCACGGCTTCACGTCAAAGCCGGTGCGGTACTTTGTCCAGCCGGTCCGGTCCTGCTGCTGCGGCGTGAAGTCCAAGCCGTCTACGGGATGAAAATACAGAACCAGGCGTATGTTCCTGGCGCGAAGGGCCGCGATCAAATCGGCGATAACGTCGCGCAAGGAGGTGTGGCCGGGCAACACGCGCTCCCAGTAGGCGCTCGGGTACAGGACGTTCATCTGGGCGTGGAACAGCGTGAAGATGACGTACTCGGCCTTCATGGAAGCGGCGGTTTCCGCGAAGGCTGTCGCGTCGAATGAATCGGCGAGGGTATTGAGGTCCGGCACAGGGCGGCACAAGCCCGGCGCCAAATGTGTCCAACCGTATTTGTAACCGGGATAAGCGTAAGTGTAATGTGTGAATAAGCCCAGTTTATGACCGTCAAACCCGCCGGGTGGCTCCGCGCCAAGCGCGCACGCTGCAAGGGAGGTCAGAAAAGTAATTCGATTCCACATCATTTGTCTGGTGGCCTACCAGACTATCACTGGCGTGGGCCAGTGAAAGCAAGGCTGGCCGAGTTGGTGCAGTAGCGCCGTCCCGTCGGTGCCGGGCCGTCGTCGAAGACGTGTCCGAGGTGAGCGTCGCAGCGGGCACAGAGTATCTCGACGCGGACCATGCCGTGCGAGTCGTCCACCCTTTCGACGATGTTCTCAGCGGCGATGGAAGCGAAGAAACTGGGCCAGCCCGTGCCGGAGTCGAATTTGGTCTTCGAGTCAAAAAGGGCTGTCCCGCAGCAGACGCAGCGGTAGATACCGTCCGCGAAATTCTTGTTCAATTTCCCGGTGAAGGGCCGCTCGGTGCCCCGTTTGCGGGCTACCTCGAACTCATCAGGCGAGAGCCGCTGGCGCCATTCCTCGTCGGTCTTGACAACCTTCTCCACCTGCGCCTCGCCGGTGCGCCGGCCGTTGTCGTCGAATTCCACGATGGTCACGGTGTCCCCTTTCTTACTTCCGCTTACGGACGCAGCCCGGGTACATCTTCTTGAGCTTGGCCACCTTGGGATCGGAGACGCTCACGATGTACGGATTGGAGCGGTTCTGGACGGCGTAGTTCTGGTGGTAGTCCTCGGCCGTATAGAACTTGTCCAGCGGGACCACCTGGGTCACGATGGGCTTGGGGAATACGTGAGCCGCGCTGAGTTGCCTGATGTAGGCTTCCGCCACGCGTTTCTGTTCCTCATTGAGGTAGAAGATGACGCTTCGGTACTGCGAACCGATGTCCGCCCCCTGCCGGTTGAGCGTGGTGGGGTCGTGCGCCACGCTGAAGAAGATCTTGAGGAGCTGAGCGTAGGAGATCCTGGCCGGATCGTAGGTGATGAGAATCGATTCGGCGTGACCCGTGCGCCCGGTGGAGACGATGTCGTATTTGGCCGTCTCCTTGCTGCCACCCGCATAGCCGGAAATGACGTCATCGACGCCTTCCACGATTTCAAACACGGCTTCGGTACACCAGAAGCACCCACCGGCTAGCACGGCTGTCTGCTTGCCCGTGGCTGGCTTTGCATCAATTGCAGGATCTGGGAAGGCAACCACATCAGCGGACATAGAGCTTCCTCCAAAGGCCAGGACGATAAAGGCAAGGGCTAATCTGCACAACATAGGCGTGCCATGTGCTCGTTTATTAGATGCGCTGGCGGCGGGCGGCGATGCGTTCCGGTTCGACGACGGAGAATTGCAGTTTGCCTTCGAAGGCTTCCACGCGATCCAGGCGGACTTCCAGGCGATCTCCAATCGAGTATTCACGGCGGGTGCGCGGGTTGATTATTTTGCGCGTGTTTTCGTGGAAGTGGTAGCGCCCTCCCGGCAGCGTTTCGATGGGCACAAGCCCTTCGACGAAATACTCCTCCAGTTCGACGAAAAAGCCGAACTTGGCGGTGTGCACCACCAGCCCGTGAAAATGATCGCCCACGTGCTCCGCCATGAACTTGGCCTTCTTCCAGGACACCAGTTCGCGCTCGGCGTCGGCGGCGCGACGTTCGGCCAGGGACGTCTCGGCCGCCAGCGCCTTCAGTTCATCCATCTCGTAGCGCGTGCCGCGCGCGCCGGGTAGCGTTGTGGATAGCACGCGGTGCACGATCAGGTCCGGGTAGCGCCGTATCGGCGAGGTGAAGTGCGTGTAGCAGTGCGATGCCAGCGCGAAATGGCCCGTGTTTTCGGCCGAGTAGCGCGCCTGCTTGAGCGAGCGCAGCATCATGTAGTTCAGGATGCGCTCTTCGGGTTTGCCTTCCAGCCTCGCGGCCAGCCGCTGGTAGTGGCGCGAAGTCACTTCCAGCCGCTCGTCCGCCAGCACCAGGTCTTTTCGGATCTTGCGGCCGTCCCGCTTGCGGTCCACCATGGGGAAGCGCTTCACGGGCAAGGCGGCGAATCCGAGCGAGTAGCCGAAGCCCGCCGCGATGTCCTCGAACTCCATGACGCGATCGGCGTCCGGCGGTTCGTGTATGCGGTAGAGGAACGGAAGGTCCAGGTGTTCGAGATGTGACGCGACAGCTTCGTTGGCCGCCAGCATGAACTCCTCGATGATGCGGTGTGCCATGTAGCGAGGCGCGGGACTGATGGCCGTCATCTCGCCGGCTTCGTCGAAGTCGATGACAGGCTCGGGCAGGTCGAAGTCGATCGAGCCGCGGCGCTCGCGCCGCTTGTTCAAAATCCGCGCCAGTTCCTCCATCAGGCGGAACCGCGGCGCCAGGCGCTCGTAGCGCGCGGTGGCTTCCGTATCGCCGTCCAAGACCTGCTGCACGGCAGTGTAGGTCATGCGTTCGACGCTGCGGATGATGCCGCGCGCGAACTCCTGGCGGACGACGTCGCCGTGACGGTCGATGGTAAGCAGCACGCTCAACACGATCCGGTCCTCGTTGGGCTTGAGCGAGCACAGATCGGTGGAAAGCTCCAGGGGGAGCATGGGCACGGCGCGGTCCGGGAAGTAGACGCTGGTGCCGCGCAGGCGCGCCTCGACGTCGATGGCCGAACCGGGACGCACGAAATGGGCGACGTCGGCGATGTGTACGTGCAGGGCGTAGGTGCCATCGGCCAACCTGTCCACCCACACCGCGTCGTCAAAATCGCGCGCGGTTTCGCCGTCGATGGTCACCACGTCGAGCGAGCGGAAATCGCGGCGCCCCTGGGCGCTCGCCGCTCCGGCGTGGAGCGCCATGTTGTGCGACTCCAGCAGCACACGCTCCGGGAACACGTGCGGCAGGCCATGCTTGCGGATGACCATTTCGACGTCGACGCCGAAGTCCTCGCGCCGTCCCAGCACTTCGAGGACGCGGCCCACGCCCATCCTCCCGCGCTCGGGCGGTTCGGCCACCTCCACGTGGACAATCAGGCCGTCGAGTTCCTCGGGGTTTGCCGCGCGCACCGGCTTGGCGCCGATGCGGTCTTTCGACGACGCGCGCCGGGGGCGCTCCCATCCGGGAGGGATCTCGATCCACTCGTGGATGCGGTGATCGTAGGGTTCGACGAAGTTGCTGCGCCGCCGCGCGTGAAATTCGCCCACCACCGTCAGCGGCACTGTGTCCAACTCGCGTACCATCCTCACCGTCCCATCAATTATAGTTAGGAGTATCTCCCGGAGATCGTATGGAACTCAAAGTCGTGCGCCTGGAAGTCCCCGATGGCGGCAACCTCATCGCCGGCCAAACCCACTTTATCAAGACCGTGGAGGACATCTACGAAGCGATCGTGAACACGGTGCCGCAGATGAAGTTCGGCATCGCCTTCAGCGAAGCCTCGGGCGCCTGCCTGGTGCGCGTGGAAGGCAACGACGACGAATTGAAAGCGCTGGCGGCGCGCAACGCAACCGCGGTCGCCGCGGGGCATACCTTCTACGTGGCCATCCGCGATGGATACCCCATCAACATTCTCAACCGCATTCAGGACGTGCCGGAAGTCTGCTCCATATTCTGCGCTACGGCGAATCCGGTGGAAGTCATTGTCGCCGAAACCGAACTGGGACGTGGGGTTCTCGGCGTGATCGACGGTTCATCCCCTAAAGGCGTGGAGACTCCGGCCGACGTCGAGTGGCGGCACGGGCTGCTGCGCAAGATCGGATACAAACGGTGATCATACAAAACGAACAAGAACTGGAAGACGTCCTCGCTCGGCCCAGCGCGCGCGACGTCGCGGCATTCAAGGAAATTTTGGGCGACATCCTCATTCTTGGCGTGGCTGGCAAGATGGGGCCAAGCTTGGCGCGGCGCGCGCGGCGGGCGAGCGAGGCGGCGGGCACCTCCCGGCGCATCCTCGGGGTGGCGCGCTTCAGCGAAGCCGGCGTGCGCGATCAGTTAGAAAGCAGCGGCATCGAGACGATTGCCGCCGACCTGCTGGACGCGGAGAGCCTCGCGAAGCTCCCCGACGCGCCGAACGTCGTCTTCATGGCCGGCCGCAAGTTCGGCTCGACAGGCTCGGAAGAACTCACCTGGGCCATGAATACGTATCTGCCGGCGCTGGTGGCCGAGCGCTATCGCGACGCGAAGATCGTGGTGTTTTCGAGCGGTAACGTCTATCCCTTCACGCCTATCGCGACGGGCGGTCCGACCGAAGCGTGTCCGCCGGGGCCCGTCGGCGAATACGCGCAATCGGTGCTCGGGCGCGAGCGAATGTTCCAGTATTTTTCGAAGCGCTATGGCACCAAGTGCGTGTTGCTGCGCCTCAATTACGCCATCGATTTGCGGTACGGCGTCCTGCTCGACATCGGCCGGAAAGTGTTCGAAGGACGCCCGGTGGACGTCACCATGGGCGCGGTCAACGTCATCTGGCAAGGCGACGCGAATTCGATCACGCTGCGCAGCTTCGCGATCTGTTCTTCGCCGCCCGCCATCCTGAACATGACCGGGCCCGAGACGCTCTCGGTCCGCTGGATCGCGCACCAGTTCGGACAGCGCTTCGGAGTTGAACCGGTGATCGAAGGCGCCGAGGCGCCCTCGGCATTGCTCAACAACGCCTCGCATTGCCAGGCGGTGTTCGGATACCCGGAAGTCAGCGTCGAGCAGATGATCGACTGGCTCGCCGCATGGATCCGCCAGGGTGGATCGAGCTGGGCCAAGCCCACGCATTTTGAAACAAGGGACGGTAAATTCTGATGTCTTGGCGCACGAAATTGAAGCAGGGTGTGGTCATTCCGGCGCATCCGCTGGCCCTCACAGCGGACCGGAAGCTGGACGAGCGGCGCCAGCGCGCGCTAACCCGCTATTACATGGCTGCGGGCGCGGGCGGCGCGGCGATCGCCGTGCACACCACGCAGTTTGAAATCCGGGATCCCAAGGTCGGCTTGTTGGAGCCGGTGCTCTCGCTCGGCGTCGAGGAACTACGCAAGCACGATGCGATCAAGGTGGCCGGCGTGGTCGGCAAGACGCAGCAGGCGGTGAAGGAGGCCGAACTGGCCGCGCGGTTGGGCTATGACGCCGGACTGCTGAGCCTGGGGGCCATGCGCGATGCAACCGTGCAGGAGATGCTCGCACACGCGCGCGCCGTCGCCCAGATCATACCCATCTTCGGCTTCTACCTGCAGCCCGCCGTGGGTGGGCGCATCCTGCCGTACGAATTCTGGCGCGGTTTCGCGGAAATCGAAAATGTGGTCGCCATCAAGATGGCGCCGTTCAACCGCTACCAGACGCAGGACGTGGTGCGCGCCGTGGTGGACTCGGGACGCGCCGGCGACATCGCACTCTACACGGGTAACGACGACAACATTGTGATCGACCTGCTGACCGAGTTTCGATTCGGCGGGAAGAGCATGCGCATCGTGGGCGGCCTGCTGGGGCATTGGGCCGTTTGGACCAAGCGCGCCGTGGAGTTGCTCGACCGCATCCATGCGACGATTGCAAGCGGCGCCGCGCTCGATCCGTCCTGGTTGACGCTGGCGGCTCAGGTGACCGACACGAACGCGGCGTTCTTCGATCCACCCAACAATTTCCACGGCTGCATCGCCGGCCTGCACGAAGTGCTGCGGCGCCAGGGGCTGTTCACCGGACGCTGGTGCCTGAATCCGGCCGAGGATATGTCGCCGGGGCAGTCGGAAGAGATCGACCGCGTGTACCGCGCCTATCCGGATTTGAACGACGACGCCTTCGTGGCCGATAACCTCGACCGCTGGCTCGCGTAAGAAATCATGTCAGACAAGAAAGAAACCGGAAGAGCCTTCGGCTTTTCCACACGTGCATTGCACGCGGGCTATACGCCCGAACCTACTACCGGCGCGTGCGCTGTCCCAGTCTATCAAACGACGTCCTACGTCTTTGCCGACACCGCGCACGCCGCCGCGGTGTTCGCGCTCGAAAAGCCGGGCAACATTTACACTCGCCTGGGCAATCCCACCACGGCGGTCCTTGAACAGCGCGTGGCATCGCTCGAAAACGGCGTAGGCGCCGTGGCCACCGCAAGCGGGCAGGCCGCGGAACTGCTGGCCGTCACGAACATTCTTGAAGCCGGCGACGAGATGGTGTCGTCCAGCACGCTTTACGGCGGAACCTACACGCTCTTTGACGGGACTCTGCGCAAGTTCGGCATCAACGTGCATTTCGTCGAGCCGGACGATCCCGCCAACTATGAGCGCGCTATTACGCCCAAGACCAAGTGCCTGTATGGCGAGACCATCAGCAATCCGCGCGGCAACGTCCTGGACATTGAGGCTGTGGCCCGCATCGCGCACGCGCACAACATTCCGCTGATCGTCGACAACACTTTCGCGTCGCCGTATCTCTGCCGCCCCGTCGACTACGGCGCCGACATCGTCGTGCACTCGCTCACCAAGTTCCTTGGCGGGCACGGCACCTCCATCGGCGGCATCGTGGTGGACAGCGGAAGATTCCCCTGGGAGAAGGGCGAGTTTCCGCAGCTCACCGCGCCGAGCCGCGCCTACCACGGCATGATCTTCAGAAAGGTCTTTGGAGATCAGGCATACATCGCCAAACTACGCGTAGAGGGCCTGCGCGATATGGGCCCGTGCATCAGCCCGTTCAATTCTTTCTTGCTATTGCAGGGCATCGAGACGCTGGGCCTGCGCATGGAACGTCACGTCGCCAACGCGCGCGCCGTCGCGGAGTTTCTGGAACAGCATCCGCTGGTCGGCTGGGTGAAATACCCGTCGCTGGCTTCGAGCCCCTACCGGGCGTTGGCGGAGAAGTACCTGCCCAAGGGCGCGGGCTCCATCTTTAGTTTCGGTGTCAAGGGCGGCTATGAAGCCGGAGTGAAGTTCATCAACAGCGTGAAGCTGTTTTCGCATCTGGCGAACGTGGGCGACGCGCGCAGTCTGGTGATTCACCCCGCCTCGACCACGCATCAGCAGTTGAGCGCCGCCGAACAGAAGGCTGCCGGCGTTGAGCCCGACATGATCCGCCTCTCGATCGGCCTCGAAGACCTCGACGACATTCTGTGGGACCTCGGCCAGGCGCTGGACAGCACAGTGGCGTAAACCGCTCCGCTCAGTCCAGGTCCACATCTCGCAGGCGAGGGCCCTTGTCGGGGCTCTCTTTAGCCTGCTTGAACAATTCGTCGAATTTCTTCGCGAGCACTTCCTGGTGTACCTTGTGCTCGGCGACGGAGCGCTGGAATAACTCTTCGCGGCGCGCCGCTTCGCCGCGCACTTTCACGACGCCCGCTTCGATGTCCTCCAGGGTGCGGGGACGTTCGAATTCCTTGTAGCTGATGACGGCCTCGGTGGAGGGGTCCACCTTGAGTTCCGCCTTGCAGCAAGGGCACGTTACCATAATCAAGCCTTTGCTCGCCTTCGCCATGTAGACAATGCTAGCGAACTCGGGCGCTCAGGTAAATCGCGTTCAGAAGAAGCCGGAACGTTCCGAAAGATTGCCCGCGGAAGTCGGGGCGGAACCCGAACAGCACCACGCGCCCTGCGCCGTGCCGCGCCTCCATTACCGCGTGACGGCCGGCGATGGTGCGCTCGCCGGTCAGCCAGCCGCTTGCCAGCAAGTTGGACTCAGCGTAGCGCGCCACGCTGCGCACCTCGCGGTCGCCCTTGTTGAACTGGTCGAGCAGCGTGATCTCGAACGCCTGCCCGCCCTCGACAAACGCCGCCACTTCCGGCGGCATGCCGGCAGCCAGCGGCTGCTTGTTGTCGACCTTCACCCGCAGGAGCGATCCCGGCACCGAGTAGTCGGCGGCGCCGGGAACCACGTTGCGAACGGGCAGCCCGAAGTTATCGATGATCAGCGAGGCCGCATTGTCCACCGCCACCAGCGTGCCTCCCGCGCGAACGAAGTCATCCAGGTTCGCCAGGCCGGGGAGCCCGATGCCGCCCGTGTATTCTGGCCGTTGCAGGGCCTGCGGCGCCCAGGCGTCCACCTTCCCGCGGCTGGTCTCGCCCTCGCGCGTTCCATGCAAAATGGAGGCTGCCGACTGCGAAGCCAGGATGATGACGTCGAAGCGCTCCCGCAAGCTGCCCTTGCGGATGTCTTCGTTGTGCAGTTTGGTGTAGGAGACCTGGTGCGCGTCGAGCACCCACTCGGTCCAACCGGTATTGATGTTGGCGGTCCAGGGTTCGTACAGCGCCACGCGCGGCGGCAGAAATTTCCTGGCAGCCTCGACGAACGCCGGCGTCACCGGCGGGATCTCGCTTACCGCTTCGAGGTCCGCCTCGAACGGCGTGTCGATGCGGTCCACCTTGACGCCCATCAGCATCGGCAGCGTCCAGCCCGCGATGTCGTATGGACGGCGTACCGGCCCGTTGGCGCCGGAGCGCAATTCGGGGAACTTCTGCGCCTCCATCAGGTCCATGAGATAAGGCCGGAATGGCTGCGCCGCCACGAGCACGTGCGATCCGGCGTCGTAACGTTTGCCGCCTGCCGTAAACTCCGACTTCGCACGATGCACACGGATACCGCCCATCTGCAGGCGCCGCAGCATCTCGATGGCGTTCGACCGGTCCCACTGCTCCGCCGGCACCACATAAGCGTACGGCGACCCCTTCTTGCCAGCTTCGATGGATGCGCGCGCCAGATCGTACGCCTTCATCAGGAAGCGCGAGGAGCGGCCCGCGGCCAGGTCGAGAATGGCGAAATCCGCCGTGAGCATATACTCGATGGCGTCGCGCACACCCCATTTGCCCCCCATCCAGGGCCGCTGGTAAAAGATGGTCGGCTCCTTCGACGGGATACCGCCGGCGAAGCGCTCGGGGAATTCAGCGGGTGAGTAAACGTGCGGGGTGGCATAGGAGTAAAGCGCGGTCTCCGTCAGGATGCCGTGCATGTTGTGAAACGCCGGCACGCTGCGCAGCCCGCCGTTCCACCAGCCGTCGAAGCTGCTGTAGCTGATCACGCCGGGCTTGTTTTCGAGCGCGAACCGCTCCGCCATGGCCGCGCCGATCCCGTTGATGCCTTCCATCACCGCCGCCGGGATGTGCGGATTGAGCGGCTCGGCGTATGGTGGCACGAAGATGCGCGCGGGGAACGCTGGCTGCTGGTGCTGGTTGTAGACGATCTGCGGGAACCACTTGTCGAACAGCATCCGCGCGACGTGCCGAGTCTCGGTCAAATTCATCATGAAGAAGTCGCGATTGTTGTCGTGCCCGGCGTACTTCTGGTAGAGCCACGGCAGCGGCGCGAGTTCGTACGGCGTGCCCACGTTGCGCCGGTACCACTGCGCCACCATGTCCAGGCCGTCGGGGTTGATGACGGGCACCTGCAGCAGAATCACGTTCTCGCGAATGCGGCGCGTTTCCTCGCTCTCGTCCGTGACCATGCGCCAGGCCAGTTCCGGCGCGTGCTGCGCGGGGGCGACTTCGGTAGCGTGCAAGCCGGAGTCGATCCACACGATGGCTCTGCCTTCGGCGGCGAGCTTGCGCGCTTCCTCCGGCGAAGCCTCGCCCAGTGCGAGTTTGCGGCTGATGTCGCGATAATGCTCCAGCTTTCGCAGATTTTCCGCCGAGGAGATGAACGCAACGTACATGGGCTTGCCGAGCGACGTGCGCCCGAACTCCATCCAACGAATGCGGTCGCTCGATTGCGCAAGCTTCTCAAAATAGCCAGTAATCTGGCCGTAATCCGCCAATTTGTAATCCTCGCCGGGCGTGAAGCCGAGATGCTCGCGCGGAGTAGGCGGCGCGGCTGCGAGCCGGCAAACAATGAGTGCAAAGAGAATAGAAAGACGACGAGCCATGTGGAACAATCTTACTATGCCGCACACGATGAACGACAAGTTCCGCTTGGGCCTCGTGCAGACAGCCTGCGCCGCGGACCCCAATCAAAACCTGGCCAAGGCCGTGTGGAAGATCCGCGAGGCGGCCTCGCGCGGCGCGCAGATCGTGTGCCTGGAAGAGTTGTTCCGCTCCGAGTATTTCTGCCGCGAGGAAAACGCCGAACTCTTTGCGCTGGCCGAACCCGTGCCCGGCCCCACCACGGAAACGCTCGGGGTACTGGCGCGCGAGTTGAGCGTTGTGATCGTAGCCTCGCTGTTCGAGCGCCGAGCCGCGGGACTCTACCACAATACGGCGGCGGTAATCGACGCCGACGGCGCACTGCTCGGCACGTACCGGAAGACGCACATCCCGGACGATCCGTGCTACTACGAGAAGTTCTACTTCACGCCGGGCGACCTGGGCTTCCCGAGTTTTGAGACGCGCTACGGCCGCATCGCGGTGCTGGTGTGCTGGGACCAGTGGTACCCGGAAGCCGCGCGCCTGGCCGCGCTGGGCGGCCCGACGGTGCTCTTCTATCCAACGGCCATCGGCTGGCACCAGCACGAAAAGGAGCAGCACGGAGCGGCGCAGCGCGACGCGTGGATCACCGTCCAGCGAGCCCACGCCATCGCCAACGGAGTTTACGTGGCTGCAGTGAACCGGGTGGGGGTGGAAAGAACGCTCGAATTCTGGGGCTCGTCGTTTGTGGCAGGACCTTTCGGAGAGATCCTGGCACAGGCCTCGACGGACAAAGAAGAAACCCTCGTAGTGGACTGCGATCCCCGACAAGTGGAAGAAGTGCGAAGAAACTGGCCTTTCCTAAGAGACCGCCGAATCGACGCCTACGGACCGATTCTGCAGCGGTGGGGGGCGTGAAGAGAATCCCCGCGAAACCTTCACGGGATGTCATACGCAAGCGCGATCTCTCGATGAAGACACGCAACGTATTCGCGAGGCGATTGAGTTGTGCCTGGAAGTCGGGGACGTGCCGGCGTAACGCCCTTTACACGTCCAGCAGCACCTTCAGCACGCCGCGCTCGGCGGCTTTCTCGAACGCGGCGGGCGCTTCAAATAACGGGTACCGGGCGGAGACCAGCGACTTTGTGCGTATCTTGCCCTTGCGTAGCAGCGCGAGCGCCGGGTCGAACCTTCCACAGCGGGAACCGACAATCGTGATCTCGTTTACCACTGCTGCGGCCGCGTCCATCGGCACCGATCCGTGAACGGTGGATTTCAGGATCAGCGTGCCTCGTGGTTCTGTCATGGTGATCGCTTGGTTCAGCCCTTCGGCTGTGCCGGTCGCCTCCACCACCCAACGGTAGCTCCCGCGCCTAGGCGTCTCGCGCCGGAACACTCGCACTTTACAGCCATGCGCCGCGAGCACTTGCTCGATCAGCCTCCCGAGCTTGCCGTAACCGATCAGCGCCACCTCACCTCCACGCGGGATTTTGACCTGATCCAGAATCTCGCACGCCGCGGCGATCGGTTCGGTGAACACCGCCGCGTCGTCCGGAACGTTGCGCGGCACCACGCGTAGGTTTTCTATGGGCAGTGTGAAATACTCGGCGAACACACCTGGATGCTTCACGATGCCCAGCGTCGTGCGGTGCGGGCAGTGGCGGCCCAGCCCGCGGCGGCACCATTCGCATTTGCCGCAGGCCAGGTTGATCTCGCCCACTACGCGCTTGCCGACCCAGCGCGCATCATCCGCCTCCACCACTTCGCCCACGAATTCGTGGCCCGGCGTGCCGCGGAAACCGTAGTAGCCGCGCTGGAGTTCCAGGTCCGTGTTGCAGATGCCTCCCACCACCAGGCTGATCAACGCGTGGCCCTTCGGGCGTTTCGGCATGGGCTTGCGCCGGATCTCGACGCGCCCGTCTTCGATGTGAACGGCTATCATGGCGCTCAACCTAGTATAATTTCGGAATCAAGCCATGCGTACCTTACTTACCCTTCTCGTGTTTGCCATCGGCGCTTTCGCCGGCGACGCTTCATTCAACGGCCGCTGGAACATCAAGCCGGAGGACGGCCGGACGCGAGCCTGGTGGCTGGAGGTCAACGGTGCGGGGACCAACGAAATCACCGGCAAGTTCGTCGGCGCGCCCGGCGGCGATTGCGACGTGGTCCGCGACTTCGCCATCCGCGACGGCGAGCTGAGCTTCAGTTTCACCCGCGGCTACGTCCGCGTGCCGGGCGACGACAAGGCCCGGCAGAAGGGCATCTATCGCGCCAAACTGGTGGACGGCAGGCTGGATGGATCCTTCTCGGTGGAGGGATACGACAAGCCGGCGTTTAAGTGGACCGGCACTCGCGCGGCCGTGATCACCGACAAGGACGATGGCACGTGGGTCGAAGCCAAGCCCATCAAGCTGTTCAACGGCAGGAACCTGAAGGGGTGGATGCCGGTGGAGAAGAACCGCGAGTTCGCCTGGCGAGTGAAAGACGGCCTGCTTACGAACATGGCCGCCGCGCCGAACATCATTTCCGAGCGCAAGTTTTGGAATTTCAAGATCCACATGGAGTACCGCATCCCCGCCGGCAGCAACAGCGGCCTCGGCTTGCGCGGGCGCTATGAAGTGCAGATCGCGGATAGCTATGGCAAGCCCGTCGGGACTCACATGATGGGCGCCCTCTATAGCCGCATCCCGCCGTCGGTGAACGCCAGTAAGCCCGCAGGCGAGTGGCAGACGCTGGATGTCACACTTATCGGACGCGATGTGACGGTGACGCTCAACGACACGAAGGTCATCGACAAGCAAGTGATCGAGGGCCCCACGGCCATTGTCATGGACACCGACGAGTCCACGCCTGGCCCTATCTTCATTCAGGGCGACCACCGGGAGATCGAGGTTCGCAGCGTCGTGGTCACGCCCCTGGTGAAGGCAGGCAAGCGGTAGATGTACATGAGCGCCGGGACAAATCCAGAGACAATCCCGGAACTGCTGGCGCGACAGGCAAGCATTACCCCGGACGCGCCCGCGCTGCTCGCGCCGGGCCGTACTCCGCTTTCTTACGACGCGCTCAACACGCTGGTTGGATCCACCCGTGCGCGCCTGCGATCGCTTGGCGTCGAGCAGCAGGACCGTGTTGCTATTGTGTTGGCGAATGGTCCGGAGATGGCTGCGTCGTTCCTCGCCGTGGCGGGCGCGGCCGTGTGCGCACCGCTCAATCCGAACTACGTCGCAGGCGAATTCGAGTTTTACTTGAAGGACCTGGCTCCCAAGCTGGTCCTGGTGCGCGAAGGCGTGGATTCCCCGGTGCGCACGGTGGCCGCTGAACTGGGCACCCGCGTTGTGGAATTGCACGTCGAAAACGGAAGTGCCGCGGGCGAATTCGTCCTGGACGCACCGGGGGCGGCGGCCGGGGCTGATGACGGGCCGGTGCCGGAAGATGTGGCGTTGATCCTGCACACATCCGGCACCACCTCGCGGCCCAAGATGGTGCCGCTTTCGCACCGCAACCTCTGCGCCTCGGCGTACAACATCGCGCGCTCGTTCGCGCTCACACCCGAAGACCGCTGCCTCAACGTCATGCCGCTGTTCCACATACACGGCCTGGTAGCCGCGGTGCTTGCCTCGTTGGCTTCCGGCGCGAATGTCGTGGCAACACCCGGTTTCTCCGCGGCCCGGTTCTTCGGCTGGCTGGATGAATTCAGCCCCACCTGGTACACAGCCGTGCCGACGATGCACCAGGAAATCCTGGCGCGCGCCGAAGCCCAGCGCGAGATTGTGACCCGTCGCCGGCTGCGGTTCATCCGCTCCTGCTCGGCGTCCCTGGCGCCTTCGCTGCTCGGCACGCTCGAATCTGTTTTCCAGGCCCCGGTGCTCGAAAGCTACGGCATGACGGAAGCCGCGCACCAGATGACCAGCAATCCGCTGCCGCCTCGGGCGCACAAGGCCGGGTCGGTGGGGGTGGCTTCGGGCCCGGAAGTCGCCATCATGGATGCGGAGGGCCGCCTGTTAGGAGCTGGCGCCACGGGCGAAGTTGTCATCCGCGGCCCCAGTGTCACCAGCGGCTACCTGGGCGCACCGGAGGCCAACCGGAAGGCTTTCACCAACGGGTGGTTTCGCACCGGCGATCAGGGGTACCTCGACGGCGACGGTTACCTGTTCCTCACCGGACGCCTCAAGGAGATCATCAATCGTGGCGGCGAGACCATCTCCCCGCGCGAGATTGACGAGGCCATGCTGGAGCATCCGGCTGTGGCGCAGGCGGTGGCATTCGCCGTTTCGCACACGAGGCTGGGAGAGGAAGTCGGCGCAGCCGTGGTCCGGAAGTCCGGCGCAAGCCTCGACGAGCGGGAGTTGCGCGAATTCGTCGCGTCGAGGCTGAACGTGTCAAAGGTTCCGCGCGTCGTGCGCTTCGTCGATTCAATCCCCAAAGGCCCCACCGGTAAGCTGCAGCGCATCGGACTGGCAGCGCGGCTGGGAGTTGAGCCGATCGATGAACACGGGCTGCGTGCCGAGTACGTTGCCCCGCGCACGCCCCTGGAAACGCGCTTGGCGGCGATTTGGCGCGGGATGTTGGGCGTCGAGCGCGTCGGTGTGAACGACCCGTTCTTCAGTGTCGGCGGCGATTCGCTCGGGGCGGCGCAGCTTGTTGCGCACGTCGCCAAGGAATTCCACGTCGAGCTGGCATTCGTACGCTTTTTAGAAGAACCCACCATTGCCGCCCTGGCGCGGGAAATCGAGGACGCTAAGCCGCGCGCGCGGCTGCACCGCCACCTGGTTGCCATCCGGCCAGAAGGCACCCGCCCCGCGCTGTTCTGCGCCGCGGGCCACGATGAAATCCTGGCGGGTTTCGGCGCACTCGCCAGACATCTTCCAAAGGATTTGCCGGTGCTGGCTTTCGCGCCGCTCGAGCCGGAGGAGATCGGCGCCACCAACGCCATCGAAGCGCAGGCCGCACGCAACCTCGTGGCCATGCGGTCCGCGCAGCCCGAAGGCCCGTACTTTCTCATCGGACTGTGTCACGGCGGCCTGGTGGCTTACGAGATGGCGCGGCAGCTTGAGCAAAGTGGCGAGCATGCCGCACTGCTGGCGTTGCTTGATGCGTACCCGACCGGTTGGAAAAACCGTCTCGCCGCGCGGGAGCGCGTGGTTGAGCCGTTGCGGCACGGGGCGCGCAGGATTCGAGCGCATGCCGGGGCCTTCTTCAACGGAGGCGGTTGGCGGCACCTGGGCCAGCGCATTTCCTTGTTCCGAGCCGCTTGGGGTGAGAAGGCCGCTTTGGCGGCCCACCGTGCCGGCATGTCACGAAGCCGGGAGAATGCGCGATTGGCGAACCGCGTAGCACAATCGAACTACGCGGCGCAGCCCTATGGCGGATCGGTGGTGCTCTTCCGCTCAACCACGCCGCGACCCGGCATCTACCCGGCCGCAGCCCAGGCCTGGCGCCCCTTGGTGCACGGCGGAATCGAAATCGTGGACGTGTCCACCGGCTTCGGAAGCACGCTGAGCGAACCCGGCGTCCGGGTGGTTGCCGCCGAAGTCGCAAAACGGCTGCAGATCGCGGCATCCGGCGTCTCGGCTTGATCATCTGTCAAAACAGAGAGCAAGTTGAGGAGGATTCCGGTGATAACACGCCGCCAAGCCCTTTCCGTAATGAGCGCTGCCCCCGCCCTGCTGGTTCCAGACAAGCTCGGCGCGCAGCCTGCCGCGCCCCCCAAGGGCCCGTTTTCGCTGCCGCCGCTGCCGTACGCAGTTGATGCGCTCGAACCGTACATCGACTCGCAGACTATGCAGATCCACCACTCCAAACACCACGCCACTTACGTGAATAACCTTAACAGCGCGGTGGCCGGTCACCCGGAGCTGGCCGGGAAGACGTTGGAAGAGTTGATACGAGAGTGGCAGAGCCTTCCGGAATCGATCCGTAGCGCCGTGCGCAACAATGGCGGCGGCCACGCAAACCACTCCCTCTTCTGGCTGTCGCTGGCTAAGAACTCAGGCGAAGGCCCTAAAGGCGAGCTGTCCAAGGCAATCGAGAGAAAGTTCGGCGGGTATGACAAGTTCCGCGAGCAGTTTACCAAGGCCGCTTTGGGTGTCTTCGGAAGTGGCTGGGCGTGGCTGACACTGGGCTCGGGCAACGAACTGATGATTCAGAGCACGCCGAATCAGGATAACCCCTGGATGCAGGGCCAAACTCCGATCTTCGGCATCGACGTCTGGGAGCACGCCTACTACCTTAAGTACCAAAACCGCCGCGCCGAATACGTGACGGCCTTCTATAACGTCATCAACTGGGACTTTGCCGGCAACCGCTATAGCAAACTTGTGGGATAGCAGCCCCGGGGCATGAGCTTTGCTTGCCGAGCCAGCAAAAAAAGAGCCGCCCGGGTTAAACCGGCTGCGGCTCTAATCTTGAGTTGTTGATCGTGAGGCGTTTTCGCTGCCGGAGACGTCTCACGTCTTCTGACGGGCAAAGCATCGCCCAACCTGCACGCGCGGATGGGGGAAGGCGGTTTTGCCCGTCCACCCGCCGGCAGGCGGTCTAGGAGGAGGCCCCGCCCTGGTCGGCCGCTTTCGTCAATACGCTGCTGATCTTGCTGAAGATCGTGCTGATGCTGGTGACGACATCGGGCATGATCGCGCCGGCCGCGACGGCCACGAAACCTGCCATCAGAGCGTACTCGATGAGATCCTGGCCGCGTGTATCTTTCCAAATTCTCAACTTCCAAATGAGCTTCATTTACTTGTTCTCCTCTCCCTGCGTAGCAAAATTCTTTGCTAGGCTAAAGTTACCATCCACGGAACTCCTCTGAAATCAGAGTAAGTTCTTAGATACAACCCTTATTTCTCTCAGTACTTGATTGACACAAGAGGGATAGATCCGGCTCCCGGAATGCCCGGCGTCCTCTCCGGTCG
This sequence comes from uncultured Solibacteraceae bacterium, assembly GCA_964384215.1. Taxonomy (GTDB): domain Bacteria; phylum Acidobacteriota; class Terriglobia; order Bryobacterales; family Bryobacteraceae; genus JAJFUV01. The sequence continues at coordinate 5,152 of CAYLLB010000054.1, read as the reverse complement.
GCGAACAACGCCATGCTTCCTGACGGATTTTTCCTTGTCGTTTCATCTCGCAGACTCATCCGGGAAACTGATAGCCATCCCGAGAACTTCTCCACACCAGAAACCCGGTAGTTGGGTACGCTTCCGCAGCAGGCCATCAGCCGGCCACCGCGGTTTCAGCGTTCCCTCAGGGCTTATCGGCTCGAATCACGTAGTACTTTAGGCGTAACGTACTGATTCCTCCTTTTGAGTCCCGATCCTTCCACGCTGCGTGCCGTTCCTCCGGCGCGATACCATGGGATTGTACGTATGAGCCTTTATTTCAGTGCCGGTTCGCCCAGCGCGAACTTGTCCCCGCAAGATCTTAGGAACGCTCTGTTCACAGCCTTTGGCAGACTCGGCGAGCGGCGAAAGGTGCTTTGCCTTCCCCCGGACTTCACCCGATTCCACTCGCACGCGGGCGTGTTGACCGGCTACGCGTGGGAATACTACGGTTCAAAACTCAGTGACGTTTTGCCCGCCATAGGCACCCACGCGCCGATGACGGCCGACGAGATCCGCCGCATGTTCGGTGAAATGCCGCTCGACCTGTTCCGCGTGCACGACTGGCGCAACGGCCTGGTCACGCTCGGTGAGGTCCCCGCTTCCTTCATTCAGGAACAGAGCGAGGGCAGGCTGGACTACCCCTGGCCGGCACAGGTAGACCGGTTGCTGGTGGAAGGCGGATTCGACCTGATCCTCTCCATCGGTCAGGTTGTGCCGCACGAAGTCATCGGCATGGCCAATTACAACAAAAACGTGTTCGTGGGGACCGGCGGGGTAGACGGCATCAACCGGAGCCACTATCTGGGCGCCGTGGTCGGTCTGGAGCGCATTATCGGGCGGGCCGACACGGCCGTTCGCCGCGTGCTCAACTACGCTTCGGACCACTTCGCCAGGCAACTGCCGATCGTTTACGTGCAGACGGTGGTGGACAAGGACGCCAACGGCAAACTGGTCGTCCGCGGGATTTTCGTAGGCGACGACGTCGAGTGTTTCTACAAAGCCGCCGAACTGAGCCTGAAGGTCAATTTTCAGATGCTCGACCGCGAGATCCGCAAGTGCGTGGTGTACCTGGATCCGTCCGAGTTCAAGAGCACCTGGCTCGGCAACAAGGCCATCTACCGCACTCGCATGGCCTTGGCCGACAATGCCGATTTGATCGTGCTGGCGCCCGGTGTTAAGGAGTTCGGCGAGGACCCGGCCATCGACAAGTTGATCCGCAAGTACGGGTACATCAACACGCCGCCGGTCCTGCGCGCAGTGAAGGAGAACGCCGACCTGGCCGCCAGCCTGGGCGTCGCCGCGCACCTGATCCACGGCTCGTCGGAGAACCGCTTCAAGATCACCTATTGCCCTGGACATCTCACACGGGAAGAAATCGAGAGCGTCAATTTCAGCTACGCGCCCCTGGATGAAATGATGAGGCGTTACGATCCGGCCAAACTCAAGGACGGCTTCAACATGGTGGATGGCGAGGAAGTCTTCTATGTCTCGAACCCGGCCCTTGGATTGTGGTCTTACCGCGAACGTTTCCGGTGATAAGCCGAACGATCGTTCTCGTGTTTTTTCACCACAAGTTGGAATATTTGGATATAATGGCGCAGTTATGCGCCTTCCCACTCTACTGCTCACGGGCGTATTCCACTGCTGTCCAAATTAGCGTCTGAGGCCTCTTGGACGGACTGATTCGACTCAGCTTATCGCTGCCTTCTCCGGCTTCTGTCAAACCAGACCCCCCTCTCCAACGATCACCTGCTGTCCAAGTCATCGAAGCTCCAGGACAAGTTGCTCCGCCACGACAACCTCCGGCGGCGGTTCAAAGGGGCAGTTCAGCCACGTCATCAAGTCTCTGTAGACAAACAGCTGTTGTCGGAGCAGCGCCACCAGGTTCGACAGGCCCCAGGCAAATGTGCTCCGCAGTTGCAGGTACTTCACTAGCAGCATGGCGGTCAGTGCTGTCCAAATCTGAATGTGCACGGCGTTCGTGCTGGTTCCCACAAACGTCTTGATCCGTAGCGACTGCTTCAGCGCCTTGAAGAACAACTCGATCTGCCAGCGCTCCCGGTACACCGCCGCCACCGTCGCTGCCGACAACTTCAGGTGATTGGTCACAAAGACCACGGTCTCGCCGTTCTCCCCCTCGACCTCGACCCGCCGCAGCCGAGCTGCCGGGCCGTGCTCCTGCGTCTTGGTCAACAGGATAACTTCGTCGCGCAGAATGCCCTTGGTCGGGTCGGTGGGCCGTTGCTCAACGATGCCGTACGCGGCGTTGTCCTTCAGCCTGGTCACGAACCACACCTTGTCCAGCGTCAATTGCAGCCACCAGCGGAAGTCCTGAAAGCCGCGGTCGAACACCAGCATCGTGCCCGGCTCGAAGCGCTGCCTGCGGGCCACTTCGATCTCCGCGGTCTTGCCGCCGGTGATGACCGCGAACTGCGGCAGATAGCCGTCGTGGTCGAGCGTCAGGTGCAATTTCACCGCGCCCTTGCTGCGCCGGTACTGCGCCCAGTCGAACACGCTCAGGCAGAGGGGGATCAGCGTCGCATCCAGACTCAGCAGCTTGTGCTTGAACCGGAACTTCCGACGCCCGCACTCCCAAGCGTCGGCTTGGCAGCGCTGATACAGCGAACGGAAAACGGTGGCGAACAACTCCCAGGGCCGATGCTCGTTGGCGTAGGCCAGGGTCGACCGCTTCGGCGCCGATGTAACGCCGAGATGCTGCAGCTTGCCTTCGCAGGCCGCCAGTCCGCCCACAATCTCCCGCAGCGACTGGGCGCGGCCGAGGTGACAGAACAGCATGGCGACCATCTGGGTCCAGCACTCGAATCCGCGCGCGTGACGCTCGGCGCGGTGCTCCCGAACGGCAGCCTCGAACTCCAGGCGCGGGATGGACCGCAATACCTGGGCAAAAATGCTGCATACTCGATTCATGGCAGCGGGCTCCTGATCGGCGATTGGTTTTTTGGCGAAAACTGCAATCAACCTATCAAACCCGCTGCCTCAGAGCTCAAACGCTAATTTGGACAAGAGTGCTGTGCAACTCAATGTCACGCGCGGTGGCGGTTACACGCTGCACCCGGCGGAAAGCACCCTCGCCAAGAATTACGGTGATTGCAAGGACAATTCGACGCTTGTGCGAGCCTTGCTGAAGGCTGCGGGCTTTGACGCTTACTACACCCTAATTCACTGGGGCGACCGCTCTTATGTTCGTCCCGAGTGGCCGTCGCCTTCTCCGTTCAATCACGTCATCGTCGCCATTCGGGCGCGAAGCTTAACGCCGTGCCGTTTCTGATCCGCACGCTTCATGCTAAGTGTGGCCTATGGAGCATTGTCTGGCTGAGTGCTGATTTCCAGCAGATGGTGCTGGTCTGCCGCTCTACCGGCGACTGCCGGCACGACTGCGATCTTGCAGGTGGTCCTGCCTGGCTTGTTCCGGTCATTCAGCGATGTCTTGGCGGTGTGAACGAAGGACGCGGTGATCATCTGCGGCATTGGCAAGTCGGCCTCCGGCCACGCTCGCTGGTGCGGTTTGTTTCAGGTAATCAAAGACCAGTTGAGATAGTGCCAGAAGAAGAGCAGGTTGAGAGGGAACAGCACGGCCGCCTCAATTGCGAAATCATATCTGCTCTTGCCGGCAATCACCAGATGGAGCGGCATCATGAAGAGGATTAGCAGGTAACGCGTTAGTTGCATCTGCGACGGATCGCTCTTTTTCGACAACACGAAAGCCAGGGCGGCGGCGGCAAAAACCAGATACTCGAGCCGAACACGCTTGAACAACGTCACCGCCACGACGAAAGCCAATATCAGCAGGTGCAACTGGATGGCCCAGTTGCCGGCGCGCGCGTCTCTCAGCATCGACCAAACGGTTTCCCATGGGAGTGCCACATTCGTGTGCCAGTACCTGGAGTAACTTTCCATCGGTAGCAGCCGCCCTGTGGAGTAAAGCCATGCCGTGTAGAGAACGTACCCCGAGCCAGCCAGCAACACCGGTGCGGCGCGCCAGGACCTCTTGCGCCAAGCGATCATGAGGAGCGGAAGGGCCACCAACCCGCCAACAGCCTTCGCCAGTCCGGCGAGCATACCCGCCAGCCCTGCGAGCCACCAGCGTTCCGAGCGCGCAAAAACCAAGGCCCAGAGCATAAGCGCGATGGTGAGGGAATCCGGGTATCCGGCAAAGAAAATGAAACTGGCCGGCCACGCCGCGTACACGATGACGGCTCTGCTCGCCACCGATTCGGGCAGGTCAAACGAAACCAGCCGGTGAAATCCGTAAAAGAGAAAAAAGGAACTCACCGTCGAGACTGCCAGGGCAGAAACCAGCGGCGACCCCGTAAAGAAAGTAACCAGCCCGATCAGCCACGGGAACAACGGAGGGAATACGGAACTCTCCGGACGGTCATAGCCGCTGACCGCGATGTGAATGTACCACAGCGTGTCGAATCTCTCCCACACGCCGAACAATGCATAGCGCCACGTATCCGCTTGTGAGATCAGGTTTTCAGTGAGAGCGTTGGCGCGAACGGCGTCTCCGTCCAAACGGAGTCTCGAAGAGAGTAAGGCCGCCGTGACCGAATAGAATATCCGGAACGCCAGGGTTGTCCACAGAGCGAACTTGGCGGATCGGCCCCAATCTCCCGGATCGCTCAGAATAAGACGCGGAACTCGATTGTACCGGAGTCGCAAAGCATATTCTACACCAAGGGGGTACGCCGAAAACGCGGCCAGTTGCAGAGTTGCGGGCGGAGAGAAGACGTCAACGAACAGGCGGGGAAGGCGCTGAAAGTGAAATTGGCTTTCCCCAAAGTGCCATTTACAAAACATTTTCCAGAGAATTCCGAAATCGCATCTTTGGGCGGCTGAATAGCCTCGTATTCGAATTAGAGAATCAGACGCAGGTCATAAGACTGTCCCTCCAAAATATTCCGATCGATCTGCAATCATTGGAGTTGATCGACGTTCATCTATTTCTTCGGTCCGCGCAGCCGCACCTGTTTACCGCGCTCGGCGCCCTCGCCTCAATGTTCAAGACCTCGGCGCAACTGCGACTGGAAAATCTGGCTCTGCGGCAACAACTTGACCTGCTCCCCGAAAACTCAGCCAGCGATAATTTGGAGAGCCCTCGAATGAA
>CAYLLB010000053.1:0-31581 GCA_964384215.1 uncultured Solibacteraceae bacterium | reverse complement strand
CGCGCTCCGGTGTCCGGAGATCTTCAGCTAAGTACAACTTACTCCTGTTCAAACGCCCGAATCACCGCACTATTATCCATGCCCCCGAATCCCGCTTTCTCGGCCTGCTCCAACAACTCTTGGTGGACCTTCGATAGCGGCACTTTTGCTCCACAGCGGCCGGCGGCGGCCAGGATCAGACGGACGTCCTTCAGGTGCTGCGAGAGGCGCGCTTCGGGCGTGAAGTCGCCCTTGAGCATCTTCTCGCCTTTGATGTCCATTACCTTCGAGTAGGCCGCTCCCGCTTTCAGGACTTCTAGCGCCCCCGCCGGGTCCACGCCGTACTTCGCGGCGAAGCTGAGCGCTTCGGCCAGCACGGCTCGATTCAGTCCCAGCACCAGGTTGAACACTAACTTCATGCGTGCACCGCTCCCGCATGGTCCCACGTGGAACGCGCGGCCGGCGAAGCAATCGAACAAGTCTCGACACTCCTCGAACGCGCCCGCGTCGCCGCCCACCATGACGATGGCCGCTCCCTCGCGAACCAGCTTGCTCGACCCACCCACGGTGGCGTCCAGGTATCGTACGCCGCGAGCCGCGAGCCGCGCGCCGAAGCCCGCGATCTGCTCAGGATCGCCCGTGGTCGTGTCGACGATCAGCGCGCCCTGGGCGAGGTGCGGCTCCATCTCGGCGAGCACGGTTGCGGCGATGTCCGAATTCGGCAGGCTCAACACGATACGGCGCGCGCGGCTCCCTACCTCGGCCGCCGACCGAGCTTCGCCGCCGCACTCGGGCCGCACGTCGTAGCCGTAAACCGCGAAGCCCGCCCGGGCGAGCCGATCGGCAATCGCCCCGCCGAGCAGGCCCAGCCCAACCATCCCCACCGTTCCCGCGCCCGCGCCGCTCATCGCGCGCCCCCGGCCATACGTAGCGCGAAGTTGAACGCGGCGGCGAAACTGCGCGTCGAAGCGGTGCCCTGCCACGCGATGTCGAAGGCCGTGCCGTGGTCCACCGAGGTCCGTATGATGGGCAGCCCCAGCGTCACATTGACGCCGCTCTCGAAGTCCAGCAACTTCAGCGGCACGTGGCCCTGGTCGTGGTACATGCAGACGATGGCGTCGAAGCGCCTCTTGCGCACGGCCATATAGAACAGCGTGTCCGGCGCGAACGGCCCCTCCACCGGCAGGCCGCGCTCCCGCGCCCACGCGACGGCCGGCTGGATCTCCTCGATCTCCTCGCGGCCGAACGAACCGTTTTCGCCCGCGTGCGGGTTCAGCCCGGCCACGGCGACGCGAGGCGAGGATTTGAGCCGCGCCACGGCCTCACAGGTGAGTTCGATGATGCGCTGGACGCGCTCCTTCTTCACGCGCTCGATCGCCGCGCGCAGCGAACAGTGCGTGCTGACGTGCGTCACAATCAATTGCTCCGAAGCCAGCATGATGGTCACGTCGCGCGCGCCGCACACCGCGCCGATCAGTTCCGTGTGGCCCGTGAACCCGGGGTCGGATAGCTGCGTGGCCTCCTTGCTCATGGGAAGCGTGACTATGGCGGCGATCTCGCCGGCGAGCGCGGCACGGGCCGCCGCGATCACGTACTCGCGCGCTGCGGCCCCGGACTTCGCGTTGATCCTGCCGGGGGTGATGTCCGCTTCACTCAGAATGCCGAGGTCGATGACGTTCAGGGCGCCGTCGCGCAAGTCCAGCGGGGCGCTCGCCGCGCGCAGCGGGACTGCGTAACCGAGGCGGCGGTTGCAGGCATCGAGCACGGAGAGATCTCCGTAGACCACGAACTTCGCGGGCAGCTCCCCGGCGCGGTAAGCGCGCAACAGGATTTCCGGGCCGACTCCGCTCGAATCGCCCATCGTGACGCCAAGGATCATGTGCACCTCTCTAGCAGCTCGCGGATTACGCCGGCGAGATCCGCCGCTCCGAAGCCGCCGGCTTTCGTGATCAACGTGAGATCGCCCGCGCGCGCGAGCGGCACACCCGGCAGCAGTTCCTCACATGCCGTAACGACTTCAATTCTAAGCGCGCCGCAGATGGCGTGCAGCGTGTCGCCCCCGAAAACGACTAGCGCATCGAAGGACGCTTGGCTGACTGCGCGGGCCAACCCGCAGGCGACTGCGGGCGGGTCATCCAGAAGCTGGTCCGGCGTCGTGATCACAGTCCAGGGACTGAGATCTGCAAACGCCGTTCCGGGGCCGCGCCATACGACCACCGGCCAACCTTGTTCTTTCGCCCAGCGCACCTGCTCGCGGCTGGCGGGGTGGCGGCTCCCGTTCACCACCAGGCAACGCTCGATCCTGGGCCGTCTGGGAGCGGCTGCGGGGTGCTGCGAGAGGATCGCACGCACCCAATAGCCCGCGAACGCGCCGGGACCGGCGGCCAGCGCTTCGATGTTCGCCGCGCGCAACGCTTCGGCGGCCGCGGCAAGGTCCTCGTTCCGCGATCCGTCGCAGATCAAGATCCTCCCTGTGGTGAGCGCCGCGGCCAACTGCTCGGGCTGCACGACGGCGACCGGCGCGCCGCAGCCGGCGAGCAGGGCACGGATATTCCCGGTGGTTGCGGGATTGAGCGGGTCCCGTGCGAATGCCGTTTCCGTCAGCGGTTGCCCATTCACGAGAAGTTCGCCATCGGCCACCGTGCGGCCCAAGTCGGGATACGCGGGTACATAGACGAGCGGACGCCCGGGCCATGCGTCCAGCAGGGCGCGAAACTCCGCTGCTATGCTCCCACGTAAAGTCGAATCAGTTTTCTTGTAGACCGCCGCGACGCCGGGAGACGCGAAGCGGCGGACACGCGCGGCGGCCTCCTCAGGCGCAAGATGCCGCGTCTCCGTGTCGATCACCAGGCACAGCGGGGCAGGGAAGGCGTCGGGCGCTGGCGGTTCGTCGCCGAGCCAGACCGGCGTGGGTCCGGCGGCGCAGGCGAACTGCGCGCCCACTTCCAGCGCGCCCGTAGCATCGTCGGCAAGTGCCAGGACCTTCACAAGGTCCGATTCTTCCATCGCGCCCGCTCCCATTGCAAGTTCGGCGAGGCGCTCGTTATACTCGGTTGCTTCCCCGGTTTGAGGAAACCATGAGTTCAAACTTGCGCTGGCTGGACCTGGCGATTGTCGCCGGTTACATGGCGGTTCTGGTGGGCGTCGGAATCCGCTTTGCGCGGCGGCAGACTTCCACCGAGACGTATTTCGTCGCCAAGCGCTCGGTGCCGGCGTGGGCTATGGGTTTGTCGCTGGTGGCCACGCTGATCAGCAGTGTGACGTTCGTGGCCTATCCCGGCTGGGCGTACGCCAAGGACTGGTCGCTGCTCGTCCCCGGTTTCATGGTGGTTGTGGTGCTGGGTTTGGTGGGCGCTGTCATCATCCCCTTCTACCGCGAGGCCGTGGGCATGAGCGCTTACGAGTATTTCGGACGGCGCTTCGGCCGCCCCACGCGCGTTTACAGCTCCATCGCCTTCACGCTGGCCCATTTCTCCAAGATGGGCTTTGTCGTCTACCTGTTGGGGCTCACCATCAACAGCATGACCGGCTGGCCGGTGGATGTGGTCATCCTGGTTGTGGCTGCCGCCACGATTTTCTACACCGTGATCGGCGGGCTGGAGGCCGTGATCTGGGCGGACGTGATCCAGGGCTTCGTCATATGGGTGGGCGTGATCGTGTGCCTGGGCTACCTGTTGTTCTTGCCGGAAGGCGGGCCGGCAGCAGTGATGCACGTCGCGTCGGAGCACCATAAGTTCAGCCTGGGCAGCGCCGCGGCGGATTTCTCGAAGCCGACCCTGGTGGTGCTCGTCGTCTACGGTTTCTTCTGGTATCTGCAGCGGTACGTCGCCGACCAGACCGTGGTGCAGCGCTACCTGGTGGCCAAGTCGGATCGCGCGGCGCTGAAGGGCGTTTCGTTCGGCGCGGTGCTGTGCGTGCCGGTGTGGACATTGTTCATGCTGATCGGCACTTGCACCTGGGCGTTCTACAAGCTGACGGGAGAGAAACTACCGTCGTTCATCACTAAGGCCGACCAGGTGTTCCCCTACTTCCTCTCCACGCACCTTCCCGCCGGGATGGCGGGTTTGTTCATGGCGTCGCTCACCGGCGCGGCCATGTCGATGCTCGCGAGCGACCTCAATTCGCTGGCGGTGGTCGGCGTGGAGGATTTGTACCGACTGATGCGCCCGGCCTCCACCGACAAACAGCGCCTGCGGCTGGGCAAGTTGATCGTTGCGGTGATCGGCTTGATGGCGGCGGGCACGGCCGTCATCCTGGCGCACACCAAAGGCAGCGCGCTCTCCATGTGGTTCTCGGTGTCGGCCGTGGTCAGCGGCGGATTGGCGGGGCTGTTCCTGCTCGCGTTCCTGAGCCGCCGCGCCCATCGCAAGGGTGTCTACGTGGGGATCGCGGCTTGCTGGGCGTTCACCATCTGGGCCACGCTGACCATGGGCGAGAAGCGCTGGGTGGACCTGGGACCATACAACTTCCCCTGGCACGACTACATGGTCGGGGCCATCGGCCACGTCATCCTGCTGGTAGTGGGGTATACCGGCAGCCTGCTGCTCGCGGACAGCGCCACGGCCGACGAACGCATTCGCAACGCGACCTTATGGCACTGGCTCCACGAGCGGCGGACGGCGGCAAGAGCTTAGCGGAACGCCCACCACAGGACGATGGTGCAGGCGAACAACACCACGGCCCAGGTGCGGTAGTCGGACAGCCCCTTGCTGCCGTCTTTCGAGATGGTGAACACGTTGCCTTCGACCTTGGCGTGATGCGGCGGCGCGGTCATCAGACTGACGGCGATCATGACTCCCGCCGCGAACAGCCACACGAAAAACGTGCGGTGCAGGAACGAGTGCATATAAGGATGCGATAGCACCGGCAGAGACCACTTGAGCGTCTCGTCGAGGAACAGGAACATGCCCAGGCCGAACCCCGCCACGCCGCCCGCGATCGCCCCCGCGGTGTTGCCGCGCTTCCAAAGCAGGCCCACGAAGATCACCGCGGACAGCGGTATCGAGAGATACGCGGAGATCAACTGCAGGTAGTGCCAGATTGTGACCGAGAGGCCGACCAGCGGCGCCGCCAGTATGCCGAAAACGGCCATGAGTACCGTGACCCGCCGCCCGATGGACAGTTGCTTCGCCTCGGAGAGATGCGGCCGGTAGCGCATCACGAAGTCGCGGACCACCAGCGTGGCGCTCGAGTTATAACACGCGCTCATCGAGGACATCAGGATGGCGATCAATCCGGCCAGCACCACGCCACGCAGGCCGACGGGCAGGATGTTCTGCACCAGTCGCGGATACGCCGCGTCATAGCGCTCCAGGTTCGGATACAGCGCGTGTGCGATCACGCCCGGCAGCACCAGGATAAAGGGGATCGAGAGCTTCAGGAAACCGGCGAAGATGGCGCCCTTCTGGCCCTGCTCCACCGACCGCGCTCCCAGAACGCGTTGCACGTTGGTCTGATCCATGCACCAATAAAACATCCCGGCGAGCAGGTTCGAGAACAGGAAGCCGGTGATGGGGAGCTCGGCGTCAAGCGGTTTCACCATCTGGATCAGGTCCGGCGAAACCTTCGCCGTCAACCCCTGCCAGCCGCCGACGGCGAACAGGCCCGCGACGACCAGCACCACGCTGCTCAGGATCAGCCACGTGCCCTGCACCATGTCCGCGTACACCACGGCGCGCAGGCCGCCCTTCATGGTGTAGATGGCGGTGAACGCCGACAGGACGATCATCACTGCCATCTGGTTCCAACCGAACAACCACACGAAGAGCAGCGAGCCCGCCCACAGGTCGATGGCATTCTTGGTCAGGACGTTCATCACCAGCAGGTTGCCGGACAGGAACGCGCGCAGGCCCCACCCGAAGCGCCGCTCGAGAAACTCGGGGATCGTGTAGATCTTGCTGCGTAAGTAAAGCGGCGCGAACAGCGTCGCCAGGATGATGAGGCACCAGGACGCCACCCATTCATAGCCGCCCGCCACCATGCCGATGCGGTAGCCATCGCCCGCCATCCCGATGACGTGCTCGGCGGATATATTGGATGCCAGCAGCGACATGCCGACGAAGGGCCACCGCAGGTCGCGGCCGGCGAGGAAGTACTCGCTGTCGCTCTGCTTCTTGCCCGCGGCGCGCATCACCGCGCCTACCACCAGCAGCAGGCTGGCGAGGATCACGATTGAATCGGTAAGCCCTAGCACTCTCCACCGCTCCTTGAATCTGGACTTGCAAGTCTCGTGTCATTGTACTTCGCCCCCCTGTGATACGTTAGCGTTTAGGGGGTGCAGAATGAGTGGACTGAACAGACGGGACTTTCTGAAGATCGGCATGGCCGCCGCCGCGCTGGGTTCAGCGCCGCGCGTTGCCGCGGCGAAGAGTTCCGCGACTGACTGGGTGCCGCTCGGTAAATCGGGCGTGAAGGTGACGCGGCTGGCGTTCGGTACCGGAACCCTTGGCGGCAGCGTGCAGCGCTCGCTCGGCCAGGAGCAGTTCACACGACTGGTCCGCCACGCCCACGAGCGAGGCATCCGCTTCTTCGAAACCGCGGATGCTTACACAGGCATGCCGCAGATGCTTGCCACCGCGCTCAAGGGCGTTCCACGCGACTCCTACCGGCTGATGACCAAGTATCGCCTGCGCGATACCGATGCACCGCCTGCCACCATTGACCGCCTTCGCAAGGATCTCAACTCGGACCAGATCGATATCCTGCTCATGCACTGCGTGCGCAGCCCGCGATGGCCGGAAGAACAGAAACGCATCGAGGACGCCTTCTCCGAGGCGAAGGCGAAGAAGATCATCCTGGCGCACGGCGCTTCGGTGCATGGCCTGCTGCCTCTGCGCGCTTTCCCCGGCACCAAGTGGCTTGACGTGGCTTTACTGCGCGTGAATCACAACGGTACCCGGATGGACACGCTGCAGACGCGCGACACCGACGATATCGGCAACGTCGATGAAGTGTTCATGCACGCCAGGAACATCCACGCCGGCGGGACCGGCGTAATCGGGATGAAGCTTATCGGCGAGGGGCGCTTCAAAACCGAGGAGGAGCGTCATCAGTCGCTCAAGTTCGTGATGAACTCGGGTGCAGTGGACGCCGTGACCATCGGCTTCAAGAACACGGCCGAGATCGATGAAGCCATCGAGCGCATGAACCGCGTCCTCAACGCGTGAACTCGCAGCGGCTCAGTTTTTAGCGGGTGCGGCGCGCTCCGGCCGGATAGCCAGAATGCGGACCGGGCCTTCCAGGCCGTTGGGATGCAGTGTGGTCAGGCGCTCGCGCTCGGTCCGGAACTTCACGCCCCAGCTGCCGTACGGATAGATGGCGTCGCCTTGCGCCATCCAACCGGCGTTGGAGTTGGCCACTCGGACGCGCAAGTGGTTGGCGCCACGCCGCGCGAACTTCGTGATGTCGAGCTCATAGGGCCGCCATGCGCACTCGCCCACCTTTCGGTCATTGATCCATACTTCGGCGGCCAGGCCGACGGCGCCCAGATCGAGTACCAGGCGCTCGCCGGGCGGAACCTCGGTCAGCGCAAACGTGGTTTCGTAGATCGCAGTCCCGGAGTAGTGGGCGAGCGTCGAATCGGTCCACGAAGCCAGCGTGATTGTCGAGGTGCGCGGCGCAAAGGAGATCGCGCGCTCCGGGATGGCATCTTCGGCAATGTCCTCCGTGAGCGAAGGACCCGCAGTCCCCGGCGGCGCATCCACGGAGATGTGCACGCGGCGCGGCTTGGCCGGTGTCAACGCCTGGTCGCGCGAATAAACCAAGTTGCGCAAAGTGTTGCCTTGGTCGTCCGTGGCACGGAACATAAAGCCCGTGGCGCCGGCCGAGGCAGGACCGATCTTCAGCAGCAGAGTGTTCCAACCCTGCCGGATCTCGATGGGTGGCCTGTGTGCCCACGCATCACGCACGTTGACGAAGGGCGGGTGGTCATGAACCGTGAACTCCAGCTTTCCGTTCCACCAGAGCATGACACCGTCGTAGGCCACCACAGCCGCCCGTGCTCGCTGCGCGATGGGAGACCAGACATTCACGAAGGCATAGTAAATGCCCTTGCCCGCCTGCGGTTTGACGTTATAACTCGGCGACTCGAACCATTTCCACACAGGGTCGCGGGCATCGAACCCATTCTCAGGCGGGAAGGCGTCCAGGAAACTGCCGTGATCAAGATAAGGATACGGTCCCGCCAGCCACCAGTTACGATTTGCGAGACGCTCCGGTGCCAGCCATACGGGGTCGGCCGAGCCGTCGATCCTGGCGTACGGGACGCGGACGGGCGACTCTGGTGTGAACTGCCAGCCGGAATTAGGGACTTCTAGTAGCACACGGCGCGCGCCGTCTGAAACTCGTGGCGGTGCGGAGACCAGTCCGGCGTGGCGTACCACGAAGTAAGCGTCCCAGGGGCCAAAGTCGAGCGTCACCGTCGAACCTCTCGCGGGGAGTGTGAATCGTTGCCCTGTTTCGGCATCCCACTTTTCGAACGTCCCCGGGGCCGGGAAGCGCACAGTCACGCGGCGCGCTGTGTCCGAGTCGTTCACCGCCCAATACCAATCCGCGCCCTCGGTGGAGCGGTGCGAGAAGAACAGATGATCCCGCGTGCCTTGGACGATCTCGACCTCGGGCGGATCGGCAGCGCGAAGGGCGTCCAGCAAAGGCGCCAAGTCCTCGCGCACCGGCTCCGGCACTTCGATCTGCACCGCATAGTTGAGGCGATCCATGAACAACTTGTGATCCCGTATGGGGAAGCGGCGCATGCGCACGCCGTCGAGTCCGGCAGGCTGGGCGCCCAGCGCCAGCACGAGACCGCCGGCCTCGGCGAAGCGCCGTATCCTTTCAGCGGAAGATGCCGCCAGGTGGGTCATAGGCGGCAGCAGCAGGGTGCCAAACCGCTCACCAGCCAGTTCAATTTTGCCGCCAGCCACTTGGGCCTTTTGCAGGTAGTGGCTGTCCAGCATGTGATACTCCCAGCCCTGGCGCGACAGCTCCAACTGCAGCGCGGAGTAGTAGTCCTGCGTCTGGTCCATCTGGTTCCGCCAGTGGCCGAAATCCCGTCCGCCCTCCCGGAACAGGCTTTCGCTTCCGGCGAAAGCGCTCTCAAGCGGGTAATAGATGGCGACACGTGCGTTGTGACGGCCCTGCGCGTTCATGAACAGGCCGCGGCGCCCCACATCGGCGTAATGGTGGAAGTAGCGCCAGAGCGGCTGCGTGAGAAACCAACTTGGCGGGTACTGTATGTGCTCCGGGTCGTATTCGAAATAGTGCGGGATGAGTCGATTGACGCCCCAGAGTAAGCACATGTTCGTGCCGCGGCGCGCCTTCTCCAGGCTCCAATAGGAATCGTTACCGGTTAGTCCCTGGTTTTCGACCATCAACGGGTTCCCCTCGAAGTGGGCCACCGAGAGGGCCTCCATGAAATCCACCGGCATCCGGCCCCGCTCGACAAGTGCGTCGATGTAGACGGCACTCGACGCGCGCCAGAGGGCGAACATGTCCGCCGTCCAGGCCACTTGATATCGCAGGCTCTCTTCTATGTCGGAGTGGCCGTGCTGGACCCCATGCTGCCGGCACCACTCGGTAACCTGCCCCACGAAGGAAGTGGCGTAGAGGTGTCCGATGGTCTCCAGGTAATCCTGCCGCACTTTGGCTGCGCGAGGTGTAGCGCGGTCGACCAGCGGCAGGAAGATGCGCAGATCGTAGCCGTGGCGTTTCCGGAATGTATCCCAGAGCGCCGGCGTGAAGGGTAGCGGGGCGCCGTATGTGCCTTCGTGGTCGGAGAGGAAGAACTTGATGGTGGAGCCCAGGTGCTGTGGGAACCGGCGGGCGAACTCGGCGTAGACCAGGTCGATGAATACGCGCACGGCGGCGGGATTGAGCAGGTCGACGCGCGTGCCGCGTTCGAAGGCCGGCACAGCAGTGTAGGTGAAGAGCTTCCAGCCGGCCGACGGTGCCCGCCACTCACGGCGCTGCGCGGTGGGCACCAGCGTGAGCGACTGTTCGTCTACAACGCCGGAACCGTCCACGCGCGCCGCCACCACCACTTCCGGCTCGCCACCGGTTTCGGCCAACGTAAGCCGGCGCATGCGGTACTCGGGGTGAAGACGCACCACACGGCTTGGCTCGCGGTTGAGGGCTGCGTAATCCCAGACTTGGCCGCTTGGCCAGAGGTACTCATCGGAGAAGTTCAACGTCAATCCTGCTTCGCGGGCGGCATCCAGCGCCGTCCCAACCTCGCGCCAGTAAGCTTCGGAGAGGTAGGCAGGTTCGAGCCCAGCCCAATTCATGATCACGGCGCCCCGCACGCCCTGCCGGACCATCTCGCCGATCTGTCGCCGTGTCTCCGCGCCGGTGATCTTCCCGTTCCAGAACCAATACGGGCTTACCGAGTACGCTGCGGGCGGATCCTGAAAGCCCTTGTAAAGTGCATCCAATGATGATCCGGCAGCCACGGCCAGACTCGCCGATGCGAACAACAGTCCGAGACAATGAGCCAGACGGCGATGCCTCAAAGCACACAGGCGCACAAAATACACAGGCCCTCCCCTTCGACCGGACAATGAAGATGGAGAGGCGAGGAACCCCTCGCCTCTCTACGTGACATTCTAGTAGATCATCTTGAAGCCGAACTGGATGTAACGCGGCCAGGTGTCCTCTCCGGTCACCTGTCCGAACGCGGCGTTGGTGACAGTTGTGTTGGGCGCAGAGAACGTTGGATGGTTGAACGCGTTCAGGAACTCAGCGCGGAATTGGAACGAGATTCTTTCATGAATCTTCGTGTTCTTCAGCACCGACATGTCCCAGGTGTTGTAAGTCGCCGACCGCAAGCCGGAGATGTACAACGGGAAGGTCCGGTAATGGTAGCTGAGCTGTTTGGCCGTATTTTTCTCGAATCCGGATGTGTCGAACCAACGATAAATGCTGCGTTCGCTCGACGGGAGTGCGAGCTTGCTCCAATCACCGTTGAAGATGACATCTCCGAAACCCAGCGGTTGGCCGCTGTAAACCTGCCACAGAGCGCTAACCTGCCACCCGCCGATAATGGTCCGGAGGGCGGCGGGAGAGGTGGCTCCGAAATGCCGTCCCGAGCCGAACGGCAATTCGTAAATGCCACTGATGCTGAAATTGTGCGGCCGGTCGCTCGTGCCGATGCTGCGGTAAGGCACCGGATCGTCCCAGTTCAAGTAGGCAGCCGATCGGGGATATTGCGCCACCGCCTCCATGAGCTTGGAATGCGTATAGCTGCTCAAGAGGGTGAAGCCTTGCGCGAAGCGCCGTTCCATACGCGCCTCCAACGCGTGAAACCATGAGTATCCCTGGTAGAAAGTGGTCGTCATGCCCGAGAACTGAGGGTAAGGATAAAGGAGACGGGCCACAGTGATGGTGCTCCCTGCCAGACTGCCTCCCGGTACCAGCGGGTAGAACGGGTTGGCGACATTCGTCGATAGCCGGTCGATCACAGCCTGATCGCGGTAAGGCAGCCTGCTGAGATACTGGCTGGGCGTGGAATCCATGGTCTTGCTCGCCGGCAGCGCCACGGAGCGCGAACCGGTGTAGCCTACTTCCAGGAGGAACCTGTTCGGCAATTGCCTCTGAATGTTGAAGCTCCAGCGCTGGTTGTATGGCGAGCTCGGGTTCACGTTGAAGTAGCTGATACTCTGGCCCAGGTAAGTGGCCGCGCCAAGTGAGTTACCCGGGGGGCGGGTGACACCGCTTGGAAACAGATTGGCTAGCGAAGCGACCCACGTCTGCCCGTTATCCAGTGTCGGAATGACGTTGGTGCGCAAGTTGTAACCGGTCTGGTATGGATTCATGCGGGCGGGTTGGCCCATGGGAAGGAAGTAAATTCCATAGCCTCCCCGAATCACCGTCGCGTTCGAGGCCTGGAAGGAGAAGCCGAAGCGTGGCGAAAAGTTGAGCTTGTTGCCATGGTAGAGTTCACGTGGCTGTCCGCCGACGCCGGCAAAAGTCACTCCGCCGCGCACCTGGAATTGGCTCACTGGCAATTCCGGAATCGGTTTGGCGGCATAGTTGGCCAGCACCTGGGAGGCAATGGCCTGCTGGGCGGCAAAATCAAAATCCCGGACGCTGCGGTTGTAGCGCTCAGTCACGGGGCCCTGATACTCATAACGCAGGCCGTAGTTCAACGTCAACCTTGGGGTAACGCGCCAGCTGTCCTGAAGGTAGAACCCGTAGTAGGTCGACTGAATGGCCTGACTGTCGTTCCAGTCTACATATCCGCTTGACGGTACGCCGAGCAGGAAGGCGGCATATCCCTGTCCCATGCCACTTGGCGACGACGGCGAATTGTCCAGCGGGCCGTTCGTATAGGTTGTGTCGAAGGTCAAGTTCGGTGTGGCGGATCCAAAGCTCCAGATGGTCTCACGATATACCCGCAGATCGGCGCCAAACTTCAGGTTGTGTCTGCCGACTGTCCGGTCGACCCCCGTGATCAAGGAGTGAACGTCGTCGCCCCGGGTGGTGGCACCCTCGGGCTGGAGTGTCTGGAGTCCGGTTACTTGGATCGTCGGAAACACCACGGCCTTCGGGCTCCGGAATCCCAGCATATCCACGAGAGATTTAGGGAAACCGAGTGACGTCAGGTCAAAACCCATGCTCGGCTGGTAGCCATCGTAAGTGGCACGCTGGCCGCCATACCGGAAGTTGACCACCGTGGATGGGCTCGCCAGCCACACGTCATCGACCACGATGTTTTTGGAAGTGATGTCGGCGTAAGTCCCTGAGGCGGCATTCTCGAAGCGGTTGCGGTAAGGGCCGAATCGCGCGAATCGTTGAGCGTACCTCCCGAACATATGGTGGCTTTGAGTCAACTTGTGATCCGCTCTGGCCAGGTGGTTCCAATAGCTCATGGGCTCAGGATGATTCTGCGCGCTGAAATTGTTGGTGCCATTGGCTGTGCCGGCAACATTCGGATCCGGCCAGTACTTGGATATTGCCTGGGCGATGGGACTGATGCGGCTGGGCGGAATCTTATTTTCGGCGAGGGGTTGCCGCGAATAGCGGCCGCCAGCCGCCGGTGCAATGGTCATCGGATCGTAGATCTGGTATTGAGAGCTAAGAGCGAGCAGGGCCGAAAAGTCTCCAGTCTTTTGCGCAGGGGTGGGAACCGATCCGGTAAAGGTGTTGGTGTCCACTTGGTGGAGTCCTTCGTAAGCATACATCCAGAAGGTCCGGTCCTTGCCGTTGTATAGCTTGGGGACGACCAGCGGACCTCCGCCGCTCAAACCCCACCGTTTGTAAGTGAACGCCCCTTTGGCCTGGCCGGCGAGGTTGCCAAAGAACGTGTTGGCGTTCAGGGCGGGATCCCGGAAGAAGTAGTAGCCTGTGCCGTGGAGGTCGTTAGTGCCGCTCTTGATGACGGTATTGACGAGCGCGCCCGACGTGTGTCCTGAACTGGCATCAAAGGAGGTCTCTACCTTGAATTCCTGGATTGCGTCCGCGGGCGGATGGTTGGAGAGGGCCTGGCCGACGTCGGCGTTAATGGTTTGTACGTTGGGCACGCCATCCATGGTGAATTCCGTGGTGCCCATGGGCGCCCCTTGGAATGACATCATCGTGACCTGAGCAGTCCGCAGAGGGTCCTGCCACTTCATGCCCGCCGGGTAGGTCATGTTCACTCCCGGGGTGAGCATCATGAGCGAACTGGCGTTGCCGTGAGCGAGCGGCAACTCGGAAATCCGGCGGTTGTCGACGACTTGTCCGATATTCGCCGTAGCTGTCTGGAGTAACGGCGTCTCCGCCGAGACCACGACGTTTTCCGACACGGCACCGACTGCGAGCTCTATATCAAGCCCAATGCGGTCATTGACGCGCACCTGAACGTTCTCTTTGATCCATGTCTTGAACCCTGTCATGACGGCAGAAACCTTGTACGTGCCAGGGACCAGGAACAGAATCTGATAGTTTCCCTGATCGTTGGACTTGGCGTTTGTAACTACATTGGTGCTTTCGTTGGTGGCACTGACAGCCGCGCCGGGAACCAACGCGCCGGACGAGTCAGTAACCCTTCCCACGATGCTTCCCCGCGACTCCTGTGCAAAGCCAGACATTGCGAGCACCACAAACAGGAGCACGCACAAGGCAGCGATGGTCCATCCTCGCTGTTGAAACGTGGATAGTTGCATTGGCGAACCCTCCCCAGATGGATATGAGTCTTGCCCACGAACGCTAAGACTCACAATGGATGTTACTTCCGTCATGTAATGCTGTCAAAACAAACAGCGACGCAATGGCTGGTTCCGTTCAGCGGAACAAGCTGCAGGCACTGAGAAAGCCGCCGGTACTGCGCATGTCAGTAGAAGCAAGCGCAGACGCGTCGTATCTTCCGGCTTGACGCATCCATTGCGGGTCGATAGAATTGTTCCGCCGGAAGGAACACCGGCGCGGTATGATCCCGGATAAGAAACGGAACCTGGTTGACGGAATCCTCCGGGCCTGCGAACTATTGCACTCGTTTCGCACAGACACCGAGACGCTTCGACTCACCGAACTGGTTCGCCGTACGGGTTTGAAAAAGACCACCGCCTTCCGGGCGGCGCAATCGTTGGTTGAGGGAGGCATGCTCGAGCGGTCCGCGGACGGCCGGTTCCGGTGTCTCTTGCGGGCTGCTCCGCGGCGGCGCTACCGGCTCGGATATGCGGCGCAAACCCCCGATTCCGCATTCGCGCACGATGTGACGGAGGGCATTCGCCGTGCGGCGGAACAGGCCTCGGTTGAACTGGTGGAGGTGGATAATCATTACAGTCCGAAGATCGCCCTACGCAGCGCGGAGACGCTCATCAGGGCAAGGGTGGACCTGGCGATCGAGTTTCAGACCTTTGAGTCCGTGGCGCCTATAATCTCGGAGAAGCTCGCGGAAGCGGGCATTCCGCTGATCGCGATTGATATTCCACACCCCGGCGCGACCTATTACGGCGCGGACAATTACAACGCCGGCAGAATCGGAGGCCGTGCCGCGGGGCGTTGGGCGAAACAGCATTGGGGCGGGCAGGTCGACGAGGTCCTGTTGCTGACTCTGACGGCGGTAGGCCCGCTGCCGAATTCTCGCGTCAGCGGCTTTTGCGTGGGTCTGCAGGAAGCCGGCGTTAACTTAGCCGACCAACAAATCGTCTCGCTTGACAGCAAGGGCGGCTTCGGCGCCTGCCTTGAGGTAGTGCGCAAGCACCTGCGAACCAGCCGGGCGCAGCGAATTCTGGTGGCAGGCTTCAACGACCCGGGGTCCCTGGGCGCGCTGCGTGCATTTGAAGAGGCGGGCCGTGTAGATCATTGCGCGGTCATGAGCCAGAATGCGTGCGTGTTGGCGCGCGCGGAGCTTCGCAGGACGGCCACCCGCCTGATCGGATCGGTGGCCTACTTTCCCGAGAAGTATGGCAACGGGATCATCTCATTGGCCCTCGATATTCTGGCGAAGAGACCCCGGTCCTCCGCGGTCTTCGTGAAGCACATTCTCATTACCTCGGCCAACGTCGACCATTACTATCCGAACGATAGCATCCTGGTGGCGGGAGACCCCGAGGCCATACTGCTCCGTTACGGCCACTGAGTTCAGTGGCCAAGAAAACTCTCGATCTTTGAAACCGTTCGCTCGGCCATGTCGAGGTTCTTCTTGGCGGCGGCGGAGTCGCCTCTCTTCAAGGCCGCCTCGGTTTCGTCGAGATAGTACTCCATGCGTTGCGCGGCGCCCGCGATGTCGGCGCGCAGCCCCAGTCCCTGCCGGGCCTGCTGATTCTGCAGATTCGTGAGGCTGGTCTTGGCCGCTCCCGCCCGTGTGCCCAGCAGCATCAACTGCTCGCGGATCTCACGCAGTTCGGCGGCATTGGCCGGCTCGGTGGCCTGCTGCTGCGGCGGGGCGGCTTGGCGCGGCGGTTCCTGCGCGGCCGCCACCGGCGTTGCCTCGCGGGTGACCGTCTCGCGGCGCGGCGCAGTCTTCGGCAACTGCGGCGCGCGGCTCTCGGTTTGCTGCACCACGGGCGGTTGCTCCACCGGTGGTGTCATTGCCGGAATCGCGGTTTCGACGGCGCCTGCCGGAGCCTGTTGCGGGGCGGTGGCGGATGGCGGCTCCTGCGCCGCGGAACTCCCCGCACTGGTCTGCCGGAACTTCGGCATCTGCATGGCCGCCACTACCAGCACCAGGATCGCCAGGACCGCGCCCAACGCGATGTAAAGCCCGCGATGGCTGCCCTGCCGGGCCGCTGGAACCGCTGGCGGGGGCATCATCGGCGGCGCGGGTGACGGTACAGCCGCAACCGGAGGCGGCGGGGTAGCTGCGACCCTGGGAGGAGGCGGAGCGGCAGGCCGCTTGCCCGCGTTCAGCAGCGCCGCACGGAAAGCGTCGGCGGTCTGGAAACGCTTGGCCGGATCTTTCTCAATCGACATGAGCACGATTTCGCTCAGCGCCGGCGGCACCGACGCGTCGATCTCGATCGGCGGGATGGGGTTCTGCTCCAGGTGCGCCGACATGATGGAGTACTCGCTGTCGCCCTGGAACGGCCGCGCCCCGGTCACGATCTCGTACAGCGACACGCCGAGCGAATACAGGTCCGAACGCGCGTCCAGATCCGTCGCCCCCTTGATCTGCTCCGGCGACATGTAATAAAGGGAGCCCACTGTGGCCCCCGTCTGCGTGAGCTTACGGTCCGCCGCCATCTTGGCGATACCGAAATCCATCAACTTCACCACGCCCTTGGGCGTCAGGATCATGTTCGCCGGCTTGATGTCACGGTGCACGATCCCGCGGCCGTGCGCGTAGGCGAGCGCCGAGAGCACCTGCGCGATGTAATCGACGGCCTTGTCCACAGGCACGGGTCCGTGCCTGAGCAGAGCCTCCAGGGTGACGCCGTCGACGTATTCCATCAGCATCACCAACTGGTTGTCCAACCGTAGCGCGGTGTACAGCGCTGCGATGTTGGGATGCTCCAGGCTGGCTTGTACCTTGATTTCCCGGAAGAACCGGTCGGCCAGTTCCTTGTCCCCTTCCAGGTTCGGGAGCAGGACCTTCATGGCCTCCACGCGGTCCGATATTACATTGCGGACCTTGTAAACCTTCCCCATCCCTCCCGCGCCAAGAATCGCAAGAATCTCGTAATCGCCCGCGCGCGAACCTATCTCGTAGTCCATGAGCCCCTCACTGGTTCCGTACCCGGTCTCCCACCTTCGCCGGCGTTGTACCGCTGTAAGTCCCCACCGACGACACTTCGTCCACTTCGGTAATCACCACCACACCCAGATTGTTTTCCACGCGGCGAAGGACCTTGCCCGTCTCCGGATCCTTGACTTCGCGAACCGGGCGCCGCAGCGTCAGGCGATCGCCTACTTTCACGCCCGCCCGGCTGCCCACGTTCAAAATCACCGTGCCGCCGGTCGCGTCGGCCACCATGCCGTCGATGCTGACGGTCTTCGTGGGAAGCCGCGAGGCGGTTTGCTCCAGTTGACCGGCCACGCTGTTGACAGCCTGCCCCACAGCTTCGCCCAGAATGGTGTCTGCGAAGTTCTTGCTGGTCATGTCAAAGGCGCCGCCGCCCCCACCGGAGGAACTCCCGCCGGCCCCCAGAAGGGTCGCGCCTGAACGCGTCGATTCGCCGTGTCCCGTCGCCGCCAGCAGGATCTCGCCTGTGTCCGTGTTGATCATGCGCGCGGTCACGCCCACCACCGCCTTGGCATTGCGCTTGCCGACGCCTCCGAGCCCGTAGCGCCGCGTTATGCCGCCGAACGCTCCGCCGCCCACGCTGGTCGTCTTGTCGTCACGGCCGAACTGGGTGATGCTGCCTGTGATGATCGCATCGACGCCCAGCAACCTCCCGATCTTGGCCGCCGAGGTTGAGTCCGCGCGGTCACTGTTGGAGAAATTCTGCTCCGCGATGATCTTGTCGATCACTTTCCGCTCGATGACGCTGTAGGTGCCTCCCTGGACGAGTTTCTCCACCAGCAGGTCCGCGATCCCCTTGCCGACATCCACGTTCGTACCGAAGATCGCGGAGACGCCGCTCTGCACCGTGGCGTAGTCAAAATTCAGGACCGCTACCCGCTTCTTCTGCTGCGCGGAGGCTCCGGTAACCAACAACGCTCCCAGTGCTATGGAAGCAATCCACTTATCCATCGAGTTCCTCCTTCTCTATCAGCCCCATTATAGGGTGGAAACTCACTCGCCGTTCACCTTTTGTTCACCCTACTAACAAGCACAAACGCGCTGTCAGCGCCAGGTTTTCATCCAACTTCTCTGCAATTCTGCAGGCCAGGTCGCGGGGCGCCGCTCCCCCCTCCGCGGCGCTGGATAGCGCGGCCGACAACGCGGCCCGGTCCCGGCTGCCGTCCATCAGCATGAGAAGCCGCCGGGAAAGTTCGTCGGTCAATTCCACGGCCGTATGTCGTTGGTTGGTCACTATATTCCGGCCACGCGCCAATTGAAAACGCGCCAGGGCGCTCGAGACGGGGCGCTGGCTTACAGTCTCCACCAGGCGCGGCACCCGCGTGCGTAGTTCCACGGCTTTCGCCGCATAAAGGCGTATCAGCGTGTTGAGGGAGGCGCCGGCATGGTCGCCTTGGCCGATCAACGAGGCGGCCGGCACACATCCCGGCCACCTCGCCGCCAGGTCACACAACACCTGTTTGACGAACGGATGATTGGTGGAGAGAGACTTCTCCTCGCCAAGGATGAACTTCCTCGCCCCATCCGGCTGTTCGGGCTCCGGAACGGCGGGAGAGGCGGCGAACAGTCCCTCCAGCCGGTCTGGTCCGATGTCCCGATTCAGCGTCGCGCTGCTGCGGCAAAGCAGGCTGGAACGGAAGCGGCGGCCCACGGAGTAGTCGAAGTACTCGAGTTCCGCCAGCCAGTCGGCATGCTCCAGAAACGGGGACCGGATGCAGTCCCTCTCGAACTCCGCGTCGCAAAGATACTGAAGACTGTGGCGGGAGGCGGCGTCGATGAACTCGCTCAGGTGGAACGGCGTGTTCACTTCGGCCAGGTCGTCGTGAAACAGCAGCCAGTCGTCCGCTTCGAGCAGGGTCTTGCACTCCTCCTTAATGGCCAGCTGGTGTGGATGGTCTCCCAGCCGCTCCATCATTTGCCGCGCGATGGCGCGAGCCTCGGTCATCTTCTCCCGCGGGTCTGTGATCGCGCGGGTGTGGAACCGCACTAGGTCCCAGATGTAGCGCCGGAAGTGGCAGCCGGGAAGGGCGTTGTAGCTGATATAGGCCACGCCGTTTGGCGACAGGGTGGAGGCGCAGATGGCGAGAATCGCTTCCCGCGCCGCCGGGGGCACCCAGGAGTACACGCCGTGCACGATGATGTAATCGAATTCCCGTCCCGCCGCGTCCCAATCGCTCACGTCGGCGTGCGTGAACTCAATGTTGGCGAGCCCCAGGCCGCTACTGAATGCGCGCGCCGCGTTGATCGCCGTGTGCGCCAGGTCGATTCCCGTGAACCTGCTGCCGGGTTCGCAGAAGGCCAGGGGAATCAGATTCGATCCGTCCCCGCAGCCGATCTCCAGCACCCGGCACCGGTCCGTAGGCGGAGAATCCATGCCGTGCAGCCTTGCCAACGTGGCAAGCCGGTCCGGCTGCGTCTGCGGCTTCGGCGTCGAAGCGTATGTGACTTCGTCGTAGCTGGTGGTCAAGTTGCCGTGTCCGGACCGTGGACTAGAACGTCGCGCTTACCTCCGCCGATCCTCCCAGAGAGTTTGTCAGAAACACACTGACCGAGGCAACCGCGTCGGAATCGTTCTGCACGGTGAACGGAATCCGCAGGCTGAACTGGCTCCCGTAAGCCGCCGAGGCCGCCGACTGGTACCAGGCGCTGAAAGCGCTGGAGAGCGGAATATTGAACAGCGTCGCCGATAGCTTCTTGTCCGGCTTTGCCTTCAGACTCACCACCGCCGTGGTGACTTCACGCGGCGTCGAGTAACCTATGACCACCAGATCGAACCCGGCGCTGGTCCGTGCCGCGCTGACCGAAGTGATCACGGGAGCCAACTTGGCGATCCTTATGATCTTTGTCGGGGCGGGCGTCGGCGTGATGTCGATGGTGCCTACGAACATTCGGGTGGTCAGCGTAATGGTCCCGGCTACCGTCCCGGTCTGTACACCGATGGAGGAACTGCTGAAGACCGCCGGCGTAGTGCCGGCGGCGATCCGGAAGCCGGCGGTGCGTCCGCCTGTGGTGAACTGCACGGCGGGATCGTCCGCGCCGCTATCCGGCTCGAAAGTCAGGGAAACCTGCCCCGTGATCTCCTGGAAATATCCTTGGCTCAGCCTGACATCCAGGGCGGGCTGTGTGGCAGGGAGCCCCGAATCGGGTTTCACGTCAATCGATAACGGGGGAGCCGGTGGCAATGCGATCGTCAGGCGATACTGAGACCTCGCGGTCTGCATGTTGTCGCTCACTGCGATCGTGAGGTCGAAGGTTCCAGCCGCCGTCGGTGTACCGGAGATGGTTCCGCTGGATGCGTCCAGGGTGAGGCCCGAGGGCAACGTGCCGCTGCTCAACGACCATGTGTAAGGAGGAATCCCGCCGGTTGCAGCAAGCTGCGTTGAATAGGGCGTGGTCACGACGCCGCCCGGCAGCGGAGAACCGGTGGTGATGGCCAGTGTGGCCGCGACGGTCAGCGTAAAGTTCGCCGTGACTTTATGGTTGCCCCAATCGGTGACCGCTATCGCGAAATTGTACGTGCCGCTGCTCGTCGGGGTGCCTTCCAGCAAGCCCGAGGGCGCATCCAGTTGCAAGCCTGGCGGCAGCGTTCCACTCGCGACTGCCCACGTATAAGGAGACGTGCCTCCCACGGCCGTGAACCGCGTGGAATAGGCGTTGCCGACGATGCCGTTAGGCAACGGTGACACCGTCGTAATCTGAAGGGCCGCCACGATGACGATGTCCAGGGTCCGTGTCGCGCTCGAAAGCTGGGCATCCCGGACCTGCACCGTGAACGTGAACGCTCCGGCCGCCGAAGGCGTGCCGCTGAGGGTTCCTCCCGAACTTAGACTCAATCCTCCGGGCAACGCTCCGTTGGTCACGCTCCAGGTATACGGGGGCGCACCTGCGGTAGCAGTCAGAATCGTCGAATAGTTCTCCCCAACCATGCCGTTAGGGATGGCGGTGGTGGTGATCGAAAGCGACGATCCGACCACCATCCTGAAGGTGGCCGTGTCCCGGGTGCCCATGTAGTCCGTCACCGCAATCACGAAACTGTAGGTGCCTGCACTCGTGGGGGTTCCCCCGATCACACCCGTCGACCCATCCAGGCTCAGGCCCGGCGGCAAGCCTCCCTGCGGTGCTGACCACGAATAAGGTTGCAAACCTCCCGTCGCTGTCAGCTTCACCGAGTACGTGCTACCCATGGTGCCTGCTGGCAAAGGCGAAGTGGAAGTGATCCTGACCGCAGTCACAATGGTGATGGCAAAAAGGCGGGTTGCCGTCTGCTCCTCAGCGTCACGCACCTGCACGGTGAAATTGAAGGTCCCCGCCGCTGTAGGCGTTCCGCCGATCACTCCAGCAGAACTCAGAGTCAAACCTCCAGGCAGGGTGCCCTGCACGCTCGTCCAGGTGTAAGGCGGATATCCGCCCGTAGCGGCCAGGCTCGTCGAATAGGCGTTGCCCACTACGCCGTCCGGTAGCGAGGCCGTCGTGATCGATACCGGGGGAGCGGCCGTAATCGTCAACGTGTAGCTTCGAGTTGCGTAAACGGTCGGTACGCCTGCTGCCGAGCTGGCTACTTCCACGATCACTGGATAAGAGCCGCTAACCGTCGGCACACCCGAGATGATACCGGCCGAAGACAGCACAAGGCCGTCGGGCAGGACGCTGTCGGCCAAGCTCCAGGTGTAAGTGCCGGCGCCATAGCCACCGGTGGCCGCAAGTGCTTGATAATAGGACACGCCGACTGTGCCATTGACCAAAGAGGGCGTGGTGATGGTGAGCGGCGGCACTTGGGCGAAGAGCGTCCCTGTGGATAGCGCGGCCAACACCAACAGAACAAACCAGATGCGCGGCTTCATCGGGCGCCTCCTTCTTCGGCTGGGGCAGTTTCAGGTTGGGTACGCTCCGGCGGAACCACCACCAGGCGCGGCTCAAGCCCACTCGCATCCAAAAGCAGCAGTGGTTCCGGGGAAGGCTCGGTGAGGCGGTAAACCCCTCCACCCGCGAGCAGATCGAGCCCCGTCAACGTGCAACCGCACGGGATCGACAATGGACTCGTGCCGTCCCGGTAGAGAACGGTGATCACGCCGGTCCCGGCATTGGCCACCAGTACGCGCTTGTCGTCCGGCGCCTTGACCGACAACGGATTCGCGACGCCTTCGCGCGCCGAACCGAGCAGAACGGTCTGGGCCGCGCCCCCGACGCCGGCCAGCATGTAAATGCTGTTGGCGCTTGCATCGGCTACCAGCGCGTCCAGGCTATCGCCAACGAACTCCAGCGCCGTGACCGCTCCGAAGACGGTCAACCGGCG
This sequence comes from uncultured Solibacteraceae bacterium, assembly GCA_964384215.1. Lineage (GTDB taxonomy): Bacteria > Acidobacteriota > Terriglobia > Bryobacterales > Bryobacteraceae > JAJFUV01. The sequence goes on along the minus strand of CAYLLB010000053.1, from coordinate 9,154 downwards.
CGCGGACGCGCCGCTTGGCGGCGTCTCAGGTCCGCCTTCACTCTCGTCGACCAATGCCGGGGACAGACGGGTCCTCGTCGCCGCTGGCGCGGCCGTCAGGAAGTAGACAGCCGTTGCCTCGCCTTCCTGGATGGCTGCGAGCAACGACGATCCGTCCTCGCTCACGGCGAGCAGCTTCGCGGCGGCTGGAAGCGACGAAGTATCGACTTCAATCGCCTGCGCCGTTTGATCCCGCAAGCCGCTAAGCACTACCAAGCGGCCCGATGCTTGGTAATATATGACCGCGCTTCGTCCGCGCGGGCTGAAGGTAACGACGTCCGGTGCGGAACCGGCCGCCTCCACCGGGAGCCACTCCGGTGCGCCGCCGGTCGCGCGCACTCTGGCCAGCCGGAAATCCTCGCTGGCCACCACCAGGGCAAAATCCCCACCCGGTGCTACCGCAGTCCGAGTTGTCGCGAAATCCACCGCCAGGGGTGCGCCCCACATGGCAGCCCCGGGGATCCCGAGGATGGGCCGGATGGTCCCCGCGGTCCGGCCTGCGACAAGGCCCAGCGACGGACCGCTCACCGCGTAGTCGGGCGCCTGCGCCGCCCAGATGCACGGAAGCAGGAGAACGCCAAAAGTGACCCCTAACCTTGCAAGCCTCTGCATGGCTGATCCCTCCTATTCCTGTCTCTTATTTCGGGGCGCCCACGCTCGGGGTGCCTGGTGTGACTACTGCTGTCGGAGTGCTTTCACGTGTCAGCGCCACCGCTGTACCGGCGGCCGCACCGGCCGCTCCGATCAGAATCAGTGCTATCAATTTGCCGGAGATTCCACCGGCCGCCGCTGCGGCGGCGGCCACGTTGCTCTGAGTGACGATGGTGCTGTTGGTCAGCCCCTGGTATTTGGCGTTGACGCGAATCTCCATCTTGCCTGGTACTTTGTTCACGCGGATGCCGCGTGCCACGGCCTTTCCCTGCGCGTCGGTCATGGTAGTAAAACTCCGGCTGCCATCAAGGAAGACGCCGCTCGGACCGTTGTTGGGCAGAAGGAAAGTCACAGCGACTCCGGATAGAGGCTTGTGATTCTCGTCCTCCACCTGCACGATGGTCTCCCGGGCGACTCTTTGGCGCAAGTTGTTTATGGCGCCCTCGCCCTCCAGAATCACAATGTTGAGTTTGGCCGGCGCCGGTGGTTGCGCCGGAAGGCGCGCGGGTAGCCCCTCGGTCATCATCAGAATTGCGATTAACCAGGAAAGCCCGCGGGCGCCACTTGAAATCCTCGGTTGGATTCGCATGTCGTCCCCCTACCTGGAGATCATAACTTATTCTCCGCGTTGGTTACATCCTATTTTCGGATTAGTTTACTCTCTGGCCGGCGGGGGCCATATAATAAATGCGTGGCAGCAAACCGCCCGACTTCAGCGCCTGGGAGATAACGCACGATGATGGTTAGGACGACGGTACTTCTGATCGCGGCCGGCACCGCGCTGACTTTCGCGGTGTGCGGGCAAACCTCCAAGACTTTGACCGCCCGAGAGTTATTCTATGCTCCCGCAAAACCGGCGGCTCTCGCCAAGGCGAAGCCGGCGCAGCAGCCCAAGCGGGTGGCTTCGAGCAAAACGGCTCCCAGCAAGCCGGCTGCGGAGAAGGCGTCGGCCCCTGAAGTGGCGCGAGTGACACCGGGCACACCCTCGGTCACGCCGGGCGGCGTTGCCGTCATCCCGGCGGCCTATGGCGCCGGCAGGCCGCTGGGCCTCCGCTACAGCCTGTTGCGCAATGCGGGCGGCGATCGGTACGAAGAAGCGGACGCCGACACGGTGTTCAGATCCGGTGACAGGATCCGCGTGTGCGTCGAGTCGAACGATACGGCGTACCTCTATGTTGTCATGCGCGGGTCGAGCGGCTCCTGGAAGTTGCTGTTCCCGACGCCCGAGGTCGGTGGCGGTTCCAACGTCGTCGAAAGCGGCCGCCAATACCTGATCCCTCCGCCCCCGGGGCGTTTCGCCTTCGATGAGCAGGCCGGAGAAGAGAAGTTGTTCCTGGTCCTTACGCGAACTCCCGAGCCCAGCTTGGAAGAACTCATTTACTCGCTCAGTTCCGGCAGGAAGCCCGCCGATGTGAATGCCCCCAAGCAGATGCTGCTTGCCAAAGCCAGCCTTCCCATCGACGACAGCCTGGTAAGCCGCCTGCGCGGGCAGGTGTACGCGCGCGACTTGGTCTTCGAGAAAGTCGACGAGACCACGCCCGGCGAAAAGAAGGAGAAAGCGGTTTATGTCGTCAATCCGGCCGGCGCACGCGATTCGCGGTTGGTGGCGGATCTGATTCTCAAGCATCAGTAGAACCGGAGGCTTTTCATGAGGCAGATTATCGCCGCTGCTGCCGTCTTCCTTGCTGCCTGCATTTCTGCCTTCCCACAGGCCAAGAGCCTGGGATCGGGCCCCCAGCGGATGGAATTGACCCTGGAACGCCGCGAGGCTTCCGTGTGGCGAATCGTCGATCCGGGCCTGGTTTTCGCGCAGAATGACCGGGTCCGGTTCCGTTTCCGCACGAACTTCGACGGCTTCCTTTATGTGATGAATCAAAGCACCTCGGGCAAGTACGAGATGCTGTTCCCGCGCGAGGACACCGGGGAGCAGAACCGGATCGAAGCCGGAGTCGAGTACGTCGTTCCCGCGACGCAAGGTTGGTTCCGCATCAGCGGGCCGCCGGGCCATGACGTTCTCTACTGGATGGTGACGCCGATGCCGCTCGGTTCGCAGCCGAAATACACCCCGCTGCCTCCGCCCCCGAAGGCCGGTCCGGCGCCGCTCCGCATCACGCCTCGCTGCGATGAAACCATCTGGCGGGCGCGTGGCGCTTGCATAGACAGTTCTGCTGGTCCGAAGGGGATTCGCGGAGAGGAAGCCTTACCCGAGAACCTGAAGGGGATCCCCGGCGCGGCCTCTCGGGAACTGTTCTTTATTCGCGAGAAGAACTCGTCGGTGGTATCCTCGCCGGAGCCGCTGAAAGGTCCGGTGATTTACGAGTTTCACCTGGCGCACAAGTGAGGGCACGATGCTGAAGACTTTCTCCTGGTTCCTGGCGGCCGCGGCCGTTATCTGGGCGCAGCCCGCCGGGCAGAAGCCGCAGCAGCGCGATCTGAAGTACGAAACCGGCGCGGAGCCAGCGAAGCCCGCGACAACCCCGGCGTCTGTAGTCATCCCGCGGTCCTACGCCCTGGTGGTCGGCATCGCGAAGTACCAGAACCTGTCGGACAAGGATCAACTGCAGTTCTCCGAACGGGACGCCGAGGCCATCTACTCCATCCTCATCAGCCCGGAGGGAGGCAATTTCCGTGCGGAAAACGTCCGCCGGCTCATCGGGCCGCGCGCCACGCTGGCCAACCTTCGCCGCGAGCTTGAACAGTGGCTGCCCACCGCCGCCGGCGAAGGCGACCGGGTGCTCATCTACTTCGCGGGCCACGGGTTCGTCTATGGCGGCAAGGCGTATCTGGCGCCTTACGATATCGATCCGAAGAACATCGCCGCCAGCGGCTATCCCATGGACGATTTAGGCAAAGTGATCGGATCCAGGATCAAGGCGAAGGACAAGATCCTGCTCACCGACTCTTGCCACAGCGGCGCCATCACGCCGGAAGCCGACCGCGCGGCCGTCAACCGCAGCCTCCTCGACCTGAACCGCTCGTTGTTTTCGCTCACCGCGAGCCGCGACCGCGAGCGGTCCTTCGAAAGCGCGGATTGGGGTGGCGGCCACGGCATCTTCACTTATTACGTCGTGAAGGGCATGGAGGGCGCCGCCGATGAAACCGGCGACGGCATCGTGACCGCCGACGAACTGGCCGAATACGTTCGCCGCAACGTGCGCGAGGCCACCAACGCCAATCAGAATCCCACGTCGGAACGCGGCAGTTTCGATCCGCAGATGCTGCTGGCCTACATCCCCTCCGGTGCTTCGCCCGGCACGCCGCCTCCGCCCAAGGACGGAACACTCATCATCGAGTCGAACATGGACGGCGTCGAGGCGTTTGTCGACGGCAAGTCCGTCGGCGTGATCAATAAAGGCGTTCCGCTCCGCCTGCCCGGCTTGCAGCCCGGCGTGCATACCGTGAAGGGCGTTCGCATGGGTTACGAACCCGATGGCCCCCGCGAGGAGACCGTCTATCCCGGACAGGAATCCACCGTCACGCTCAAGATCGCCATCCTGCGCCGCAGGCCGCGCTCGGCCGTGGACGAGTTCGACAAGGGCTTGGAGCTTTACAACAAGGGCACGAAGGAGAACTACGCGAAAGCGGCCGAGCGTTTTCGCGCCGCCTTGGCTGCCGACCCGCAATATAGCCAGGCGGCACTGTACCTCGGGCGCGTCGAGCGCGACCTGTTCAACGAAGAGGCCGCGGAGAAAGCCTTGCGCCGCGCCATCGAAATCGACCCGGACTACACCGAGGCCCGCGCCACGCTCGGCGGCATGCTGCTCGACAAAGGCGCCCTCGATGAATCCATCCGCCAACTCAATGCTGTGGTGGTGCGCGATCCGAAGCATGCCCTGGCCTGGTACCTGTTGGCCCAGGCGCTGCGCATGAAGGACCTGTACCCGGATTCGATCGACGCCGCCCGTAAAGCCATCAGCCTCACGCCGGCGAACGCCGAGCCGTATTTCTGGCTGGCGGAGAGTCTGCGCCTCAGCGGCAAGCACGAGCCCGCGGTGGATTCCTACCTGCGCTATCTTCAACTGAGCGATTTCGACAGCAAGCTGGCCGGGAAGATGAATTACTACGTGCTGGGCTACCTGGTAGGATTCGGGCGCAAGAAACGCGCAGCGCAGCGGGACGTTTGGAAGGACCTTCGCAGCCTGGCCTACTTCGGCCTCTGCGACAGCGAGCGTTTGCTGGGGCGTTTCGATGCGGCCATCGGCTACTGCACGAAATCCCTGGTGTACGATCCGCAGGATCCCTACGCCCACTTCGCCCTGGCGCTCTGCTACACGAGCAAGGCGCAGGCTTCGGGAGCGCTGGAACCGCTCGTGCCGGCGCGCAAGCATTTCGCCTCGACGATGAGTCTGAACGCCGAGATGGCGGAATCCGAACGAGCGAAGAAATACATCGCCCGTATCGATGCGCTCCTGGCAGCGAACCAACCGTAGCGTGGGACAGGCTTCAGTCTGTTGTAAGGTGCGCCGGCAGCGGTCATACATTCATCGCCAGGATGCCCGTAGGCACGCGATTAGCACTCACGCAGAGTCGTTAACGGCGAGTCGTTGGCAATCCGAAAGTCAGGACATTTACCGCTGTGCGGACAGTTCCAGTTCCGGGCGCCTGAACCCGGGCTCGCCACTCGATGCCGGTCCTGCCGGCAACACGATCAGATAGCGTTTTGCCGGTTACTGATCGATTCCAACGGCGGAGCATCCGGTGAGCGAAGAGTCCGAATATCTCGCATTGGTGGTCGGCCGAAGAAGCGGCTGTATTCGCGGTTGAATTGACTGGCGCTTTCATATCCGACCTCGAAGGCCGCACTTGCGGCATCGAGACCCTCCATGAGCATCCGTCCCCGCGCTGCCTGCAACCGAAGTTGTTTCTGATACTGAAGAGGGCTCATGGCCGTCAGCACGCGGAAATGATGGTGAAATGTGGACACGCCCATGCCCGCGATTTCAGCGAGGTCTTCCACCCGTAACGGCTTTGCGTAGTTCTCCTTCACCCAAGCGATCGCTTTTGCCGTCCGGTTGCTCTGCTCTCCCAGCGTTGCAATCGCCCGAAGGCGTGCGCCTCCGGTGCTCCGCAGGATGCGGTAGATGATCTCGCGTTCAATCAGGCCACTGAGAAAGGGAATGTCCCGCGGCGTGTACAACAGGTCCACGAGCCGGCAACATGCACTGAGGAGCTCCACTGTGGTCTCGCCCGTAGCCATGGCAGGGCTGTCGGACGGCGCCTCAGGCACCCGAATCTCCTCCCGGCCAAGTAATTCCCGCACTACGGACATCTCGAGTTTGAGCGCGAAAGCGAGAGCGGGCACCGCTTCACTTGCTTCGATCACCTGACAGACGATAGGCAAATCGATCGAGGTCAACAAGAAATGCGATGCATCGTAGATGAAAGTGGTTCGGCCGAGGTCTACTCGCTTTCGCCCTTGGGCCATCACGATCACGCTCGGTTCGTACGTCGCCGGACACGGATCGGTCGGGGTAGTGCGCCTGTGCAGCGTCAGGCCGGGAATGTCCGTTGTCCGATGCTCTGCGGACCCCATGAATGAGGCAATCTTGCGAGCCAGTTCCTCCCGCAGTTCATGTACTCGATCTAGTGAGCCAGACCCCTCTACTTTGCGCTTTACCATAGTCTGCGGTGCCGCCCTCCACTACTCCAGGATAACCGCGGACAATGTGTTCGGATCAAGCATGCAAGAGGAATAGGCAATAAATCGGAAGGATCGGGATACCGCCCCTGCGGACTTCGATCCTAACCTGGAGTTGAGAGCAACGGTTACGAAGGAGTAGCAATGCAAAAGCGGACACTCGGTAAGAGCGGTCTGGAAGTCTCGGCTATCGGGCTCGGCTGCATGGGAATGAGCTTTGGCTACGGCCCGGCTGGAGAGAAGAAGGTGATGATCTCCGTGATCCGGTCGGCCGTCGAATGCGGTGTCACGTTCTTCGACACGGCCGAAGTCTACGGGCCGTTCACGAACGAAGAGCTTGTGGGCGAAGCCCTCGCTCCGTTCCGCAACCAGGTTGTGATCGCCACCAAATTCGGGTTCAAACTTGATCCGAACACCGGCAAACAGGCCGGGTTGGACAGTCGCCCCGAGCACATCAAGCAGGTTGCCGGGGCCTCGCTCAAACGGCTCAGGTGCGATGTCATCGATTTGTTCTATCAGCACCGTGTGGACCCCGAGGTGCCGATCGAGGATGTGGCGGGAGCCGTGAAGGATCTGATTCGGGAAGGCAAGGTTAAGCACTTCGGCCTCTCGGAAGCGGGAGTGCGGACGATCCGCCGCGCGCACGCGGTCCAACCGGTCACCGCCCTCCAGAGCGAGTATTCGCTGTGGTGGAGAAAGCCTGAAGAGGAAGTGCTGCCAACATTGGAGGAACTCGGGATCGGTCTCGTCCCCTATAGCCCATTGGGTAAAGGCTTCCTCACGGGGAAGATCGACGAGAACACAAGGTTTGACAGCTCCGACTTCCGGAACCTTGTCCCTCGCTTTACGCCGGAGGCCCGGAAAGCGAATAAGGCTCTGGTCGATCTGCTGGCGAGGGTCGCGGAACAGAAGAAGGCGACACCTGCTCAGATTGCGCTCGCATGGTTGCTCGCTCAGAAGCCCTGGATTGTTCCGATCCCCGGCACCACGAAGCTGCACCGGTTGCACGAAAACATCGATGCAGCCGCTGTCGAACTGACGCCCGGCGATCTGCGGGAAATCGAAAACGCCGCCTCACAGATCAAGGTGCAAGGGGCTCGATATCCCGAAAGCCTGGAACGATTGACCGGCCGCTAGGCGACAAGCAAGTCCTCAAAACAGACTGTGATCGATTGGAGAACACATCAAAGATGGAAACTTTGCGTCGTACGTTCTTGAAGAATAGTGCCATTGCGCTGGGTAGTGCTGCTATATGCGACCCGAACGGTAAAGCCAGCGAGGCCACTGTAACAAGCAAGTCTCAGGTGTTCTTTACCAGGGATATCAGCGTCAACGGCCTGCTGAAGATCTACTCGAAAATCAATGAGGGGATGACCGGCAGGATCGGCATCAAACTGCATAGCGGCGAGCCGCATGGCCCGAATCTCTTGCCCATCGCTTTGATTAAAGGCTTGCAGCCTCATATTCCCAACAGCACCATCGTGGAATGCAATGTTCTCTATCCAAGCCCGAGGCAACACACGGCAACCCATCGCGAGACGCTAAGAACCAACGGTTTCGATTTCTGTCCGGTTGACATCATGGATGCAGAAGGGGATGCGATGCTTCCCATTCCGGGGATGCGTGAGTTTCTGGATGCCCCCTCGTCTTCCGCGCATCCCCGCTATACTCCCGGACAACATCTCACGGAGGTTGCCGTAGGGAAGAACCTGTTGAACTACGATTCCCTCTTTGTCTACACGCACTTCAAAGGCCACATGATGGGCGGGTTTGGTGGGTCGCTGAAGAACATCGCCATAGGCTGCGCGTCAGGGCAGGTCGGCAAGCAGCAGATTCACGGCGATGGATGGCCGACGGGTCCTCTCTTCCTGGAGCGCATGGTCGAAGCAGGCAAGGGAATCACCGCGCATTTCGGCCGGCATATTACCTACATCAACGTGTTGAAGAACATTTCCGTGGACTGCGATTGCGACGCACATGGCGCCAAGCCTACTTGCGGCGATATCGGCATTCTCGGCTCGCGGGATATTCTGGCCATCGACAAGGCTTCCATCGACTTGGTTTACGCACAGCCGGAACAGCAGCGGCACGATATTGTGCAACGCATCGAATCCCGGAGCGGCCTGCACCAGCTCGAATACATGAAGGCATTACAGATGGGCAATGATCAGTACGAGCTGATTACGCTCTGAGAGAACGATGGAAGGGACTTATATGAGCAAGAGAGTGCTGATTCTTTCTTCAAGCCCCAGAAGAGGCGGAAACTCGGATACGCTATGCGATCAGTTCATGAAGGGGGCCGCCGAAGCGAAGCATCAAGTTGATAGAGTCCGTTTGTCGGAGAAAAACATTAACTACTGTACGGGTTGTTACGCATGCGCAAGAACCGGAAGATGCGTACAGAAAGACGACATGGAGGACATCCTCGACCGCATGATGTCCGCGGACGTGATCGTCATGGCGACACCGGTGTACTTCTACACCATGTGCGCGCAAATGAAGACGGTGATCGACAGAACTGTTCCACGGTACACGCAACTGGCCAATAAGGAGTTTTACAAAGTCTACCGGAGAAAGTGTAAATTTCCTTGCCCTCTCATCCGAATATAAGGTAATGAGCGCTGACCGCAACAGACCCAAATCCCCAGCAGCTCTGTCCGCCAAGAATCCGCCACCCGATTCGTTCGTGGGGATCTTCTGGGCCGTCCAAAAAAAGCAGTCACCAGTAACGATTTTGTACCACCGATGCTCTCTGAAAGAAGCTGAACCTTATGACCTGCCCCCTTTTTCTCTGCCAGTCGTAATTTGGAAAGCCGGGTTTCATTC
>CAYLLB010000052.1:0-31658 GCA_964384215.1 uncultured Solibacteraceae bacterium | reverse complement strand
CGACCGGACAATTCATTTGCTAATTGAGGCGGACAAATCACATGCTACCGACACTACGTGGGCCCGCCTCGTGTGGTTTATGCGGCGCCGGTGTATGATGGCCTCGACCGGGGAGGAGACGAACCCATGTCGAGTCCACCAAATCCAGACCGGCGCCGTTTCCTGGGACAATCCGCGACGCTCCTGGCACCCGGCGGTCTTTTCGCCTGGAACGCTGCCTGCAAGCGGGGGAGCGAGGCTGATAAGCGTCCGGCAGACGGGCCTCTGCTCCGGGCCATCAGCAGTTGGAAGTCCAGTCCTGACGTCGGCTACTTCTTTGCCTTCGACGCGGTGAAGTTCTATGCCAACGTTGAATCCGAAATGAAGGCCGTCCGCGAGGCCGGGTTCAACACGCTTTATCTGCTGTACCACCCCTATCGGTCCGAAGACGGCCGCCCAACCCCTTGGCAGGACAATATTCCGCTCAACGACCCGGACTTTGCGCCGGTTCAGCCTCCGGGCCAGGGAGCCCGGGAAGCCGAGGAACGGACGTTCCGGCAGATCCTTGCCGCCTGTGAGAAGCACGGCTTGAAAATCATGTTCAACGTGGGGTGCTGGTCCCCACAGAAATGGTTTCGCGAGAATCCGGATGCGATTTCCAAGCTGCCAGACGGTAGTCCGCAGTATGACCGCATTTTCCTCAAGAGCTTCGGCGGGAAACGCATCTTGACGCCGTGCTTCCGCAGCGAGAGATTTCGTTCCTATACGGAGACCGTCACTCGCGGCTGGCTGCGTCAATATCGCGGCACCAAGGATTTCGAGGCCGTGTTACCGCGCGTCCGCGTCACGGACCGCTTCGATGTCCGCCTGGACCCGGGCGGCTTCTCGCTGTTTTATATCCACCAGGACACCATCGACCGCGACTGGTGTCACTGCCGGGTTTGCCAGGATGGCTTTCGGGACTATCTCCTCAAACGATTCGGCTCCATCGGCGGCGTGAACGCTGAACTGCGCACAAAATTCGCTTCGGCCGGCGACATCACCATCCCCCTGTCGCCCTACGTAGCCGGGCGGAGCCGCTTCCATGTTATTGATCCGGTGGGAGATCCCACGAAACAGCGCCTCTGGTACGAAGCGGCCCTGTTCTGGACCGAGAGCATTGCCGGATGGAGAAGCCGCCTCATCGGAGCGGTGCGGGAATTCTACCCGGACGCCGAAGTGGTGATGATCAGCAAGTACCCCGTGTCGCCGTTCCTTACCGACTACCCACGAATCGCCAGAAACGGCAAGCTCTTCTTGATGGATTCCTATCCCATGGAAAGCGCGCTCCAGTGGAACCTGCTGCGGTACTTCTTCGACATCGAGGTCTATCAGTCGGGGGCGGAACAGCAAGGTCAGGCGCTGGTCGCTCACCTGCAAGCTTACGACAATCGCCTGCCGAATCACGTGAACCGGGCCCCATCGCCCGAAGAGTACCGCCAGCAACACATCGGCTTATTGGCACGCCGCGTGGGGGCCACGGTGACATTCGCTTTCGAGCATGCTGCACAGCTGAGCCCCGGCGGTGTTGAGGGGCGTTACCTGCCGGATGCGATGCAGATCATCGGCGCGTGGCACAAGACGCTTCAGCCGGTCGAGGAGGCCTATCGCGGCACAATGCGCTACCGCGGGGGTGTGGTGGTACGCTACAACCCGCTCGAAAACTGTAACCCGAAAGGGGCCCAGTCCGCCCTTGAAAGGTACAAGTTCTGGAAGAACTGCGGCGTGCCGGTTAGCGTTGCTTACGACGAGAAACAGGCGGGCGAAACAACACCCGAGGCTTTTGAATTCGAGGTGGAAGGCGACGGTCCTCGCGACACGGATTTGGTTGTCTCGGAGAAGGGCGAGGGCTACATGGTGTCGGTCACGAATCTCCGCCCAAGCCGGAGAGAGGTCCGGACGCGCGTAAGACTGAAGGGCGAGGACATGAAACGGTGGAATCCCCGGCCGGTTTATGGGCAAGTGGCCATCGCCGGCCAATCAAGTGACATGCTGTCGTGCCAAACCATTCTCGGACCCCTTGGCAGCGCTGTTTTCCAACTGTCCCGGCGTCGATAGCCCTATTGAGCAGGTGCAACGCCTTGCGGCAGATATCTGTGCGTGACGTAGTCCGCGGTGCGCACCTGGTAATTCCTGCCTTCAATTCGCAGCAGCACTTCAAAGAACGGGCTCTTGCGGCCCTTGGGGCCATCTGGAAGGTCGGCGTCGAGGCGGCGCTGGAGGTCGGCGTTCTTCTGCGGATTCACGGCATACTGGGCCGCACCCAGGGTTGCCCAAGTGTTGATGCCCGTCACATAGAGGATACGGTAACCCGAAGGCTTGCCGGGCCATAGACGGATCAGGGCGTACGAGGTGTCGACGCCTGCGCCGGACATCTCTGTGTATTGAGCCGACTCTCCCGGACCAGGGTTCTGGACTGCGAACCCACTGATCTGGGGTACGAAGGTGAACCGGCTAGGTAGCTGCATCTCCTGCAGGAGAGTCTGAAAGCGAACGGAGGACACCACCACCAGGTTCTTTCCAAGAATATCGGTGTGGCCGATGTTGTGGGAGTTTGCAAGGCTGATTCTGACGCCGTGCCCTTCGAGCCAGTGCCCAACCGCGTACGTTCCCAACATGTCGCCGATTCCCGTATATACGTCTTGCTGTGGAAAAACCGGCGCGCCAAGCGCACGGACGATTCTGTCGTATCTCTCGCCTGTCAACTGGTTTGGCGTGTTCGCCGCCGTGTCGCGGATAAAGAACCCGCCGCCGCTGTAAAAGACTGGAACGCCGAAACTTACGATGGTTTCCGCCCTCGATGACACGAATGGTCCCCAGAGAGCGGAAGCGTAGGCCGGAGGACGTTTCTGCAGCCAGATCGCGAGGAGAAATGCGATGGTAACAATTACGGCGCCGGCAGCAATACCTGCCCAGAACAAGCTCCGCCCTATGGACCTGCGGCGAGGCGGGCTTGCCGCAGGCGGGGCGGGCAAAGCCGGATGAGGTTCCGGCTCGGTTTCGCTCCACACCGGGACATAGCCGCCGCGTGGAAGGCTGATGCGCAAGGTGCTATTGCGCCCTTCATGCTCGTAATAGGAAGTCAGGCGTTTTCGCAGTTGGCTCGCCTGGACCCGGACGATCGCGTCCGTGCGCGGATCGTAGTCCGGCGGGCGGTGAAACACCGCTACGCCGAGCGAATATTCCTTGAGTCCGTCCTGCCGTCCAGCAAGGGTCTCCTCAACCACATACCGGAGGAACTTTTGCAGCTGTGCGGATTCGCGGAACCAGTGGCTCTCTAAGATCTGGTCGAGTTCGGGCCGTATATCGGAACTTCTTGAAAGCAAATCTTCTTAACCGTTAATAGACCCATTGTAACTCGTTTGCGGACCCTCGTGAGTCACATAATGTACGTTGAGGTTTCTCGCGATTCAAAGTCGGCTTTGGGCGTTTCATGCTCGCGGCAGCTCAGGTGATATTCCGTTGGTTCAGATTGCTCTTTCGCATGAAGCGCACCTAAGTGAGTTTCGATTTGATGGCGGGTTGACCGGCGTGGTTGCCGGATCCGCCACATAGCTAAATCATCGAGGTGATCATGAAACGTTGTCTACTGTTTCTATTACTGATAGCGGTGACGTCACTGTGGGCACAATCACCGCAGGGAACAATTACAGGCACCATCACGGATTCGCAGGGGGCCCGTGTTCCTGGTGTTGCGGTCGTCGCAACCCAGGTCGCCACGAACCTGACATATAAAGGAAGCAGTTCGCAAGATGGAACCTACGTCATTCCTGCACTGCCGGTCGGTAGATATGAGGTGACAGCCGCTGCTCCCGGCTTCAAAACTTTCCGCCGGGCCGACATCCAGCTGGAAGTGTCCCAACGACTCCGCTTGGACATAACGCTCGAGCTTGGGCAAGTGTCGGAAACCATTACGGTTCAGGGTGAGGTCACGCGTGTCCGTACGGAAGAGTCTTCGTTGGGCACGGTCGTTGAACGGCGGCGCATTGAACAGCTTCCCATGAACGGCCGCCACGTGTTCAACCTCGTTAAGCTCATCTCGGGTGTGCAGCCCGTAGACCGCGGCGCGGACGGGTTCGGTGAGATCACCAACCAGGGTTTTTCGCAGATCCAGTTCAACGGCGGGCCGGTTTACGGCACGCAGATGTTCCTGGACGGGGGCGCCAACACGGTGCCGGTCCACAACGAGATCGGCGTTGTGCCGATGGTGGATGCGGTGGAAGAGTTCAAGGTCGAAACCAACGGTCTGAAGGCTGAGTTCGGTCAGACCTCCGGCGGAGTGGTGAACGTCGTCACCAAGGCGGGCACGAACGAGTTTCACGGCTCGCTGTACGAATTCTTCCGCAACGACAGCTTGGACGCCCGCAACGCTTTCGCCACGCAGGTCGCCTCGAACACGGGCCGGATCAAGCCCGTTCTGCGTTACAACCAGTATGGCGGCACGGTTGGCGGGCCTGTTCTGATACCGAAAGTTTACGACGGCAAGAACCGGTCCTTCTTCTTTGTGGGTTACGAGCAGTGGCGGTACCGCAATTCGGAAATCCGCCGATCTACGGTGCCCACTGCCTTGGAACGGGCTGGAGATTTCTCGAACACTCGGGACTCCCTCGGCACACTGATCCCGGTTTATGATCCGGACACGACACGCGCCAATCCGAACGGATCGGGTTTCATTCGCGATCTGCTGCCCGGCAACGTCGTGCCGAAGAGCCGTCAGGATCCACTGAGCCTTCGTGTGCTTCAGTTCATGCCGCTGCCCAACTCTACTCCGCTGAATTCCTACACCAATACCAATAACTTCTACTCGTTGGCCGTGCAGCCGTCCAACCAGGGCGTGACCAACCTGCGCTTTGACCACCGGCTCAACGACAAGGACAGCGCCTTCTTCCGTTACTCCGGCACCCGCAATACGCGCTGGGGCCAGGGATACGGACTGGGTCCGGCTGACCCCGATACCTTCGCCCGCTACGATCAGCGCGACAATCACAATTTCGTCCTTACGGAAACACACGTCTTTTCGCCTAGCGTCATTAACGAATTCAAGGCCAATGTGACGCGGCAGAACCTGCCGTTCCAGTCCCTCGGTTACGGTGGCAACTGGCCGGAGAAACTCGGCTACCCGAGCATCATTCCACAGGACATGTTCCCGGCGGTGACGATCGGAGGCATGCTCCAGCTCGGACCGACTTCGTTCTCTTTCGGCCTTCGCGCCCAGAACCAGGTCCAGTTTGCCGACAGCGTGACCTGGATCAGGGGCAGGCACCAGATCAAGGTCGGCGTCGACCAACGCATTGTTCGGGAGAACTGGATCAACAAGTCGAATCCTTCGGGGCAGTTTTCTTTTGCGGCTAGCCTGACCGGCAATCCGCAGAGCCCGGCCGGCACCGGCGTCGGGATGGCGACATACCTTTTGGGCGACGTCACCAGTGGAAGCCTGACCGTTCGCAGCCACATGTCGTTCCACTCCTGGTCCCATGCCAGCTACATCCAGGACGATTACAAGATCACGCCCAGGCTCACGCTCAATCTCGGCTTGCGCTATGACCTCCGCTCCGGTCCTGTCGAACGCTGGAACAAGCACTCCAACTTTGATCCGTTCAACATCAACCCCGAAACCAAAATGCTCGGTCTGTTGACGTATGCCGGCGTGAACGCGCCCCGCAACTTTGTTGACCGCAACAACACGGACTTCGGGCCTCGCTTCGGTTTCGCTTACGCCTTGACCGGCGACGGCAAAACCGTGATCCGCGGCGCATATGGCATCGTGCACATGCTGACTGAGTCCAACGATATGCAAGCCGACAGTTCGAACTCGTTAGGATGGGAAGCAACGACCACATTCGCTTCGACCCGGGGCAGCAACTACCCGGCCTTCCAATTCAGTGACGGTCCGTCGATGCTGGTCATGCCGAAAGGTGCGGCGGGTGGTCCGTCGGCCTTCCGCGGCCAGAACGTCCGCTGGCAGAGCTACGAGCATGCTTCGCCGTATCTCCAGCAGGCGAACCTGACCTTGCAACGCGAGATCGTTGGGCAGTGGGTTCTGAGCGCCAGTTACGCTGGCAGCCGCGGCGTCCACATCCCCGGCTCCAACTACAACCTCAACCAGCTAGATCCCAAGTACTACCTGCAATACGGGTTGGGCCTGCAGAACATGGTGGCAAACCCGTTCTATGGCCAGATTGCTTCCGGAGGCCTTTCGGGAGCCACGGTGGCAATGTCGCAGTTGCTGTTGCCCTATCCTGACTACGGCAGTGTCATGACGATGGCCAACTACGGTGATTCGAGTACTTACCACTCCCTTCAGCTAACCGCGGAGAAACGCTACTCGAAGGGTATCAGCGCGCTCATCTCCTATACCAACGGCAAGTTGATTGATGAGGGCTACTCGAGCGCCGGAAGTAGTGGCGAGATCGGCGACTTCCGCATTGGGCGTCTCAACCGGAGGCTTGATCGGGCGATCGACCAGAATGACATATCCCAGCGCCTGGTCGCCAGCGGTGTTTTTGAGCTTCCTTTCGGTAAAGGCAAGGCGTTCGCCAGCCATGCGCCGAAGGCGGTCGATTACATCATCGGCGGCTGGCAGGCAAACACGATCACGACGATTCAGACCGGCAATCCGCTGAGCGTGCGCGGTGCCAACAACTTCACGCTGAACTGGCCGAACCTGGTCAAGAATCCGACGCTGTCGGGCGAGGATCGCGGCGTGGCGAAGTGGTTCGACACGTCCGCGTTCCAGAATCCTCCGGACTTCGTTGTGGGCAACGGGCCCCGCACGCTGCCGGACACCCGCGGACCGGGCATGATCAGTATGGACCTGTCGGCTTTCAAGACCTTCAGGATTAAGGAACAGTCAGTCCTGGAGTTCCGCGCCGAAGCGTTCAACTTCCTGAACCACGTCAACCTGAACAATCCGGGGACGAGCTTCTCGCCAAACCGGCAGGGAGTGAACACCAGCGCGGCCTTCGGTGTCATCACCAGTTCGATGAAAGCCAGGAGTATCCAACTCGGGCTGCGATTGTCGTTCTAAGCGGCCGCGGCAACGAAGTGTATGCTTAAGCCGTCGGGCGGGGGCTTTGGCCGTCGCCCGGCGGCTGCTTTTAGGGGATTCCCGATCATGGCGCTTGTGAGCAGAAGGACAATGCTGAACGCCATTGGCGGGTCGGCCTGTATGCAGGCCGCGGAAGCGAAACAGGACGGTACCTACCGTCTCTCGCGCGACATCCCGGTCGAAGACGAGTACGACTTGCTAGTGGCCGGAGGTGGGCCCGCGGGTGCATCGGCGGCGATCTCGGCGGGGCGTCTGGGAGCCAAGGTGCTGCTGGTGGAGTCCACCGGTTGCCTCGGCGGGATGGCCACATCCGGAATGATGATGTCATTCTGCCCGGTCGCCGACGGCGAGAAGTGTCTCACCGGCGGCCTCATGTTGGAATGGATCGAGACGCTTCACAAACGTGGTTTTCTCAAGCCCGGAATCCAACCGGACACTTGGCGGAAGCGCTACGGCGGATGGATTCCGTTCAACGCGGAAGGCCTGAAACTGCTGCTTGACGAACTGGCCGTCTCCGCCGGCGTCGAGACCCGGTTCTTCACCAACATGATTGACGCCGACGCGGACGCCCGCACAGGGCAGGTTCACGGCGCAATTATTCACAACATCGAGGGGTACCGTTACGTGAGGGCCCGCGCCTTCATCGACGGCACCGGCAACGGTGTGCTGGCGAAACTGTGCGGCGCAACCTGCCGCGATGCAGGTACGGATACGCCGGGAATCATGCCGCCGACGCTCATCTCCCTGTTCGCCGGCATCGATTGGACCCGCATGGGCGACCAGCAGGCCGCTATGAGGAAGGCGCTGGCGGAGAACTTCTTCTCACAACCCGACCGTCATTTTCCCGGCATGCAGCAGATCGGCAATCACATCGGTCTGCTCAACGGCGGCCACATCTTCAACCTGGACGCGTTGCGGGAGAAAAGTATGACGGACGGCATGATGAAAGGCCGGCGTCTGGCTCAGGAGTACCTCGCCTTCTATCGCAAGTACGTACCCGGCTGCGAGAATGTCGAGCACGTCACAACGGCGCCCTTGATGGGTCTGCGCGAATCACGATGCGTGCTCGGTGAGTACGAACTGGGCTTGGCGGATTACAACGCCCGCAGAAAGTTTCCAGACCAGATCGGCGTCTACAACTACCCGATCGACATCCACGTCTACGACACCTCGGATGCGCAATACGCGCGGTACTCCAAGGAGTTCCGCGAGACGGGCCGGATGCAGCCCGGCGAGTCGGTAGGGTTGCCGTACGGAATGATCGTGGCGAAGAACTTCAAGAACCTTTGGGTGGCTGGACGGTGCGCTTCTATGGACGTCCAGGTCCATGGCGCATTTCGCGTGCAGCCGGCGGCGGTGATGATGGGCCAGGCGGCGGGAACGGCGGCGGCGCAGTCGGTCCGTACGCACAAGCCCGCCGCGGAAATTGACACGGAAGTCCTGGTTTCCACGCTCCGGAAGGCGGGAGCCTATCTTCCGCAAAGCAAGACCACCAAACGGATGACTCGGAAGACGTGATGAGGTGACCCTATGAACATAGTTCGATTGGCCGCGGCGGCGCTTTGCGTCGCGGGTGCAGTGGCTGCTCAACAGAGCTACGATCTCGTGGTTTACGGCGGCACGGCAGGCGGCGTCATGACCGCCGTTGCCGGCGCCCGGCAGGGCCTGAAAGTCGCGCTGGTCAACCCGGGAAAGCACGTCGGCGGGCTAGTGAGCGGCGGGCTCTCGGGTACGGATACCGGCAGGAAGGAAGTGATCGGAGGACTCTCGCTCGAGTTCTATTTCCGCGCCGGCCGCTATTACGGGCTGGACCGTCATCTCCAGGAGATCGCCTGGATGCCCGAGCCTAAGGCGGCAGAGGCGATCATGAGGGACATGCTTCTTGAAAGCGGCGTGACTTTATTCGAGAATCACCGGCTCAAGGAGAGGAGCGGGGTCCATAAGGCAGGCGCGCGGATTGTCGAATTCACAACCGAGAACGGCACGCGCTTTCAAGGCAAGGTCTTCGTCGATGCGTCTTACGAAGGCGACCTGATGGCCCAGTCGAAGGTCAGCTACACGCTTGGCCGCGAATCCGCGCTGCAATATGGAGAATCGCTGGCGGGTGTGCGCGCACACACGCCCAGCCATCAGTTCGCCGTCGATATCCCGGCGCGCGACGAAAACGGCAAACTGTTGCCCGAAATCTCAGCCGAACCGCGCGGCGAGGCAGGGTCAGCTGACAAGCGGATTCAGGCGTACAACTTCCGCGTGATCGCGACGAACGTTCCGGAGAACCGCCTGCCCTGGCCCAAGCCGGAGCGCTATGACGTGAAACGCTACGAGCTGCTGGCGCGCTACCTCACCGCCATGACCACTTACATGGGCCGGCCCCTCGACATCAACGAAGTAAACCTGCTGAGGCCAATCCCCAACGGCAAGGCCGACTTCAACAATCGCGGCGGATTCTCCACGGACTACATAGGGAAGAACTACGAGTACCCGGACGGCGACTACGCCACGCGCGCGCGTATCTGGAAGGAGCACGAGGAGTACCAGAAGGGCTTCTATTACTTCCTGGCTACCGACCCGCGCGTGCCGAAAGCGCTTCAGGACCAGATGAACCAATGGGGTTTGGCTAAGGACGAATTTATCGACACCGGCCACTGGCCGAATCAGCTTTACATCCGGGAAGGGAGGCGCATGGTCGGCGAGTTCGTCGCGACGCAGAAGGATCTGCAGACCGATCGCACCAAGCCGGATGTCATCGGCATGGGCAGTTACAACAGCGACTCCCACAACCTGCAGCGCTTCGTCAATGACAAGGGCTTTGTCGAGAACGAGGGTGATGTTCAGGTCCCGGTGCAGCCATATCAGATCGCATACCGATCGTTGACGCCGAAGAGAGCCGAGGCGACTAACCTCCTGGTGCCGGTGTGCCTTTCCGCGAGCCACATAGCCTATTCCAGCATGCGAATGGAACCGCAATACATGATTCTCGGCCATGCGGCGGGCGTTGCAGCGGCGCTGGCTGTCAAGCATGGTGTCGCGGTTCAGGATGTTCCCATAGGCGAATTGCAGAAAACGCTGCTCGCCGAAGGCGCGGTTTTTGAGCTTGGATGTGAGTACCAGAACAGGGCTCTCAATATCATCCGCCAGCGCTACCGCCCCGCTATGCGTAAGGGGCCGGCCCCATGGGCCCGTCCGGAGAACAAATAGGGACGCTGAGGTATCTCGCATGAATTGGCTTCGTGTAATCACTGTAGGCTCACTCGTTGCTGGGACGCTCCTCGCGCAGCAGAGCTTTGATTTGATCGTCTATGGCGGCACGGCAGGCGGCGTGATGACAGCGGTCGCCGCCGCCCGCCATGGGATGAAGACGGCGCTGCTCGAACCGCGCCACCACGTTGGCGGCATGGCCACGGGCGGGTTATCGCGCACCGATACGGGGGTCCGCGAGGTCGTGGGTGGGCTCGCGCTCGAATTCTACTACCGCGTCGGCGAACGTTACGAGACGAAGCGGTACAAGAACCCCGTCGCCTGGTTCTATGAACCCAAGGTGGGCGAGTCGGTAATGCTCGAGATGCTCAGGGAAGCAGGCGTCACCGTGTTGTTTCACCACCGGCTGCTAGAGAAGAATGGCGTGGTCATGCAGGACAACCGGCTCGTCGAGATCGCTATGGAGAACGGCCGGCGGTTTCGCGCGAAAGTCTTCGCCGACTGTTCCTACGAGGGCGACCTGATGGCGCAGTCGAAGGTGAGCTATACGCTCGGGCGAGAAGGTTCGACGCAATACGGAGAATCGCTGGCCGGAGTGCGTGACCGGACGCCGTTCCACCAGTTTCTGTTTGACGTCCCGGCGCTGGACGCATCGGGCAAGCCTTTGCCGGCAGTCGTTGCGGAGAAACCGGAAGCTCCGGGTACGGCCGACAGGAAGATCCAAGCGTACAACTTCCGCATCATCGCCACCAACGTCCCTGCGAACCGCGTGCCGTGGCCGAAGCCCAGAACTTACGACGCGAAGAACTACGAGTTGCTGGCGCGGTATCTCGATGCCTTCGTGAAGGTGAAGGGCCGTTCGCCGGTGTTCCACGAACTCACACTCATTGCACCGATTCCCAACGGGAAGGCAGACTTCAACAACAACGGGCCTTTCTCGACCGATTTCATCGGCAGGAACTACGGCTACCCCGACGGCGACTACGCCACGCGCGCGCGCATCTGGCAGGAGCACGTCGATTACGTTCAAGGCTTCTACTACTTTCTGGCCCACGATCCCCGGGTACCGAAGGACTTGCAGAAAGAGGTCAACGAGTGGGGCCTCGCCCGCGACGAATACGTGGACTCGGACCATTGGCCGCACCAGCTGTATGTGCGCGAGGCGCGGCGCATGGTGGGCGTTTATGTGGCCACGCAGAAGGATCTGCAAACCGATTTGCGCAAGCCCGATGTGATCGGTATGGGAAGTTACAACTCGGACTCGCACAACATCCAGCGCTTCGTGAACTCCCGCGGCATGGCGGAAAACGAAGGTGACATGCAGGTGTCCGTAAAGCCGTACCAGATCCCCTTCCGCATCATCCTTCCCAAGAAGGAACAAGCGAGCAATCTGCTGGTGCCGGTGTGCTTTTCAGCTTCGCACGTGGCTTATTCCTCGCTGAGGATGGAGCCGCAATACATGATCCTGGGCCACGCGGCGGGCGTGGCCGCGGCGATGGCTATCAAGAACGGTTCCGCCGTCCAGGACGTACATGTTGTTGAACTGCAAGAGACACTGAAGTCGGAGGCGGCCGTGTTCGACTACGTGAGGACGCCCCAGCAGGATGCCCTGAGTATCATCCACAAGAAGAGAATGCCCGGCGGAGTCCCCAGGTTCAATTGGGAGTATTAGACCGAAATTCCGCTCGCCGTCCGCGACAAAGGAATGTATACTAGGGAGCGGCCGGGATTTACGGCCGTTCTCAGCAACAACTTACTCATCAGATCCGATGCCGGCACGGATCCGCCGGCGGGAGGATGCAGATGGCCTTGCGCAGTACGCTCATCTGTGCGGCCCTGGGCTTGGTCGCCGCTCCGTTTTCTAATCACGCCGCGGTTCCCCATGTGATTCCCATTGATAAGACCTCGGCCGCCGCTCTCTTCAGGGACCTGCCGCTGGCCTTCGAGCCGAATTGGGGCCAGGCGCCCCGGGGGGTTGAGTTCCTCGCTCGCGGCCCCGGCTACGGGATCTTTTTGTCCGGGAGTGAGGTGGCAATCCAGCGGCGCGCTGCCCGCGGCGTCCACGTGCGCTTTTCCGGTGCGAACACCGCTTCCAAGGCCATGGGCCGCGAGCCGCTCGCGGGCCGCAGCAACTACCTCACCGGGTCCAGCGCCGCGGCATGGAGGACCGGAATTCCGCGCTACGCCCGCGTTCGCATCGAGGAGGTGTGGCCGGGAATCGCCCTCGAGTTTTATGGGAATCCGCGAAACCTCGAGTTCGATTTCGTCGTCGCTCCCGGCGCCGATCCTGGGCGCATTCGCCTGTCTTACGACCGTGTCGACAGGATCGCAACCGGGTCCAACGGCGACCTCATCCTCGAGGCTGGAGGCTACACGGTCCATCAGCAGCGGCCCCGTGTGTTCCAGGAGATTCATGGCTCCAGGAAGGAGGTGGAAGCCTCTTACGTCCGCGAGGCAGCTAACGAAGTCACCGTGCGCGTGGGGCCTTATGACAAGCGCGCCGAACTGCGCATCGATCCCGTACTGGTCTATTCCTCCTATCTTGGCGGTGACACTGCCGTTACGGGCGGATCCGACTATGCCCGGGCCGTTGCAGTGGATGCGTCGGGCAACGTCTACGTGGCGGGAGGAACTCAATCCAACGCCTATCCGACTACGGACGGTGCCCTGAGCAGGACGTTCGGGGGAAGCGCGGACGCCTTCGTCACTAAGTTCAACGCGAGTGGGACCGTCCAGTATTCCACTTACCTGGGGACGTCATCTCCCGACGAAGCTTACGGCATCGCGGTCGACGCGGCGGGCAACGCTTACATTGCCGGATACACGGACTCTACCAAGTTCCCGGTCACGTCCGACGCCTACCAGAAGACGTCCCGCGGCGGCCGCGAAGGCTTCGTCGCGAAACTGGCGCCCGACGGCCGCAGCCTCGTCTACGCGACATACATCGGCGGATCGAGTACCGACGAAATCCGGGGCTTGGCCCTGGCGCCCTCCGGGGAGGTCTGGGTGACGGGCCGCACTTACTCTAGTGATTTCCCTGTGACGCCAAATGCGCTCCAGACAGCGAACGCGGGCACGCCTGATTCTTTCGTTAGCAAACTGGACGCAAACGGTCGAACACTGCTGTTCTCCACATTTTGCGGCGGCGCATCCTACGACGAAGGAACCGCCGTGGTCCTGGATGCCGCGGGCGACGCCTATGTGACCGGATGGACCATGTCGACCAATTTCCCTGTAACCGCTAACGCGTACCGCAAAACAGTCCAGTTCTTGGATGCGTTCGTAACAAAGTTTTCCTCCGCCGGTTCTCTGACCTATTCGACGCTTG
Organism: uncultured Solibacteraceae bacterium; assembly: GCA_964384215.1. Classification (GTDB taxonomy): domain Bacteria; phylum Acidobacteriota; class Terriglobia; order Bryobacterales; family Bryobacteraceae; genus JAJFUV01. Next base: position 18,066 of record CAYLLB010000052.1, on the reverse strand, counting down.
TCGGCGGATACGGTTCGGATTATGGACTCGCGATCGCAGTGGATGCCGCAGGCAGCGCTTACGTCGCCGGGAGAACATCGTCTGCCGACCTCCCCGTCACATATACGGCCACACAGATGCCGGCCGGCGCCGGCCCGCTCCAGGGTTCGCGTTTGCTTCAGGATGTTCTCGCGGCCTTGAAAGCAGGCGGCTTCGGCGGCACCGAGGATGGGTTCGTGATGGTGCTCAACCGGGAGGGCAGCGCGCTGCTGAAGGGCTGTTACCTGGGTGGCACGGCGCGCGATTCCGCAAATGCCATAGCCTTGAGCGCCACCGGAGAAGTGTTTGTCGCTGGAGACACGCAGTCGACCGATTTCCCGGTCACTGCCGAGGCGGCTCAGAAGACCTTTGCCGGGGGGCTGTCCGACGGTTTCCTCGTGCGCTTGAATGCCAGTGACCTGGGCCGCACTTACTCCACATACATTGGCGGCTCGCGCGACGATTCCGTTCTCGCCTTAGCCACCGGCTCCTCCGGAATCGCTCACACAGCCGGCGTAACCTCTTCTCTGGATTTTCCGGCCACGGCGTCCATCATGACCGCCGGACAGAGAACCGCGGGGACCGACGCCTTCGTGGCGAAATGGCAGACGGATAGTGCAAAACCTTCCTACGTGATCCGGATGGGCGGCGGGGGCGGCTCCACCAGCGAAGAGGCGCTGGACATCGCTGTGGATGCCACGGGCAACGTGTACCTCACGGGCCGGACATTCTCCACGGACTTCCCCGTCACTTCAGGAGCCGTCCAGAAAGCGCCTGGTGGCGGTGAGCAGGGCGATGCCTTCATCACCAAGCTGGACCCGCAGGCGAAAACCTTGATCTATTCCACCTATTTCGGTGGCCAGAACGACGACTACGGCAAGGCCATCGCCGTGGACTCGAGCGGGGCGGCCTATGTCGTTGGCTACACGATGTCGTCCGGACTGCCGAAAGCCGTGAATCTCAACGGCACATACAACACGGGCTCGTTCGTGCTGAAACTAAACCCCCGAGGCGACAACATAGAGTACCTTTCCATCCTGGGCGGCAGTGGTATGGTCCTCGGCTATGGAATCTCAGTGGACTCTTCGGGGAGCGCCTATATTGCGGGGACTTCGCGGGCTACCAACTTGCCTGCGACTCCTCAAGCCGCGCAGAGCACTTACAAGGGCGGAGACCGCGAGGGCTTCCTTGCCAAACTATCTCCTGACGGAAAGAGCCTTCAATACTGCTCCTATCTCGGCGGCTCTGGGGTGGAGGACCTTTTCGGCCTTGCCGTTGATCGCGACGGCAACGCCGTAGTGGTGGGTTCCACCGACTCGACAGATTTTCCCACGACCGCCGGCGCGCTCCAATCGAAGTCCGGCGGAAATGTTGACGCCTTCGCCGCCAAGCTGAACCCTTCGGGCACTGCGTGGGTGTACTCCACCTACCTCGGGGGCAGTGGGCCTGACATAGCCCGCGCGGTGGCCTTAGGGCCGGAGGGAGCGGCCTACATCGCCGGAGTCACCAGTTCCACCAATTTCCCCACCACGGCCGGCTCCTTGCTGACCGGCGTCGGCTACAACACGGGCTTCGTCTCCGCGCTGAAGTCCGACGGTAGCGCGTTGCTATACTCCAACCGGCTTGCCGATAATCCCGAATTCCGGGACGTGGCCGTGGATTCCGCCGGCAACGCTTATGTGACCGGCGTGACGCAGACCAGTCAGTTTCCACTGACCGACGATGCCCGGCAGGCAGGACTCGGAAGCCCGTCGGACGGCTTCCTGCTGGAGCTGAATCCGGAGGGCAACAAAGTTCTTTATGCCACGTTCCTGGGCGGTTCGGGCGCCGATGGCGGCAACGCGTTGGCCGTGGATTCGGCCGGCAACGTCTACATTGCAGGACAGGCGGGCTCGGCCAACTTCCCGGTCACCGAAGGCGTCTACCAGATGACGCTGGCTGGTGTCCGGAATGCTTTTCTGGCCAAGTTTGACATGAGCGCGGCCGGCCCCGTGTATGACCGCCCAATTATCAACAAGATCCGCAACGCGGCGGAGGGGGCCGACTTTATCGGGGCGGGGCTGCGCATCGGCCCTGGGGCGATCATCAACATCGATGGGGAGCGGCTTTCCGATACTTCTTCGGAAGCGGGTGCTCCCGATCAGCCGCGCAGCACCCCGTTGCCCAACGGGATCCTTGACGTAAAGGTGTACGTGGGCGCCTACCCCCTGCCGCTGTTCTCCGTCAGCCCGACCCGCATCGTGGCGCAGATGTATTATGGGGCGCCCGAACCAGGAGTGGAGGTGACTGTTGTTCGCGGGGCCCAAAGCAGCAAGGCCTTTGCGGTTCCCATCTTCCACAGCGCGCCGGGGATTCTGTCTGCCCTGAAAGAAGATCTCACCCCCATCAGCAGGCAAAACAGGGTCAGACCCGGCGATACCATTCTGCTCGCCGTCACCGGGGCAGGCCTCACCACTCCCACCATCAATTCGGGCTCGCCGGCTCCAGACAGTCCACCCTATCTTGTAAGGGAGCCAATGACTGCCCTGTTGGCGCCGAACCCGGACGTCAAACCGTTGGACTGCGAGATCCAGAGCTTCGCGCTCGCGCCGGGTTATGTTGGAGTGGCGCTCGCGAAAGTGCGAATCAATCCGCAGGCCAGTTCGAGCCGCACGGATTGGTGGATTCAGTTAAAGACTTCCACGGGGGAATACTCCAACGGAGTTCTTATCTTCTTCCCGGACGTCGTGGCCCCTTGAAGCAGCGAGGAGCGAACCATGCGGATTTCTTGGAGAATCATTGGATTGCTCGAGTTCGCAGGCGCTTTTGCCGCCGCGCAAACCACTCCCCAGTTGAGCGCTGTGCTGAATGCGGCCAGCTATGTCCTGCCCGCTTTAGCGGGCTCCGGCATTGCGCCCGGGAGCATGTTTATCGCGTTCGGAAGCGGCTTGGGGCCGTCGCAACTGCAGACGGCCGCCCCGCCACTGCCCAAGCAGCTAGCTGAAACCGTCGTCCATGTCTCCGGAACGGGATTCGAGGAGGACTGCTATCTGTTCTACACTTATGCGACCCAGGTGGCCGGCATCCTGCCTTCGCGGACTCCCACCGGAAGTGTGCGGGTGACCGTCACCTATCGAGGCCAAACCAGCTCGTCCGTCTTGGTTTCCGTCCCGTTACGGCAGCCCGGCCTGTTGACGCGCAACCAGGCCGGGCACGGTGCGGCCACCCTGCAGAACTACAATTCGGCCGTCGACCAGCCTGTCAACTCGCCCGCGTTGCCCGCCTATCCAGGGCAAGCCGCCGTGTTGTGGGGAACCGGTCTCGGGGCAATTCAGGCGGATGACGGGATTATCCCGCCCGTCGGCGATCTGCCCAACAACGCGCAGATCTGGCTGGGCGGCAAGACCGTCAAGCCTCTTTACGCCGGGCGGTCCAGTCAGTTCCCGGCCATCGATCAGATCAACTTTCTGGTTCCCGATGGAGTCGAGGGCTGCCACGTCCCTCTGGCGCTTTACGCCGACGGCGCAGTCAGCAACTACACCACTATGGCTGTAGCCGCCAAAGGCAAGACCTGCGCGGACCCCACCTACATTGCGGCGCAAGATACGGCCACTGCGATCCAAAAATCGCAATTGCGCGTGGGCGTCATCAACCTGGGGCGCGTGCGGTCGGCGGTGTCGAGCGGCGTCACGGGACCCGCGGCGTCCGACGCCGTCACCGGTGAATTCCTGAACCGGACGCTGAATGAACTGCACGCCGGGGCGGGCGGCATCGACATTTACTCGTCCATCGGATCCTGTTACCTCTATCCTCTCCGCGCCCACGACAAGACAGAGTGGTTTCCCTTCGATGTCATGAACACCAGTCCGCTCGATGCGGGCCAGAACCTGACGGTCGCCGGTGCGCGCGGGGTCAAAACCATCGCGCTCACATCCAAAGGTAGTTATGCGGCGACGCTGGGTAGTCAGGACACCGCGGGACAGGGGACGCTGTTCCTGGAGCCGGGCGATTACACCGTCGACAATGGCGGAGGCGGATCGGATGTGGGCGGCTTCAGGGCCAGCATCAAGATTCCGTCTCCCATCACCTGGACCAATCAGGCCAGTTACGCGGCCACGGTTTCGCGCTCGACTAACGTCCGGATAGATTGGAGCGGCGGCGATCCGGCGCGCGAGTTCGTCTTCATCTCCGGTGCATCGATGGATGCCGTCTCAAACGTGATGCGCGGGTTCCTTTGTACAGCGAAGGCGGATGCCCACACCTTCGTGATCCCGGTGAACCTTCTCAGCTACCTGCCAAGGGGCCAGGCTCCCTCCGGCGTATCGATTCCCACAGGCGTGTTAAGCGTAGGTACGCTGCCGTTGCCGGAAACCGTTCGTTTCAGCGCAGCCGGTCTGGACGCCGGCTACATTTTCTACACGAGCCAGTCGCTGCAACAGACCCAGTATCAATGAAAGAGGGCGTGAAGGCGTTCGCGCGGCGAATCGCGCGTCAGTTGAGCTTGTATAGCCGGACGGGTCCCAGTTCGCGCACCTGCGTCACGCCCCAGGCGAGCGCGTTGACCCGAATGTCGTCCGCGCCGTAGTCGCTGTCCCAGATGAGCAGGTGCGTCACTCCGCGCGCCTTCAGTTCTTGTGTCACCATGCGACGGAGTCCTACGGGCGCGGGCGCCTCGCTCGTCTGCGGCGCATCCGAAAGCGTGATCCAGCGGCCCGCGTTATCCATTCCTTCCAACTTCATGCGGATCTTGTATTGGTCCCTCGAACACTCCACGCGCACCGCGTCGATGGTTTCCGGGCGTCCGAAATCCGTCTCGATGAACATGCCGGGCTCGATCTTCCTCCAGCTTCGCCACCGCGTCGCGGGGGAATTATCAAAAGCCATCTGGACGTCCCAGGGGTTCGGGTTGGCGCGCACGCGCCACGCCGCCGCGCGCGGCAGTTCCTTTTCGCTTGCGATGAACCGAACCTCGTACACGCTCCATAGGTCCGGTGCGTTGCCGGCCGTCTGGACCAGCCGTACCCGCCGCATTTGGCGCGCCGGGAAGCGGAACGTGTGATGCCAGGTGGGCGCGAGATCGGGCGCGAATCCGATCCACAGCATATCGGCGAGCACTCGATTCCTGGCGGCCTGGAATGAAACCATGATCTTGCGCGTGGAATAGGATTCCGCGATCTGGTTGAAAGACAGGATTGCCGCATCCGGCCCCGTGCCCGCTTCCACCATCCGCGCCATTCCATACTGCGGAGCCTTTTCGGTCAGCCACTGCTCCTCGGGGACGATTCGCAGGGCCTGCTTATAAAGGACGCGGTTCAGTCTCCAGGCGTAATCGGTGCAGTACCTGTTGACCACAGGGGGCCAGGAAAGCACGCCGTGCGCCACCACCAATGCCAGCGCGAGCCAGGGCAATTGCGCCACCGCCATGGCCATCGCAAGCGAGACGAATGGGAGCGCCGGAATCAAAAAACGCGTGCCGGTGTTGGTGATGTATGTACTCGCAAACAGGATTGCCGCCAGCAGCACCCTGCGGCCCGCCGAATTACGCGCCGCGGCGAGCGCCAGTGGCGCCAGCAGAAACAACGGTCCCAGCAGGCCACCCAGCGCGCCCCCGCGAACCGTAAGTTCCAGCGGCATCTGGCGGTAGTCCCGGATGTCGCCGTAGTGGCGCATCATGTAGCGGTAGGTCTCTTCGAAATCCACGTGGACATAAGGGTTCGGGAACACCTTGTTGAAGAACGGCGAAAACGGGTTGTCCACCCACATCACATTCTTCACCATCCACGGCGCGATCATGACGAACGCTGCCAGCGCCACCAAGAATGTCGGCCGCCACCAATTGTGTTTGGCGCGCCAACTTGTCCACACCACGACGCCCAGCACATAGGGCACCGCCAGGAACGCCGTGTACTTGATGGCATAAGCGAAGCCCGCCATTAACCCGATTAAGGGTAGCAGTCCCGCCTGCCGCTCCTCGCGCCAGATGTCGGCCAGGTAGAAGGCCGCGAAAAGCACGGCGGCAATCGCCACGTCGTTGTACGCGCTCGTGCCGTCGATCCCCATCACGGGGCTCAGGAAAGTGAACATCGCCGCGGCTGCTCCCGCCACAGCATGGCCGTTGCGCCGGCCCCACATGATCAGCATCCAAGGCAGCGCGAACAGGTACAGCATGTGCACCATGGCTGCCGCCGAGTGACGCCCGAACACGTACGCGAACAGGAACAGCAACTCGAGCCCTTCCGACAGGTTCGCGTACATATTCGTGGTGATGCGCACGAAGCCATGCGCGCGCTGGTAGTCGCCCACGAAACGGAGATGATACGCGCAGCCGTCCGGGCTCATCTCCGGCGCCATGGCGTTGGTGAGATACAGCGCGCCGAAGAGCACGAAAGCCGCTCCCAGCACGATGCGCCAGGTTCGGGGCAGGGAACGGAGCGATTCCCCTTTCGCCCGGTGGGCGCCGGTGCGGAACATCCAGAGCAGGATTCCTGCCCCGAGAGCCAGCAGTAATCCTTTATGTACGCCCCGCACGGCGGCGAGCAGGAACATGAGCAGGCTTAGGACGGCCGAGCCGGCCATGAATGCCAGCACGTGCTCCTCGCCCCGGTATAGCTTGACCTTGAGACGGTCGAAGAGCAGGCGGCCGGACGCCCAGGATACCGCGGCCGTGAACGCAGCGCCGAATAAGATATAGAAGGCCTGGGGCATCGACGCTCAGAGTCCCGGTTCCATCAGTTCGCCTTCAGGCATTCGGAGATCTCTTTTTCCTCGATTGCGCCCTGTTTCACGATCCTCCAGATGGGCTCCGTAATGTCCACGGTGGTGCCGCCCGTGCCCGCGCACAAGCCGCCATCCAGTACCAGGTCGATGCGTCCGTCCATCATCCCGAAGACGTCGATACCGCAACAGCAGGTGGGCTGGCCGCTGATGTTGGCGCTGGTGCCGATCAGGGGCTGGCCAAGCCGCTGGATGAGAGCGTCCGCCACTTTCGATCGTGCCTGCCGAAGAGCCAGGCGGCCGGTGTTTCCCGTGACCTTCAGCGGCACCTTGGCCGAAGCCGGGACGATGATCGTGAGCGGACCCGGCCAGAAGCGGCGGGCCAGGCGGAAGAAACGGCTGCTCAAGTCCTTGGTGAGTTCCTCCGCCATGGGCACGTCGCCCACCAGCAGCGGGAGCGAGCGGTGCACTTCGCGGCGCTTGGCATGGAACACGCTGGCCACGGCGTGCAGATTGAAGGGATCGGCGAGAAGCGTGTACAGAGCGTCGGTGGGGATAGCCACTACGCCGCCATGGCGCAGCGCCACCGCGGCGCGCTCGATAGCCTCCTGGGCCGGCTGTTCCTGGTCGATTTCAACAAGATCGGTGGTCACTGTCGGAGAAGTACGTCATTCTATCTAGACCCGATTGCCCCAGCTACGTCAATAGCCATTTGATACCGTCCGAAAGGCGCGCTGAGTTGTACGCCTTGCACTATGGGCCGGACCCGCCTTACCATTTCGCGCGCGATGGCCACTCCCTCCTCACGGGCCTTATCGGCGGAATCGGCGCGTCCCATGCGTTGCAAGTATTCGCCCGGCACCGGGACGCGCAGTTCGTTCACCATGAACTCCGCGTTGCGCAAACTGGTGAGCGGCCAAATGCCCGCGATGAGCGGGATTCTCAAGTGCTCAATGCGCCTCAGAAACCGCTCGAGAAGGTCCTGGTCAAACACTGGCTGGGTGACGGCGAACTCGGCCCCGGCTTCCACCTTGCGTTCGAAACGATGGATCTCCTCGTCCAGGTTCACCGCGCCGGGATTGGCGCCCACGCCGATGAGCAGGCTGGTGCGTGATCCGATCTGGTTGCCGCCGATGTCGAGGCCCCGGTTCAGGTTGTTGACAATGCCCACCAGGCCGATGGAGTCTACGTCGAACACGGCTGTGGCCTCCGGATAAGAGCCCATGCGGGGCGGATCGCCGGTGATGCAAATCAGGTTCCGTATGCCGGCCGCGTGCGCGCCGATCAATTCGGACTGGATGCCCAGGATGTTGCGGTCCCGGCAGCAGAAATGCAGCACTGCTTCAATGGAAGCCTGCTGCTGGTAGATCTGGCAGGCTACCTGTGCACTCATGCGCGCGCTGGCGCGCGGCCCGTCCGGCACGTTGATGCAATCGATCCCGTGTTCGGCGCACAGGCGCGCTCCGGCGACCTCCTTGCCCGCGTCCACGCCACGCGGCGGCAGAATCTCAACAAACGCGACGAACGTGCCGCTGGCGAGCTTGGCGCCGAGGGCGGACTTCTCCGCCACCGGGACCTTGTCCAGAGCCTTTGCCGCCTCGCGCGCGGGCGCGGTCACCACTGCCCGGCGATGTTCGGCCTGCATTGAGCGCGTCTCGGCACGCACTTGCCGGATGTGCTCCGGGGTGGTGCCGCAGCACCCGCCGATGATACGCACCCCGGCACCCAGAAACCGCCTGGCGTACTGCGCCATGTACTCCGGCGAGCAAAGGTAAATGCTGCGGCCTTCCAGTCTCACCGGGTGGCCGGCGTTCGGCATGGCACTGAGAGGCTTGCTGGTGTACTCGGCCATGCGCTCGATGGTCTCCAGCATCACCTTCGGCCCCGCCGAGCAGTTCAGCCCGATCACGTCGGCAGGCCACCGGTCCATCTGGCCCGCATAGGTCTCGACGCCGGTGCCGTCGCGCAGCGAGCCTGCGTCATCGATGGTGACTTGGGCGACGATGGGGAATACGGTTCCGGCCGCCTGGCGCGCGGCGTTCAGCGCGGCCTCCAGTTCATGCAGGTCGGAAAACGTTTCCAGGATCAACAAGTCCACGCCGGCTTCCACCAGCGCGGCGGCCTGTTCAAGAAAGATCTCCCGCGCCCGGTCGCGATCCATCCTGCCGATCGGCGCGAGGCGTACTCCCAGCGGTCCCATGCTGCCCGCTACGTAAGTATCCGGCCCAGCGGCCTCCCTGGCGATCCGCACACCGGCCTGGTTGATGGCGGCCACCTTCTCAGCCAGGCCATACGGGGCAAGGCGCGCGCGGTTGGCGCCGAACGTGTTGGTTTCGACGATTTCGGCCCCGGCCTCCACGTATTCCTTGTGCACTTGGGCGATCAGCGCGGGCGACGAGAGGTTCAGTTCGTCAAAAGACCGGTTGATAAACACGCCTTTGGCGTACAACATGGTGCCCATGGCACCGTCGGCAACCAAGGCACGACGGGCCACGGTATCAAGAAACTGTTGGGATTTCGTGCCGCAGGCCAATACAGAGTGATTGTACCGCACCATTGTGGCGCGGCGCGATTTACGGTCTGCTAGCGGACCTGCCCCCGCGGCAGCGCGTAGCCAGGATGGAGGACTTGACCGTGGACCCCGCGGTAGCGTCCAGTCGCAGAAGGACTTCGAAGCGCCCCGAAGGGTCCGTTGGCTCGATCCCGCAGCCGCGAAGCGCGGCGGCCAATTCATCCGGCCGTGTAATCGCCAGGTTCCCCGCGACGTCGGTCCCTTCCATGTTGGTGCCTTGTGCAATCATGACCGTGCCCCGGCCGTCCAGTCCGTTCACCAGGGCGAGAGAGGCATACGCCACGCCCGTAGTGCCGCTGGAGACGTCCGTGGACAAGGAGGACGGATCGCCAGGCTTCGGGTGGCGGATAGTCACCCTGACCCGCCGGGACCGCTCCAGTTCCAATTGGAAATCCAACTGATCCTGAAACAGTTGCACCCAGGGATTGGAACTGCTGCTGCCCAGCAGGATCAGGTTGTTCGCCCCGTGAAAGTCGGAGAGCTGAAGGTCCCGGGCGTATCTCAATACGGCCTCGTGGCCGGCAGCCGCGGCAAGCGAGGAGTATGCCATCGCCAGGCGGGCATCCACGATGCTGGTATAGGCCTTGGGGGCCACCTGCTGCCACACGTCGCGAAATTCGGGTGACAATCCGGGCGGCGGCACCATATAGCTGCGATTGGCATAGACGGGCACGGAGAGAGAAAACCACTGAAGGTAGCGCAAGTTGCCGATGCCGCTGTCTGCAAGCACCAGGTGTGGCGGTAGGGGACCTTTGAACAACGCCGTCCAGGGAAGATACTGGAGGGTCCGCTTGGGGGCGCTTGGCTTGAGCCACGTGGATCCGGCCCAAAGCAGCCCGATCACGATCGCCGCGGCCCACCCCGCCAACGAAACCCATCGGAAGCTCGGGGCAGGGGGAGCCTCCGGCGTCTTTACTTCGGGCGCAGGCTCCGCCGCACGCGACGGGCGCCTGTCCACCATCTCCAGGTGAATTTCGGGAATGTAACTCCCGGTCGGCAGCTCGAACACGACCGGCTCGTCATGGGCCGGTCTTTCATAGTGCGTCTCCAACCGCTTCCGCACTTCCGTGGCGGTTACCCGCACGATGGAGTCCGTCCCCGTGTCGTAGTCCGGTTGCCTTCCGAAGAGGGCGGAGCCAATGACACGCTCTTTGAGACGGTCCAGTTCGCCGTCCAGCGCGTGCTCCACGACATATCGCAGGAATCCCTGTGCCCGCTGGCTGCTTTCAAACGCGGGACTCCGGACAACCCGGTCCAGCGCGTCGAGAATTGTCTTACGCTGCGGCGAGAGAGCAACTACGCGGCTGATGGCAGCACGCTGGGATTCGGTATTCGCCCGGCCGCGAGTCGGGATACTACTCATCTCGCATAATACTATCGCAATTAACCGTTTCGTTTCAATTGCGTGCAATATCAATAGATTACGCGGAACGTTTGAAACCCGCTTAACCTTTTTCCGTCCCGCCATGCAGGAGAGACTAGTTCATGGTTAGTCTGTACGCCCGTATTGGCGTTCGCAGTGGTGGGGTTTTCATGCCTCGAATTGGCTGTTGACCTCGGCTCTGCTCACCGACTCCATGAAAGGACTCAGCTGTATGAGGTTTATTAGGAACAGTGTTCTTCTAACAATGCTTCTGTGTCTCATCGCAACCGCGGTGTACTCGCAGACGACATCAGGTTCCATGTCCGGAACGGTTACCGATCCTAACGGAGCCGTGATTCCGGGCGCGAAAGTTGTCGCCACACACGAGCCGACCGGGCGTGACTATGAAACGGTCACCACCGCCTCCGGATTGTATGTGTTTCCAACGCTGCCGGCCGGTCCCTATACATTGACCGTCACGCAGCCAGGTTTCAAGAAAAGTCTTCAGACCGGCATCGAAGTTCGCGTTGCTTTGCGCAATACGATGGATGTTAAGCTGAACATCGGCGATGTTGCCGAAAGCGTGGAAGTGAAAGCGGAAATCCCGCTGCTCGAAATGACGACGCCCATGCGCGGGCAGAACTTGAGCCCGCAGTTGGTTGCCAGCCTTCCAATCTTCGCCGGCGGTATCCGTAGTGCCGAGTCGTTCGTCGGCTATATGCCAGGCGTGAACACCGTTGGAGAAGTCAGCATCAACGGTTCAATTGGCCGCGCCAAGGAAATCATGGTTGATGGCGGCAGCTTGACCATCCCTGAATCGGGCGGCGTGGTTTGGTACTTCCCCGGCTTCGAATCCTTCCAGGAATTCAAGCTCGTCACTTCCAGTTTCAATGCCGAGCACGGACGCCTGGGTGGCGGTCTCGAGTTGTTCGTCACCAAGTCCGGCACCAATTCACTGCACGGCGCCGGCTTCCTGAACCTGCGGCGCGACATATTCAACGCCGCCGGTTGGGGTGTGAACCACGTTGTTGGCCGCACGCCTGGGTACCGCCCCAAGGAGCGCTTCAACGAAGAAGGTGCCACGGTGGGTGGCCCCATCTACATCCCGAAGGTGTACGACGGCCGCAACCGCACCTTCTTTTTCTTTACTTACGATAAGGACTCTCGCCCCGTTTCCCTCAACACCGCGATCGGCGAGACTGTGCCCACCGCGCTGATGCGCACGGGTAATTTCACTGAAGTATCGACGATCTACGACCCGGCCACCACATCGGGCAATACGCGCCTGCCTTTCGCCGGCAACCTCATCCCGACCAGCCGCTTCAGCAAAATCAGCAGCAATTTCCTGCCGCACATTCCGGCGGCGAACCGCGCCGGCGTCAGCGCCAATTACGATTTCCTCGGGGCGACCAAGTTGACCGATTACGTCGCGACCATCAAGCTGGATCATTCCATTACCCCCAGCAACCGCGTCAGTTTTTGGATGGCGCGCCGCAACCAGGTCACCTCGGGCGAGCAGTACATGCCCGGCGTCTTGAGCAACATGGTGGACGTCATTAACGACCCCTGGTGGTATCGCGCCAACCATGACTGGGTTCTGACGCCGAACGTGCTGTTGCACACGTCCTTCGGCTTCACCAAGGACCGCAACGCGTGGGACAACGCGAACCAATACGGGTTTGGGTCGAAGGCCGGCTTCACGACCTCCGGTGTTGCCGACGGCACCCCTTACATCACCTGGGCCACGGACAACCTGCAGTGGTGGGGCAACAACCAGGGTAAGGTTCGCGACGGCTACCAGCAGAACTGGGTTACCCATGTGAACCAGCAGTTGACCTGGACCCGCGGCAAGCACGAGTTCAAGATGGGCTGGGATATTCGCCGCCTGCGGACCATCGACAACTATTCCACCTATCAAAGCGGCCAGTATAACTTCAGCCGCGTGCAGACAGCGCTCCCGACGGCTCTCAGTTCGACGGGTAACGCATTCGCCAGTTTCCTGCTGGGCGCCGTCAACAACGGCACGCAGATGGACCTGAGCTACACCCTCGGCCAGATCCGCTACGGTTACCACGCCGGGTTCTGGCAGGACACCTGGCGAATCACTCCTAAATTCACGCTGGACTACGGTGTCCGCTACGAGGTTCCCATTGGCTGGCACATGGCCGACGGCAACTACTCCAGCCTCGATCCGAGCAAGCCGAACGCCGGCGCGGACGGGTTGCCGGGCGCACTGATTTATGCGGGCAGCGGTGCTGGCCGCACCGGCAAAAAGCGCCTGTACCCGACCGATTGGTCCAACATCGGTCCGCGCGCGGGCTTTGCGTACAGGTTGACCGGCAGGACGGTGCTGCGTGGCGGCTTCGGCATTTACTATCAGTCGCTAGGCAACGGTGGCTGCGGTTCGGCTGCGGGCACCGGCGGATGTGTCGATGGCATCAACGGTACGTACACGGCGACCTCCGATGGCATCAATCCTGCCTTCTATTGGGATGACAGCCGTAGTGTGCCGAAACCGCTGGGCTACAAAACTCCGCCGCGCATCGACCCGACCTACGTCAACTTCGGCAACAGCGTCTACTACCAAGGCGACAACTACGGCAAGGCTCCGCGCATTTACAATTGGAGCTTCACGATCCAGCACGAGTATAAGAACTGGTTGTTCGAATCCGCGTATGTCGGCAACCGGGGCCATGGCCTGAACTCGACCATCTGGATGAACCAGTTGCCGACAAGCTACCTGTCCCTTGGCTCGACGCTGACCACACAGCTGACCGCCACCAGCTATAAGGCGCCGTTCTCGACCTTCGTCCAAGGTTGGGGCAAGAGCGCCACGGTGGCGCAGTCGCTGCGTCCATTCCCGCAGTATGGAAACGTCTATAGCCTCAACGCGGGCGTGGGCAAGACCTGGTACGACTCCATGCAGAACAAGATCGAGCGTCGTTTCGGCGCCCTGAACCTGATGGGGAGCTGGGTATGGTCCAAGAGCTTGGCGAACATGACTTACCGCCAGATCTTCACCCAGTCGACCAACGTGCAGGCGCAGGATGCCTACAATCTGAGTGACGCGAAGAGCTTGATGTACATGGACGTTCCACACTTCGTAAACATCGTCACCAGCTATCAGTTGCCGGTCGGGAAGGGCAGGCGGTTCCTGGGCTCAGCCAACCGTGCGCTGGACCTGCTGGTCGGCGGCTGGATGTTGTCCGGCACGCAGCAATATCGCAGCGGTGGCCTGATCCAGGTGGTTTCATCGACCAACCAGTTAGCATCCACCATCTTCTCGCCGCTCCAGAAGGCGACGCCGACAGGGTACGCGATCAAGTCCGGCATCTCCTCCGGAGATCTGGATCCGGACGTCCCGACCAAGCGGTGGTTCAACTACGGCGCGAGCGCGCCTTACGTGAACACCCCGGCCTACACGCTGGGCACCGCGTCCATCTATGACACCCACTTCCGCAACCCCTGGTACCGCCAGGAGAACCTCTCGATCTCGAAGACGTTCATGATCTGGGAGTCGGTGCGCTTCACTTACCGCGCGGATGGGTTCAACATCTTCAACCGGACTTCGTTCGGCGGTGTCAATGGCACCATCGGGAACGCGAACTACGGTCGCGCGACCGGAGCCCAGAACTCCGCGCGTGTAATCACCATGGGTCTCCGTCTGGAGTTCTAGGCGGAATCCACAACCTTAACCTCAAGCCGACGGGGCCGGACGAAAGTCCGGCCCCATCGGCGTTTTTGGGCGACGTGTGGACCTTAAGCTTAAAGCCTTAAGTTTTGGCGAACCACCCAATTTAACATAAGCACCGCTTATACTGAATTGCTTTCGCCGCGTTGCTGGTCTATCATGCGGGAAGTATTACGTTGTTTTGAGGTTGGAACTCGCACGTTTAAAGTACGTCCTGCCGCTCTGGCTAGGTCCGCGCAGTTTCCCTCGAAAATTAACGAAAGGACGACAGTTAATAGTGAGGTTACCTAAACTCTGCATTCTGAGTCTGGCATTGCTGTGTCTCATCGCTACGTCGGTGTATTCGCAGACAACGTCAGGTTCCATGTCCGGCACGGTTACCGACCCCAACGGAGCCGTGATTCCGGGCGCAAAAGTTGTTGCCACGCACATGCCGACCGGCCGTGTCTACGAAACAGTCACGACGGCCGCCGGCTTGTACGTGTTTCCAACCCTGCCAGCCGGTCCGTATTCGTTGACCGTCACGCAGCCTGGTTTCAAGAAGAACGTCCAGACGAACATCGAAGTCCGCGTTGCCTTGCGCAACACGATGGATGTCAAGCTGGAAATCGGCGATGTGGCCGAAAGCGTCGAAGTGAAAGCGGAAGTTCCGCTGCTCGAGACGACGACGGCCATGCGCGGGCAGAACATCAGCCCACAGTTGGTCTCCAGTCTGCCGATTTTTTCGGGCGGCATCCGCAGCGCCGAAGCGTTCGTTGGCTATATGCCTGGCGTGAACAGCTATGGCGAACTGAGCATCAACGGTTCGAACGGGCGCGCCAAGGAAGTCATGATCGACGGCGCCAGCCTGACGATTCCGGAGTCTGGTGGCACGGTGTTCTACTTCCCGGGCTTCGAGGCTTTCCAGGAATTCAAGCTGGTCACTTCGAGCTTCAACGCCGAGCACGGCCGTTTGGGCGGCGGACTTGAGCTGATGGTTACCAAGTCCGGTACCAACGAAGTACACGGTTCTGCCTTCCTGAACCTGCGCCGCGACGTGTTGAACGCCGCCGGTTGGTCTACGAATCACGTCCTAGGTCGCACGCCTGGTTTCCGCGCCAAGGAACGCTACAACGAAGAGGGCGGCACCGCCGGTGGCCCGGTGTGGATCCCCAAAGTGTACGATGGCCGCAACCGCACTTTCTTCTATTTCACCTATGCCAAAGACATCCGTCCGGCTACGATTTCCTATGCCAGCCAGACGGTGGCGACGGCAGCAATGAGAACAGGCGATTTCAGCCAAGTGTCCACCATCTATGATCCGTCCACTACGTCCGGAAATACTCGTCTGCCCTTCGCCGGCAACCAGATCCCGGTCAGCCGGTTCAGCAGCATCAGCAAGAACATCCTGGGTGTGATCCCGACCCCCACCAATAGCGCAGTCACCAACAACTTCGACTACATCAGCCAAACGCAGTTGGACGACTATGTGTACACGATCAAGGTGGACCATTCCATCACTCCCAACAACCGCATCAGCTACTTCATGACGAAGCGGAACCAGTTGAGCAGCAATGATTCCACGCTGCCGGGACCCTTGAGCAACGGCCTGGACAGCTACCAGAAGCCCGACCTGTATCGCGTGAACAACGACGCAATCCTGTCGCCCACGGTGTTGTTGCACACGACTTTTGGTTTCACGCGCGACCGCAATGTTTGGTATAACCCACTGCAGAACGGCTACGGCTCCAAGTTCGGCTTCAATCTTTCGGGCGACGTCGACGCCACGCCGGTCATCACCTTTGCCACGGATAACCTCACCTCGTGGGGCATGACCCAGGGCAAAATCTACGGCGGCCGCCAGGACAACTGGACCACGCATGTGAGCCAGCAGTTGACCTGGACCCGCGGTAAGCACGAGTTCAAGATGGGTTGGGACATCCGCCGTCTTAGGACCGAGTCCGATGATCGTGCGGGGCAGAATGGTTCCTACACGTTCAGCCGCGTGCAGACGGCATTGCCGACGGCGCTTTCGACCACAGGCAACGCCTTCGCTAGCTTCCTGCTAGGTGCTACCTACAGCGGTTCGCAAGGCGATTCAAATTACACTCCTGGACACATCCGGTACGGGTACCATGCCGGTTTCTGGCAGGACACTTGGAGAATTACTCCACGGTTGACCCTCGACTACGGCATCCGTTACGAAGTGCCCATCGGCTGGCATATGCAGGATGGCAACTATTCGAACCTGGATCCGACCAAGCCCAATCCCGGGGTCGACGGAATCCCCGGCGCGCTGGTTTTCGCGGGCAGCGGTGCCGGCCGCACCGGCAAGAAGCGGCTCTATCCGACCGACTTCTCTGATATCGGCCCGCGCGGTGGTTTCGCCTACCGGCTCACCAGCAAGACCGTCCTTCGCGGCGGTTTCGGTATCTTCTACCAGACCCTCGGCAACGGCGGTTGCGGCTGCACGGACGGTTTCAACGGCAGCTACTCCGCATCCTCGGATGGCATCAACCCGGCCTTCTATTGGGATGCGACGCGCGCTGTGCCTAAGCCAGTCGGCTACAAGGCGCCACCGTTCATCAGCCCCACTTTCGACAACTTCAACAGTGGCATCTATTATCAGGGTGACCACTACGGCAAGGCTCCGCGCATTTACAACTGGAGCTTCACCATCCAGCACGAGTTCAAGAACTGGCTGTTCGAGACCGCTTATGTGGGTAACCGCGGGCACGGCTTGAACTCCACCATCTATGCGAACACGCTTCCGACCAGCTATCTGGCGCTCGGTTCGACCCTTACCACGAAGATCAGTAACACCAGCTACCCCCTGCCGTTCTCCAGTTTCATGAATTGGGGCAACAGCGCGACGGTAGCGCAGTCGCTTCGTCCGTTCCCGCAATACGGCACGGTGGTCGAGGTCAACTCGGACGTTGGCAAGAGTTGGTACGACTCCCTGCAGACCAAGGTTGAGCGCCGGTTCGGTGCCCTGAACGTGATGGGAAGCTGGGTTTGGTCCAAGAACCTCTCGCTCATGACCTACCGGCAGATTTTCAGCCAAGGCTCGCAGGTGCAGGCGCAGGATGCCTACAATATCAACGACGCGAAGTCCTTCATGTACATGGACATCCCGCACTTCGTGAACATCATCACCAGCTATCAGTTGCCGTTTGGCAAAGGGAAGCGGTACTTCAGCTCCGCCAGCCGCGCGCTGGATCTGCTGGTGGGCGGATGGAACATCGCCAGCACGCAGCAGTATCGCAGCGGCGGTCTGGTACAGATCAAGTCCGCGACGAACCAACTGGCTTCGACGACTTTCGCGCCGCTCCAGAAGGCCAATGCGACGGGATACGCTATCAAGACCGGCGTTTCTTCAGGCGATCTGGATCCGGACAACCCGAACATCCGCTGGTTCAACTACGGTGCCAGCGCTCCTTATGTGAACGCTCCTGCGTACACCCTGGGTACTGCGTCCATGTATAACACGCAGGCTAGGAACCCCTGGTTCCGGCAGGAGAACGTTTCGATTTCCAAGACCTTCGTTGTTTGGGAATCGGTGCGCTTCATCTACCGCGCGGATGCGTTCAACATCTTCAACCGCACGTCGTTCGGTAGTGTGAACGGGACCGTTGGGAACGCCAATTTCGGTCGCGTCACCGCTCCGCAGAACAGCGCGCGCGTCATCACCATGGGTCTCCGTATGGAGTTCTAGCGGGATCCGAAACAGTAACCATTTAGCCAAAACGG
>CAYLLB010000051.1:0-32422 GCA_964384215.1 uncultured Solibacteraceae bacterium | reverse complement strand
AGTTCAACCTTCTGGTGGGCCGCGAGATCCAGCGCGACTACGGCCAGAAGCCGCAGATCGTGGGCACCACGCCGCTGCTCGAGGGACTGGACGGCGTGAACAAGATGTCCAAGTCGCTCGGCAACTACGTCGGCATCACCGAGCCGCCCGAGGAGATGTTCAAGAAGCTCATGAGCATCAGCGACGACCTGATGTTCCGCTACTACGAGCTACTCACCGACAAGAGCATGTCCGAGATCGCGCAGTTGCGGGCGCGGGTCGCTTCCGGCGGACTGCATCCGATGGAAGCCAAGATGGATTTGGCGCGCCTGATCATTTCCGATTTTCATTCAAGCGCCGACGCCGCGCGCGCGGCCGAGGAGTTTACCCGCGTGGTCCGGCGCGGCGAGGATCCGGCCGAGATGCAGTCGTTCTCCATCGTGGGCGCCATGCGGCTGGACAAGCTTCTGGCGCACACTCGCCTGGCCGCCAGCGTCAGCGAGGCCGCGCGCAAAGTCAAGGAGGGCGCCGTCGAACTGAATCACGCACGGGCCTCCGCGCCGCAGCTGATGGTAACATCCGGTGAGCACACTTTGCGTCTGGGCAGGAAGTTCTGCCGGGTCGTGGTGGCATAAGACCATGGCGAGAAAACGTTACGAATGGCGCCTCAAGGAGCGCAGCCTGCAGTTGGGGGACCGCACGCTGCTGGTGGCCATCCTGAACGTCACCCCGGATTCGTTCTCCGACGGCGGGCTCTACCTCGATCCAGACCGCGCCTTTGCGCGCGCTATCGAACTCGAAGAGGAGGGGGCGGACCTGATCGACCTGGGAGGCGAATCAACGCGGCCCGACTCGCCGCGCGTGAGCGAAGCTGAGGAACTGCGCCGCCTGGTGCCGGTGCTCAAACGGCTGCGGGGAAAGCTCGGCATCCCGATCTCGGTGGACACTTACAAGTCGGGGGTGGCGGAAAAGGTCCTGCAGTTGGGGGCCGAGATCATCAACGATCCCACCGGCCTGACGTACGATCCGCAAGTGGCGAAGGTGGTTGCCAACCACAACGCCGGCCTGATCCTCAATCACATGCGCGGGGCTCCGGAAACCTGGGCCAAGCTGCCGCCGCTGCCCGATGTCATGGGGACCATCGTAAACGAGTGCGAAGCCGCGGTGCACCGCGTGATCCGTTCGGGCGTGGACCACGCACGGATCGTGCTGGACCCCGGCCTGGGCTTCGGCAAGCGCAAAGAGCAGAACGCAGAGGTCCTGGCGCGCTTGGACGCGTTCAACCGCCTGAACCTGCCGGTGCTGGTAGGCCCTTCGCGGAAGCACTTCCTGGCCCAACCGACCGCGGAGGAGACAGAGTATGCGACCGCAGCGGCCGTCACCGCCGCGATTCTGCGCGGTGTACACCTGGTCCGCGTTCACAACGTGAAAATGATGGCCGCCGCCGTCCGCCTGGCCGACAGCGTCGTGAAATACATGGCGTAAGCGGCGTGCCTGTCACCCTTTCAGCGCCTTGAGCCGCTTCATGGCGTCGTTGGCGCCGCGGCCGAAGTAGTCGTGCAGGGTGATGTATTCGGCGTACAGCTTCTCATACACTGCGTGCGCTTCCGCGTTCGGCTGGTAGCAGAGGTCCTGCAACCCTGCCATCTTCGCGGCCGCCTCGGCGATGTCCTTGTAAACGCCTGCCGCCACGGCGCCGTGCATCGCCGCGCCGAGGCCCGAGGCCTGCAGCGACTTCGGCAGATGAATGGCGCGATTGGTTACGTCGGCGAAGATCTGCATCACCAGCGGGCTCTTCTGCGGCAGGCCGCCGCAGGCCACCAGCTGATCGATGGGCACGCCTTTCTTCTCGAACGCCTTGATCACGGTGTAAGTGCCGAATGCCGTGGCTTCGATCAGCGCGCGGTAGATTTCCTCCGGCTGCGTGCTAAGCGTCATGCCCACGATCAGCCCCGTCAGGTCCGCGTCCATCAACACGGAGCGGTTCCCGTTCCACCAGTCGAGCGCCACCAAACCGCTTTGTCCGGGCTTAAGTTGAGACGCCTTGGCGGTGACCTCATCGGGATTGGCCCCGAAGGCGCGGAAGAACCACGCGTAGATGTCGCCCACGGCGGCTTGTCCGGCTTCGTAACCCCAGAAACCCGGCACGATGCCGTCTTCCACCACGCCGGCCACGCCTTCGACGAAATGCTTCTCGTTCGCCATCAGCATATGGCAGAGCGACGTGCCCATAATCATGCACAGCACGCCGGGCTTCACCACGCCGCAGGCCGGCACGGCCACGTGGGCGTCGATATTGCCAACAGCGACAGGCGTTCCGGCGTTCAGTCCGGTAAGCGCGGCCATCTGCGGCGTGAGTCCGCCCGCCTTAGAGCCGAGCAGATAGAATTCGGTGGACAGCTTCTCCGCGACGACGTTCTCCAGGCGCGGGTCGAGCGCGGCAAAGAACTCCTTGGAAGGATAGCCGACGCCCTTGGTCCACATATCCTTGTAGCCGGCCGTGCATTCGTTCGGGCGCAGCTCGCCGGTCATCTGCCAGACGATCCAGTCCGCCGCTTCGACGATGCGCTCGGCCGCCGCGTAGATTTCCGGCGCTTCGTCTACGATCTGCAATACCTTCGAGAAGAACCACTCCGACGAGTAGCGGCCGTTGTACATGCGCATGACCGGCTCGTTGCGCGCCGCGCCGATCTCATTGATGCGCACGGCTTCCGGCTGGGCCGCGTGATGCTTCCAGAGCTTCACCCAGGCGTGCGGATTGGGGCCGTACTGCGGCAGGGTGGCCAGCGGTGTGCCGTCTCGAAGCGTGGGCAGTATGGTGCAGGCGGTGAAATCCGTTCCGATGCCAAGCACCTGGTCGGCGTCGATGCCGGCTTCACGCATCACCCTGGGAACGCCTTCCTTCAGTACGGTGATATAGTCGCGCGGGTCCTGCAGCGCCCAGTCGTGCCCCAGCGGCGTGCCGCAAGGCAACTGGCGGTCCATGACGCCGTTCGGGTAGGGAACCACCGACCAGGCGATTTCCTCGCCGTCGGTCACGCGCACGAGCATCACGCGCCCGCTCTCTGTGCCGAAATCAATCCCGATGACGTAATTGTCCTTCACCATAGGCTCCTATTCTATTCGAGTCGAATTGCTTATGCCTTCAGGATCCGCCGCACGCGGTCAGTGTTTTCCTTCACCTGGTCGCTGTAACGCGGATACATGCCGACGATGACACAGTCCTGAGGCTTGATGCTGTCGTAAGCGAACTGAAACGCGCGGTCCAACTCGGCCGCCGAACCGCAGCGCCTTCCCGCCGCCAGGATCTTGAATGCCAGGCAGGTCTTCTTGGTTTGCCGCACCACCCGGTACATGCGGGCCGGATCGGCGTCCAGGTAGAGTTCTCCGAGCGGCAGCTCGCCGCCCAGCATCTTGCGGATTTCATCCGCGGGCCGCGTGACGCAGTACACCGCCGTCATGTAGAAATCGATGTCCCAGTTGCGTTCCTCGACGTATTCGATCACCGCCGGAGTGTGCGTGGACATGCCCACCATGACGCCGCTCTGCCGCACCCTTTTGAGGAAGTCCTGCACTTTGTCCATCTGCCCCTTGCGGAAGCACGTGTCGGTGACCCCGCCATGATGCACGATTCCGATGGGCTGCATCTTCGCCACTTCGGCGATCATGCCCGGTTCGGTTTCGAGACGCTTTCCACTCAGCACGATAAACTGCAGCTTGCCGCCTAACTCCCGGTGGCGCTGGATGTCGGGGAGGCTGCGTTCGTGCTCGGAGAACTGCCAGGTATTGATGCCGTTGAGTTCGCACTGACGCAATACTTCGCAAACCTTCTCCTGCGTGCACCACTCGCGCATGTGCGAGTCGAGAATACGGTTGAAGTGGGAGTATCCATAGAACGGATTCGCCCCGATAATCAGGCGCGACAGTTCGTACTTGCCCAACTTCACCTTGGGAAGTGTAGCCTGCGGTGGAGCGGCCTGCGACATGGCGGCACCGGCGGCGGAAGAAAGTAGAAAACTGCGGCGGTCGGTAATCATAGGCGTCTCTACTGTCCGAACATTATACGTTGCAGAAGGGTGAAACGACGCAAGCAGCCGGTTTCAGGGCTTCGCCGGAGCCAGTTCGAGCAGTTCCTGCCCATACCGGGGCAGTTCGATCCGGACGCCGGTATCTTGAAGCGCGCTGCCGCTCAGCACTCCGTAAGCTTTACCCGAGAACAACCCCGACACGCGATAGGAGGCTTCGCGCGAAACCCAGGGGATGTTGACCATACGCCGTGGCGCACCGCCGCTGCCGCGCAACACGACTACCGCCCCGTGACCCTTCGCGTTCAGCTTGCCCCACCAGTGCCAGTCCACGTCGGTCGGCTCCGGGACGCCGCTGAACTGGAAATGTATGTAGATCCCGTAAGTGTCCTGCAGCCGCTTCACGGCATCGAAGCGCTTGCGGTACTGGGCGATGTTCGCTTCGGAAAGCGTGCGTGCATCGCCCGAGAAGCACACCGGCATGCCCATCAACCAACTGGCCACCTGGCGGTCCTGAATCGCTGGCGTCATGCTGCCCAGGTGGCTGGCCGTGGTGGCCGCATAGAATTCCAGCGGATAAAGCGGCAGACCCCGGTGCGAGTAGAAGCGCTGTCGCGCCAGCCAGCAGCCGCGCCGGAGAGCCGCAGCGTGCTCTTCGGCCGTGATCGAGCGGCCCTTGAATTCCCAGGCGATGTTTGAACCCACGCTTTCGTTGGGCGGGATGTGGAACCGCGCCGTGTGTTTCAGGGCGGCCAGATCGGCCGGCACTCCCGGCGTGCCCCAGTAGATTTCGTGCGTGATCTCGTTCACCACATCGGGGGCCAGACGGCGCAGTTCCGACTGCGCGGTGAGCAGGCCGCGCAACCCGCGCAGCAAGGATTCTTTGCGCGTACGGCTTTCGTGCCCCTCGGCGATGTCTCCGTACATGATGTTGGTGAAGTCCTGCTTGAAGTACGAGATGTGGTAACGCCGCGCCAGAGCTACCAGGTCCTTCACGTAGTAGTCGCGCCAGGCGGAGGCGAAACTCATGGCCAGGCCGGGTAGGGAAGTGGAACGGAGCAGGATGGGCAGCACGCGCCCTTCCGGCATCTCCTTCATGTCGCGGGAGTCTTCATCGCGGAAGCACGACACCCACAGGCCCAGCGCCATGCCTTTCGAGCGGATGTACTCGCTGGTGGCAGCGAAGTCCGGGAATTTCACCGTATCCACTTCGGAGCCCAGGCGTCCCTTCTGCCAGCCATCGTCGAACAGCATCTCGGTGAATCCGGCCCGCGATGCGATATCGGCAAGCTGGCGCACCAGTTTGTCGTCGATGCGATCATAGAAATACGCCCAGGTCATCCACTGCGGGCCATGTACCGGTGCGGTTCCCGCGGCGATGCCGACGCGCTCGCTGAGGAACTTCATGTACGGTCCCTCGATGGCGCGGTCGAGCGGCGTCGAGACGGCGGAAGCAGTGGGGCGAACCGGGCCGTCGAAGGCGTAGTAGAAAACCGGCTCGCTGGTGAACTCCTCGCCCGGGCCGAGGACCCATTCGAACAGGCTGTCGTTGTATCCCATGGCGCCGTATTGCCCGATGGAACGCAGCGCGGAGGGCACTTCGCTGGCCGCGATCACGCCGCGGCGTCCTCCCGGCTCTTCGAAGGCGATCACGCTGGGCTGAACGCCGAACATGGCGGCGGCAAGCGGCTTCGCTGTCAGGGGCGCCAGACGCAGGTCGTCGATTGTCAGGCGCTCGATCTTCAGCCACCGGTGGGACTGATTGCGAACCTGAATCCACTTCCGCACCACTGGATAGCCGTCATAGACTTCGTAGTTCAATTCGAAGACCAGCCCCGCGAGTTCGGGATCCTTGTCCGCTGGCAGTTCCACGACGAGGCGTGTCGCTCCTGCGGAAGGCTTCACGACCTTCGCGGCTGGAGCCGCTCCGAAGAGATTCCATGTCCGGCCGTCCATGGCGCGATGGTCCACCCACTTGGGCGCATCCGGGCGCGGGTCGTCGTAGCGCGATGGGTCGAACCCTTCCGAACGCCAGCGCGCCGCAGTGCCTCCTCCGAAGTAGTTCTTCTCTCCGGCTTCCTCCGGCTTCAATCCACGGGGCGCGCGGTTGTCTTTCTCCCGGCTCACCAGCACGGAGAACTCGCGCGATGTCTCGGCCAGCATTTCACGGCCGCCCACCGCCAAGCTCGACGTGGAGATGTCGCCGCCGGCGAAGCTCAGGGTGCGGACAAGCGCGCCCGAGCGCAGCACGGCGGTGGTGCCGCGGACGGCGATCCCGGCCGCCGGAGCGGCTATCGGGATGAGGGCGAAAACAATAATGAAGAGGCGTGCCATAGGGACGTTTGCGTGGTCAAGTCGAGTGCAACAGAATCCGCTGATGCATGTCAAGCGGAGGCGGCGCGGTAAAATCAAGAGTAAGTTCCCAATATGAAACCTACCCCCCAGGATTGGTGCAAGCTCAAAGTCTATCCGCTCGCCCAGCGCGTGAGCCTGACGAAGGTCGAAGACATTCTGATCGATCCGGACTCGTCCCCGCGCGAATGTTCGCCCGATGTGGCGCGAATGGCGCGCGATGCCGCAGAGCGAATCGCCGGGGCGCGCAGGCGCGGCGCGGGCGTCATCCTGATGTACGGCGCGCACCTGCTGCGCAACGGCGCAGCGCTGATCCTCGAGCGCATGATGTCGCGCGGTTGGGTGACGCATTTGGCGACTAACGGCGCGGGTTCCATACACGACTGGGAGTACTCCTGGCTGGGCCGCTCCACCGAGAGCGTCGAAAAGAACGTCGCCACGGGCACGTTCGGAGCCTGGGACGAGACCGGCCGAAACATTCACATGGCGCTCCTTGCCGGCGCTTTACGCGGCGAAGGTTACGGTACGTCGCTCGGACGCTTCATTCTGGAAGACGGCGTGGATCTACCCACTGCGGAGGAATTGGAATCCGCACTTAGGGCCGAGCCCGCGCACCCGCTCGCGCCCGCGCGCGCCGAGTTGCTGGTAACCATGCGGAGGTGGAACATTCCCGGCGGACGCGTGGCCGTCCACCATCGATGGAAACAGGCCTCCATCCTCGCCCAGGCTTTCCACCACCAGGTTCCCATGACGGTCCACCCCGGCATCGGCTACGACATCATCGCGACGCACCCGATCTTCAGCGGCGCCGCCATCGGACGCGCCGGCGGGATCGACTTCCGTCTCATCGGCGATTCCATGGAAACGCTCGACAACGGCGTGGTGCTCTCGATCGGCACCGCCATCATGGCGCCGCAGGTTTTCGAGAAGAGCTTGAGCTGCGTGAATAACCTGCGGCTGCAAGCGGGCCGCGCCATCGTGAGCGGCCACACCATCTACGTGGTAGACCTGCAGGACGGCGGCAACTGGGATTGGACCCAAGGCGAGCCTCCCAAGACCAATCCGGCTTACTACCTGCGCTTCTGCAAGAGCTTCTCGCGCATGGGCGGCGCGATGCACTACGTGCAATCCGATAACGTCACGTTTGTGCATCACGTTTGCCGGGAACTGGAGCGGCTCTGACGGGCGGCTGACCAACAATGCCGGACCGCCGCCTCACGCTCACGGTCATCGCCGCGAGCTTCGTCCTGGTCGGCGTGATGACCACCCTGACGGGCGTACTGTTGCCGTTTCTTTCCAGGCAGTACGCCATGCCGCCAGCTACCACGGCGTGGATGTTTCCAGCGCAGTTCTGCTGCGGCGCCACGGGTGTGGTCTCCTCCGGCATCGTCTTGCGCCGTTTCGGCTTTCGCGTGGCCTTGGGTTTGGGGTACGCGCTACTCGCCTCCGGCGCGGCGCTATTCGCGCTGGCTACTTGGCCCGCCATCCTCGCCGGCGTCTGCCTGTACGGCATCGGGATTGGGACGCTCAATCCGTCCTCCAACCTGGCGATGGGAACACTCAGCCGCCGCGGGCCTGTGATGGTGAATGTACTCAACTTCTGCTGGGGGACCGGCGCGGTGGGCGGCCCCATGATCCTTCCGGCGCTGCTCGCTCGTTACGGTGCGGGCGCCATCGCTTTCCTCCTGGCGCCGCTGATGGCGGCCGCCTGCCTGGGAATAGTTTTGATATCGCCGCACGGATCCGTGGTCTCGGAGCCTGGACCGGCGGATGAAGGTACCGCCAACGCACTGCTTTCGGGCGCGATGCTGCTGTTTTACGTCGGCACCGAGACCACCATCGCCGGTTGGATGCCGCTTTACGGGATGCGCACGCTGGGCGCGAACACATTCCAAACGGGGCTCACGTTAAGCATCGTTTGGGGCGCGTTGCTCACCGGGCGGGCCGCCGCGCCGTTCCTGGTCAGCCGCGTGGGCATTGATCGCATGCTTCGTTCGAGTTTCTTGCTGCTGGCGGCGGGGATCGTTACGATCGCCGCCGTCCACACGCTGCCCGGATTGATGGCCGGGTGCGCGATCAGCGGGCTGGGCATGGCGACGATATTCCCGAACGTGGTTGCCGCCTACACTTCCTCCGGCGGGCGCAACGTGTCGGTGGTCTTCCTGATGGCGAGCGCCGGAGGTGCGACGCTGCCCTGGGTGGCCGGCCGGATCGTCGGCGCGACCGGATACCCGCTGGCGGCCCTGATACCGGCCGCAACCGCCACGATGGTGCTCGTGGGCCTCTGGGCCATCTTGCGGCGCCGCCTGGCGCTGAGTGCCTAAGAGAAGCGCGTGCGTTTCCAGAGCAGGTAGCCGCAAACGATCAGGAAGGCGAGCGAAGCCGCGCTCAACACAATCATCCAGCCGGTGTTGATTGCAATCGGTTGGCTCTGTGCGCTTGCAGCGAGCCACACGAAGACCGCGATAGCCGTGCCCACGATGGCGAACTCCCACCAGCGCCGGCCGGAGGCGTGCTCGGCTAAGGGATCTTCGCCTTTCAGGATCGAGGCCACACGCTCTCGATCCAGCCCGTAGCGGTCACACTCGCGCTCCATCGCCTTGCGCCAGGATTCCCGTTCCGATGCGGGCGGCTCCGCCATGCTGATAGCCACGGCTCCCAGAATCATAATGGCCGAGCCCGCGATCACAAGTACCCTGCCGGCCGGACCCAAGTTGGCAAGCTCGCCGAACACCAGCGCTCCCCAGGCCAATCCCCACAATTGATTGGTATTGGAAAGCGGAATGCCGCGTCCTATGCCGACGTACTTCGCCGCGTATTGCTGGAACAGGTCGCCCAACACCCAGCAGAAGCCTCCCAGGAAGAGCCAGAACATCGCCGGGCGCGCCTTGGACATTTCGGCCACCAGCCCGGACACTCCACCGTGAAACGCCGCCGAAAGCGCGAACACCGTGCCAAGCTCACCGAACGTGAACACGGTGACAAAGGAGAGTGGGTTCATGCCGCTGATGTAAGCCTTGCGATAGGGGATGTACATCGTGCCCCACAGCACGCCCGCCCCCAACGCCGCCAGAACGCCCAACAGCGCACCTCGCGGAGCCGTGGTGGCCTGGTGCGTGGTTGCGAGCGCCAGCAGGCACGCGCCCGCCACAATGGCGAGCGCTCCACCCACCACCTTGGTCCACTGCCGCGCTCCTCCTCCGCGCAATTCGTTGAACAGCAGCCAGCCCCAGAACAGCCCCACCAGGCTGTTGGTGTTCCACAAAGGAAAGGCGATCGAGAGCCCGACGTTCCGAATCGCGAAGACCGTGAGAGTATTCGCCACGGCCCACAACATGCCGGCCAACACGGCCCAGACCACGAGATGCGCCTTCTCGCGCAGATCGAGCCAAACGTATCCGGCGCCCTTGAGCAGCGTCGGCACGGTCCACCGCGCGACAAAGACTCCCGCCACCATGCCGAGTGAAATGATGAACGGCGAGAAGCCCACGGTGACCAGCTTCGTGGGAGCTTCGGCCAGTCCGAGCCACGCTCCCGCGCCCAATCCGCACGCTACGCCGAGCGTGTGCAAGGAGCGGGAGGATAACCGGGTGGTGGTTCCTGATGTAGCGTTCATGGGCTTAACGGAGCGCCACCAGGAGGGCAATCCCAAAGATCAGAGCACCCACGGGGGCCCAAAAGTGTCCGTCGGTGAGAATGGAACTTAGCGTGGAATGTTTCAATTGTTTACACCGTCCAGCGCCGCCGGTAAGATGAGCTACTCGACGCGCAAACCGGCGCGGCCGATCAGTTCCCGCAACATCTCCCGGCCGCCGGAACCGGCCTGCACACCCGCGACGCGCCCCTTGGCGTCGATCGTGATGTAGTAAGGGAACCCACGTGCATTGAATACCGCGCCGAGATTCGTGTCTTCCATCAAAACGACTTTTGCCTCCCGCGGCGATGTGCTGAGGTAATCCCGGACCTTCTTCCGGGATTCACCCACGTTCACCGCGATGACCACCAAGCCCTTATCGGCATACTTGCCGGCAAATTCGTCCACCGAGGGCTGGTCCCTGCGGCAGTACCGGCACCATGTGGTCCAGAACTGAATCAGAACCACCTTTCCTTTCACCGTGTCGTTCGTGATGCGCTCGCCATCAAGCGTCTTGGCATTGAAGCTCGGCGCCGCCCCGCCCCGGTCGATCGCCCTAAGCGCCGGGCTCAGTGCGCAGAAGGGCGCGCTCAGCGCCAGGAAACGGCGCGTGGTCAGACTGCGTGAATCCATCATCGGTATTCGCTCCCTCCTGACTTTGGAGCATCGCCGCCGGCCGCTACTGCGCGGTAGTGCCGCTTCCATGACGGGCGGCATAGATGGCGCCGCTCGCCACAGCCGCGGCTCCCAGGATCAAGACCGGCTTCCACCACCGGCTTTTGCCTGACAGGACCAGGTCCTTGTTTGGCCGGCCGATGTTATTCTGCGCGATCACGATGCTCGTTGTGGCTTCCCCCGCGGAGGCGGTTACCTTGATTTCGAAGCGGCCCTCGATGTTGTTCGGAGTGAGGCCGGAAGCTGCAGCCTGCCCGCGTTCGTTGGTGCGCGCGGTCTGGGTTCGCGCCAGGTCGTAAAACACGCCGCCGGGTCCGGAAGCCGGCAACTGGAAGACCACCTGCGCATTGGCGACGGGTTTCTCGTTTTCATCGCGCACTTCCACGGCGGGTTGAACGGCAGAACGCGCCTTGATGTGGTTCGTCGCTCCCTCGCCCTGGATGGCGATCATCTTCAGACTCTTCGGTCCCGGCACCGGCTTGGCCGCCGGTGGCGCGGGTTGCGCCGGAACCGCTGCTTGTGGCTGCTGTGCCGGCAGAGTACTCGTCAACAGGAGAAACACCGCCAGACCAGCCACACCTTTTCGTAGCCGCAACGTAACCTCCCTGGTTTCTAATTGGGAATCGATCACTCAGTATATCTGAAGCCGATGATAGCCATGGCGGCCATGGTAAAAAACGCGCCGCCCACGAAGAATTGCGAGGACGGCGCGGCGTGTTTGTAAAGTGTTGTGTCAGTCTAACGGAAACTGACCTTGCCCGGAGGGCCGTATTCGATGACAACTTCCCGGCCGCCGTTGAGGATCGACAAGCGGCCTGCTTCCATCACCAGTTCGTTGAAGCGGCTGTTGGCGGGAGTGGCCATGATGCCGGCCTGGTCGTATTCTTTGACGATTGCCTGACGCTTGGCCAGCGCTTCGCTCTCCGTCAAGCCCTTGGTCTCGGTCTCGGCTCGTATGCACGCCTTGACGATGTACTCCACCGAACGGAATCCGTAGCCAACCGGCAGGAGGCCCGGCCCGCCCACATCGACGTACTGGAAGTAGTCTGTGCTTGGTTCCGTGTAGACAGTTGTTCCGGCGCCGCCGGGTTTCTCGGTGAAGCAGTACTCAATGCCGCGGTACTGATCGTCGTGATGCAGCCAGGCGCCCTTCTCCTTGCCGGCGCAGTACATGGTGAGGCCCTGGATGTTGGTGCCCGGCGCGTCGTCCGGGAATCCCAGCGCATTCTGCACGTTCAGCACCGCGCCGTTGTTCCAGATGATACGTGCGTCGGTCCACAGGTAGCCCTCTCTGCCATTCGGGTACTTGTCGAGAATGCCATAGACGCTCACCGACTTGGGCAGCAGGCCCGTGATGTAATGAACCAGGTCGACGTAGTGGCAGCCGACGTAAGCGAATGCATCGGAATTCTCCGCCGTGCACCAGTTCTGGAAATTCGAGTGGCGGTAATACCACTTTTCGAGCAGCGCCGCCGTACCCAGGCGGAACTCGCCGAACATGCCCTCGCGATAGCGGCGGCGAGCCAGCAGACTGCGGTCGTCGAAACGCTTGTGGTACTCGACACCAACCACCAGGCCGCGCTTGTAGGCTTCCTCTTCAATGATCTCGCCCTCCTTGGCGGTCAGCACCAGAGGCTTCACCGTGCAGACGTGCTGGTTGGCTTTGAGAGCGGCCAGGATGGTATTGAAGTGGAGTTGGTCCGGCACCGCCACCACCACCACGTTACGCGGCGGCATCTTCTCCAGTACTTCCCGGAACAGGTCCGGGTAAGCTTTGTCGAGATCGCCGCCCAGGTCGGGATAGGCACGGAACGACTGGCCGGGGAACGCCCGCTTCAGCATCGGCGCATCGGCCAGTTCTTTCAGAAACCGGCCCTTCAGGGCGGAAATGGCGATCTCGCCAATTACACCCTGACGTTGCATTTGGTAAAGAGTGGGCAGGATCTGATCATGGGTGATCATCCCGCCCCCGACAATCGTGACTTGTGGAAGACTCATCGTCCTAAAGCCTCACGGAAGGCTTCGTCGAGTACGCCGATGCTTTCCATGAGCGCTTCCTCGTTGATGACCAGCGGCGGAGCGATCTTCACCGTGCTGCCATTGAGGCCCACCGGCGAGAACATCAGCACGCCCTTCTGGATGCACTTGTTGACCACTTCAAAAGCCAGATCGCCATCGGGATCCTTTGTGCCGACCTTCGCGCAGGTCACTCCGGCCACCAGGCCCTTGCCGGCCACATGGCCGATCTCGGGATACTTGGCTTGCATCTTGTGCAGTTCCCTGTGAAGTACTTCACCGAGCTTGCGCGAGTTCTCAGCCAGATTCTCTTTGACGACCAGATTGATCGAAGCCAGCGCCGCGGCGCAGCAGACCGCGTTACCCGTGTGGGTCGAGGTCATGCTTCCGGGAGGGTGCAGATCCATGAGGTCCGGCCGCCCGGCCACCGCCGACATCGGCAGAGAACTGGAAATGCCCTTACCGAAAGTGGTCAGGTCCGGCACGACGCCGTAATGCTCGAAGCCCCACATGGTGCCCGTTCGTCCGAACCCGGCCTGGACCTCGTCGCAGACCAGCAGAACGTTGTTCTTGTCGCACCATTTGCGCATCTGCTTCATGTATTCCGGCGGAGCGAACGATCCATTGCCGCCCTGGTAGGTCTCCAGCATCACGCCGCAGACTCTGTCCGGCGTAACGCCGGCCCCTGCCAGGCACTTTTCGAAATGGGCGAAGCTGGTGTCTTCGCAATAGTAGCCATCCGGGAACGGCACCTGCACGAAGCCCGGATCCATGTTGATGATCCACTCCTTCAGGACGGGGATGCCGCCGGCCTGCTGGGCGCCGAGCGTACGGCCGTGGAAGGCCTTCTCATAACTCACGAACACGTTCTTTGCGCGTCCGCCGACCTTGACGCCGTGCGTGCGGCAAATCTTGATGGCGCACTCGACCGCTTCCGAACCAGTCGTGAGCAGGAACACTTTCTTGAGCGGCTCCGGCAGCAGGCTGGTAATCTTCTCCACCAACTGCGCGCGCATCTCGGTGGGGAAGCAGTATGTGGTCAGCAGGGGCTTCTGGGCCTGCGCCACGATGGCGTCCACCACTTCCTTGCGGCCATGGCCTGCGTTGGTGATCAACACACCGCTCGACCAGTCGATCCAGCAGTTGCCGTACGCATCGTAAACCTGGAAGCCTTCGGCATGATCCCAAATGACGGGCGGCTGGCCGCGCATGGCGATCGGCTCTGTCCGCTCCAGAAGCTCGAGGGTTGGAATGGAGCCCGGCGCCGGGATGTCGGTCACGATGCGCCGGTACTTCGTCTCTACGCGGGGGACCCGCTTAGGTATGAGTTCGTATGCTTTTCCCATGGAACTACCATTGTAACCGTTACCAACGGTCAATTTCCCGCCGGAGGAGCGCTCAACACTCAGCGCTTGTAGACAGTCATGTTCTGTTTGGTTGTCGTGCGCCACTGTTCGATGGGCGGCGCGCCGCTGCGCCTGAAGAACTCGGCGAGTTCGCGTGCTAACTCGCGGACCTGCGCCTGCTGGGCCGCGTCGTTGATCGCGTTGCGCGTCTCGCCCGGATCGGCCTCCAGATCGAAGAACTCGCTGGGCCACTCGCGGGTGCGCTCCACGTACTTCAGATTCTCTGTGCGGATCGCGCGCACGTTGGCGTATTCGAAGTAGAGCCGGGAGCGCCACGCAGGATTCTTGCCGGCCAGGAAAGGCGCATAGCTCCGCCCCACCCGGCGCGAGTCCGGAGCCGCTTTGAGACCCAGGTAGTCGAGTATGGTGGGGAAGAAATCGTAGCTGGAAACCATCGCCGGCAAAGTGCGGCCGGCAGGGATGCGCCCTGGATGATTCCAGATGAGCGGGACGCGCAACGACTCCTCGTACATATTGAACGGCACCGTGCCGTTGCCCTTGCCCCACACGCCGTGGTGGCCGCAGTTGAAGCCCTGGTCGGCGGTGAAGATCACCGTGGTGTTCTCGCGCACGCCCATCTCGTCCAACTTGCGCAGAATACGCCCCACGTTTGCGTCCGCGCCGGTGACGAGGGCGGAGAACCCGCGCATGCTCTCCACGTTTCCATGGTGGCGCGTGGTTCCAGGATTCGCCCAAGGATGCGTTGGAACTCTCGGAAAGCACGAGAACCTGGCGTTTTCATAAGGCTTGCGATATTCGTCCGGTTGGTAGTCGAACGGCGTGTGCGGAGCGTAAAACGGCACATAGAGGCAAAACGGTCGATCCTTCACCCGGTCCAGAAAGTCGAGCGCGAAGCTGCCGACAGCGTCGGTCTTAAATCCGGGCACCTTGCGCCGCTCGCCGTTCACCACGAATTCGACGTCGCGGTAGGGACCGCCTCCGCCCGGCACAGTGGCCCAGTAGCTGAAGCCCGCCTGTGCGCGGTCGTCCTCGCCCATGTGCCACTTGCCGCACATGCCGAGCGTGTAGCCGTTGGCGGCCAGCACTTCGCTCCAGGTGGTGAAGCCTTCCAGCCAGCGGTGGCTCTCCGCGCCGAAGCTGTCGCGGGGAACCAGCCAGTCCTGCACGCCGTGGCGCGAGGGGATGGCGCCCGTCATGTAGGTCATCCTGCTGGGGGAGCATACGGGAGTGCAGGCGAAGGCGCGCGTGAACCGGGTGCCGCCCGCGGCCAGCCGGTCGATGTTCGGCGTGCGCATTTCCCCGCATCCGTACGATCCGAGCGCCCACGCGCCGTGGTCGTCGGTCATGAACATCACGACATTGGGCCGTCGCGGAGCGGTGCGCGAAGCCAGAGCCAGGGCCGGCGCCGCGGAGGCCGCCAGCAAGTTCCTGCGAGTGATGGGTGCTGCGGACATGCGTAACATTGTCCGCCGAAACGCGCCGCTGAGGGAAGCCCGTTCCTGCTAGGCTTCCACCCAATTGTGCCGTTCGATGATCGTCGGCGGTTCGTAGGTGTGGCCCTCGGCGAGGCGCTTGTCCTCGCGCAAGCTGGTCCACCACAGAACAGGGCCGAGCAGGTGGGCCGCGGCGGTGGTGAACACCCCGAATTCGCGCTCCAGTTCTTTCCGTAACGTGCGGATCCGCGCCGCCACGTTTTTGTTGGTGCCTTTCAAGCGGTGTTCCATGGCCCAGAGCATGCCGGCGTAAGCGCGCCGCAGCGCTTTTGCCTCTCGCTCGAAACGCTCCCGCACGCGCAGGTCAGGGTGATTCTTATAACGCTTCCAACCTTCGAACGTAGTCCGGCAAATGCGGAACAGGCTCGGGCCGTTGCGCTCGTAATCGCGCCAGAAAGCCCAGTCGAGCAGCCGCTTGGACTCTTCGCGCGAAATCGCCGCGTGCTCGAAGTTGAAGCCGAGCTGGCCGTGGATGTCCGCCAGGTCCACGTCGAGCAGCCTGCCTTGCTCGGACATCTCGCGATAGAGCGGCGTGCCGGGCACCGGCGTGTAAAGCATGAACTGGTGCAGATCGGTCTCGTGCGCGACTGCGTGCTCGATCTCCGCGGTGATGTTCTCCGGCGTGTGATGTTCGAGGCCGATGATCGTCGAACCAAGCAGCGTGATGCCGTGTTTGCGCAGTTCGCGCGACATGCGCACGGTATCGGCGCCGTCGAGTTTCGAGTAGCTCGAGCGCGGCGATTCCAATCCCAGCCAGATCGAACTGATCCCCAACTCCACCAGTTGCTCGCAAGTGTATTTTCGGATCGCATTAGCTGAGGAGAAAATGTTGAGTCCCCAGCTCTTTCCCGTCTGCTTCATCCTGTCGAGCAAATCCATGGTCCGTTGTTTCTGCAGCAGGAAGTTCTCGTCCATGATGAAGAACGACTTGACCTTGCGCGTGGTTTCCGCCTCCTCCATCACGCGGAAAAGGTCCGCGCCGCTTTCGCAGAAGTTGAGCACCTTGCCCTTGCCGCCGAAGAACGCCGACGTGGTGCAGAAGTTGCACCCCATGGGGCAGCCCACCGATGCGATCACCGTCGCAGAGCTGTCGATCTTTTCGGGTATTTTCACGCCCATCACGCGCAGGTCGAAGCCGGAGGAAAGCGCCGGGTGCTCGATTGGCGCGTCGGGATCCTCGCCCAGATAGCGCCGCATCCACGCGATGCCTTCGCCCTTGACGATGTGATCGGCGTCCAGCAGGTGCTCGACTCCCGGAATTGCCGCGACGTGGCCGCCGACGATGATGGTCGAATGCGGCGAGAGCTTCCGCACCATGCGGCACATCTCCCGCGCCTTCCCGACGTTCACGATGATCGACGAAATGCCGACGACGTCGTAGCGGTTTTCCGTGATTTCGCGCGCGAATGCCTCGCGGCTCGGGAAATCCATCACCGTGCAAGGCGCGGAAATGTTGTGCTGGATCATCATGATGCCCCAACTTCGATGGAAGCGGCGCAGAGAGAATGCGCCTTGCGCTCGCGTCACCTGGTTGTGATACAGCTCCATCGGATTGATGGTGCGGCTGCCGAAGCTGTCGTCCTGTGCGTAAGGGCCGAAGACGCTGCTGAGTAGTATACGAGTGCGTGACCCGTTCGGGTGGGAATAAATCATTAGGAAGGCTCGAAAGAAAAGACTCCTCTGTCATTCTACCGCGGCACGGGTTCCGTTTGCCCTCGGTCGGGCAAGTTGGATAGAGTTACTCCGAATGAGTTCACAGCCGACGAAGGACCTCTACGCGTTCGATCCCGCCGATATCGAGGATCCGCCAGGCACCTGGGTCGGTGCGCTGCGCCGTATCGGGCCCGGGATGATCCTTTCCGCTTCCATTGTCGGTAGCGGAGAGTTGATCGCCACCACAACGCTTGGCGCGCAGGTTGGCTACGTCGCCTTGTGGGTCATCCTGCTGAGTTGCCTCATCAAGCCCGCCGTGCAGGCGGCCCTGGGGCGCTACACGGTTGCTACCGGTCAAACCGGCCTGGCCGGGTTCAACGCGCTTCCCGGCCCGAGTCTGGGCGTGCGCTGGAGTGTTTGGATGTGGGCGGTCATGGTGCTGATGACGCAATTTCAGGTGGGCGCCATGTACGCCGGCGTGGCGCAGGTGCTCAACCTGCTGGCGCCTTCCGTGCCCATGAACGCGTGGATCACATTGCTCGTTGGCATTACGCTGGCCCTGTTGCTGGGCGGCGGCTATGCGCGCATAGAAAAGCTAGCCACCATCAAGGTGGGCCTGTTTACCATGCTCACCATGCTGTGCGCGCTGCTGCTCATGCGGCGTCCGGAGTACTTCTCTTGGCGGGAACTCGCCGGAGGATTGGCTTTTCGGTTGCCGGGAGACGGCTTGGCGACCGCCGTCGCCGTGTTCGGCCTGACCGGCGTGGGTGCCACCGAAATGTTTATGTATCCGTACTGGTGCATCGAGAAAGGCTACGCGCGCTTCTCGGGGCCCAACGACGCCACCTCAGCCTGGCGGCGTCGCGCGCTCGGATGGGTGCGCGTGATGCACCTGGACATCATCGCCACCATGGCCATCTACACCGTGGCCACCCTGGCGTTCTATCTGCTCGGCGCCGGCATCCTGCACGGCATGGGCCTGGTCCCCGCCGCCAAGGATATGATGCCGGTGCTCTCGCACATGTACACGCAAACGCTGGGGCCGTGGGCGCTATGGCTGTTTTACATCGGCGGTATCGCCACGCTTTACGGGACCATCTTCGCGGGCGTGGCCGCGCACTCGCGCGTTTACTCCGACATGTGCCGCCTGCTCGGCTGTTTCGAGGATGGCGACTACTCGACGCGCGTCAAGTTCCGCCAGGGGTTCGTGGTGTTCCTGTCGATCTTCCCGGCGCTGCTCTACCTGGTGTTCCAGTCTCCGGTGCGCATGGTGGTGGCCGGCGGTGTCGCACAGGCCATCATGCTTCCCGTGATTGCCGCCGGAGCGCTCTACCTGAGGCATCGCAAGCTGCCAGCGGAACTCGCTCCGTCGCGCTTCTCCACCGCCTGGCTTTGGTTCGCTTCCCTGGTAGTGATGTCTCTGATGATTTACTACACCGTGATCAGCCTGCTGTAGCCGCCCGGTTGCGGCGCCTCAAGCAAGACTCCAGCGCGCCAGCCGCAGAACGGCTTTGGGAGACGCCTTCATGCGCTCGTACCAAAGCGTGGCGAACTGGCCCGCAGCGAGTTCGACCGTAGACGGGTAGCCCAGATCGCCGCCCATTCCGTCATCGGAAATGGTGATGGGCTGCGACCACGTGCGGCCATGATCTTCGCTGAGCCGGACCTGGTTGCCGAACGGCGCGCGCCGGTAGCCGTAGGTCATCAGCAGGCGGCCGTCGCTGAGCCGCAGCAGGTGCGACGGCAGGCCCCAGACGCCGATGGCACGCGGCTCGGACCACGTTCTGCCGCCATCGGAGGATTCGCACTGCAGGGTCTCGCCCGCGTTGGCCTTGTTGTGGTTGCGGATTTGCACCAGGATGCGCTTGTCGGCGGTTTCGACTGCGTGCAATTCGTGGTAAGCCTCGGCGCTATCGCCGGCGCGCACAGGCAAATGTGTGAGCCAGCGCCAGCTCAGCCCATCGTCGGTCGATTCGCAGACCCCGCATTCCTTTTTTTCGCTCCACAGTTGCTTGCCCGCATAGAAAAGCCGCCCGTCGCTCAGTTCGATGGGACCGTGCGGGCTGTTCAGCGGGACGCGATACGGAGAGGACCAAAGCATGCCGCCATCGGTCGAGCGCAGCATCCACGTGCCGAGCAGGCTCTTGCGTTCCGCTTCTGTGGTGCCGCGCTCGAGGGCTTGCCATCTTGCCAGCCGCTCGGCGGGCCAATCGGCGGTGTTTTCCAGGCTCTTCTCATAAGCCAGGGAAGTGAATGTGGTCACCAGGACGGTGCCCTTCGCGGTGACGAGCACGCCGGCGTCCCGATCGTCGATCGGCGTATCCATCAGCACCTGCGGCCAGCTCCAGTTGCGGCCGCCATCGCGTGAACGGATCATTTCGACGCGTCCAAACGGGCACACATGCCTCTCTCGTCCTCCCGACCACACGGCGAGCAATTCACCGTTTGCGCGTCGCGCCAAAGTCGGCCAGCCGCAGTAGTATTCCGGTTGCTGCGAGATGATTTCGATCGATTCAATGCGCGCGCGCGGCTGGGCCAACGCGCGCCCCGCGAGCGCGAACGCCGCGGAAGTCTGAGCGAGAAGCTGTCTTCGTGTAGTCATGGAAATGTGGCAGCCAGCAATTTACCACATCCCGGCGCCTCAAGTTCGCAGGCGTGCCAGCAGGTACATGCCCGCCAGCGCAAAAACAACGTCCGGCGCCCAGGCTGCCATCGCGGGCGGCAGTTGGTTCAGGTTGCCGATCTGCTCGAACAGCTGGCTGACGGCCCAGTAAGCCATGGCGACGCCGAGGCTCACTCCCACGCCGGCCATGGCGCCGCGCGTACCGGTCATGAAGGAAAACGGCACCGATAGCAGCGCCATAATGACCGCAAACAGCGGCACGGCGAACTTCTTGTGGTACTGCACCTGCAATCGCACGGTGTCGAAGCCGCTCTGCTGCAGTTCGCCGATGTAGTCTGCCAGCTCCACGAAATTCATCTGCTTGTCCTGCTTCACTTCCTTAAGGAAGTAGCTGGGCGGTTCGGTCAGCTCGGAAAACGTAGTTGCCGCGAAGGTCTGGAAATTCAGCACGTTGGTGCCTTGAATGTCGCGCCACCAGCCGTCCTGGAAAACCCAGCGTTTGAGCCGCGGCTCCCAGCGCGCGCGTACGGCCGAAATGTGCCGGCGCAAGCGGAAGGTCTGCGGGTCGAGCTCGTACACGTTCACACCCGCCATCACCTTCTCCTCCTGCTCGAAGTGCTTGTAATAGTAAACTCGCGAGCCTTGGCCCCAAACCCATGGACGCCCGGGATTCAGGTAGGTTTGCGGAGGCCGCCCCTTGATTTCAGCGCGGATGGCGTCCTGGCGCCGGTTCGCTTCCGGCACATAGTAGAAATCGAAAGCGAACAAGCCCGCGCTGAGCATGGCGCTGGCCAGCAGAACGGGCACGGACATCCGATGCAGGCTCACCCCGCAGGCTTTCAACGCCGTGACTTCGTTCTGCTTGCTCAACACGCCGAAGGTGACCAGCACGGCCACCAGCACGCTTACCGGAGTGGCGTCATAGATAAGCTTGGGCGTGAGGAAGAAGTGATAAACCGCCACGCGCGACATCGGCGTCTTGGTCCTGACGATGTCGCCCAGGAGTTCAAAAAACGTGAAGATCTGCGTGATCAGGACGAAGCTCGTGAGCAGCAGGGCAAAATAGAAAAGGAAGCTGGACAGAATGTAAGTGTCGATCAGCTGCGGCACCAGCCGCAGGCGCTTGCCGATGGAAGCGCCCGGGCTCACGGCTTTGATGCGGAGTCCCCTCAATCGTGCCCACCAGCCGGCTCCCACGCGCTTGGCCCAGCCTATCAGGTCGCGGTCTCCCGGCGCTTCCAGGCGGACGATCAGCACCAGGCCCGCAAGCGTGAACAGGATGTTCGGCGTCCATACGGCCAGGCCCGCCGGCAAAGTGCGTTGCCGCGCCAGCCCGATCAGGCTGACCAATCCCATGTAATAGAGGAACGCGAGGAAGACCGTGAGGACGATGGAAGCAGATTTGCCGGCCTTGCGCGAGCTGACTCCCAACGCCACACCGACCACGGCGAGCAGGATGCAGGCGAGCGGCAGAGCCAGGCGTTGATGCAACTCGATGCGGGCTTCCACCGAATTGCGCGCCTGCCGGGCCAGCGGGATGGTGTCCAGTTCGCTGTAAGCCTTGGCGCTGCGCTGTTCGGGCGGCTGCGCATCAAGCGCCTGCTGACCCTTGGGCGACGCCGTGCTCATGTAACGCCGGGGATCCTTCTCGGCCTCGTGCGAGCTGACATCCACCATGGTGAGTTGGATCCGGTTGTTGGCCGCATCCGCCACCGCAACGGCCTCGCGCGCCACCGTCACCCGCGGCCCTTCGCCCGGTTCCTGCGAGCCGCCCTTCCGCTTCTCCGGAGCCGTCAGGTCCGCCATGAAGACGTTGCGCCAGCGGACCACCGGTCCGCTGATGACGTCTCCGACGTAAAGAATGGTATTCGGGAACTGTTCCTCGAACACGCGCGGCTGGATTTCGGCCGTCAGTTGCGAAGCGATCAGGTGATTCACCACGCGATAGGTCTCGCGGATCGACCACGGCGTGAGCCACAAAGAGCAGGTCGCCGTAACCAGCATCGCGCCAAAAGCGATCAGTATTACCGGAGCCAGAATCCGGCGGCCCGGCACGCCCGCCGCGCGCATCGCTGTGATCTCGCCGTCTCCCGACATGCGGCTCAGCGCGATGAGCACCCCGACCAGTACCCCCATGGGAACGGTGAAAGTAAGCGTGAAAGGGAGCACCAGCGCGAATAGGTATCCTAGCGTGGAGGTGGAAGCCGAACTGCGCACCAGCAATTCGAACAGTTTTCCCACGCGCTGTAAGAACAACACGAAGGTGAACAGGAGCGATCCCAGCAGCGCGCTGGTGGAGACTTCGCGGAGAACCTTGCGGGCGAGAATTCCCATGGCTAGCGCGTGAGCGTGCCGGGAGGCGGCACGATGGGCGGCCGGAGCCGCTCGGCGTCCATCCTCTCCAGTTCCAAATCGTCGAATAAGACCGATGGCGCCACCACCGAGGTCTCGGCCACGTAGTTGCCGATTCCCACCAGGGCCCACGGCACGCCGTTTTCAAGGTACTCGAACAAAGTCTGCTCCCGGGATGCGGCTTGTATGTCCTTGAGGGAACGGACGCCCAAACCGCGGAATCTCAGTCCCCGCACGCGCTCCTCGCGGCCGTCCGGATACACGCGGTAGATTTCGAAGGGAGTCGACACCGGGCGCGCCTCGCCGCCTCCGCGCACCATGCCCGCCGCCAGCCGGCGCAGATCCACCATCGACGCCGAGGATGGAAAATCCATGGCCCTCACCACAATGCCGTATGGCTTGCCGCGGCTCTTCAACATATCCATGAATTTCGCGCGCAACTCTCCGAGAGGCAAGCCGCCGGCAGCCTCGATGAAGAGGTTCGAGCAGGCGGCCGACCGGGCGCCGAATGCGCCAGGCAGCCGCGCTCTTCCGTTGGACGATGTCGAGCCCTTTACCGGTTGCCGCGTCGTGAGGAAGTTCTTCAGGACCCCTTTTGCAATCAGTTCGACCGGCACGGGCCGCACGCCCTCCATGTCGGCTTCGTAATGACCGATGAGCGGTTGGCCGTTCCACTCGGTGCGCGTGGGATCGTCCACAACGCTCATCCAATCCGGCAACACCCGCGAACCCAGCCGGTTCTCTAACTCGCTTCCCGCCACCGGCAGCGACATGCCCGGTTCGTTCACCGGCCTTCGCGTCACGACGACGTTGCGCCCCAGAATCTCAGCGAACAACTGCGCCGCGGCCTTGCCCTCGAATAGCACCGGCCCTACGTAGGCGTCCGCGACGGCGGCGCGAGCCGTAGCTGTGAGCTCGCGCCCCACTTGCTCGGTCGCCGCCGTCAAATTCTTTCCCGAAGGCTCCGCGGCCGGGGTGCGCCAGATAATCGTGGAGGCGTGCCAGAGTTCGGTCCCATCCGAAGCCCTTGCGCGGGCCCGGACGCGCAAGTAGGAGATTTTCTCGGGCAGGCGCAGCTTCGAACCTTCCGTGTTCGCGAAGTAATGCGCGTTTTGCATATCCCGGAACTCGACCGAGGAGTTGAAGACATCCGGGTAAGAACGCATCAGCGCCGACAGGCTGCGAACGCGCGAGTTCCATGCCTCCTGGTCGAGCTTGTTGAGCTTCACATCGCGGACCAGATCGACGGGCGGGGCGGGGCGGAAGTCGTCGAGCGGTTCGTCCTGCGCGACGTTCTTCATCGCGGACCGTTTACGCGCAATGCCCTCCAGGGCCTGCTTGTAAGCGCGGTCCGTGGCCAGCCAGAAGTGGCGGCGGATGAGCTGAGGCGCGGCGTCCAACACCAAGCGGCCCGCATCGTTGCGGCCCGGAGAGAAAAAGTCCGTCCCGGAGTAGTTGGTGTTGTCGAACTTATAGCTGCCCACACGGACCTGCACGGCGCTGGCGCGTATGCGGTCCGACCGCGCCTCGATGAGGCCTCCCATCGAGGCAACCGCGCTGTAGCCGGTCATGTCCTCGATCGCATACTCGATGTAATAAGGCGGTTCGAGATCGCCCAGCCTCAGGGTGCGCGAGCGATCCAACTCGGCGCGCATCGCATCCAGCAGCACGTCGGAAGCCGCGAGCGGCGCCCACGCCGCTGTCATCGCCACGGCGAGTACGGCGACCGCCAATCGCAGCCTCATTTGGATTCACCCGGGGCGGCGAGCAGCGGCGGACGCTCCTGCGACTTGGCTTTCTTCTGTACTTCGATCTCCGACACCAGCAGCGCCGGACTGACCGCTGCCACGGGTACGCTCCCGGATTCGGCCCCGCAAATGCCGTTGAAAACTTCGGGCTGGTCCGATGTGGCCACGATCTTGGAGAAGCTCGCCAGCGGCGTCCCGACAATGTCCACTCCCCGCACCAGTTCGTCGGGCCGTCCGTCGGGGTAGACGCGATAAACCACCAACGGAATGACCGTGAAAGCCTGCAACCCGCGTACCGCAGTGGACGTGTAGCCCCCCACAACCTGTTCAAAATACAGGCCATAGGGCTTGTTTTGCCTGTGGATCTCCTCGATGAGCATCTGGCGCAGGCGCGCTATGGGAACCTGTTTGGTGCTCACGACGAACAGATTCGACTGCCGCGAGATTACCTCGGCGCCCGGCTGGCGACGGCCATGGCCGTTCGAATGATTAAAGCCCGGAATCGGCGAACGCGACATCAAGAACGTCTTGAGGATGCCTCTTTCAACCAGCGGCGTGCGGCGCGCTGCCACGCCCTCATCGTCGTACAGGTACCAGCCATTCAGTTCAGTCGAACCCGCGCGGCGGATCGTTGGATCAAAGATCACCGACAGGAAATCCGGCAGTACCGCTTTACCGACGTCCTTGGCGAATGTCTGACCTTCGCCGGGGTCTTTCTGCCGGTGGCCTTCGACGCGATGCCCGAAAATCTCGTGGAAGAATACGCCGGCGGCGCGGCCGCTCAAAATGGCGGGACCCGCGTACGGATCCACCACGGGAGCCGCACGCATCCGCTCGATCATCGAGGCCACGCGCTCCACCGCCGCGTGCACCAGACTGTCTTTCGGCGGTTTGGCGGTGTCGTCGATGTCAATGGTTTCCTGGGCCGCCAGGTCCATCCCATCGGCCGCTTTGCCGTGTCCCGTCACGCTCAACTGCGCGTAGATGCGCCCGTGCTCGAGGCTCGTGCCTTCCGTGCTCACCAGGAACTTTTCTTCCCGGCGGGCGGCCACGCCCACGGCTGAACTCAACAGGAAAGGATACCGGCTGAAGCCCGACGACCACTTGCGCAGGCGGCCGGCCCACTCCTCGACCGGGAACTGGAGCTTGGGCGGAGGTTCGGTGAAACGAACCGGCGTTTCCTTTGAGAAGTCAGCCGACGCGTCCTCGCTGAGCTTCACCTGGGCGGCACTCTTGATCTTGATGAGGCGCTCGGCGGCGGCACGATACACACGGTCGGTCTCGAGCCAAACCGAGTGGCGGATGGATTCGGGCGAACCGTCGATGGCGATGGCAGTCCCGCTTGTGAAACGCGGACGCTCGCCCTGAACGTGGTGGTAATTGTCGAACTGGGGAGAACCTACGCGAACGCTCACGTCCAGGCGGCAACTGCGGCCTTGCTCGCTCACGAGGATCGCTCCGCCTGTCGCCGCTACGGAATAGGCTTCGCTAGCGGTCGCGGCGTAGCTGATGAAGTAGGGCGGAGGGTCGCCCTTCTCCTTTAGAATCGAATAGTTACGGTCCAGCTCGGCGCTTAACGCTCCGAGCAGCGGCAGCGTCTGGCTAAAGGTAGGAAGCGCGATCAGGAACAGCAAGCCTACACGGGCAGTGGCAGCCACAACCCACAGAATAGCACGCACCGGGAAACGGCCCCGGGCCACTCACATATGTGGCAGCGTGAGCAGACCCCTGGCCCGCAGACCAGTGAGGGCGAGTCCGTAGCGCCCACGGACTCCAGTCTTTTCAAAGATATGTTTGAGGTGTATCTTGACCGTGCCGGGCCGGATGCCCAATTCCCGGGCTATTTCCTTGTTCTTCAGACCCTGTTCAACCAGTTCGAGCACTTGTAATTCGCGCGGGGTGAGATCGGAATGCCCGCAGCGTTCAGGACGCTGTGCGCCTCTGAATACACTCTCCTCCATCCAGCAGGAACCGGCGACTACGGACCTCAGGCAGGCCAGGAGGCTGGTGGTTTCCGCCGTTTTCGAGACAATGCCCTTGGCACCGGCTTGCAGGAACCGCAACGCCTCGGCC
Source organism: uncultured Solibacteraceae bacterium (assembly GCA_964384215.1). Taxonomy (GTDB): domain Bacteria; phylum Acidobacteriota; class Terriglobia; order Bryobacterales; family Bryobacteraceae; genus JAJFUV01. The sequence goes on along the minus strand of CAYLLB010000051.1, from coordinate 6,432 downwards.
TCCGACAGGGAACCACCCCAAACCAGGATGTTGGGGTGCTCAGGCTGGGTCCTGGCTTCGGCGATCCACTCCAGAACAGATTGGATACCGAATGCCTTGTCAAGGATGACGAGCGCGGGCCGCGCGTCGCGAACCAGTTCTTGCGCCCGCGTCAAGGAGTTCGCGGCCCAACTGATTGCAAGGTCGGAGGTCGTTTCCAGCAGCTTCCGGAGTCCCTCCGAAGTGACAGGCTGGCTTTCGCAAATCCCCACAGCCGTTTTCGATGTCTGATCCATTCTCCATCCTTTTTATGTGAAGCTCCGCGGTTCCCGCGTCACTTTTGCATGACTTATCGACCCATGTCCCCTTACCTTTAGTACATTCGGGAGCTCCGGAATCTCATGTTTTCCGCCCGTACTGCCGATCTACATCAGGTGGTGACTCCCAGGTCACCCTGAACGAATGTCAAAACCGCCGACCCATTCACCGCGTTCTAACGGACTTCACGCCGTGATCGTTTCGTCCGATCGGAGCTTGGTCGCCGGCCTGACCCCGCTGCTGGCGCAAAAGTTGCCACTGGTCCCGGTTACGCACGTACAGGCGCCGCCCCAACGGGTGACCGCAGCCGACATTCTCAACCCGCCGGGCGCGGCCATCTGTTTCGTGGATGTCACCTCCGATACGGAAAAGGCACTCGGCCTGGTGGCGGACCTGGCCGCGCTCGATCCAAGGCTGGCCATTGTGGTGCTGTTGCCCTCCAACGATTCGGACACCATCCTGCATTCGCTCCGGCAGGGAGCGAGCGAGTTCATGATCTGGCCGTACACACCGGACCAAGTGCAGATGATCGCCGAGAAACTGTCCAAGCAGATTCCGGAGCTTTACCCGGGACGCGACGGACTGGGCAAAGTCTACTCGATCGTGCCGGCCAAAGGCGGTTGCGGGGCGACCACCATAGCCTGCAGCCTGGCCGGGCACCACAAGCGTCTGGGCGCGAAGAAAGCCTTGTTGGCGGACCTCGACCCGCTTACGGGGACCGTGGCGTTTCTGCTGAAGCTGAAGTCCAGCTATAGCTTCGTGGATGCCCTGGCACACTCCAACAATCTGGACGCCGATCTTTGGAAGGCGATGACCTGCCATCACCAGGGATTCGACGTCCTGCTCAGTCCCGAGAACCCGGCCGACGGGATGCAGGAGGCGCAGGATGCCACGGTCATCATCGAATATGGCCGGCGGCTCTACGACGCTGTCATCGCCGATACGAGCGGCCCGTTCACCGACTTCAGTCTGTCGGTATCGCGGCTGGCGGACGCGGTGCTGGTCGTAACCACCAATGAATTGCCCGCCCTGGAGGCCGCCCAGCGGGCCATTACATATATGGAAAGCCGGGGAGTCCCCCGTTCCCGGATGCACCTGGTGCTAAATCGCTACGCGCGCGAATTGGGATTATCGGACGATGCCGTTCAGACCGCGCTCAAGATCGACGTGTCCCAGGTGATTCCGTACGATTACGAAGCCGTCCAGCGATCACTGATGGACGGCAAGCCGTTGGCCACAAACTCGGCTATCGGCAAGAGCCTGACAGCCTTGGCGGAAGGTCTCGGCGGAAGCCAGGGGGGGGCTCGCCACAAGACGCATCTGGGCGGGTTCTTGTCGCTGTTCTCCAGGGCTTGACGTGGATCGCCGGGCAGTCCCGGCCTCACCTAAGACTCATCGTCCTGCTGCTTCGTGTTCTTTGTCTTACGCCGCAAGATGATCGCGATCACCAACAGAACGCAGAGTACGCTGCAGACAATCTCAATTGTCTCCCGTGTCACGGGGGATGCCTCCTAGTGCCCGATTCAGGATGCCATCTTTTTCTTGAGAATGTCGATCAGTTCTTCCACTGAGGCCGCACTCTTAGCCAGCATGGCTTGTTCGGTTCCGCTAAGCTTTACCTCGTAGATTTTCTCGATTCCGGCAGCTCCCAATCTCACCGGCACACCCACGAATACGCCGGTGAAACCGTACTCTCCCTCGAGGTAGGCCGCGCACGGCAGGATTTTCTTCTTGTCCTTGAGAATGGACTCGACCATCTCGACCGCGGCAGCCGACGGAGCATAGTAGGCGCTGCCGGTTTTGAGGTATTTGACGATTTCTGCGCCGCCGTCGCGCGTGCGCTGCACCAAGCGGTCGATGGTGTCTTGATCCAGGAGCTCGGTGAGAGGAATGCCGGCGACGCTGGTCAGCCGCACCAGCGGCACCATGGTGTCGCCATGTCCGCCCAGCACCAGCGCCGTTACGCTTTCCACCGACACGCTCAAGGCCTCGGCGATGAAGGTCCGATAGCGCGCCGTGTCCAAAATCCCGGCCATGCCTACAACTCGCTGCTTGGGAAAGCCCGACACTTTGTATGCGGTCCAGCACATGGCGTCGAGCGGGTTGGTCACGATGACCAGGACGGCATTGGGCGAGTACGCGGCCGCCTGCCGGGCAGCGGCGCTCACGATGTCGTAGTTGGCCAACAGCAGGTCGTCGCGGCTCATCCCCGGTTTGCGCGGGAATCCGGCCGTGATCACCACCACGTCCGAGTTTGCCGTTGTCTCGTAATTGTTTGATCCTACAATACTTACGTCATACCCCTGCACGGGGCCCGACTGTAGGATGTCAAGGCCCTTGCCCTGCGGGACTCCCTCGACGATGTCTACCAGGACGACATCGGCCAGTTCCTTGTCGGCAATACGCAACGCACAACTGGCCCCCACGTTCCCAGCGCCGATAACCGTCACTTTCTTGCGCATCGAACCACCTCCAGGAATTTATTCACTGCAATAGGTGAATTATAGCTATTCCCGAAATTCCCCGGGCAGAGCAAGGGTCTTCTCGAAGGGGAGGGCGCGAAACCATTTCTTCGTCGCGCGATGCAGGGCGGCACCGATGGCCGGAGCGACCACGGTGATGGGCGATTCGCCGGCTCCGGCAGGCACCGCCTCGCGACGGTCAATCAGGATTACGTCGATGTCCGGCACGTCGGCGAATCGAGGCACGCGATAGTCGCTGAAACGATTGTTCACAACCTTGACTGCGTCGTAACGGAGTTCTTCGAACAACGCGCCGCCCAGCCCCATAATGGTCGCGCCGGTAACCTGGTTGCGCAGGTTGTCGGGATTGAGCACCGCGCCGCAATCGAATGCTGTCACCATGCGCGTCAGCCGGACGCGGTCATCCGCAACGTCCAGCGCGACAAACAGCGCCATGTGGGCACCCTTTTCGATGTTGCACGCCATGCCCGAGGCTTCGCGCGCCTTGCCCCAACCGAATCGCTCCGCAGCGCGCTCGATCGCTTCGCGCAGGCGTGCGTTCGTAGTGTGGCGCAACCGGAATTCGAGCGGATCCGAGTCCGTCATCTCAGCCAACTCACCCACGTGCGTTTCACGCGCGAATGTGTTGGCCACCGCCGCCAGGGACCGGTATGCGCCCTGCCGCAACGGCGACGAAGCACGATAGAAAGCACAACGGTAGTTCGCGATGTCGTACGGCGCGGCCAGGGACGCGGCACCGGAGTTGTAGTTCCGGAAATCCCAAGCGTGGATTCCGCCGCCGGCCGAGATGCCGCTGCGTATCTTGATGAAAGCCGCCGGCCGGCAATAAGACCGGACGAATTCTTCCTCCCGGCTCCAGGCGACGCGCACGGGTTTGCCGGCCGCCTTGGCAAGACGCGCGGCTTCCAGCATCACTTCCGGTCCGTGCTTGCCGCCGAATCCCGTCCCCACATCGCAGCAGATCAACCGGACTTGCCGGTCCGGGATGCCGAAAGCGGCGGCCAACTGGCCGCGCACGGCGAAGGGGACCTGCGAGCCGCCGAGCACGGTCAATCCGTTTTCATCCCAATAGGCCACCGCGGCCCGCGGTTCGATAGGCGCATGTGCGATGAACGGCAGCGTGTAGGCGGCCTCATGGCGGCCGGCGGATTCAGCCAGGCCGCGCTCCACGTCGCCCCTCTCCAACAATGGCGGATAACGCGTGGCGAAGTTCGCCACCGGCGCGACCGCGGTCTTCGTGAAGTGCCCGGCGAGTTTCGCGGCGGCTACGAGTTCCTCGGCGCGCCACTCGGCGCGAACCAGCGAGGCGGCCCGTCCAGCGGTGGCCTCATCGGGAGCGACCACTCCGAGGAAATCCCCATCGCGCACTACTTTCACGCCCGGCAATTTTCCGGCTTCCCGGGCGTCGAAGCCGGCCAGCGTGGCCTGGTAGGCCTCCGGCCGCACCACCTTGCCCGCCAGCATACCGGGCACCTTCACGTCGGTCGAATACTTCAGCGCCCCGGTAACGATCGCGCGGCCGTTCACGTTCGCCATGGGTTTTCCCAACGTCTTCCATTTGGCGGGCGGTGTGAGGTCCACTTCGACGGGGATCTCGCGCGTGCCGGCCTCGGCGGGCGTCATGGTTTCCAACATGCGCCGGGCCGCAGCAGCCGCCTGACGCACCACGGGAACCGTGAGCGGGGTCGTGAGGCTGGCATACGTGCCGCCGTCGTCCGGGACCAGCGCCGTGTCGCCCATGACGACGCGCACATTGCCCGGCGCGACGCCGAGTTCTTCCGCCACGCACTGCGTGAGCAGCGTGCGCGATCCTTGCCCGAGTTCGACCTTTCCGGTGAGCAACGTCACCGCGCCGCCGGCATCGAAACGCAACCTCGCACCGAGTTGGGTGCCCGGGGCGCCCTTCACTACAAATTGAAAGACGAATCCCGCGCCGATTGTCCCGAACGCCTCGCGGCGCGTCGGGCGGGGGAGCCTAGCCACGCCGGCCTCCCTTCGAGGCTAGCCGCACGGCCTCTATGATGCGCGGATAAGTACCGCACCGGCAGATATGCCCTTCGAATTCGCGCTTGATCCGGGCGTCGTCCGGTGACGGTTCGCGCGCGAGCAGAGCCACCCCCTCCAGGATCATGCCCGGCGTACAGTAGCCGCATTGGAACGCCCCCGCGTCGAGGAACGCCTGTTGGACGCGGTGCAGCTTGCCGTTACGAGCCAGTCCCTCGATGGTCACTACCGGCAGGTTGCCCACATCCTCGATCGTGGTCACGCAGGCGCGCACTGCTTTGCCGCCCAGCAGCACCGTGCACGCGCCGCACACTCCTTCACCGCAACCGTACTTGGTTCCGGTGAGATCGAGCCAGTCCCGCAGCACGCTCAGCAAAGTGGTGCCGGGGGCGGCCTCGACCGTGCGCCGTCGTCCGTTCACGAGCAACTGGAAGCGTGGCATACCAATTAGCGGACTTCGAGAGTATCTTATCAAGCCGGCGTGAGTGCATCGTGGTGATAATGTGGAAGCCATATGCCCTGTCACAGAATCGTGATCCCGCTCGCGGTCGCCGGCCTGGTGTGCCCGGCCATGGCCGGCCAGCCGGATTTTGAGCGCATCGACGCGCACGTGCACGTGCTTCAGACCTCGCCTGAGTATTACAGGATGCTCGGAGCGCTCAACATCCGCGTCATCGATATCTGCACTCTGGACAAGTACAGTGCGGGTTTCGAAGCGGTCGCGCCGCAGCAGGCCACTGCGCATCGCGCCTTTCGGGAAAGTAAACACAAAGTAGCATGGTGCGCGACCTTCGATCCCGGCGATTGGGAGAAGCCCGGGTTTGCCCGCGAGGTCGAGCGGTCCCTCGATGAGAGCTTCCGGCAAGGCGCCGTGGCGGTGAAGATTTACAAGAGCATCGGCATGGAGCTGAAATCGCGCTCCGGCGCGTACCTGATGGCGGACGATCCGGCCTTTGCGCCGATCTACGGTTTCATCGCCCGGCGCAATCGCACGCTGTACGCACACCTGGCCGAACCGACCTCCGCCTGGCTTCCGCTCGATCCCAAGAGCCCTCACTACGGCTATTACAAGAACAATCCAGACTGGCACATGTTCCTCCATCCGGAGCGGCCCAGGAAAGAGACCATCCTCGCCGCGCGCGACCATATCCTGGAAGCCAACCCCGGGTTGCGGATGGTGGGCTGCCACCTGGGAAGCATGGAAGAGGACGTGGACCTCATCGCCCAGCGGCTGGACCGTTATCCAAACTTCGCCGTCGACACGGCCGCGCGCGTAACGGACCTGATGGTGCAACCGCGCGAGAAGGTCCGCGCGTTTCTGATACGCTACCAGGACCGCGTGCTGTACGGAACCGATCTGAGCCTCGGGCCAGAAGCGGGCGCCGGCAAAACGATCAAATCGATGCGCGATGTTTACGCGCTCGACTGGAAGTATTTCTCGAGCGCCGAATGGATCGAGACGCGAACAGGCCGCGTGCAGGGGTTGGCTTTGCCGCCCGAGGCGCTGCGGAAGATCTTCCGCGAAAACGCGCTGCGCTGGGTTCCTGGGGCGGGGAAGTAAGAGCTACAGTCTCCTCCGGCGCGACCAGACTATGCCCACCGGTCCGCTGGAAGGAGTGAAGCCGCTGATCACCGGGGCGGGCAATCC
>CAYLLB010000050.1:0-32823 GCA_964384215.1 uncultured Solibacteraceae bacterium | reverse complement strand
TCGAACGGCGACAACCCCCTTAACTTCGTGTCTCACCCCAGGGGTTCACTTCAGTGTGCTTTCTGGGTGCACGACAGTCTAAACGATATGATGAGGATAGGGTTCTAGACATTCATGTGGCTGGTTCGGCTTGCTCTCCGGCGTCCGTATACCTTTGCTGTCGTCGCCGTTTTGATCGCGATTTTGGGCGTCTACGCCATCGTGTCGATGCCCACCGACATCTTCCCTAATATCGACATCCCCGTCGTCAGCGCCATCTGGTCTTATTCTGGGATACCGCCGGAGGAGATGAGCGGTCGCATCGCCACCATATGCGAACGCGCCCTCACCACCACGGTGGACGACATCGAGCACATCGAATCGCAGTCCTACCCGGGCGTGACGGTTATCCGCGTCTACCTGCATCCTTCCGCCAAGGTTGAGATGGCCGTGGCACAGGTCACCGCGGGGGTACAACCCATCCTGCGGGCCCTTCCGCCGGGCATCTTCCCGCCCAACATCATCCGGTACAACGCTTCGAGCGTTCCCATTCTGCAACTCAGCGTCAATAGCCGTACTATGCCCGAACAGGTGCTGTTCGATTACGGACAGAACTTCATCCGGACGCAGCTCATCACGGTGCAGGGCGCCGCCATCCCGCTGCCTTATGGCGGCAAGTTCCGCAACATCATGGTGGATCTCGATCCGCAAGCGCTGTTCGCCAAACGGCTTTCGGCCACCGATGTCAGCCAGGCCATCAACCTGCAGAACCTGATCCTGCCGGCCGGAAACGTGAAGGTAGGCGACCGTGAGTACTTCGTAAAGCTCAACAGCAGCCCCACGATTGTGGCCGCCCTGAACGACCTGCCCATCAAGACCGTCGACGGCGCCACGGTGTTCATCAAGGACGTGGCCCAGGTGCGCGACGGGAACTCCGTGCAGACCAACATCGTCCGGCACAACGGAAAGCGCGCGGCGCTGCTCACCGTGCTGAAGAACGGCGGGGCATCGACACTCGATATCGTCAACGGCATCAAACGCACGCTACCGCGCATCATGTCGGGCCTGCCGTCGGAACTGAACGTGCAATACCTGCTGGACCAGTCTCTGTTTGTGCGCGCGGCCATCAACGGCCTGGTGCGGGAATCGGTAATCGCCGCTGTGCTCACCGGCCTGATGATTCTGCTGTTTCTGGGGAGCTGGCGCAGTACCCTGACGGTCTGCATCTCTATTCCATTGTCGATTCTCACGTCGCTGGCCGTACTGTACTTTTGCAAGCAGACCATCAATGCCATGACGCTCGGGGGGCTGGGGCTGGCAGTTGGCATCCTGGTGGACGACGCCACGGTGACCATTGAGAACATACACCGCAACATGCAGCAGAAGAAGCCGCTCACGCGCGCCATCCTGGACGGCGCGCAGCAGATTGCGGTGCCGGCCCTGGTTTCCACGCTTTCGATCTGCATCGTGTTCGTGCCGGTGCTGCTGCTCACCGGTCCGGCGCGCTATCTGTTCACCGCGTTGGCCATGGCGGTGGTATTTGCCATGCTTGCGTCCTACGTGCTTTCGCGCACTCTGGTGCCGGCCATGGTGCACTACCTGTGCGCGAGCGAAGTGGAGGTCTACGCGAAGGGTGAAGACCACGTCCAGGTCGCCGGTTTCATCTGGCGCGTGCATCATGTTTTCAACAGTTGGTTCGAACGCGCCCGCGACCGCTACGTGAGCGCGCTGGCGTGGATGCTCGCCCACCGCCGCGTGGGTGTCGCGGCGTTTCTTCTGCTGGTCACCGTCTCGCTGCCCCTGGCGTGGTTTGTGGGAGAGGATTTCTTCCCGGATGTGGACTCCGGGCAGATGCGCCTGCACGTCCGCACCCCGCCGGGCACGCGCATCGAAGAGACCGAGCGCATTTTCGGCCTCGTGGAAGGGGAGATCCGCAGAGAACTCGGTGGGGAACTCTCGAACATCCTCGACAACATCGGCCTGCCCGTTTCCGGCATCAACCTGGCCCTGTCCAACACGGCCACCATCGGGCCCGGTGACGGAGAAATCCTGATCTCGCTGAACGAGGATCACTCGCCGACCGAGATGTGGACCAGCCGTCTGCGCCGCAGGCTGCGCGACAAGTTCCCGGACCTGGATTTCTTCTTCCAGCCCGCAAACATCACCAACCAGATCCTGAATTTCGGTTTGCCGGCGCCGGTGGACATCCAGGTGGTTGGGCGCAACGTAAAGGCTAATTACCAGATAGCCAGGCGCATCCAAAGCCAGCTGGAGCGCGTGCCGGGCGCGGCGGACGTACACATACACCAGGGAGTGGACTATCCGGAGTTCCGCGTCAATGTGGATCGCGCCAGGGCCAGCCAGGTCGGCCTCACGCAGCGTGACGTGGCCAACAGCCTGCTCATCTCGTTGAGCTCCAGCGGGCAGGTGGCGCCCAACCAGTGGCTTAACCCGGTGAACGGGGTGAACTACCAGATCTCGGTGCAGACGCCGCAGTATCGCGTGAATTCGTTCGATGAACTGGCGCGCACGCCTATCGCCTCGCCGAGCGCACCGCCGCAACTGCTGAGCAACCTGGCGACGTTCGGCCGCGGCCTGTCGACCGCGCTGGTAAGCCACTACAACGTGCAGCCGGTCTTCGACGTGTACGCCAACGTCGAGCGGACCGACCTGGGCACGCTCTCGCGCGAAGTGGATCGCATCGTGCGCGATGTGACGCCCAGCCTGCCCAAGGGCGCCTTCATCGATGTGCGCGGACAGGTGGAAACCATGCGCACGTCCTTCTTCAGGCTGGGGCTCGGCGTCAGCTTTGCCGTGATCCTGGTCTACCTGCTGATGGTGGTGAACTTCCAGTCCTGGCTCGATCCGTTCATCATCCTCATGGCAATTCCCGGCGCGTTGACCGGCATCATCTGGATTCTCTTCATCACCCAGACCACCTTCAGCGTCCCGTCGCTGATGGGGGCCATCATGACCATCGGGGTGGCTACGGCGAACAGCATCCTGGTGGTGACATTCGCCAACGACGAGCGCATGAGCGGGAAGAGCGCGCTGGAAGCCGCTTTGAACGCCGGGCATGCCCGCGTGCGGCCCGTCATCATGACGGCGTCCGCCATGGTCATCGGCATGCTTCCCATGGCGCTCGGTTTTGGCGAGGGCGGCGAACAGAATGCGCCGCTCGGCCGCGCGGTCATCGGCGGATTGATCGTCGCCACGTTTGCGACGCTGTTTTTCGTGCCTGTCGTTTATTCCTATCTCCGCAAGACACCTCCGGCCGACCTGGACCGCAAAATCCAGGCCGAGGAGCGCGAGGAAGATCTACAGTGAATTCAAGTGACCATTCATCCCGCCGGCGCGCGGCGCTGGCTGGTTTTCTGATCGTAGTCGTTTTAGGTGTGCTCTTCGCGGTGGGCTACATGCCGCGGCGGGCGCGCATGCGGGGCTTGGTTCGGGCAGCCGAACAGGACCAGGCCGCCATCCCGCAAGTGATGGTTGGGCAGGCGGCCAAGTCGCCGGCCTCCACCGACCTCATTTTGCCGGGCAACATCACCCCGATTACGGAAGCCCTCATACAGGCCCGCGCCTCGGGCTACGTGAAACGCCGGCTGGTGGACATCGGCGATCACGTTTCAAAGGGACAGTTGATGGCGGAGATCGAAGCGCCGGAACTGGACCAGCAGGTCCGTCAGGCAGAAGCCGGTCTACAGCAAGCCAAGAGCACGCTCTCCGGCGCGCGCCACAACCTGCGGCAGGCGGAAGCCAACCTCAAACTGGCCAAGGTGACCGCCGAACGCTGGCGCGTGCTCGTGGCCAAAGGGGTCGTATCGCGCCAGGAAGCCGACCAGAAGGATGCCGACTATGAACGCCAGCAGGCCTCGGTGGAAGCCGCCCAAGCCGCCGTCCGGGTGGCAGAAGACAACATCCGCTCGAGCGAAGCCAACCTGCGCCGCCTGATGGAGCTTCACGCTTTCACGAAGATTGCCGCGCCGTTTGCCGGCATCGTCACGGCGCGCAACGTAGACATCGGGTCGCTGGTGTCTCCGGGCGGCGGGCCGCCGCTGTTTCGCGTGGCGCAAATCGGCACGCTTCGCATCATGGTGGACGTGCCTCAATCGAGCGCGCCGTTTATCCGGGTCGGCCAGCGCGCCGAGGTGACCTTGCAAGAACTGGGCGGTCGCAAATTCGACGGGCACGTTTCGCGAACGGCCAGTGCGCTGGACGCCGCCACGCGCACGCTGCCGGCCGAGGTGCAGGTAGCGAATCCCGACGGTGTGCTGCTGCCGAATATGTACGCCCAGGTGCGCCTGTTCCAGGTCGCCTCCGCGCCGTCGGTCCTCATCCCTGGCGACGCGCTGGTGGTGCGCGCCGACGGTACGCAAGTGGCCGTAGTGGCGGGCAACCGGGTGCACTTTCAGAAAGTTGAGGTTGGGCGCGACTACGGCGCGTTCACCGAAATACGGGCCGGCCTCAACGGCGATGAGTATGTGGCGACTTCGCCGGGTGACGACGTGAAGGAAGGCGCGGAAGTCCGGCCAGTCCTGGTGAAGCGCGAGGTGCCGCCGGAAGACGCGACGCCCAGGCCTGCGAAGAGGCGATAGCGATGCGGAAGGCCGTTCTTATTCCCACTCTTCTGCTCGCCATCCAGGGTTGGGGGCAAGTCAAGATAGAGTCGGCCGCGCGCGGCGGGCTGCTGCGCCTTTACTCGCCGAAGTCCGTTTCGGAAACGAGCTTCGCGAATTCCGAGCGCATCTACTCGCTGGTGAAGGCCGGACAGGTCTACTTGTCGCTCAACGATGCGCTGGCTTTGGCGCTCGAAAACAACCTCGACATTGAACTGCAGCGCTATGGTCCGGCCATCGCGGAGACGGACGTCGCCCGCGCCCAGGGCGGCGGCACCTTGCGCGGTGTACCGTTGAGCGTCCGTGAATTGCCCGCTGGCGTGGGCGGCCCCGGAGCGCCGCTGCTTACCAACGTGGGCGGCTTCACGCCTTCCGGCTCCATTTCGCCGAACATCGGCGAGTTGGGCGGCATCGCGCAGCAGGAGACGAACCTCTCGGTAGTCGGTGCGAACGCCACGAGCGCCGGTCCGAAGCTGCCGGTCTTTGAGCCGACGCTGACGGGCCAGCTCAACTGGAGCCACGAGTCAAACTTGCAGAACACGCTGTCCAGCTACGGCGTGAACCCGGTGGTGCTCAGCAATCTGGCCGGTACTTTCGGTGTGCAGAAAGGCTTCGCCACCGGCACCACTTTTTCCGCGGGCTATGCCAGTGAGAGGTTGAGCGCGAATTGGATCCGGCCGGACTACAATCCGTACACGACGGCCACTGCGGGCGTCAGCGTGACACAGCGGCTGCTGCAGGGCTTCCGCCTGGCCGTGAATCAGCGGTACATCCGCATTGCGCGCAACAACCGCGCCGTGTCGGAGAACGTTTTCCGGCAGCAGGTCATCGCCACCGCGGCTTCTGTTATCAGGCTCTATTGGGACCTGGTCAGCCTGAACGAGGATGTGCGCGTGAAACGCGACAGCCTCACGGTGGCGGAAAAGCTGCTTGAGAACAACCGAGCCCAGGTGGAAGCCGGGACGCTGGCGCCGATCGAAGTGAAGCGCGCGCAGGCCGAAGTGGCGCGCAGCCGGCAGGATCTCACCAACTCCGAGAGCCTGCTCATGCAGCAGGAACTGGTGCTGAAGAAAGTGCTCACGCGCAACGGGCTCAACGATGAAAGGCTGCGCGGGCTTCGTATCGTGCCGCTCGACCATATCGAGATTCCTCCCCAGGACGACGTGCGGCCCGTGGAGGAGTTGGTCGCCGAAGCATACAAGATCCGGCCCGATCTCGCGCAGGCGCACCTGCAAATCGCCAATTCGGAAATCAGCCTGGCAGCCTCGAAGAACGCGCTGTTGCCGTCGCTGGATGTGATCGCGGGCCTGCAAAACAATGCCCTGGCCGGGCAGGCTAACCTGCTGGGTACCGCCGCGGGCGCTAACTCCTTCTATCTGGGCGGCGCCGGCACGCTGCTTTCGCAATTGTTCGCGCGTAATTTCCCGAACTACAGTGTCGGCTTCCAGTTGAACATCCCGCTGAGTAACCGCGTGGCCCAGGCCGACGTGGTGCGCGACCAGCTGGAGATCCGGCAATCACAGGTTCGCCTGCACAACACGGAACAACAGGTGCGGCTGGAAATCGAGAGCGCGCTCATCGCACTCAAGCGTGCCCGCACGGCGTACCAGGCAGCGGTCGAAACCAGGCAACTGCAGCAGGAAGCGCTCGACGCCGAGCGAGAGCGTTACGCCGTGGGCGCCTCGACAAGCTACTTTGTGATTCAGAACCAGCGCGACCTGTCGCAAGCGCGCACCACTGAGGTAATCGCGAGAGGCAACTACGCCAAAGCCCGCGCCGCCCTGGACCGCGCCTTGGGTGTGACGCTCGAGAAGAACAAGATCGAAGTGTCAGATGTTCTGCGGCGCAAATAGCGCAAGTGGCTTCGCCCCCGGTGAGCGTATAGTCTGAACCTACATACAGTTTTCCTGCTTGCCGGCGTGATGGAGCCGGCCGGCATTATCGACTTGCCGCGAGCCTGGGATACCATGGTCTCGTTATGAAGCCCCTCGGTGTTCTCGCCGTCCTGTTCTCTGCCGGCCTAGCTTTCGCGCAAGCGAACGTCGAGAGCTGGCACAAGCAATTCACCGATCCCCCGCGGCAGTACAGCATCGCGCCGTATTGGAGCTGGGTGGAACGCATACAGCCGGACGAAGTCCGCCACCAGGTGCGCGCGATGGCCGAACAGAAGGTGTACGGCGCGTACGTGTTCGGCTTCGACGGCCTGCGCACGCCGTGGATGAGCAAGGAGTGGATGGACGGCATGCGCGCGGCGCTCGAAGAGGGGAAGAAGCAGGGCGTCTCGGTCGGCTTCATCACCGACTACGGCTGGCCCCAGGGCGACTATCGAGACGTTTGGAACCTGGAACCGCCGCAGAGCCACGTGCTGCGCAAGAACCCGGATTGGATCCGCCGCCGGCTGGCCTACGTCGAGCGCGATCTGAGCGGTCCCGGTGAAATCGTGATCGAAGGTTTGAATAAGCCGTTCATCGCCGTTGCCGGACAACTCGACGCCAAGGGGGCCTTCATCGAGGAATCCTTGCAGGCCGTCACCAACGCCATCCGCGGCGCGGAGTTCCGCTGGCAGGCGCCCGCGGGCCACTGGCGCGCCATGGTTTTCCAGATGGAAGACCGGCCCATGTGGCGCGGCTACGTCGACCTGATGAACCGCGACGCCGTCGCCGAGTACATCCGCATGGTTCTCGACGAGCACTATAAGCAGTTCAAGCCGTACTTCGGTTCGGTGATCACCTCGGTGGTTTCGGACCATGAAGGAGAATACGGTCACCGTATCGCCTGGACGCCCGGCCTGTTCGACACCTTCGCCAAGATGAAGGGCTACCGCATCGAGAAGTACCTGCCGCTGCTGCCTTATGACGGCGGCAAGCTCACCGAGAAAGTTCGATGCGACTACCTGGACGTGGTGGCGGAACTCTATGCGGTCAACTATTGGGGGCAGGTGAGCGACTGGCTCAAGGAGCGCAAGGTGCTTCTGACCGGCCACGAGTGGGAGGAATCCCTGCTCGCCGCCGCCGCGTTCCAGGGTGATTTCATGCGCTGCCAGCGCATGATGAGCATTCCCGGCATCGACGCGCTTTACAACTGGGCCGATTCGCCGCGCCACTTCAAGGAAACCGCCTCGGTGGCGCACTTCCTGGAGCGGCCCTTCTGGTGCGAAAACCAGATTCTGCAAGGGCAGCACTCCTACATCAGCCCGCAGAAGATGCGTCTGGGTACGAACATGGTAGGCGTCTGGGGCGCCACAATCCTGACGCCATGGTTCGACTATGGCAAGAAGATCGTCGACTTCCCACCGGTCTGGGATTGGCGGCAGCCGTTCTGGAGCTACTTCCATCACTACGCCGACTACGGCCGCCGTATCAGTTACATGAACTCGCAGGGGCATCACGTGGCGCCCGTGCTGCTGTACCATCCGCTGGTCACCGTATGGGCCAATTCGGATGTGATGTTCAACGAGAAGAAGTGGGATTTTGGGCGCACGGGTCCGCGCCGCAACCCGCTCGATTCCGACAGCCCGCCGGCTTACGATTTCTACTGGCGCAATTCGGCCGAGATCACCGAGGAGCACTACTCGAAGTTGATGGACCGGCTGGTTGAATCGCACTGGGACTTCGACGTCGCAGACGACTATTTCCTCGGCCGGGCCAAGATCGAGGGTGAGCGCATTCAGATTGGACCGGAGAGCTTCCGTGCCATCGTGCTGCCGCCGATGACCACCATCCGCCGCGGCGCCATGGAGCGAATCGCGGAATTCGCGCGTTCGGGCGGTCTGGTCATTGCCACCGGGTTCCTCCCGACCATCTCCATGGAGTCGGGCCGCGGCGATCCGGAGTTGGCCAAGCTGGTGAAGGAAATCTTCGACGGCGGGCGTGGCGTGTTCGTGGGCAACGACCTGGCACGTGTGGTTGAGATCCTGGAGCAGAGGGCGCCGAAGGATTTCAGGGTCCTGTCGGGCGATGCCAAACCATTCCGCTACCAGAAGCGCACCGCGCACGGTTCCGACTATTACTTCATCGTGAACGATTCGCCCGACGCGCAGCGGATCACTGTGAAGCTCACCGGTTCAGGCTCACCTGAAAAATGGGATGCCGATGGCGGCGCGCGCACTGCCCTTGCGGGCACGGCGGAGAAGCTCGATCTCGAGTTTGCGCCGTGGGAAGCTTACTACGTCGTGCTCGGCAACGGCGGTGCTCCCGCCTCGCGCGAACCGGCCGGCGCGGCGTCTGCCGTTGTGCTGCCCAGTGACGGGTGGCGCTTCCGGCCGCTCGCTGAAAGTGTCGAAGTCCCGTACGCACGCACGGCGCTCGATCCCGAGGGCATGGGCCTCGAAGCCGGCTGGCACAAGCGCGATTTCGACGACGGCTCCTGGCGCGACCAGTGGCTGTCGAGCGAGCGCTTCACCATCACGCGCTGGCGCACACTCGGCCACTTCACCGCGCGCCATCACCAGGGCTTCGCCATGAAGTGCGGCCCGGAGGGCGAAGGCAAAGTCGATCTCGCCAAGTCTTACACGACTCCGGATGGGCGTACCCTGTGGTGGCGCGAGTACCAGCCATACCCCTCTCCCGAGGAGTACTTTGTCAGCGACCTGCTCAACGCGTTCCCCAAGAGCGCCGTTGGCGACGTCGGATTCGCAGTCACTTACATCCACTCGCCCGTGGATCGCGAGGCGGACCTGGATCTGGCCGCCGATACCGCCAAGGTCTGGTTCAACCAGAAGCTCGTCATGGCGTTTCACGACATGCCCGGGTACCGGGCCAACCGCGCCGCCTTCGCCCGGCGCGAGCGCGTCGTGCTGCACAGGGGATGGAACGAGCTGCTGTTAAAACTGGAACGCGAAGGGCGTCTGGGTTTCTATCTGCGATTACTGAATGCCGATGGCAGCGTTCCGCGCGATCTCGTGGTAAACTCCGAGCCGGTGTTGCCGCGGATCGAAAAAGCCCGCGGCTATCGCTGGTACCGCGCGGCGGTTCCGCCAGCCGCGACAGCGTTCGACGCCCCGACGGGTGCCATCGTCTACGTCAACGGCGTCGAGACGAAGCCCGTGTCAGGCAAGGTGGCTGTGCGCGGTGGCACAATTGCCCTGCGGTTGCCGGCGGGCGAGGAGCTAATGGCGCCGTTGCGCTTCAGCATAGGAGAAGCTCTCTATCATCTGGGGCCGTGGACGCGCACGGGCCTTGCGAATTACTCAGGTAAGGCCAGCTACGAACGCACATTCACGTTGGCCGCGCCTGCACCTGGTGGACAGGTGTGGCTCGATCTCGGCGAAGTCGGTGTGGCGGCCGAAGTGTGGATGAACGGGGTGAAAGCCGGCGAGCGCGTCTGGAAACCATTCCGCTTCGACGTGACGAAACTGGTACGGCCCGGCGAGAACCGGCTGCGCATCGTGGTCGCCAATTCGGACGCCAACGTGCGTGCGGTGGCCAACCAGCGCCAACTGCTCGGCGCGATCGACCTGAACGGCCTGCACGGCCCGGTGCGATTGCTTTCATACGGAAAGTAACTGATGGGAAACTTTCTCAGAATCGCCCCGTTTCTGGAACATAATTAGATAGCCGAGGAAAGGAACGTATGGGCAACTTGACGCGTAGAGGTATGCTGGCTGCCGGGTCGGCGGCGGGATTGAGGCTGGCGAGGGGCGGCACGGTCAAACTGGCTCCGGGCAAACCCGCCCTACTGGGAGGAACGCCGCTGTTTGCGCGGCCTTCCGGCTCCTGGCCAATCTTCGACGAGAAAGAAGAGAAGGCCTTAGCGGAGGTGGTGCGTAGCGGCCACTGGTTCCGTGGCAACGGGACCAACGTCAAGCGCTTTGAAGAGACTTACGCCCAACTCACGGGGACGAAACACTGCCTGGCTACCTCCAGCGGGACCGGCGCATTGCAGACCTCGCTGGCGGCATTGGGCGTGGGCCCGGGCGACGAAGTCCTGCTGGCGCCTTACACCTTCGTGGCCACGCTGAACGTGATCCTCAACATGTACGCCTTGCCGGTCTTCGTCGATTCGGACATCGAGACAGCGCAGATCGACGCCCGCAAGATCGATGCGGCGATCACCAAGGATACGGTGGCAATGATCCCCGTGCACCTGGCGGGCAACGTGGCGGATCTGGACGAGATCATGAAGGTCTCCAAGGCGCGCAATGTCCCGGTGGTCGAAGATACCTGCCAGTCTCATCTGTCCGAGTGGCGCGGCAAGAAGGCCGGATCTTACGGAGCCACCGGCTGCTTCAGCTTCCAGGCCTCCAAGAATCTGAATTGCGGAGAAGGCGGGGCCATCATCACCAACGATGACGACCTGTACGAGAAGTGCTTCGCGTATCACTGGAACGGGACGGGCCAGCACAATAAGAACTACGTCGACCTGATGCACGGCACCAAGTTCCTGATGACGGAGTTCCAGGCCGCCGTGCTTTCCACGCAACTCGAACGCCTGGAAAAGCAGACTCAACACCGCGAGCAGAACGCACGCTATCTCACCAGCATGTTGAAGGAGATCCCGGGCGTACACCCCGCGGCCATGTATCCGGGCTGCACGCGCAACGTCTATCACGGGCTGATTTTCCGTTACGACAAAGAGCACTTCGCAGGCATGCCCAGGGAGAAGTTCCTGAAGGCGCTCGGCGCCGAGCGCGTACCCGCCGGAGAGGGCTATGACCCGCTCAACAAGCGCCGCTATCTCAAGAACGCACTGAATTCGCGCGGCTACCAGCGGATCTACTCCAAGCAGCGGCTGGCGCAGTTGGAGGAGCGCAACCAGCTTCCCGTCAACGACCGTCTGTGCCAGGAAGTGGTCTGGGTTTCGCCGGCCACCTTCGTTTCCGACCGGGCGCACATGGAACAGATTGCCGAAGCCATCCTGCGCATTCAGAAACACGCCGGGGAGGTCGCGCGGGCGTAACCGCGGTGTTCACATCGGTGTGCTCAGACTAACCGGACGGCCCGGCATGTTACCATAGTGATTTCAGCCGGAAATCATGGCCCGTAGCTATCGCGGCGCAGCGCCCCGCATGGCTGCAAGTGCATACATTGTTCCCAGCGCCCAAGTGAACGGCGCGCTGCGGTGCCGGCCGAACGCGAACGCTTCCGCCAGACTCCGTTGCGGCAGGTGGACTACCGGCGGAATTGCAAGGAAGAAGAGTGAAATCGATTCGAGCTGTCAAAGGAACCCGCGACATCCTTCCACCTGCGAGCGCCGTGTGGAATCACGTGGAAGAAGTGGCGCGGCGCGTATTCCGCTCGTACAACTACCAGGAGATCCGCACTCCCATTTTCGAGGAGACAGGGCTGTTCGCCCGCGGCGTGGGAACGGAGACCGATATCGTCTCCAAGGAGATGTACACTTTCGAGGACCGTGACGGCAGTTCGCTCACGCTGCGGCCCGAGGCAACGGCTTCGGTGATCCGTTCCTACATCGAGCATCGCCTGGATCAGCTTCCCGGTCTCCAGAAGCTTTACTACATCGGGCCCATGTTCCGGCGCGAGCGTCCCCAGAAGGGGCGCTATCGGCAGTTCTTCCAGATCGGGGCGGAGGCCATCGGATCGGAATCGCCCGCCGTGGACGCCGAAGTGATCGAGATGATCATCGAGATCCTGTCCGGTGTTGGACTGGAAGGATTCCAACTGCTCATCAACTCGGTGGGCTGCCCGGTCTGCCGTCCAAAGTACGTCGCAAGGTTGAGGGAGGCGCTGGCCGCCGATGCCCCGCGAATGTGCGAGGACTGCCGCCGCCGGGTGGACACGAACCCTCTGCGCGTGTTGGATTGCAAGATCCCCGAGGACCAGCCCATCATCGACGCGCTGCCCTCGATTCTGGATTGCCTCTGCGAAGAGTGCCGCGACCACTTCGAACGCGTGAAAACGTATCTCGGCGATCGCGGCATCGGATTTGAATTGAAGCCTCGCCTGGTGCGCGGCCTGGATTACTACACGCGCACGACCTTCGAGATCGTGCACGGAGCGCTCGGTGCCCAGAATTCCGTTTTAGGCGGCGGCCGGTACGACGGTCTGGCCGAATCGCTCGGTTCGAAGGTTCACTCGCCCGGCATCGGTTTTTCTATCGGCGAGGACCGCCTGGTGATGAGCGCCGAGGAGGCGCGGCCAGGTGGCCACGCGCCTCAACTGGATTTGTTCGTCGCGCCTCTGGGCGAGGCGGCCTTCCGCCACGCGGGTGTACTGGCGCGCGATCTTCGCCGCCGCGGCGTCACGGTCGAAACCGGCGTTGACGCCCGCCTGAAGCGGGCCATGGAGACGGCCAACAAGCTGAAGGCGCGTTGGGTACTGATCATCGGCGACGACGAAATCGCCGCCGGTGCGTACTCCCTGAAGAATATGGAAACAGGCGCGCAGGAGACAGTCGGCGCCGCGGAATTATACGAGAAGCTTAAGTAGCCAAAATCATATGCCGGAAAGCGTCAGTTTGGATTTTTTGGGCGATCTGCGGCGCACGCACACTTGCGGCCAGTTGAGGCCGGCGGACGCGGGCGCGCGCGTGCTGCTGATGGGTTGGGTGCATCGCCGCCATGACTTGGGAGGCGTCATCTTCATCCATCTGCGGGACCGCGAAGGCATCACTCAGGTGGTCTTCCATGAGGACTTGGACGCCGCTGTTCACGGCAAGGCCGAGAGCCTGCGCTCGGAGTACGTCATGGCCGTGGAAGGCCGCGTCGCGCTGCGCAGCGCCGACACGATCAACAGTTCCCTCCCAACCGGCGAGATTGAGGTGGTGGCCGAGTCACTGTGGATTCTCAACGAGGCCCTGACGCCGCCCTTCCCCATGGAAGACAGCGTGGACGTCAGCGAAGACACGCGCCTGAAATATCGCTTCGTCGACTTGCGCCGGCCGCGTATGCAGCGCAACATCATGCTGCGCTCGCGGGTGGCCTTCGCCGCGCGCGAATTCCTGAACTCGCAGGGCTTCCTCGAAATCGAAACTCCGTTCATGACGCGGTCGACGCCCGAAGGCGCGCGCGACTTCCTCATTCCCAGCCGCGCGCAGCGTGGCGCCTTTTACGCGCTTCCCCAATCGCCCCAGTTGTTCAAGCAACTGCTGATGGTGAGTGGCTTCGACAAGTATTTCCAGATCGTGCGCTGCTTTCGCGATGAAGACCTGCGCGCCGACCGCCAGCCCGAGTTCACGCAAATCGATCTAGAGATGTCGTTCCCGCAGCAGGAGCGCGTTCTCGAAGTCATCGAGCCGCTGGTACAGCGCATTTGCACGGTGGCCGGCCACGAAGTCCCCATCCCGTTCCCGCGCATGACGTACGCCGAGGCCATGCGGTCATACGGCATCGACAAGCCGGATTTGCGCCTGCCGCCGTTCCACCCGGTCGAGGACCTGTTCCCCGAAGGTATGTTGACGCCCAAGGGCCTGCCCCTGGTGGCCATCCGCATCCCCAAGACCGGGGCGCTCACACGCAGCCAGCGCGACGAATTGAAGGCGTACGGAACCGAACGCGGTTTGCGCGTTTACGACGACGTCAAGCGCCTGACGCGCGATTTTCCCGAACCCATGCGCGTGGTCCGCGAGCGGGCCGGCGTTGCCGAAGACGATTTGCTGCTGGTAGCCGGCTGGGCTGGAGAGCCCGATCCGCATCGGCCGGAAGAAGCCGTTTTCAAGGCTTGCGGGCAATTGCGCCTGTTCGCCGGGCAGAAGTACAACGACCGTCATCAACTCCTCAATCCCGAGGATTTCCGCTTCGTTTGGGTGGTGGACTTCCCCATGTTTGAATGGAGCGAGGAGGAGAACCGCTGGACCGCCGCCCACCATCCGTTCACCTCTGTTTACGATGAAGATCTCGAAAAGCTGACCACTGACCCGGCTAGCTGCCGCGCCAAGAGCTACGACCTCGTGCTCAACGGCACGGAGTTGGGTTCTGGCTCCATCCGTATTCACCGCACCGACGTGCAGTCCCAAGTGTTCGCCGCGCTCGGTTTCAGCGAAGAGGAAGCGCAGCACAGGTTCGGCTTCCTGCTGGAAGGGCTCAAGTACGGGGCGCCGCCGCACGGCGGCATCGCGCTGGGCCTCGACCGGCTGGTGATGATCCTGGCTGGCGAGAACTCGATCCGCGACGTCATTGCATTCCCCAAGACGGCGCGCGGCACCGACCTCATGTGCGAAGCGCCCGCGGAAGTGCCGGAACGGCAGCTCCGCGAACTGGGAATCAAGGTCACAGGCCACAAATCCTGACGGACGAGTACGAGACTCGCGCATTTTTACACACGACGTCCCGGCCTCACGTGCCGCAGTGGAATGAAGGTGTTATTATTGAACAAAGCTGGACGGCTGTGTGATCACAGCCAGCAGCTATAAGCGCCAAATCCATATGTGTGCCGTTTAGTCTGGGTTCCTCACCCAGGCAACCATCGGGTATTCAACGGCGGAGGACAGTTCCAATGCTGGCGCACGGAGGGGGGTCTCCATGCAGAGGGGAGATCCCAACCCTGCCCATGGGGCTGCGTCTCCGCCCTCAGCCGCACCCCCCAACAAAATGGAGAAAAGGAGATGGTCAGTAAGTTCCACTTCATCACGCTGCTTACGATCATTTGCGCAACCGGGCCCTTAGCCGGGCAGGTTGTCTTCGTTCCCAACACCACCGACGGTAACGTCTCGGTGTTCGTCGTCAACCCTGATGCAGGAACCCTCACTGAGGTACTGCCTCGTGCTGCCACGCCGGGTAGTCCCGTGGCCGTGGCTGTCGTGCCGAGTGGCAAATTCGCGTATGTAGCTAACAGTTACAATAGTTCCAGTAGTCCCAACCTGACGGTCTACCGCATTAACGCCGGAACCGGCGCGCTGGAGCGAATCTCGGCCCAGCCCATTTCCATCCCCAACCCTATCGGGGCGACTATAGATCCCTCCGGCAAGTATCTGTACGTACCGAGCCGGGATGCCGGCAACGTGTCGGCTTTCTCTATCAATACAAGCACCGGGGTCCTGGCATCCGTGGCCGGTTCCCCCTTTGCCGCCGGAAAAAACGTCTCCGGCATCGCCGTGGACCCCTCCGGCAATTTCCTCTATGTCACGAACCAGGGAAGTAATAATGTGTCGGCTTTTAAGATCAACACGGGTAGCGGAGCGCTGACGCAGATTGCAGGTTCGCCGTTCGCCACAGGCGCCGGCCCGTCGCGGTTGACCGTCGAGCCGACGGGTAAGTTCTTGTACGTGACGAATCAGTACGGCAACAGCGTTTCCGCTTACAGCATCGACGCAACGTCCGGCGTGCTGACCACTGTTCCCGGATCGCCGTTTGCGGCGGGGGCCGGGCCCACCACGGCCGCCGCCGATCTGACGGGCAAGTACCTCTATGTGGCGAACGGGGATGACAGCACAATCTCGGCGTACGCGATCAATAGCTCCACCGGAGCCCTTACCGCGGTTTCGGGATCTCCTTTCGCCTCGCCACGGGCTCCCTACGGCATTGTGGCCGACCCCGCCGGCAAATACCTGTACGTGGCGAATCTGCTGCACAATAGCGTGTCGTCTTACGCCATCAACTCCGGCACTGGAGAGTTGAGTCCGGTTCCGGGCTCGCCCTTCAAGGCGGGTTCGCAACCACAGCGGCTGGCGGCTGTTCAGGTTTCTCCGGCGATTTCGCCGCCGGTTGTGGCCGAATCGGCACTCAACGCTGCCAGTTATGCGCTGCCCGGGCTGCTCAATTACGGTGTTGCCCGCGGCTCGATGTTCGTTGTCTTCGGCCAGAACATCGGTCCCGCGAACCTGGTGCAGGCGTCGGCGTTCCCCCTTCCTACGCAGCTTGGCGGCACCTCGGTTCGCGTGACGGTCGGCGGTGTGACCAGTAACGCCATCATGGTCTACTCGTACCTGACGCAGGTGGCGGCGATTCTGCCGTCCTCGACTCCGGCGGGCGATGGAACGCTTGTGGTCACCTACCAGGGCCGGGCCAGCGCTTCGATCCCGATCCACGTTGTCGGTGTCAGCCCTGGTATCTTCACCCGCAACCAAGCCGGCAGCGGCCCGGCCATTGTTCAGAATTACGTCTCCGCAACCAGTACACCGGTCAATGCGGTAACGGACACAGCGCATCCGGGGCAAACCATGATTCTTTGGGGTACCGGTTTGGGACCGGTCACGTTCGACGAAACGCAACCGCCGCAGGTCGGGAACGTAAGGAACGACGTGGAAGTGTGGGTCGGCAACAAACGCGCCAAGGTGGATTACAGCGGCCGCTCTCCCCAGTTCCCCAGCATCGACCAGATCAACTTCACGCTTCCGGCAGACGTGCCGCAGGGCTGCTACGTGCCCTTGTTCGTCAGAGCTGGTGGCGTCGCGAGTAATTTCACGACTCTCGCGGTAACCGCCGACGGTAAGATATGTTCCGACGCCCACAGCGTCTCCAGCACCAACTGGTCTCAACTACAGTCGGCTGGAACGCTGAACGCCGGTTTCATTCAGCTCACGCGCATGAACGTCAGCGCGAACATCCCTGGCCTGGGCTCGGGTACCGGCTTGGCTGACATGGCTTGGGCCTCGCTCTTCCGTTGGAATGCATACACAGGCCCTGCGGATCAAGGTCTGGACATGCTCACGGGCAGAGGGACGTCGTTCGGAGGTTGCTCGGTTTACACGTTCCGCGGCACCGGTTCCAGCCTTGTCCCACTGCGCGCGAATTTCCTGAACGCAGGTTCCGTTCTGAACGTGAGCGGTCCGAAAGGAACGGGACAGCTTGTCCGTTCAGGGACGGGCTACTACGATGTGCGCAAGATGCTGGGAGCTTCCGCGCCTCCCGGAATGAGTGACAAACCGCTGCCGCCGCCCTATCTCGAGCCCGGGACGATCACCGTGAGCAGCACTGCGGGAAACTTTGAAGTGGGTCCCATCAATGCCGCGTTGACCATCCCGGCCTCCACGGCGGCGCTCACATGGACAAATCTGGACGCCATTGCGGCCGCCGGCATCAACCGGTCAGCGGACTTGACCTTCACATGGACCGGTGGAGATCCAGCCAGCGAATACGCTGTGCTCGCCGGGGCCGTCATCCTGCCCGGCATGATGGACGAGATAGAAGTAGCTGCCGCCTTCGTATGTACGGAAAAGATTAGCGCGGGGCAGTTTACCGTGCCTTCCGCCGTTCTTTCCGCGCTCCCGGCCAGCACTGCGGGCGATGCAACATCGGGGATAGTGGCCGCGGGAAGAGCCCCGCTCCTCAGCGATGGCCTCAAGTTCACCGCGAAAGGATTGGACTTGGGCTACATTACTCACACGGTTTTCAACGGTACGTTTGCGGAATATCGCTGACGCGGCATTCGGGCTCCCTCCACTGGCGCAAGGCGCAGTGGAGGGAGCCCGCAATCGAACCGTCTAAGCCTTCGCTTTGATGGGCGGCGTGGGGAGCACCTGGAACGTCTTCTCGTCGAAATACAGCACGCGGCCCTGGCGGTAGCTCTGCACCGCCATGCTGATGAGCACCTGGGCGCGCGCCGCGGTTTCCACGTCGAGCGTGGGCTTCTGGCGAGTGCGTACGCAGCTCAGGAAATTTTCGACGTGCGCGATCATCGCGTCCTTGGTCTCCAGTGGAATCTGCTGGTCGTCCTTACCGTACTTGCCTTCGTACTCCGGCGTCATCACGCGTTTCTCCGGCTTCAGCGTGATGTAAGTGGCGGTCCCCTCGAACTGGCCGTGCTCCACCATGATGATGGTGCCCAGGTGGCCGCGGATCAGGCCCGGGATGTGCTGCGAATTCGCCATGGAACTGCTCAGCACCACGGAGTGGCCCTTGGCGTATTCTGCGATCAGGTGGAAAGTGTCAGGCACTTCACGATCCTTGAAGACGTAAATGCCGCCGCCGGCCATCACCTTGTACGGGAACTGCGGCGAGGGCCAGCAGATGTTCAGGGGGGCGGCCACGTGGAAGAACAGGTCGGTGGCGATGCCGCCCGAGTAATCCCAGAACTTGCGGAAACGGAAGAACCGCTCGGGATCCCACGCCCGTTGGGGCGCCGGGCCCAGGTACGTCTTCCAGTCGATGTAATTGTCGCCCTTCTTGTTCGGACCGGCGTCGGGATCGATGGGCCAGTTCCACTCGCCCTCCTTCGAGTTGCGATGGTATGAGCCCTGGCTCATGATCATGTCGCCGATGGCGCCGCTCGCGATCACGTCTTTGGCCTTATGCCAAATGTCGGCGGAGGTCGTCTGCGAACCTACCTGCAGCACGCGCTTGGTGGCCTTGACAGTGTCAATCAGTTGCTTGGCCTGGGCGACCGTGTGGCACATGGGCTTTTCCAGGTAGACGTCCTTGCCGTTGAGCATGGCTTCGATCGCGATCGGCGCGTGCCAGTGGTCCGGGGTGGCCACGATGACGGCGTCCACGTCCTTGCGGTTGATGACCTCGTGAAAATCGAGGTACCCGTCGCACTGGTGGAACTCCGCGTTCAGCCTCTTGCGCTTCTCGTAGAGATCGCACACGGCCACGATCTTGCATTTGTTCTCGCCCTGACCCACTTTGGCGAACGTGCGGCCTACGTAAGTGCCGCGGCCGCCGCATCCAATCACGCCCACGTTGATTGTGTCGTTGGCTCCAATCACGCGTCCGGTGGATTTCACCACGAGCTTGCGTTGTTGGGCGGCCATCGCCGGACCGGCGAGACCGAGAGCAGCGCCGGCACCACTGGCGCTGGTCAGGAAATTTCTGCGGTTAAGGGAATCTTGCATTGCTATCATCCTTTAAGTCTCACCCGAACGGCCACTCGCCGCGAGGTGGATTGGGAATCAGAACCAGTTTACTCTTCACGACATGGAGGGTCAAAGCGACGCGGGGATCCTGCTCAGGCTTCCGTGGGCGTACGCCGCGCTCGCGAGCCGGCGATTTCGTACTGCCGCAAGGTTTGCCAACAGAGGTACATACACATGACGTGCGACGCGGCGATCATAACGTTGCCCGCCGTCACCAGCAGAACGCTCCGCCTGGGTGCGGCTAATTGGCGCAAGGAGTGCCCGATGGCCTGCCCGGCCATTTGGATGCCCAAGGCGCCGCTGATGACCAGCAACCGGGGGTCGGGTAGCCTGCGCCTTATGAGACTCATCCAGAGCACCAGATTCAGCAGTACAGTGCTAAAGCTGAGGTTGCGGGCTACGTCGGTCATGCGCTCGTTCAGGGGTTCGCTCCAGTGGGTCGCGAGCGAAGCTGCCGCCACGATGACGACGCCCAGGACCAGAAGGCGGATCGTAAAGGGGCGCCTGCGATGATCCTGTATGCTTTGATGAACGAGGGAAAGCACCAGAAGCGTGATCAGGGACTGGAGAATGAGGTCGTTGATCCAGTAGTACTTGTACGTGTATGCCGACCACCACATGAGATCCAGAATCGCCGCCACCTCGACTGCGGTGGCCAAGAACGCGGCCACCGCATAGGCGAAAAGGAAGGGGAAGCTCCGGTAGCTACCGCGTACAAGAACTGCTATGAGCAGCAGCTGAACAACTGCCCCGGCAACAATAAACATCCACTGCAGTACATTCATCAGACACCGATACCAATCTCATCAATCAATCGACCGAAACCGGTGCCTGCAGGAGGGTGAACTTAAGATCTTTGATCCCAGGGGTTGGGCGGGAACACCGGACCATGAGCAACTGTGTCCCACGGATTGGGCGGGAACACCGGCCCATGCGCGACTGTGTCCCACGGATTGGGCGGCAACACCGGCCCTAGCGCCACGGTGGCGCACGGCTTACGCGCGAACACCCTCCCATGAGCGAACTGATCCCAAGGGTTAGGAGGGAACACCGGCCCGTGGCTGAGTGTGCCACCAGGCATGAGCGCCACCATGAATCCGAGCACAAACAGTGTGCAGACAATACCACAGAAACGCCAACTTTGAAGAACTTGAGCCATATTCATATCCGCCTGTTAGGTTTCTTTGCCCTCCCCATTCGGGGACTTCTGACCTCTAGACCCGAAGAGGAAGACGTACTACTTAATTCTAGGTGGGGGCTTTGCTCTACGCCTATAGGAAAAATCCTATGGCGGTAGTCGGCGGGATACCTTACGCAGGATTAGCGCGGTTTGCTAACTTGCTTATAAATAAGGTGGTTATGGTTCCTTCGGGGTTATCCGTGAGCTAATTGCCGCGCCCGTAATAGGGGCTCTGCTGGTACTGGCCGTCGGCCAGCACTCTATGCGGCAGTTGGGGACGCCGTCCAGGCCATTCCAGGCGCATGTCCGCGCAGACCTCATCCAGCACGTCGAGTGTGGCGACGCGCTGTTCCAAAGCAAAGCAGGTCAACAGGAGGTTGTCACAAATGGCGTTTATGACCCGGGGAATTCCTTGCGAACGCAAGTAGATCTCCGGCAGAACGTCCGCCGGAAACACCGTCTGGTTCGGCATCCCGGCGCGGTTCATGCGGGTCACAATGTACTCGATGGCCTCGCTTTCCTCCAAGGGGCAGAGGTGGCATCTGAGGACGATGCGCTGCTTGAGTTGACGCATGTCCGGCGCATCCAACTTGCGGTCCAGTTCGGGCTGTCCGGCGAGGATGATCTGGAGCAGTTTGCCATGCCGCGTCTCCAGGTTTCCCAGTAGGCGAATCTCTTCCAAAACTTCCCAGCTCAAGTTGTGAGCCTCGTCGACAATGAGAACCGTTGTGCGCCCCGAGTTGGCCTGCTGGATCAGGAGGTTGTTCAGGGCGAACAGGACTTCGGTCTTCGAGGTGCGCTGGCAGCGCAGGTTCAGATCGTAAGCGATCATCTCGAAGAACTGCTCCACGGTTACGCGAGAATTGAAGAGAAAAGCGAACTCGATGCGCTGGCTTTCCAGGAAGTCGCGCAGGCACTGCAACATGGTTGTCTTGCCGGTGCCCACCTCGCCCGTGAGTACGATGAAGCCCTTCCGGCTCTGCACCCCGTAAATCAGATTCGCCAACGCTTCTTCGTGCTGAGGGCTCCGGTACAGGAACGAGGGATCCGGAGACAAGTTAAAGGGAGACTCTTTGAAGCCGAAGAACGCATTGTACATGGCGGTCTACCTGAGTACAGGGCGCGGGGAAGAATTGGCAGCCCTTTCTCATCAATATGTTAGCATGACATGTTCCGAAAGCGAGAAGATTCCGCGGAGCCTCCGTACTGGCACTGTAGTAACGATGCGGTGCGACGTGCGCCGCGCATATGTGTTAGAAAAGGTACCTGGGCGGCAAGACGCCGCGCCACTTCCAAGAGAGAGACAACGTCATGACGCATACCCGTAGGACCATGCTCGGGGCTCTGCCCGCGGTTGCCGCCGCCACGCGAGCCGCCCGGGCCGCTACCACAAGCTGGAGACCCAAGATCGGCGTTCTTGGCCGATACACCGAACAGAACATCGAATTCGCCCGTGCCGAAGGCTTCAAGAGCCTGGAATTGGTTTGTTCGGCCAAGAGCCGGCTGGATGCCAACACCGTGACCGACCAGGAGTTGGAGAGGATCGGGAAGCACTGCGCCTCGGCAGGGCTGGAAATCTCCGTGCTCGGCATTCCCGTCAACCACACCGCGCCCGACCCGGCCAAGCGCGCCGAGATCAACGCTTACGTCTCGAAGGTCATCGAGATGGCCGGCAAGATGGGCGTTTCTTACGTTGCCACCATGAGCGGCAACATGCCGGGACGCCCCTTCCAGGAGCAGATCGACGAGATCGTGCGCGTCTACAACGAGAAGTACTTCGCCTTGTGCGAGAAACACAAGGTGCGCCTGATCTGGGAGCCTTGGCCCGAAGGACCGAACCTCGCCACCGGTCCCATCGGCTACGAAGCGTTGTTCAAGGCTTTCGGCGACTCGCCGTTTGTCGGCATCCAGTACGACGCTTCGCACCTGGTCCGGCAGTTCATGGATCCGCTGCAGTGCCTGCGCGACTGGGTGGGTAAGGTTTACAACGTGCATCTGAAAGATACCGAAATCTTCTGGCACGTTCTCAAGAAGAGCGGCATCAACCCGCCCAACAGGACGCAGTGGTGGCGCTATCGCATTCCCGGCTACGGCAGCGTGGATTGGCCGGGAGTATTCACCGTGCTGATGGACGCGGGTTACAAGGGCTCGATGAACATCGAACACGAAGACGACACCTACGGGCGTCCGCTTCCTGACGGCACGTTCAGCGAGGACTACAAGGTGGGCTTTCGCATGGGCCTGCGCTACCTGCGGCAGTACGTGCCGGTGTAGGAGCGCCGGAGCATGGCGGGACGTGTAAGCCGGCGGACGTTCTTTGCCCTCGCCCCCGGCGCCGCGCTCGCGGCGGAATGCAAGGGCCAGGAACCGGGACCACCTTACGGTGTCGGCTCCTGGCCTCCTGAGCGGGACACTCGGTTCGGGCGAATACTACGTGTACTTCGCGCCCTACACAAGTAACCGGCTGTCGCACCCGGCAAAGGCTGGCTGGTGGAACTTCTCAGCTGTTGAGAATGACGGCTTCGTGCACCGTCTCGCGGGCGCAGTTGCCGCCTTCCCACGCATAGCTGCACCGGCTGCAGATGGGCAGCGTGTCCCATCGGTGCCGGAATTCGCGGCGCATGTCCTGATACGCCTTGCCGTACCAGATGTCCCGGAAGGCAGACGTGGTCAGATCGCCCAGGACGCGGCTCTCGTGAATGTCGAAACCGCAGGAAACCAGCTTTCCGTCCCACCGCACCGATGGCGCATTCCAGAGGTGCTTGCAGAGGTTCTCTCGAACCCTGATGCGGGCTCCGGTCTCCGGCGAGTACCGGAAACGCTGGTAGTCGGGATTCGCCGGGATGAACGGGTTCTCCGCATCCTTGGCCGGGTCGCAGTCGTGGCCGGGGTAGAGTGTCTTCAGTGTAAGTACATCCACACCCAGTGAGCGGGCCAGCGGCGGGAGCAGGGGAATCTCGTGCTCGTTGTACTTCATGACGATGAAGCGAAGGTTGATGCGCGGCGCCACGCTGCCCGACGCCCGCTTCGCGGCCACCACGTTGCGGATGCCGTTCAGTACCGTTTCCAGCTTTCCTCCCTGCCGGTACCGCTCATAGGTTTCCTGGCTGATGCCGTCCAGCGCGAAGATCAGCGTGTCCAGCCCGGACCGGACCACGCTGCGCGCGTGTTCGGGATCCGCGAAACGATGGCCGTTCGAGCTGGAAATCACCTTGATACCCTTCGAGGCGGCGTACGCGATCATGTCGTAGATCCGCGGATGCACGAAGGGTTCGCCCCATTCCCAGAGCAGCATCAACAGGACCGTGCCGCACGCTTGGTCCGTCAAGCGCTTGAAGAGGTCGAAATCCATGACCCCGGTGGGAACGCCCAGTCCGTCGGTCACCGGGCAGAGGCTGCAACGAAGGTTGCACAGATTGCAGGGTTCCACTTGAATGTGCGTGGGCAAACCCCAGGGGCGCACACTGCGGGCGTAGATGGACGTCTCCAGGCTCAGCCAGTTCAGCAGCTTTCTCCAGCCCACCTTCTCGAAGCGGAAGGGGAGACGGTCGCAGTCCAGTTCAATGGTCCGGGTGGCGATCGCATTGGCTGCCAGCCACGCCTTGCCGGATATGCCGGAGATCATCGACAACCTCCCGAGTTTGCCATGGGCGCCAACCACCGGTAGTATTTGTGAACTCGCAGGTTTGCGGCAAGATAACAGCAAAAGCTGCAGTCACAATTGCCCGCGATCGATGTCTCCGGGTTCCGGCGCAATTCGCGGCGCAACTGCCGCATAGGTTCCCCGTTCCAGATTTCACTCAACGTCTGACGGTGGAGGTTTCCGAGGTCACGATCGCAAGTCAGGCAGGCTTGCACCGTGCCATTCAACCGCACACGCAGATGCAGCCACGCGATGTAGCAAGGGACCGCTGCCCATACGTTCTCGCCTACCTCGAAGCGCTTAAGCACTTCTTCGATGTTGTGGCTCAAGCCGCGCTCGTCGAGCCACCCACGCGCCTTCCTCAATTCGCCGCGCAGTCCGGGCAGATCTTCACCTCCTATGACGAATTCTTCCAAGAGTTTGCCGCCCCAGGTCCGCAGCGGTGAAAACGAGATGCCGTCGCAACCGGTGTCGGCGGCCAGTTCTATGAAATCGCGCAAGCCGTGCATATTGTGACGATTCAGCGGCTGGTGCAGTATGAGACGCGGTGGGCGACCACCCTTCGACGCCGCCACCCGCCGGAGCCCCCCGGCCACTGTCGTGAACAAACCCGGAGGCACGCCGGGATAATTGTCTTCGTACTCCCGGCTCGAACTAGCCCATAGGCTCACGCGCAGTACATCCAGTCCGCACTCGCGGAGCGAGACCGCGTTCGCCTGCGTGAGCAACGTACCGTTGGTGAAGAGGGTGACATGGCATCCCGCACGCTTCCCCATGGCCACGATGTCGAAGATCCGTGGATGGAGCATCGGTTCGCCATCGCCACTCAGAATCAAGTACGACGTTTGCCGCTGCCTGAGGCCGTCACACAACTTCTCCATGAACGGCAGAGGGACGTCCGGCGCGCTCTCGACCGGGAACGGCGCGTACGGAGAGTGGCTGCGGCAGCCCAGGCATTGCAGATTGCACCGGGAAGTAACATCGGCGGTAACCATGAACGGACCGGCGGGAGCAACCGCGCCGTGCAGCAGTCCCTTGAGTAATCCGATCTTCTGCCCCAGCGTCACCATGCGCCCACCCTATGCGGACTGAGCCGGCCGGCTGGACAGGGCACTAAGATACTTCCAGCAATGCCCAGCCGGGAAGTGTAGCCGGCTGATTGTTCACGAAGACGATCCGGCGCGTCTTCGGGAAGGGCAATCCGGATTGGATCGCGCGAGCGTAAAACGGAAGCTGCCGCACCACCTGCCGGTAGGCTTCGTTGGCCGTATCGAGCCAGGAGGACTTGCCCAACAGTCCGCTGCCCCATCCGATGGAAACCAGGCAGGCGCTGGAGTTCTCGCTGACCTCGCGCAGCCGCGCCTCGAGTTCCTCGATCGCGCGGCCCAACAGCACCAGGCCGGTCCACTGGGCGTACTGCTTGTGTATAGCCAGGAGCTTCGCTGCGTACTGATTGGCGGCGCGGAACAATTGTGCGCGATCCATGGGGTGACGCCATCCGGCGGCGCGGGCTACTTCCGGCTGCGCAAAGAAACTGTTCTCTCGCCAGGCACCTGCAAACGATGTACCGGGCACGGCCATTTCCGTGAAGACCGGCGTCGAATCCTCGGGCCGCTTCCACTCGACCGAGCCGCGCGGGCTCTGTTTCCATCCCAGTTCGAACCGGTCCTGCCCGCGAGCAATGAGCGTGGAGACGCGCAGCAAGTACACCTTGAACGATTGCCAGGCGACCGGATTGCTGTCGCCCACGCCGACGAACTTCATGCGCGTGGTGCCTGGCGGGCCGAGCAAGCGGTCCTCGCTCACCTCGGCGGGCCGGCGCGGAGCGCGCTCTCCCTGCGCACGAGCGGCGAGGTCCTTCACGGCCCCTTCTGTGAGACTGGAGGACAGCATAGCGGTGCGCAAGGCTCCCTTCAGAGCGCTACCCGGCAGGTATGGGCCGTTCGGGCCGGCCACAAAAGTCGGGATATGCAGATTCTCGGTGGCGGCCTTCTGCCAATGCGGCGTGCAAGATGGGCTTTCGAACGGAATGCGGCGACCCGCGAAGTTCTGCGCAAAGCCGCCCCAACTGGCGAAGTCCAGGCGTTCGGCCTTCTTGAGCTGCGCGAGGTAGCCGTCCAGGCGCGGACCCTTGGTCAGCAGGCGGAAAATGCGGCGCTGGTCGAGCACGTTGATCTGGTCGCGCCACACCATATAATCGATCGGCGAGAGCTTGTTGCCGTCGCCGACCAGCAACGGGGTCAGAGCGGTGAGTCGGTAGTTCACGGCGCCACCTTTGTGACGGAGGGCAGCCTGACAGGAATCGGCACGGCAACCGGCCGCCCATAGCGGTACACGGGGTGCGGGAGGCCGTCCGGCGCGACGTCCGGCGCCGCTCCGCGCAGGGCTGAAGCCGCGAACACCACCGATCCCTCTGTCACCATGCGCAGGATGCGTTTGGCCGAACCGTGGCCGGCGGCGCTTTCCACGCGGCCGCCTCGCGTCGTGTACGTATAAACGCCGCGGCACCAGTCGACGCCATCCTCTTCGGCCGGACTGTACATCGCCAGCAGCCAGTTGGCGGTCTCGAAAACGGGTGCCGCTTCGCCTTCCACGCGGGCCGGGGCCGGCGCGTCAGTGGACACGAGCATGGCCGGGAACTCGCCTTCGGTAAACTCCGGTGCGGCCGCATGGCCCCAGCCGCGCGAACGCTCGCCGCCGAAGCCGGAATCGGCCAGCAGGCGGAACGCCGCCTTCACCAACTCTCCCCAACGGTTCTCGGCGTCCTGGTCTTCAAAGACGGCCATGGCCCAGAGACCCGCTTCGGCGCGAAACTCCAGGCATGCGGTTTCGTGCGGCTCGACGCTTGCGCCGGTGAGGCGGTCGACCGCTGCGCATCTCCGCACGGCCGTGCGGAACGGGCCTAGCACGCGGGCTGAGCTTCCGGCGGGGATCAGGCACTCGCTTTCGCCATCCACCATCCAGCGCTCTTCGTCCAGGTGCTTCTCGGCCACGAGCGCTTCGACCACCGATAGCGGCACGAAACGCGCGCCCTTCCAACGTACCTTGGCCGACGGGGGTGGAGGCCAGTGGCTCTTGGGTGGTTCCACAAACAGCGTGTCGCGGTAGAACGGGAACGCGGAAGAGAAGCGCACCGCAGGCGCGGCTCCAGCCTTCGCCGTGGCCGCCAGCCACTCGTCCAGTTGGCCGAACTGCAGCATGGCCGAGGAGACGGCGGCATACAACGAGTCGCTGTGATAGACCCGGTCTACCCGGTTGCGGGCGCCCGAGTCGGGTCCGATTCGCCACGGCCCGGCGGGCCGCAGGCGGACGAGGTAGCCGCGAGACATGGCTACTCCGCGAGTTTCTCGCTGAAGCCTGGATCGTTCACCTGGGCCTGCAGTGCGGCCAGGTCGGCGCCGGCAACCAGTTCCTGCTCGGCCGCGCCGGCCGAGTAGAACGTGCGGCCTCGCCAGCACAGGCGCAGGTTGGCCAGTTTCACCCGGCCGCTGCCGCGTGAGCCGCCGCCGCCCAGGCTATCGTCCTCGAGCAGGCGCAGACCTTCCACCAGGCAGGCGAGCAACGGCTTATCTTCTTCGGCGAGGATGTCCACCACCATGCGGATCTTGAAACGCGCTCCGGCGGGGACTCGTTCGAGCGTGCGCGGATTGGCCTGTGAGGTGATGCGGTCGATGGCGTTCTCGCTCTTGACCTCGGTCATCTCGTCGTCCAGGTTCTCGCGCATCTGCGGAGTGATGCTCTCGGCGACCAGCGGGGCGTCGCACACCGTGAGCCGGGCCGGCGTCGCCGTGGAAGTTTCCAGCGTATCTCCCGACACACGCTCCATGCGCCCCGGATTACGTCCGAACAGCAGGCAGATCTCGTCGTCGGCGCGGTCGCTCTGGTGAATACGTACTTCCTGACCGCGGCGTTTGGACAGGTACACAAGTTCGGAGGGCACGGCCATGCCGCGGGACTGTTCAAGCAGGGACCTCAGTTTGCCGCGCAGCGAACTGCCGGGCACGTAAGGATGCCCGAATGCGTCCTTGACGACCGGGTTATCGGCGCCGCCGATTTCCAACGATCCCTTGCCGGCACCGATGTGCAGACCCGTCTGGCATTCGATCTCGCCTTCCAGGATCAGTTTGCCGATGAGCTTCAATTCCGTTTGGGCAGTGTGGGCGCTCATGCTTCCTCGCTATTCGTTGTAAGCCACGATGGCTTCGAACAAGTCCCGGAAGCGTTCGTAGCCCCGGGCGTCGTTCTTGCGTGTGACCTGGAGCAGCAATCTTTCCAGCGTGTCCAGGCTGCGCAGGCCGTGCCGCGCGATGGTGTAGGCCAAGCGGGCGCGCAGCATGACGAACTGATGCTGGCGTTCGCCTTCGGGGGCGCGGCAGGCGCGCCGTACGGCGTTATAGAAACGCCGTAGCTGGCTTTTCGTTCCCGAGTCCATGTCGCGCATGCGGCTGACCACGCCGTGAGCCTGGTTGTCCAGGTAAAGGCTGTCGGCGATGAGCCGGTCGATGTCGATTTCGGGAGGACCCTCGGGCCGGCCTCCACGGTCGCGATCCCGGCTGCCTTCACCGCGTCCGCCGCCCTCTCTCGGGCCACGTCCGCGGTCTCTGTCGCGGTCGCCGCGTCCTTCGCGCTGCGGCCGCGCCTCACGATTCCTAACTTCCTGCTGACTTTCCGCCATGAGATTAAACCTCTGTCAGTAGCCTGGCCCAGCCCACCGCGACACTGCCGGCGGGCCGGAGTTTCACGTGCGCCGCGCTCTTGCCCAGCATCTGCGCGGCGACGTGCGCGCGCAACTTCTGAAACTCCCGTTCGCGCACCCCGCCGCTCACGCGGTTCAAGCGCCGGTTCAGCCGCCAGGGCCTGTCGAAACGATCCTCGTGACTTTCCGCGCTGGTTTCGGGACGAGTCAAGCTGGCCAATTCCAGCAAGAACTGCCGGGGGCATCCGAACTCGCGCACCATGCGTGAGAGCGCGTCTTTCAAATCCGAAGCTTCGGCGACCTGCTTCCACTCCAGTGTACGCCCCAACACGGAGAAGCAATCCTTATCCGCGCTCTTGGCCGCCTCCAGTTGGTCTCCCGCCTGTTGGTAGACCGCCGTGAAACTGGAATCCGGGCGCGTGGCCAGCGCCAGCGCCATGGTAAGTGTCTTTCCGTCCGGGCCGGGGAAATCCTTCAGGTTCTCGTCGCTGAAGCGATGGAACAACCGCCTCAGCTCGCGCGCCAGTTGGATTAACGCGTCCCAGGCGCCGTACACCGCGAAATCATCGCCGCCGCAGTAGAGGATGTTCACTTTGCGCCAGAACTCGGGCAAAGAGCACAGAACCTCCAACTCACCTGCGAAGAAGTCCTTGTACATCACCGAGAGCTGCACATGCTCTTCGATGGACTGCGCGCGGCGCAAACGTATGCCGAGGTTGTCGACATCGCCGCGCAGAACCGCCCAGGCATGGCGGCCTTCGGCTCGGGAGGCGAGTGTTGCCGTGCTTGCGGGGCCGTTCTCATCTTCGGACGGGGCCATGTGCCGGGCCAGTGGCAAATTATCTTCGCCCGTCCTGGCGCGCAGGCTCCAGACGTGCTTCCCTTCGCCCAGCTTGAGACGGGCGGGCTCTTCCGGGGACCAGCCGATCTGCTCGGCGTCGGCGAACTGGCGTCCGAATTCTTCGATGAAGTACTCGTCGGATTCGCCTGACGGAGCCTCGGCGCCGGGCGCGAAGAACGATTCGCCACAACCGGCCGCGGGCGCGCCACGCCTGCGAGCCATGGCCTCGGACAGACGCTTGCGAACCACGCTCCAGTCGCCGAGATTCTCGGTAGCCGCCCAAACCAGTTTCAGCCGCCCGCGGCTCAAGCGGTGAATATCCTGCTGCACGGCCGTGAGCAGTGCTTCGGCCTGTTCGACCGCCTCGCTGGGGAGAACCACCAGGAACTGGCCTCCGCCGCTGGCGCCGAGCAGAATCTTGGAGAGGCCCAACTCCGCCAGCAGCGCACGCGGGATCACTTCGCTGAGCAACGCCACCCACCGCGAGCGGGCCACGGCGAGAGCCTCTTCAGCGACACCAATCCCGTCGGCCGGAGTGCCGGCGGGCGGCGAGACAAGAAAACTCTGTATGTCCAGAAGTTTTCCTTGAAGAAAGATCTGTACGGACATCCCGACTGAAGCCTACCGAAGTGGCAAGTCTACCACAAGCGGCGGCGAAATTCACAAGCGCCCCAAAACAAAGGCGCTCCCGGACGGGGGCGTGGTGCGGGAAGCACGCCCGAATCCGGGAGCGCGAGAAGAGGACGGCGCCGCTCGAAGCGGCCCGTTACTACTTCACGTTGATGGTCGCCACGTTGGCCTTGAGGCCGTCGACGGTGAGGACGATGTTGACATCACCCTTGCCGGCGAGCGAGCGCGGGATGCGCACGTTCACCTGGTCGAGCGCGGCGTACTGGCTCTGTGCGGCGAAGCCCAGAACGTCGGCCTTCGTCCCGCCAATGGTGGCGGTCACGGTCTTGGCGCCGCGGATACCCGTGCCGAAAAGCAGCAGGATCACGTCGTCGGTCGCGGGCCCGAGATCGATCGGCGTGGCTGTACAGGTCGTCGTGCAGGTGAAGATGTTCTCCGGCTTCTGCGTGCTGCCGGTAATGCGGACGGCAACAGCCGCGGGGACGCCCTTACCGGTCGCGTTGGCCGTAAATATGCCCGGTGCGGAGGCCTGGATGTCGACCGGGATCGAGTAGGTCTTGCCCTGGTAAGTGGTCACCTTCACGATCGCTGTGCCGGCGGCGGTGGCTGCCGGAACGACGAAGTTGATCTGGTCAGGGTGTACGAACAGGATCTGGGCGGGGCGCGTCACACCTGCGCTGTCGGTGACATCCACCTTCACGTTGCCCAGAGTGTAAGGCAGTGGAACTGCGGTGGCGGTCAACAGTTTCTCGGCCAGGTCTGAGTTGAGCCCGAACACGCTGGCCCAGCTATCCGGCGCGACAGTGCCCGCCAGGTAGCCGGCGGCATTCTTGATTACGCCGTCTTCCAACGCGTCCACAATGCCGTTGTTGTTATTGTCCGGGAAGTTTGTGAGGAAGATCTGGCGGAAATTGTTGCCGTTGAAATCCTTCACCAGCTTGCCGGTGGAGTCGTAAGTGGGAACCCGGCGGTTGAAGGCAAGCATCTTGCCGCCGCGGGACCAGACCAGTGCATCACTCGTAATCGAAGAGTAAGCGGATCCGTGCGGCGTCAGCCAGGTGGTGGTGCCGAACAGCGGGCCCGGCTTGATGCAAATGGCCGCCACGCCGTTATCGGCTTGCACAGCCACGGAGTTGCCGGTGGGATG
Organism: uncultured Solibacteraceae bacterium; assembly: GCA_964384215.1. GTDB lineage: Bacteria > Acidobacteriota > Terriglobia > Bryobacterales > Bryobacteraceae > JAJFUV01. Next base: position 1,400 of record CAYLLB010000050.1, on the reverse strand, counting down.
GAAGCGCAGCCCGCCGGAAGCACCCTGTGGGATGAAACTGGCTTGGATGGGCTGCATGGCCGGATCCGCGCTCTTATCGGAACCTCTCGGATTGACGATGAACACCTGCGTGGTGCCATCCGGAGCCGTGGCGCGATAGCCAACCCACCTGGCATCAATCGAGCCGGCGGTGATGCCGCTCGCTGGCGTCGATGTGATGCGGCGGACGGTTATTCCCTGGGGAGGCGTCATGAACGTGGTCTTGGTGCCAGAGTTGGAGGTAGTGATGTCGACCGAGGTGGGAACCTCCACGGTGAACAAGGAACTGGTGACCGTCTTCCCATCTGCTTCCACCACGTTTCCGATGAAGCTGCGGAACTGTCCGAGCGTTCCGACCCAGCGGTCGTCGGCGGCGCGCACGATGTCGCCAGGCTTCTTCTCCGCGTCGAGAACCGGCTTGATCAACAGGGCCGTCCACATGTCGACGCCCTGCGGATGCTTCGAGACCGGCTCCATGTAACCGATGGTGCGCTGATAGTCTTGCAGCAACTGGTCGTCGTAAGTGAAACCGATGCGGTTGCCTTGAAAGGTGTACTCATGACGGTGTGAGCCGCCGCGGTGCGCGCCGGGCGTCGTGACATCGGAGGTAATGTCGCGCATGTCAGCAAAACGGATTTCGCCACTGCCATCGGCCTTGACGATGCCGCCCCGGCGGTTGCGCGTACCGTAGTAAGCGCCCGTGGCCTGGGCCTCCTCCACGAACGGGCCGTGAATGAAGATAGCTTCATCGGCAATCGGGCTGAACGACGCGGCGCCAAGGCCCGGGGCCTGCTTCGACCCTACGGTATCGAGAAGGTACTTCGGAGCATAGATGATGGTCTCCACACCGGTGGTGATGCTGACCTTCATGATGCTCGTGCCGTTGCCGATGCCGCCGCCGTAAGTTTCGCGTGTGTCGACAACCAGGTACCGGTCGTCCCTGGACCAGTTATCGTTGTTGTCGAGCGCCTTGTTGATAGTTGAGAACGTCAGCTGCCACTCCATCGGTGCATAGGCGGCCGCCGCCGGAGCGCGGTCGGCCGCAACTAGTACCGTGGCAAGTGCCAGTAACGCCACCAGAACACTAACACTTCGCATTGAAAATCCCCCTTTTAAACGATTTGTAGAGCCCGTTGACTGAAGGCTTCGGAATGATCCGGAACGCTGGGCTGTAAGGGACTTGCCGCCGATGGGAGAGACCCCTCGCTCCCCAAAGCCAGGCACCGCTTGCGACAGCCCCTCGCACCCACGTTCGCCATTTCGGAGTCTATAGACCGGGATGAGCATATCACGACGGCGGGGCCGTGTCAAAGCCCCGAATTGGGTCTGTCGGTAGCATGTGATTTGTCCGCCTCAATTAGCAAATGAATTGTCCGGTCGAG
>CAYLLB010000049.1:0-32956 GCA_964384215.1 uncultured Solibacteraceae bacterium | reverse complement strand
GCGAGCGGTCGTTGAACACTTCCACCAACTGGCCGCCGGTGCCGAACAGCAACACAGGGCCGAACTGCGGGTCGATGCTGGAGCCGAGGATGATCTCGTAGCCTTCCAGCTTGATCATAGGCTGCACGGTGACGCCCAGGAAATGCTGCGCGCCGGCCTTTTCGGTTACCGAAGTCTGAATCTGCTTGTAACCGTTGCGGACGGCGTCTGCATCGCGCAGGTTCAACACCACGCCTCCGACGTCGGTCTTGTGCGTGATGGTTTCCGAGAACAGCTTCAGAACGACCGGGTAGCCCATGCCTTCGGCGGCCTTGGCGGCTTCGTCTTCGCTGCGGGCGATGACGGTCGGCACCGTCGGTATGCCGTAGGCGGCCAGCACTTCCTTCGATTCGAATTCAGTAAGGACGGTGCGGCCGGCCGCGCGCACATCGGAGATGATCTTCTCGACCTTGGCGGTGTCGGCTGCGCCTTCCTCTTCGGCTTGCGGGAAGACCGGCGTCTCGTAGAGTGCCTTCAGGCTATACTGATACCGCCACATGTTGTAGAACATGCGGGCGGCGGTGTCAGGATAGGCGAAGGTGGGAATGCCAGCGGCGTTGAGGATAGCCTCGCCCGCGGCAACCTCAGGTCCGCCCATCCAGCTTGCCAGCACGGGCTTGTCACCGAGCTTGGCGTAATCCTTCAACTGGTCGGCGATTTTCGTGGGCTCGGTCATAGCCTGCGGGGTGAGGCAGACCAGCATACCGTCAGCTTGGGGATCGCCGGCGACAACTTCGAGCGTCTTGACGTAGCGCTCGGCGGTGGCGTCTCCGATGACGTCCACGGGGTTGCCGTGGCTCCAAGTGGACGGCAGGAACTCGTTGAGCTTCGCGATGGTGTCATCGTTGAACGCGGTCAGTTCACCGCCGGCACTGATGAGCGCATCGGTGGCCAGCACACCCGGTCCGCCGGCGTTGGTAACGATAGTGAGGCGCGGACCCTTCGGACGAGGCTGCTTGCCGAGCACTTCGGCCATGTTGAACAGGTCGCTGATATTGTTGACCTGCAGTACGCCGCTGCGGCGGAAGGCGGCTTCCAGAACGTCGTAGCTGCCGGTGAGCGAGCCGGTGTGAGAGGCTGCGGCTTTGCCGCCGGCGGCAGTGCGTCCGGCCTTGATGACGATAATCGGCTTGGACAGGGCCACTTCGCGCGCCGCGGAGAGGAAGCTACGGGCGTCGCCGACCGATTCCATGTAAATCAGAATGCTGCGGGTGCGGGGATCGTTGCCCAGGTAGTCGATCAAGTCGCCCCACCCCACGTCGACCATGGAGCCGATGCTCATGAAGGCACTGAAGCCGACCATTTCCTTGAAGCTCCAGTCCAAAACGGCCGTGCACAGCGCGCCGCTCTGGCTGATGAAGCCGACGTTGCCGGGACGGGCGATACCGCGGGCAAAAGTCGCATTCAAACCGGAGAGTGGGGCCATTACGCCCAGGCAGTTGGGGCCGATCACACGAACACCGCACTCGCGGGCCGCGACGAGCAACTGCTGTTCAAGAGCGGCACCTTCTGCGCCAATCTCCTTGAAGCCGGCCGAGATAACGACGGCTCCGCGCACGCCCACTTCGCCGCACTGGCGGATCAAGCCTGGGATGGTGGCGGGCGGCGTGGCGATCACGGCGAGGTCGACTTCGGCCGGAACGTCTTTCACGCTCGGATAAGCTTTGATGCCGAGGATACTGGGGCGCTTCGGATTGACCGGAAACACCGTGCCGCCGAATGGCGTGCTGATCAAGTTCCAGAGTGTGGTGCGCCCGACGCTGCCGGGATTCTCCGTCGCGCCGATGACGGCCACGTTCTTGGGCCGGAAGAATACATCCAGCGGGTGCTCTGTCTGCCGCAGGATGTCATGTGCCGACTCCTGCGACTTCTTCATTGACATTTTCATGAGGCCTTGCTCCTTCAGTTCAGGTCAGACTTAAACAATGGCGAAATTATCATCCTATATCTTCTGATTAATGGCTGCCGGGCGCAAGTGTTGAAGAGCCGGGGGCAGGCGCATCCAGGGTGGGTGCAAGGTTCCCGAACCGGCAGGAGAACTCACCGGGACAAGGGCCTTCGCCATCACTGTCCTACGGGTTTGGAAGAGCACTGTTGGGTTCCTTTGGCACGGCGGAGGTGCCAGGAGGTGGCGACCATTTCTTCGAGCAGACCGTTCTCCACGCCATCGGCGGGACCGAAGCCGTTGACGAACTGGTCATGCAGTTCCTCGAAACCGGCGGGGGACTCATTGGAGAGGACAATGCATTTGGCGAGCAGGCCGTGGCGGAGGGTGTTGCATGAGGAACGGGCCTTCCCTTCAGGCGTGACAGGACCAAGGGAATGCGCTCCGTTGGCGCGGGAAGCGAGAACGCGACGTAGCGATCGCATACAGTCTCCACATTGAGTGTAACCTGCACGAGGAAATCAAACTCAAGGAAGTCGTTTAGAATCAGCCTGTTTTGTGCTGTGACTGGAGAGTGAGTTTTTCCGGCGAAGGACTGAGTCGGAGACATGGTATGGCAGAGTCTGTTCGGGATGTGGTGATTGAAGAGCAACACGAGAGGCCGTCAACGGTGACCGGCTCCTTGGTGGCGCGCGTGACGATCTGATAGGGTTTACGCGAGGCGGTTGGCTTCTTTCGGATTCAAGGTTTTCGTCTACGGGATTCTAATCGAAGCCGCCCGCCGTTTACGGCCAACCTTCAACCACGTCCGGGACGCCCCCATCGTAGGGGACGATGGAAGAGTAAATCAGTTGCAACGCTTGGCCCATCGGGACCGTCTCATAGTTGCATCTGTGGACAACTCCGTCTCTGGGGGCAGCGCGGCTGCCGGGAGCTAAATCGAAAGAGGGGTTACGATATGAGCGCCAAGTCGGGTGTGTCTTTGTGTCTTCTCATGGCTAGCGTCAGTCCACTAGCCGCGACAATGTCCGTTTCCCTGGCAACATCTGCATGGGACCCCGTCCCCGTGGGCGTTGTTGCATCTTTCTACCCTAACGTCAGTAACGCCGAGAACGGTACGCTGTGGTACCGTTACCGGGTCCGCAAGCCGATCACCGGGTGGCAGGTGATCCGGGACTTTGGCCCGGATGCATGGCTGCACTGGGCCGAAAGCGAAGTAGAAGGAACATATGAAGTTGAAGTTACAGCCCAGAATAAAGTAACGCGCGAAACGGCCACAGATAGTTTCAGCTTCAAAGTAGTTTCGCGCGCGACGCAGGGTCAGCCAGTCGTCTCGGCCACAGCTCATCCGCTGGTCTTCCTTTACAGCGCACCTGCCTGTCCCGCCGGCGCCAGCATAAGAGTGCAGTTCCAGGATCCAAGCGGCAGTATCCAGTACACACCGTATAAAGATTGCCGCAACTGGGTCAGCAACAACTTCTATCTTGCGGGCATGCGGCCCAATACGCAGTACTCGGTGCACCACACGGTCGACACCGGGCCCGAGCGCCTGGATGGCCCGACACTCACACTGACGACGGGTGCCGCGACAATCTCCGCGCCCGATTCCACTGTTCTTAAGCCGCCCGTATCCCCGGCTGTCAATGGCGTGTTGTTGCAGAGTACTTTGGCAGTTCCGAACATGGCCACCGATCTGAACGGGAATCTGCTGTGGTATTACACCGGCAACATCTCCTTTATCACGTATCCGGAACCTTGGGGGCGTTTCCTGGGAATTTTGCAAGACAGTAGCGCGGATGCTTCGCACCAGATCGTGCGGGAATTCGATCTCGCTGGCAATACCATTCAGGAGACAAACGCCGCGCGCGTGAGCGAGCAACTGGTGAGCATGGGCCACCGCCCCATTACCGCTTTCCATCACGACGCCCGGCGGCTGCCGGACGGAAACTTGATTGTGCTCGCCAATGTCGAACAAGTCCTGAATAACGTGCAAGGCGCCGGCCTAGTGGATGTGTTAGGCGACATGATTGTAGTGCTGGACCGGAACCTCAAAGTCGTTTGGGCTTGGGACGCGTTCGATCACCTGGACATTACGCGCCTAGCGGTACAGAAAGAGACATGTACGGTGGCGGGAGGCGGTTGCCCGCCGTTCTACCTGGCGACCACGGCCAACGACTGGCTGCATGGCAACTCCGTGCAGCTCACTCCCGATGGCAATCTGCTTTATTCCTCCCGGCACCAGGATTGGCTGATCAAGATTCTCTATAGCAACGGCACCGGATCCGGGCGCGTCCTGTGGCGGCTTGGAAAAGATGGTGACTTCACCTTTAGCTCCGGCGATCCATATCCCTGGTTCTCGCACCAGCATGACGCGAACTTCGATAACAGTGATCCCACGAAGCTGCTCGTCTTCGACAATGGCAATACCCGTTATGCCACCGATTCCAACGCGCACAGCCGTGGTCAAGCCATTCAGCTCGATGAACAGAACCACGTGGCAACGCTCCTGTTGAACGCCGACCTGGGTGCGTACTCACTTGCCCTGGGTTCAGCTGCACTACTTCCCAACGGTAATTACCATTTCGAACTGGGCTGGCTCAACGGCTTGGGCGGCACGCCCAGCGCAAGCCGCGCCGTCGAAGTGACGCCTTTAGGGGACATCGCTTATGAGATGCAGGATCAGACTCCGGTCTACCGGAGTTTCCGGATGCAAAGCCTCTATGTTCCATAATCTGCGGATCGAGCAGCTTTGGGCTACAGATGGGAATCGAAACGCTGGCCGGTAACGGCTTTCGCAGGAGGTAGAATGCAACGGCGTATGTTTTTGAATGCCGGTCTGGCGACCACGGTGCACCGGCGAATGCGACAACTGCAATCCGCCTCATCCCCCAACATCATTCTGTTTGTTGCCGACGATCTGGGATATGGCGACCTGGGCTGTTACGGATCGGCCATCCCGACGCCGAATTTGGATGGTCTCGCCGCGGAGGGCGTCCGCTTCAACCACTATTATTCGGCAGGTGCCGTGTGTTCGCCGGCACGCGCCGGCATCTTGACGGGCCGCTATGCCACGCGAGTAGGAGTGCCTGGCGTGCTGTTTCCCTCGGACACAAAAGGCTTATCGCTCGCGGAGACCACCCTGCCGCAGGTGCTGAAGACGAAGAACTACAACTCCATGAGCATCGGCAAGTGGCATCTCGGCTCGCAGGTTGATTACCTGCCAACTCGCCGCGGGTTCGACCGCTTCTTTGGCGTCCCCTACAGCAACGACATGTGCCCACCGTTGATGCGTGACTGCGACATTATTGATCCGGCACCCCGCAACGACTTACTGACCACGTTATTCACCGAGCAAGCTGTGAACTATATCCACGCTACGGCCGGCTCGCCATTCTTTCTGTACCTTGCGTATACCGCCCCGCACATCCCTCTCGGTATTTCAAGCCGTTTCCGTGGTAAGTCCGGTCTGGGTCCGTACGGAGACTGTGTGCAGGAAATCGACTGGAGTGTCGGACAGGTGCTCCGCGCGCTTACAGACGCAGGCATCGACCAGGATACGGTGGTTCTGTTCACCAGCGACCATGGACCTTGGTATCTGGGGAGCTCCGGCCCTCTGAGGGGCCGCAAAGGTGAGACTTACGACGGTGGGTTGAGGGTGCCGCTGCTGGCGCGTTGGCCCGGCATCTTTCCAGCACGCCGCACAATCCAGGCAGCCGCCGCCGCTTTAGATATTCTGCCCACCGTGGCCCGCTTGACCGGAGCCGCCCTGCCGTCTACTCTACTCGACGGGGTGGACATTGCCACTCTCCTCTCGGGTCAATCGGAAAGCGTGGATAGGCCCCCGTTCTTCTACTTCCAGGGTTGGGATCTGCAATGCGCCCGCGTCGGCCCCTGGAAGCTGCACATAGCTCGCCAGAACGGCTCGATGTGGGCACCGGACCCACCGGACGGCCGCCTCAACCTTCCTTTGCCTGCGCCCGAACTCTACAACATAGTTTCCGATCCCGGGGAAGACTACGATCTGGCGCCGGATCGCCCGGATATCGTCGCCGACATTCGCTCCAAGATCGAAGCTGCCCTGCCGACTTTTCCAGTGGAAGTGCACAACGCCTGGAACGACACCATGAACCGGCACGTGGAAGCCACGCCCTCGGGTGCCCCACCTGTCTTGCGTAAGCCTTAGTCACGATTCATGAAGCCGACCGCGCCTGGACTAGCTCGTGGCCGGTTCAGTTCGCGCCGTCCGTTTCCGCGTCACGGTACGCCTCGAGAATCAGAGCGATCAGTTTCCGCGCCATGCGCCCGTCCGTTTGAGGCCTATTACCGGAGTCGACGCAATCGAAGAAGTGCTGGATCTCGGGTACGACGTCCAGGCCCTCGCCACTCTCCAGAAGCACTTCCTCGGCTTCCCCGTCGGCCACGATGCGTGTCACCCAGGCGCAGCGATGCGCGTCGCGGGCGAGGTCGCCCAGGGGAGTTGTGGTCAGTGTCACGTGAGCTTTCTCGCAGGCAGCATGCAGGCTATACCATGTACGGCACCGAGGTGAAGCCCACGTATCGCGAAGCAAGCCGATCATGCCGTTGCGGAACTTCATCACACAGGCCGCGGTATCTTCACCTTCCATGGAGACGCCGCCGCGCGTGCCCACCATCCGCAGGGACTGCACTTCTCCGCCAACGAAAAGCATGACGTCCAACAGGTGCGGAGAGGAGGAAAAGAATACCCCGCCCCCCAGAGTCTCTTTGATCGCAATCCACCCCAATGCGTAACCTTTCATTGAGGAGTCCATGACGCCCTCCAACAGAAAGGGCTTGCCGTAGCGGCCGCTGTCGAGGATCTTCTTGAACTGCTGCACGCAATTCTTGTATCGATGCTGATACCCCACCATGAATGTCTTGCCGGCGCGCTCGGCCGCCTCGATCATTTCGTCGGCCTGCTCGACAGACGTGGCGATGGGTTTCTCCAACAGCACGTGACAGCCGGCGCAGAAGCAATCCAAGGTGATCGGGTGATGCAGATTGTGGGGCACCACCACGAACGCGCAATCAACCTCTCCCAATCCCTCGTGGTAGTCCGTCAGGCTGCGTGCTCCGATCGGAAGCGCGATCGCCTCCGCGCGCTCGCGCACGGGATCTGCCGCCCAGACAACGCGCGCACGATCACTGAGGCTTTGCAAAGCCGCCGCGTGAAAGGGCGCCATCCATCCACACCCGATCAGGCCGACGCGGTGACATTCCGTTCCCATATGAGCAGCGCGCCCTTCCGCGCAGGACTACAGCGCCCACTTGGGGCGCATCGGGCGATCCAGCATCTTCGAAGCCGCTTCGTCTGCAATAATGATTTCGCGTTCAGGGTCCCACTGTATCGGGCGGCGGGTTCTCACCACGATGTCGCTCAGGTGGCTGATGGTGTCCGAGCGAATGGCCGCTTCCAGCGGACTGATGGCCTGCTGGCGGCTCTTCACGCAATCCACGAAGTTCCTCTGGTGGTGGTCGCTTTCGTAGAGCCGCTTGTCCTTGCCTCCGAAAACAACTTCTTTCAGCGACTCCCGGCTGGTCTGCACTCCCCGGCGGTCCACGCTCACCCACCCTTCGCTGCCGAAGAAGGTGGTCCCGTGATCGTTCCAGCGCGGCAGATACTTGGTGACCGCGGGCTGAGCTGTGCGAAAGTCCATGAACCGCATCGTGACACCGTTGGCGTAGTAGCAGTGGATGTCCCAGCTTTCCGTGGTATCGAACAGCCCATATCGAGGAAGTGAACCGGTGCCTTCGTAGTAGACCGGCCCGGTGTTGTCTGCATCCAGTCCCCACTGGGCGATATCGAGAGGATGCGCGCCCCAGCCGGCGATAAACCCCAGCGCGTAATCGTAAATATGATAGGCACCGAAGGGTGTGCAGCGATCGGCCGTGTATTGCCGCAGCGGCGAGGGGCCGCACCACAAGTCGAAGTCCAGGTCGTGCGGCACCGGAATCGGCCGCAGCGAACCGTACCTGTAAACCGAAGCCGCCGAGTACTGCGTGGAAATGTCCGCGCACCACGCGTCGATGCGTTTCACCTGGCCGATGTAACCGTTGCGCACCAGTTCGCAGGCGTAGCGGAAGGCCTTGTTGGAGCGCTGCTGCGTGCCGTATTGCACGACGCGGTTGTTCTTCTTGACCTCGTCCCGCAGCCGCCAGGACCACTTCATGGCCACGCTGAGCGGCTTCTCCACGTATATGTCCTTCCCCGCCTTGGCTGCCGCAATCGCCAGCGGCGTGTGCCAGTGATCCGGGGTGGCGATCACCACCGCGTCAATGTCGGTCCTTTGCAGGACTTCCCAGGGATTGCTGTACATCTTGACGTAGTCGCCGCCATACAGCTTGTCCCATTTCTGTTTCGCCGCCAGCCGGCGGCTCTCGTAACAGTCGCAAACAGCCAGGAACCGCGCATCCGGGTGCGTATTGACGGCATCCGTGTCGGCCGTCCCGCGTCCCCCCACGCCGAATGCCGCCAAGTTTACGCGGTTGCTCGGCGCAGCGGCGCCAAAGACCGAGGAAGGAACAATCGCCGGAAACGCACTGCCCGCCGCCAGCGAGAAGCTCTTCACAAAGCTCCGCCGGCTCGGACGCGAAACCGGAATACTGGATTCAGTTTTCGTTGGGCGGTTCATGTCTTCTCCAAAGGATCTGCCTATGCCATCCCCGTGCATCTTACCTTACGGAGCCCCTGGCTTGGTAGGTCAGCCCGCCCGATACAATGTGGATGATGGGGCGCGAGGTTCGCGGGTCATTCGGATCCAGGATTCAGCGCAGCGTACGCGCAGTTAGCAGGCGCCTGCGCGAAGCGCGGATGTTCGCCCGCGCCATGCATTCGCCGGATCATCCGATCGTCGCCCAAATCGTGCCGATCCGCCGCTGCAACCTGGCCTGCTCATACTGTAACGAATTCGATGCCACCTCGCTCCCCGTGCCCCTTCCGGAGATGCTGCATCGCATCAACTTGCTCGCGGCGCTCGGAACCACCATCATCACTGTCAGCGGCGGCGAACCGATGCTCCACCCTGAACTGGACGGGATCATCCGCCACATCCGCCGCCGCGGCGTCATTGCAACGCTGATTACCAACGGCTATCTCCTCACGCGCGAGCGCATCCGGCGATTTAACAAGGCTGGCCTCGATTATCTCCAAATCAGCATCGACAACGTCGCGCCCGACGAAACCTCGAAGAAGAGCCTGAAAGTCCTCGACGGCAAGCTTGAGTTGCTGGCCGCGCACGCCACATTCGCCGTGAGCGTCAATTCTGTTCTGGGTGGCCCGGTCCGCAATCCCACCGACGCGCTCACAATCGCCGAACGCGCAAGGGCGCTCGGCCTGACCAGCACGGTTGGCATCCTGCACGATGGCGGCGGACATCTGCGGCCGCTCGCACCCGACCACGCCTGCATCTACGAGCGGATTCTGGCGTTCGAGCAGTCGCTGTTCTCGTTCGCGCAGTACGACCGGTTTCAGCGGAACACCGCGCGCGGGTTGCCCAACGACTGGCATTGCCGAGCCGGCGGCCGCTTCCTCTACATTTGCGAGAATGGCTTGGTCCACTACTGTTCGCAGCAGCGGGGCCACCCGGGGATCCCGCTCGAACATTACACTCGCCATCACTTGAAACAGGAGGGTGCGCGCATGAAGCCTTGCACCCCCTACTGCACTATTTCTTGCGTCCACCAGGCCGCGATGCTCGACGCTTTCCGCGAAGATCCGCGCGGCACGTTGGCTGGCATGATCGAACGCCGAAGGCAGCAGAACCCGGCCTACCGGCCGCCGCGCGTCCTCAAAGCGTTGACCTGGGCCTTTCTCGATGGGCGTGGCCGGCGCATACTAAGCAGACTGGCACTTCACTTCCTCCGCGCGCGGTCCTGAACCGTAAGCGAAGACGATCCTTGCTCATGAAAGCCTCTGTTTGTAACTCTGCAGCGTCGGGCCGCGTTTCACATTTAGAGGACGAGTCCCAAGAGGGAATGACTTATGTTTTACAAGTGGCAACTGTCAATCCTGCCGTTTTCCCTGGCTCTGTTGGTGGCTGGTGATCAAACCTGGAAGGACAAACGCGTCGCCGAATGGAGTGAAGACGATGCCAAGCAGGTCCTGACAGATTCACCCTGGGTGAAGACCGTCCAACCAACCATGGTCAAACCCGCGAATGGCGGCCAACACAGGCAAGGCGGAGGTATGGGGCGCGGCGTGGGCATTGGAATTGGCGGAATCGGAATCGGACTACCCGGCATGGGCGGCATGGGACGGCGCGGCGGAATGGGTGGGCCCGGCGGCGGCTATCCCGATGACGGGGAGCGCCGTAGAAGTGATGATGGGACGGGCGCGGGACGCGGCGAACCGCCTTCCCTCAAGCTCCGCTGGGAAAGCGCGCTACCGGTCCGTGAAGCGGAACTGAAGGCGCGCGAAACCAACGCGCCCACCGTGGATGCCGACCATTACGCCATCGCGGTCTACGGCACTCCCAACCGGATCGTCCGCGGCGATTCAAAGGATCTTGCCAGCGAACTCAAGAAGCACGCCTCAATCAAGCGCGAAGGGAAGAAAGATCTCAAGCCTTCCAGCGTCCAGGTCTTACAGCGGGACGATGGGCCTGTCATTGTCTACCTGTTTCCACGCTCGAATGAAATCACGAGACAGGACAAGCGGCTGGAGTTTGATGGACAAATCGGCCGTCTCAAGTTTGAGCAGTCTTTTTACGTCGAGGATATGACCTACCAGGGGAAACTGGAGCTTTGAAGCTCCTATCCCAAGTGGTTACCCGCGCCTAAGCGCCTTCTGGATGCGAACCGGAGTCATCGGTAACTGGAACACCCTGGCTCCCACGGAATCATAGATTGCATTCGCGATCACGGCGCCCATGTTGACGATGCGAGGTTCGCCACATCCCGAAGCGGGCGTTCCCGGATTCTCGATCAGGATCGTCTCGATCTTCGGTAGCCAGGAGAAGCGAGGGGTCCGATCGGTCTCGAAATTACGATCTAGGATCTCACCGTTGCTGAAACGCACCTCCTCGGCCAGCGCGTAGCCCAAGCCCATGCTGATGCTGCCCTCCATCTGTTGCCGCGAACCGTCTGGATTGTCGATGCAGCCCTGGTCCTGCGCGCAGATCACGCGCTTCACTTCAACGCGTCCGGTGCCCTTGTCTACCGCCGCCTCCGCCATTGTCTCCACGTAGGTCCCCAGATAGATGGCGCAGGCGGCACCCATGCCTCGCCCGCTGGGAGCCCGGCCGGTCTTCCAGCCAAACTGCTTTGCGGCGGACTCCAGAACGCTGTGCATGCGTACGTCGGCAAGGTGGCCTAAACGGAACTCCACAGGATCGTCGCCCGCTTTCGTCGCCATGATGTCAATCTGCGACTCGCGGATAAAGGTGTTCGTGTTGACCGGCGGCGCGCGTCACGGACCGACGCTGAACGGATGTAGCCCCGGAGGGTTTCCCCGCCCCACCCCCTGAGCGGCGTGGAGCGGGATCTCACGGCGTCCCGGCCACGATGACCGTGCACGCTCCGCACAACCCCTCGCCACAGCCGAACTTCGTGCCGGTGAGCCTGAGGTCGCAACGCAGGACCCACGGCAGCATGCGCTCGTCGTCCGTCGTCACGCGCACGGCTTCCCATTGAGCGTGAACGAAACCGTTCCCTGCATGGCAGCCTCCCTACGCGCCACCGATTGTACGTCCGTCCGCTGGCCGTTCCCACCGCCGGCCAACTCGGCTATACTCTGCGCAGGAGGAACACATGTCCAGACTACTGTGGCTCTTTCTTTTCGTTGTGCTGATTCTGCCGCTGCTTAACTGCGGGAGCTCGCAGCACGCTCCAGATGAGAAGTACTTCCTTATCGCGACAAACGTCAAGGTTCCCTATTGGCAGGAGGCCGCCGCAGGGCTCAACAAAGCGGCATCGCAACTGCATGTAAAGGCGGAGACCGTCGGTCCGGATTCCTACGATCCGAAGGCTGAGCACGAACACTTTCAGGACGTACTGAAAAAGAAGCCCTCTGGCATTCTGGTGTCCCCGAGCGACCCTGCCGTTTTGAAGGACGACATCGCGGCGGCGATCGCCCAAGGCGTCCCGGTCATCACCATGGATTCGGACGCGCCTGAGAGCAGCCGCCTGGTGTTTATAGGAACGGACAATTATAAAGCCGGCGCCATGGGAGCCCGCCGGGCAGCCAACCTGCTCAAGTTCAGGGGCAGCGTCGTGATTTACACCATGCCGCAGCAGACTAACCTGAACGACCGGCTGCGCGGTTACCAGGACGTGTTCGAGGGTTACCCCCAAATCAAGATTGCCGAAGTAGTCGATATCAAGGGCGATCCGCGCGTCGTTTTCGACAAGACCACCGAGCTCATCGAGAAGAACGTGAAGGTAGACGCCTTCGTCTGCCTGGCTTCCATCGCAGGTCCGGAAGTCTCCGAGGTGCTGGAGAGGAAGCGCGTGTCGGGAAAAGTAGTCGTGGCCATGGACACGGATGCAAGGACGTTGGAAGGAATTCAGAAGGGCACCATCTCAGCCACCATCGCCCAGAAACCGTTCACAATGGCGTTTTACGGGCTCAAGCTGCTGGATGATCTGCACCACAATCCGCTGCCTTCGTTGACGAAGGTCTGGTCGCGGGACTCCTTCTCGCCGATTCCCACTTTCGTGGACACGGGGGCCACCTTAATAGACAAGGACAACGTGGACCGGTTCCTGCAAGAGCGGAGTTCGGTAACAGCAAAGTAGACCTATATCTCCGCTTTGAGGCCGGCGACCGAAGCGTCCTCTTTCAGGAGGCGGCAAGTTCCTTCTGCATCTGCTCGAGGGACAGCCCCTTCGTCTCGGGATAGAAGAAGAGCACGACAAAAAACTGCAAGACAGTCATCGCTGCGAAGAATGCGAACGGGGCGCCGGCGGACATTGCGGCCATCATCGGGAAAGTGCCTGAGATGATGGCGTTCATAAACCAATGCGTGAAGCTGCCGAGGCTCTGGCCCTTGGCGCGGACACGCGTCGGAAAAACCTCGCTGAGGTACACCCAGATGACGGCTCCCTGCGAGAAAGAGAAGAATCCAATGAAGGCGACGAGCAGCCACAGCAGAAGGTACTGGCCATGGCCCGAAAGAAAGACAGCGGCAACACCCGCTAGACACGCCGCCGTACCAGCGGCCCCGATCAACAGGAGTTTCCGGCGGCCGAGCCGGTCAATCACCGACATAGCGACCAACAGGAACAGAAAATTCGTGGCCCCGATGGCCACCGCCTGCCGGTCACTCGAAATCTTGCTGAAGCCGGCGAACTGAAAAATGTCGTTCAGGTAGTACAGGATCGCGTTCACGCCGGCCAACTGGTTGAACATCCCGATGGAAATCGCCAACAGGATCGGTTTGCGATACTTCCTTTGGAACAGCGGCTCGGCCGCCCGGCCGTGCTCGACGTCAATCGACTCGATGATGTCGCGAGTTTCGTTCTCGTAATCCGGTTCTCCTGTCTCGCGCAGGATCTCCTTCGCTTCCTCCACGCGCCGCATCTTGATCAGCCACCGGGGACTCTCGGGAATCGTCAGCACCATCAGGCCGAACAGCAGCGCCGGCGCCGCGCTCACACCGAGCTTCCAGCGCCATTCGGCATCGCCGAGACCCGCCAAGCCCACCAGATAATTCGAGAGGTAGGCCAGCAGGATTCCGCTCACGATGTTGAACTGGAACAGCGCCACCAGGCGCCCGCGCCAGCGCGCCGGCGCGATCTCTGCGATGTACATCGGACCTATCACGGAGGAGCCGCCGATCCCCAGGCCTCCGATCACGCGAAACAGCACAAGCGAACTCCAATCCCACGCCAATGCACAGCCGAGGCCGGAGGCGAAGTAAAACGCCGCCATCCCCAACAAGCTGAACCGCCGGCCATATCGGTCTGCGGGGACACCTGCCAGGATCGACCCCAGCACGGTCCCCCACAGGGCGCTGGCAACGGTTATGCCAAGCAGTGCGGGCGTCAACTGGTACACATCGGTGAGGGCGCGTGTAGCGCCCGCGATCACCGCCGTGTCAAACCCGAACAGCAGTCCGCCGAGCGCCGCGGCGATGGCGCTCTTGATCAAGTAACCATTCAACTTCGTCGAACTCGCCGCGATCGGCGGGCGGGGACTGCTCCTCATATGTCAACCTCCAGAAAGAGAGAGTATATCGGAATTCCATATCTTTCCGTTCAAGGCGCGGTATGATCGCCTTTGTGACCAGCCGCCTTGCCGCTTGCCTCGCTGCGACGCTGCTCCTGCTTCCTTGCGACGTGAAACCTGCCGCTTCCGCCGCGCAGACCTCCACCGGCGGGTTCGACTTCTATGTAATGTCGCTGTCGTGGTCGCCCGGATTCTGCGCCACAGCGGCGGGCCGTAACGACGATCTGCAGTGCGGACCCGGCCGCCGCTTCGCCTTCGTCCTGCATGGGCTATGGTCGCAATACGAACGCGGGGGATGGCCGCAGAATTGCTCCGCCGAAGCGCTCGATCAGGGAACCATCAACAACATGCTGGCTATTATGCCGAGTCCCCGGCTGGTGGCTCACGAGTGGGCTCGGCACGGTACTTGCAGCGGGCTCTCGCCTGAAGACTATTTCAAGAAGGCTGCACAGGCCTTCAACAGCGTCAACATCCCTCAGCGATACAAGGCTCCGCTCCGTCAGATTACCGTCAGCCCGGATCAACTCCGGCACGATTTCGCCCTCGCCAATCCGACACTCGGTGACCAGGGCCTCGTCGTCCTTTGCAGCGGGAATGGGCGTTATCTGCAAGAGGTGCGTGCTTGTCTCACCAAGGATCTGCAAGGGCGGCCCTGCACTGCCGACGTGCTGCGCGGCGCCTGCAAGTCCGATCAGATCATCATGCGACCGCTGCGCTGAGTCCGATTCGGGATCTTCGTGGACATCCGGCCCGCGAAAGTGTACTTTAGTCAGATACCGACTCCGCCCGTTGGCAGATGGGCGGCGATCTCTGTTGGAGGTAGACGATGAGCAGCTTCTTTAAGCTGAACCGCAGGAAGTTCCTGGGGGCCGGCACAACGGCTGGTTTCATGCTGGCCGGGCAGCCCGCTGCCCGCGCGGCGGCGTCCTCGGATAAGGACGAGTGGCCGAAGTTGCGGCCGGCGAGAATCTACAAGCTTTACATCGGCCGGTCGGGCGCCTTCACAAACGCCGCCGGCAGGCAAGTCCAATACCTGACCTGGGGCCAGGAGGAAGTCACAAAGATGGACAACTACCTCCAGGACCTGGAAAAGAAGCTTGGCGATGTGCAGTTCGTTGGCGGGGAGACTATCCCGAAAGTGGACGTGGAACAAGTAGCCGCGAGGGCGGCGTCAGCCGACGGCATGGTGCTGATCTGGCTCTCTGGACACGGCGGAGATTACGCCACGCTCGAAAAGCTCAGCTTCGGGGTCGATAAGCCGGCGGTCTCCTTCTTCCAGCCGTTCAGCGGGCACGGGTGGATGTGGCATCAGCAATGGAAGAACCGGAAAGTCGTGTTGCTCTCCACCACCGATTGGAGGGAACTCGAGGAAGCCGTGAGCCTGCTGCGAGTGCCGCCCCTGATGAAGCAGACGCGCATTCTGGCCGTGAACGGCCCGCGCGGGACGAAGGCCGCCTGTTCGTCTGAAGAGGTAAGGAGGAAGCTCGGCGCCGAGTTGATCACGATCAAGAATGAAGAAGTTCTGGAAGTCGCAAAGTCGGTCGATCCCAAGGCTGCCGAAGCCGAGGCAGAGAGCTACTGGATCAAACCGGCCATCGGAATCCTTGAGCCCACGCGCCAGGAGATCATCGATTCGGCCCGGTATTACCTGGCGGTCAAACAGTTGATGATCAAAGAAAGAGCCCAAGGGATCTGCAGCGCCGCTTGCATGGGAAACCCCCGGGCCTGCCTGACCTTCAGCAAGCTCAACGATCTGGGGCTAGTCGGTGCGTGCGAAGGCGATATCGACTCGACACTCACCATGCTGCTGTTCTCCCATGCGTTCCGCACGCCGGGGTTCATTACCGATCCGGTCGTCGACGAAGCCAAGAACGCCGTTGTCCAGTTCCATTGCACTTCGTTCACACAGCGGGCTGACGGGAGCCGCATGCCGTTCCTCATCCGGAACCAGACAGACAGTCAGGGTGGCGTCGCCCTACAGGTGCAATGGCAGGTAGGGGAACCGGTCACCATGGCGAAGCTTGTCAACCTGGACACCATGCTCGCCGTCCCCGGTAAGATCACCGAGACGGGTTCCAGCCCGCTGGCCTGCCGCACGCAGTTCACCCAGTCCGTGCGCGATGCCCGGCACCTGTACCTGAATTGGGGCGGCGGCGCCATTGTGCCGCCGGGAACAATTGGCGACATATCGAAGTACGCCGGCGCCATGCCCATGCTGCACCGCGCGGTGTTCTATGGTGACCACATGCGCGGCATCAGGAGGTTGGGCAACTTGATGGGCTTCAAAGTGGTCGAAGAGGATATCGCCACGTAGGTTGCGAACTCTGCAGTACTGGCACGCTCTTCATGAAGCCGAAGCCGTGACCGAGTCTGGGGACAAGCCGTGATCGATGGGTAGTTGTGCGCGCTGGGCGCTCGCTGCTCCGAGAGCCTCCGGTTCAGTTCGTCACTGCCCGTGCTGTCGGTGTGGCCCTCGATCTCGAGGTTTAGGTCCGGGTGGGACAGAACGATCCCGGAAAGCCGGGCCAGTTTCTCGCGGGTCGGCCGGTGCAGTTCGTACTTGCCCGTGTCAGAGAGCACGTCAGGCACCGTGACAGCCAGGTCTCCGGACGTTTCCCTCGTTTCGAGGACCGGTTGAACTGTGACAATAACTGCGAACGAAATTGTTCGGCAGCTTGACGCGCCCGTTCCGCCTAGGCCTTGGCGAAAGTTTACGGCGCGTACTGTTCACCCCGCAGGACCTGGAGGTTTCCACGGCATTTTGCGCTTCGTACGTTTCCAGGGGAACGTTCTTCAAGTCGGGTGCCAAGGCTAGCGGGTTCCCCATCTTCTCGTATTGAGCGCGTTTCATGAGCTTGTATTCCTTGAGGGAAAACACCCGTCCTTTGGCGTCTCTCCGCTGCGTGTTCTCCAAGGATACGGTCTCGCTGGGCTGGCTTACGGCAAAGTAAGGCTCGGCCGTCACGAGGAGCGAGAATGTCTGCAATTGTGTCGTGGCTTTGAGTTCACAATATCAGTAGTTGTTAGCCTTTATATCTCTAACATTGCTACTGCTTCCTTCCGGCGGCACATCCCACAAGACGTGCGTCAGAAACTCAGTGCCCAGCTTCGAAGGCCAGCCCAAGGCTCTCACTGAGGCCTCAATATTCGTAATACCTTTCTTTGCTTCCACCTTGGCTTCGCCGCTTGCTTTCGGGGCCGCGCTGGCTGCTCTGAGATAAACCCTGATTGACCCGCCTCCCGCCCGGCGCCTGATCGCCGTGCCAATACCGCAGGGGACGCAGGGCACACGACGACCGCCAAGATCGCGTAAGTTCGCGCCATGTGTCCCCTCCAACCTGGCTGGAATTATAGAGTCCGAAAAAAAACCAGAAGTCAATGGTCCGAATTGGCGTTGCGATAGGGCAGCCGTCAGAAGGTGAAGTCGGCCAGAAACTCCGCCTGACTCAGGTTGGAACGTAACGCTGCATCGCGAACACCGAAATTCCTGTCTGTCCAACGCGTGAACCGGACCTCAGGCACCACACGGATCGGTCCGAATCGCCTTTCCACGCCGAATCCGATGGCGAGGCCCAGCGCGCTTCGGTGCCTTAGTTCAACGAAGTCCTTTTCTGCGCTGTGACTCCCCGTCACCCGATTGATGGAACCGCCAAGAGCCAGGAATGGGCTGCAGCGCCGTGCGGAGAACCGATATTTCATCAACAGCGGTAACTCCCACCGGCCGGCGGCGGCCGGCGTGTTTATCTGCGAAGCCGCCGGCCCTGGAAAGAAATACTCCATGCACTTGTAAAGCAGGTCAACCTCGAAAGAGAATCGACGCGATAGCTTCAGTTCCACGGCTGGCCCCAACGTGTACGGCTGGGTTTGCGCCTCGTAGCCATTCGACGCCGCAGTCATCAAGGCGGTAAGGGGAACACCGACCTTCAAGCCGAATTCGATGGGCGGAACCACGGCCGCGACGGCAGCCCGCGGCGGTAGGACAGCATATACTGCCGCCCGCCGCAGGACACCGGCAAGGAACTCACCCACCCCTCGGTCCCCCACGGCCGCGTTGCCACACCTGATCGCGCGCACTGCCAGTATCATATGTTTCGCACCCGGCAGCGGTGGGGGACATCCGCCCCTTGGCGGGGGCCCCGTGGCTTGGCCGGGAACAAGTGGTAACCGCGATCCGGGGGGAACCATCGAGCCAGCAGTTCCAGCCGCCGGCGCAATTGCGGCGCCGGGAGATAGTCGCGCCCGGTCCGAATGGTTACGTCATGCCACAGGGAGTGGACGTACTCGGCCGCTGTCCCTGCGAAGGAGGCACCACCATAGCGATCGAGCCGTTTGCGGCGGCCGGCCAGCAAAGCGCGCTTCTCGTCTAGCGCCAACTCGTCGATCTCGCCGGTGACCTCCTCGGTCATTTCCTGGTCCAGCAGGGTCCAGTATGCCCGCAACTCGGCGTCAGACAGTTTCGACCAGAGCGCCTGGCCGAAGCACAATAACAACTCCATCACGGCGTCGTGTTCGTCGCAGCCGCCCGTCATGACGGACACATCCAGCCCCGCCTCGGTTTCCGTCCATTGTGAGGTCACGTTCGAACCGGCCCCGGACGACAGGAAGAGCCGGCAGCAGCCCAGGCGGCGCGCCATCGCGGACGGCAGGGCCCGCACGGCCGGCCGGACGAAATCGCGCACGAATGCCGCGGACATGCCAGGACCGCAGGCGACACTCCACCCGTGCGCAAGCCGCCGCCATCCGGACGCCATCGCCGCCGCTCACTTCCCCCGCTTCATGTCACGGAAGGATTCCAGGCTCCAGCCGCCCTCAGGTTCCGACGCGGGGCGCCGAAGAATATAAAGGTTTCCGTCCTCCGCTTGCACTTTGAAGAAAACGTCGTCCGGCCCGTACCACTGATCCAGCACCGCTTCGACGAAGTGATCCTGATCGCCCAACCGGAAACGAATCGGACGTTGGTCCCCTCTGTGGCCCGAGTAACAGACGACGTCTACCTTCATCGCAGATCAGCCGTGTACCAAGTCCGCAAGCGGCCGGCGCGGCGCCGGCTCCGGCTTCTCCCCCGGATATCCGATCGGCAGGATGGCCACCGGCAATAAGTCATCCCTGCCCAGAACGCGTTGCACCGCTGCATCGTCGAAAGCACCAACCCAAACCGTGCCGAGGCCCAGGGCCGTAGCGGCCAGCATGGCAAACGTGCATGCGATCGTTGCGTCCTGGATCGCATACAGCCGCTTTCCCCGCTCCCGGTACTTTGCCGCCGACCGCGCTTGGTTCGCGCAGAAAACCAATGCCACGGGAGCCTGGGCGATGAAGAACTGGTCCAGCGCCGCCCGTGCCAGCAGCGCGCGCTGCTTCCCCTGTGTGACCAGGAAGATCTCGTAGGCTTGCAGGTTTCCCGCCGACGGCGCGGCGTTCGCCGCCCCCAGAATCTGGTCCAGATCTCCGGCCTTCACCGGCTGGGCGGTGAAGGCCCTCACGGACCGCCGCCTCTTGATGACATCAAATAGGTCCACGCCGCGAATTATACCGTGCCGGAGTGGCCGCATCCATATAAACCATTCCGCCGCCGCGCTAAACTTCTTCCTATGATGGGCCGTCTTGCTGCTCTGCTGTTTGCGACCGGGTGTCTGTTCGGCGCCGCTGCCGCCGCCGACTTTCCGGGTGTTCCGGATGCGCCTTTCGTGCAGGAGTACCGGACTGAACTCTCCTACCCGCGCGAACCCGGGGCAAACCGTGTACGCGCCGTAGCCGTGACTGCGGACGGCACCGTATGGATCGCATCCCAGGCGGGGGTCTACCGCCACGGCGGGGCCACTTGGCAACTTGTGAAGAAAGGCTCCACATACGCCCTCGCGCCGCTGGGCGGTGATGTTTGGGCGGGGGCCTGGGATGGCCTCTACCGCATATCCGGGGACAAGGCGGAAAGAGTCTCCGGCGTTGGCGCGCCGGTCGTCGCGCTATGGGCGGATGGCAGGGGCCTTGTGGCGGCCGGCCAGACCTTCCTCGCCGAGTGGGACGGGAAGTCGTGGTCTTCCACTCCCTGGAAAGGGTCCCGCGCTGTGCGCGCCGTTGCGCGCGACTCGACGGGCGGATTGTGGGTGGCCACGTCGATGGGTGCGTACTACCGTAAGGGCCAGTCGCTCGCTGAATTCCACGACGAACATGAGTTGCTGGCCGGAGAGTTGCGCGGTGTCGCCCTCGCACCGGACGGCGGCGTGTGGCTTGCCGGCCTCGGAGGCGTCGACGTTTACCGCGAGGGCCGCCGGGCCGAATGGCACAACTCGACGAACGGGATGCCGGACCAGGATGCCCGGTGCATCGCCGTGGAGCCCGACGGCACGGTATGGGCCGGCACGCGCCACGGCGCCGTGCGCCGCATGGGCGGCCGCTGGTCGCTGCGCCATAGCCGCCGCTGGCTCCCCTCGGATTCGGTCCTTTCGATCGCCGTGGCCAGGGACAAGACCGTCTGGGTGGCTACCACCGGTGGCCTGAGCGCCATCCGGCGGCGCACGATGACCATGGCGGAGAAGGCCGCCTACTATCTCGACACCTGCCTGGCCCGGCATGTGCGTCCTCCTTATCTGGTAGAGGCCTGCCTGTTGAAATCGCCGGGCGATGTGACCAACTTTGCGCCGCGCGACGACGATAACGACGGCCAGTACACTGGCATGTACCTGGGCATGGAGTCCTACCGGTACGCGGTCACCAAGGATCCACAGGCCCGCGAGAACGCACGCAAGGCCTTCCGCGGCCTCAAGTTCCTGCAGGAAGTGACCGGAACCAGCGGCTTGTTCGCCCGCACGGTGGTCCCTTCGGATTGGAAACGGGTTTCCGATCCCAACGAGGAATTCACTCCCGAGACGCTCACGGACCGCCTGGTGGAGAACCCGCGCAACAAGGCGGTGGAAAGACGTTGGCGCCTGAGCGCGGACGGCAAATGGCTTTGGAAGGGCGACACCAGCTCCGACGAAATGGCAGGCCACATCTTCGGCTATTTCAGCTATTACACGCTCGCCGCCGACGAGGCAGAGCGCAAACTGGTTGCGGACCACGTACGACGCATCGTGGACTACATCATCGAAGGCGGCTACACGCTGCGCGACATCGACGGCCAGCCCACGCGCTGGGGCTGCTGGGGTCCGCAATACCTCAATGACCTGCCCGACTGGCGCGCCGAGAGGTGGACCAACGCTCTCGAGATCCTCGCCCACCTCCGCGCCGCCGAGTACATGACCGGCGATCCGAAATACCGGCGCCACTCGCTGGAGCTCATCGACAAGCACCGTTACGACCGCCTGGCGCGCCGCCCGCTGGCCACAGCGCCTTCCGAGCTTACGCACTTCGACAACGAACTAGTCGCGCTGGTGCTCCCCGCAGCGATGTCGGAGCAGGATCCCCGCATCCGGCGTATTTACGAAGACGCGCTTTGCTTCTGGCTGCCGCACATCAAGGAGCAATACAGTTCGTACTACAGCTTCACCTGGGCAGCGCTGAGCGGCAGCCGCGGCCCGGAGCAGTTCGGCCTGGACCGCTGCGTCGAGTTTCTGCGCGACGAGCCGCTCGACCTCGTACAGTGGACGGTGGACAACCGCTGGCGCGAGGATGTGCGCCTGGTTCACAAGCCGGAACTCGACGACTTGCAGACCGACCGGGTGCTGCCTCCCAGCGAGCGCGCCACCATGCGCTGGGACGGCAATCCCTACGCCGCCATCCGCGGATCCAACGGCATGGTTGAGAACAGCGGCGTACACTGGCTGCTCGCTTACTGGATGGGCCGGTATTACGGCTTTATCAAGGCGCCGGGAAGATAGACGTGGAACAATAGGATCATTATGTCCAGTTACGTCAGGTTGTTGGCCGGTATCTGCCTCGCGCTGGCTGCGAAGGCACAGGTCGTCGAGCCGTTCTTCTTCATCCAGGGTTCGGATCCGCAAATAGGATTCTGCGAAAGCCGCCAGCGGACCGGCAACGGGTTCGCACAGGACACTGCAAACTTCGAGTTCGTCATCGCGACCGTCAATCGCCTGCGCCCCGCCTTCCTCATCGTCACCGGCGACCTCGTGAACCGGCAAGGCGACCCGGCCCAGACAGCAGAGTACTTTCGCGTCGCTGGCAAGCTGGACCCGTCGATTCACCTCTACAATGTGGCCGGAAACCATGACGTCCTCAATGCACCCACGCCGGCGAGCCTGGCGGCGTACCGCAAGCAATTCGGCCCGGACTATTACACATTCCGCGTTGGAGGCATGGCCGCTTTTGTTCTGAACTCGCCCATCATGGCGCACCCGAAAAACGCGCCCGATGAATGCGCCAAACAGGAGGCCTGGCTGCGGAGGGAACTGGCGAAAGCCAAGCAGGACGGAATGAGGGATCTTGTCGTCTTCCAGCACCACCTGCTGTTCGTCAATTCACCGGACGAGAAAGACACCTACTATACGCTGCCTCTGGAGCAGCGGCGGAAGTACCTGCAGCTGTTCACCGAATACGGAGTCAGCCACGTATTCTCCGGCCACTATCACCGCAACGCCGCCGCGAGCTACGGCCCGCTCAAACTGACGACCACCACGGCCATCACGTGCGCCGACACGCAGTCGGGAATTCGCATCGTTACGGTTAAGAGCACGGGCATCGAGAGCCAGGCTTACGACTTTGGCGCGCTTCCTACGTGCGTGAACCCGAGCAAGTGAGCGCGCCGCGGCGTTTTTTCTCGCTTGAAAGCGCCAGGCGGCAACGACGATACTCTATTCAGATGCCGGCAATCCTGAGTTCATAGCCGCGTCTCAATCTTGATCTTGCAGTAACGAGCGCTGGAAAGTCATCCAACAGCGCGCCACCTTCGGGTCCGCTTGGCCGACGCCGTGACGGGCTTCGGGGGCTCCTGGAGGCTCATCATTTGCTTTTCGTTAGGGATGGCGGCTTACGCCGCCTGCAACGTGATGATGGGGAAAGGAGCGTGGGATCCCTATCCCTTCATCCTGCTGAACCTGTTCCTGTCGATGCTTGCGGCGCTCCAGGCGCCGGTCATTATGATGAGCCAGAACCGTCAGGACGCAAAGGACCGTCTCCGCGACGAACTCGATTTCGAAGTGAAGCGCCGGTCCGAACCGGAGATTCGCGGCCTGGCGATGAAGGTCAACGAGCTAGGCGACAAGATCGACGACATGGAGCGCCTTCTCCGACCTCATATTGCTGGCCGTACTTCATGACCGATCGATCCGTTTGGCCTTTATTGGGACTCCTCTGAACCCTGTTCGGCTTCGTCGGCGGCTTCAGGCCCGGCAGCCTGCGCCTCATCGATCAAGTGCTGTGCCTCCTTCAACTTGCCGCGGGGCACGAGCACCTGGTAGCCCAGGGGAGGGTACGGGCCGGGGCGTTTCACAAGGGACGGTATGCCGTTCGAATCCAGCAGTCCGCGGATCATGTCGGCCTCCATCTCCGCGTCCACGGTCAACGAATCGTACAGCGGAACCATGTCGAGGGCATGGGAAGCGGTTGCCGCGTCGTTGTCTGCCATGACCCAAGCATATCGCAAATGCCCGCCGGAACCGATACATGGAATATACTCGCAGGATGCGGCAGTGCCGATAGAGATAGGAGGAACCATGCACAGCCCTAAGCGCCCGAAGTTGCCGGTCATTCCGCCCAAGATTTTTCACGTGGAAAAACTGGACCTCGCCGAGAGTTTCGTTACCGACCTCATCGTAAGGCGCATCGGCGCCGAGGGCACCAGTAGTCTCTCCTCTCTGTGCAATGCCCTGAAGTTGACGCGCCCGGTGGTGGAAAGCATCTTCCACGACCTGCGGCATCAGAAACTCATCGAGGTGAAGGGCCTCGCCAGCCCCGATCCGCGCCACTCCATCGGTGAAGATTACTCATTCAGTCTGACGCTGGCCGGAGTCCGGCTGGCGTCGGAGCGCGCCGGCGCTACCCAGTACATTGGGCCCACACCCGTATCACTGCCCGCCTATACCGCCACCGTTCGCGCACAGCGTGCCAAGCTCAAGCTGAGCCGGGAGTTGATGCGCGAGATCCTTAGCGACTTGGTGCTGCCCGAATCAGTGATCGGCCAACTGGGGCCGGCGCTCTATTCCCAGAGGTGTCTGTTCCTCTACGGACTTACCGGCAACGGCAAGACGAGCGTGGCCGAGCGCCTGGCGCGTGCCTACCAGGACCTGGCGCTGATCCCGTACGCCGTGGAAGTGGACGGCCAAGTGATCGCCGTTTACGATCCAGCCGTACACAAGAAAGCGAATGTAGAGCTGGAGGAAATGGACGCGCGGTGGGTGATCTGCCAGCGACCTTGCGTGGTTGCGGGGGGCGAATTGACGGCACGGATGCTGGACCTCCATCTGGACGAGGGCAGCAACGTGTACGCGGCGCCTTTGCAGATGAAGGCCAACAACGGCATCCTGGTGATCGACGATTTCGGCCGGCAAACGATGTCTCCGCAGCAGTTGCTGAACCGGTGGATTGCGCCGTTCGACAGGCATATCGATTACCTGGCGCTGCGTTACGGCGTCAAGTTCGAGATCCCCTTCGAGACGATGGTGGTCTTCGCCACCAACCTGGATCCCAACTCGCTGGCTGACGAGGCTTTTCTCCGGCGGATTCCGAATAAGATCCACATCAAGTCGCCGGACGCGCAAGCCTTCGACACGATCTTCGAACGGCTGCTGGAGCAACGGAAAATCGACGCGGCGCCAGGAGCCACCGAGTGCCTTCGGAACCTCTGTCTGCGTATGAACCGGGGCAAACTGCGCGCCTGCCATCCACGGGACATATGCGACATATTGGAATGGATCAGCGGGTTCGAAGGGCAGCCTGTCCAAGCCAATCCCAAGACACTGGAGGCAGCGGCCGAGATGTATTTCGCGCACCTCGATGCGCTCGAGTTAGACTCGTAGGTTCGTGCTAGTCTGGTCTGATCCAATGAGCCGATCCTCTACCGTTAAGCACGACACGTCCGCCGTGATCTCCGTGGTCGAAGTCTTCCTCTACCTGCAACTGCTGGACTTCATGACCACCGTCATCGGCCTAAGGATAGGAGTCCAGGAATTCAGCCCGTTCATCCGGCTGCTCATGCGTTGGGACCCGATCATCGGCGTGAGCATATCCAAGCTGATCGCCGGCCTGCTGGGCGGCATTTGCCTCTGGCAGAGGAAAATCCGAGTGATCAAGTGGATCAATTACGGCTTTGCCGCCCTGGTCGCCTGGAATCTTTTCATCATCCTGAAGTTTCTGAACCTGTGAGAAAGAGCGCATGACGACCCCTCACATCGACGCGGCACCTATTGTTCTACTGCTGGCGGTTTCCTTAACAGCCGCGGTCTACGACTTTCGTTTCCGGAGGATTCCCAACTGGCTGAACCTCGCGGGCGTGCTGGCGGGAATTGCCGTGAACACGTGGATTTCGGGGCTTTCCGGCCTGAAATCTTCCGCCGCCGGGCTGGGCCTCGCCTTTGCCGTCTATATCGTTCTCTACCTGCTGCGGGCCATGGGCGCGGGCGATGTGAAGCTGATGGCGGCTCTGGGGGCCATCGCCGGCCCGGACGCCTGGATCCGGATTTTTCTGCTGGCCTGCATCCTGGGCGGCGTGATCGCAATCGTTCTGCTGCTGACGAAAGGGCGGGTGGCAACCACGTTGTGGAACGTCGGGTTCATTCTCAAGGAGCTGTCGCAGTTCCGCGCGCCGTACATGAAGCGGGAGGAGTTGGACGTCCACAATCCCAAGGCCGTCACACTGCCGCACGGCGTGTCTATCGCTCTCGGGGTACTCGTCTTCGTGGTCCTCGACCTGCTGCGCGGGCGCGGATAGAGCCGTGCGGGGATACCCTGCGATGGCCTCGATTCGCGCTGGTTCGCCGAGCGGAATCGGGCCAATGGAATCAACAGGTTGCGGGTCCGGTTCGGGTTCGTTCGAGCCCAGGAATTCGGGGTGATCGTCTTCGGATTCAATAAGTTGCGGGGGAAGTGCAAGGAGGGGTAGCCGGCACCCGAAGTTGAGCGGACTTTGGCGGATGGTTTCAGGCTGTTGCGCAAGTGACGTGGATAGAGACACAGTTCGGCCCTCGCAGGGAATTGTCTCAGACGCGGAGACGGCCGGGAGCCGGAGAATGGTCTTTCTTATTCGCAATAAAAGAGATAAAAAGTAGGCGCTAAGTGTGAATGGCCTTCTTGACAGCGGAAGTGCAGCGGGTGAAGTTAGGGAAAAAGCACACGTCGCGCCGCCCCACGGCCTGTCCATCATATTGCGCAAGGACATGGGAGCATAATATGCTGGCCTACTTTAAACGTTCGGTGGATACAGATTGTGATTTCCATGAGAGTATCCGGTAGCAGGTCGCGGTTCATACTGGTCGCCGGGCTGGTGCTGATCATCTTCGCAACCCTGCGGATCGCCACCACGTATCCTGTTTTCACGCAAACATACGACGAGCCGTGGCATATTGCCTGCGGCATGGAGTGGCTGGACAAAGGGACTTACACCTATGAACTGTGGGCACCTCCGCTGCCGCGTGTTCTCGTCGCTCTGGGCCCTTATCTGTTGGGGGCGAGGTCTCACTCCGAACCCAACGCTTTCATCGAAGGGAACACCATCCTCTATTCAGGGCGCTCTTACTGGCGAAATCTGACGGCGGCGCGTCTTGGCACACTGCCGTTCTTCGTACTCACTTGTGCAATCGTCTGGCTCTGGGCGTCGCGATGGTTCGGTCAGTCCGCCGGTCTCTGGGCGATGGCCCTCTATAGCACCTTGCCCGCCAGCCTGGGTCACGCCGGCTTGGCGACACCGGACACTGCGGCCGCGGCTGGTGTCTTGGCCGTACTCTGGGCCGCGGTTTCATGGTTCGAAGCGCCTTCCGTCAAACGGGCGGTGTGGCTCGGTATCGCAGGCGGTTTAGCGTTGCTCACGAAGTTCTCGGCCGTCGCCTTTCTGCCGGCGTGTGCCCTGTTTGCGGCGTTGTACGTGATGTTTCTGGAATGTCGCGGGGTCCGAATCCCAATCGTCCCGGCCCGTCAAGCGAGGCAGTTGTGCGTTTCGCTCTTTGTGGCAGTTCTCCTCTTGTGGACGGGCTATCGTTTTTCCATGGAATCATGGACGGGAGATTTACAGGATGGAGGCGTGGGCCAGGAGTCCTCACAGGTAACGAACCTGGCAAGAGCGGCGGAGAAGCTCCAGCGGACTCCTCTCCCACTGCTTCAGATCCCCAAAGGGCTTTATCAGTTGAAGAGCCGCATGGATTATGGAGTAGAGAGTTACCTTTTGGGTGAATACCGGCAGACGGGCTGGTGGTACTTTATTGCGATTGTGCTTCTTGTGAAGACGCCGCTAGCTTTCCTGGCGCTTGTGGTTGCGGGTTGTCTGATGACATTCTTGGACGCACACAGGGGAGATTGGCGGTACGGTCTGCCTGCTGTCTTCGCGTTGGCGATAATCGGCGTCTGTATGCTTTCCAGACTGAGCCCTGGAGTGCGATACGTTCTGGCGTTCTACCCACTCGTCAGCATTCCGGCAGGCGCGCTGGTTGCGAGGCGGTTACGCAAGACAGAGGGCAGCCTGGTGCGTGCAGCGATAGCGCTCTGCATCGCGCTGACATTCATGGAGTCCGCCGTCGCCCACCCTGACTATATGGCTCACTTCAATGTGCTTGCGGGACGCCATCCGGAGTCGATTCTGGCCGAATCGGACCTTGATTGGGGACAGGATCTGGAAAGGCTCAGGCTTCGATTGAACACTCTTGGTGCGGATCACGTCGCGCTTGCCTACTTTGGCACCGCGGAAGTGAGGAAGTCGAGCCTACCAGAGATCCTCCCACTTTCGCCGTGGGTGCCAGCGACAGGATACATCGCGGTAAGTGTGCACCATCTTTGCGTGAGCTACGCCAGAGACGGTTCCTACGGTTGGCTGCGTCACCACAGGCCTTTGGAACGCGTGGGACGGTCTATTTTCCTTTATTACATCCGCGTCCCGTAATATAGACACCGATCAATGCATCAAAGCCGCAACAGAGCGGATACGCAACTCCAGTAGGCGTGTCAAGAAAACGGCGCAAGCCATCCAAGATCAACTCCCCGCGCTGGCGCAACTCGATCCGTTTGACAGGATGCTACACGCCAGGTACCAGATCCCTTTGATGATGTCCCCGCTCACCAGAAATATGGCCGCGGAAGATAGCACAACGAAAGCCAGCATGAGAGCATATTCCGTCAGGTCCTGCCCGGACTCGTCGTTGCAAAACAGCTTCGTCAGTTTCACCTGTTTCGATGTCTGCATCACGAAACCAGACCTACCACAAGATGGAAGTTGTCCATGACAGTATATCCAGCTTTGCGCCCCCGCGCCAGCGCGGTATGCTTTCACAAGGAGGGCGCACCGACGACTATGACTGACTTTCGCAGCCAGCACGCGATCGGCGCAGCCTGGAAAGCGCTCTACGAAAATGGTCTGCCGGACGGCGGTTTCGGGCTTCGTCCGGGTGGAGAGTTTCGACCTGACTCGACGGCGTGGGCCATCATCGCCATGGCGGCGGGTTTCGGAGAGGATAAGGTTGCTCCGGCATGCGGTCGTCTGTGCCAAGCTCAGCAGGCTGACGGCCGCGTTCCCTTGTTCCCGGGCCATCCTGATGTCGTGTGGCCGACGGCATTGGCTGCCATAGCATGGGCCTTAGCCAGGGAGAGGACCAAGGAACTGGCGCGCGCCTGCGATTTTCTCGTGGCTCATTCCGAAAGGCGCACAGACGACGATCCGAGCGGGCCGGTGAGTCATGCCCAGGCGGCACGCGGCTGGCCCTGGGTCCTGAATTCCTATTCCTGGGTGTTCCCGACCGGCTCCGCTCTGCTTGCGCTCAACCTGGCGGGGCGCTCCGGACACGTCCGCGCCAGTGAGGCGGTGGACGTGCTCCTGGAGCGCCAGTTGAGGGGTGGGGGCTGGAATTACGGTAACGCCGAATCGTTCGGGCAAGCTCTCCGTCCTTTTCCGGACACCACTGGTTTGGCGCTATCTGCGCTGGCGGGCCACGCGACCGCTGCTGCCGTGGCACGAAGTCTGGACTACCTGGAGAGCGAGGCGCGCCGCGTCCGTACCCCCTGGAGTTTGGGTTGGGCGCTCCTGGGGCTCTCCTCGTGGGACAAGCGTCCGCAGAGCGCCGATGACTGGATCGACAAGTCCCTCGACCGGCAACAGCGGCTCGGGAGCTATGACACGAACGCGCTCGCGGTTCTCCTGACAGCATCCGCTGCCCGGCGCGGTCTTCGCGGCCGAACACCGGAGGGCAGGCCATGACTCCGCACGACAATCCGAAGGCGCGCCGCTCCGGCGGTTCGAGCCGCCGGGGCGTCCTTGGCGTCGTCGGTGCCGGCTTGGGCATCGGAGGATTGGGCGGCTGGTATCACCTGGGTCCTAACGAATCAGGTCAACGTGCCATGGTCTGCGTGGCGAAAGCCGGCCGATACGACGCGGCGCTGTCCGACGTCATCACCCGCGGCCTGCGCGAACTCGGTGTGAGCGTTGCCGAGGTCCGCGGCAAGTCGGTTCTACTTAAGCCGAACCTGGTCGAACCCTTCCGCGGCCATGCGCACATCAACACGCACCCGCTTGTTGTCAGGGCGGCGGCGGAGGTCTTCTTGCGGCTCGGAGCCGCGAGAGTACTTGTAGGTGAAGGACCGGGGCACCGCATGGACACCCTGCTGGTACTTGAGGAATCGGGTTTGGCTGACGTGCTTCAAGAGGACCGCATCCCATTCCACGACCTGAATTCGGGCTCGCTCTGGACAATGCCGAACAAAGGCAGGCTGACCACGCTATCTAGGCTCTCGTTCCCGGCTGTACTCCGCAGCGTAGACCTGATTGTGTCTCTTCCGAAGATGAAGACGCACCACTGGACCGGAGTCACATTGTCCATGAAGAACATGTTCGGGGTCATGCCCGGCGAAGTGTACGGTTGGCCGAAGAACGTGCTGCATTACGAGAATATTTTCCGGTCCATTCTGGACATCTGCGCCACGCTGCCTCCGCGGCTTGCGATCGTGGACGGCATTGTCGGCATGGACGGCGATGGTCCCATCATGGGCGATCCGAAGTCCGCCGGCGTCATTGTGATGGGCCGCAACGCCCCCGCGGTGGACGCCACCTGCTGCCGGATCATGGGGATCGACCCCGCCCGCATCGGCTACCTGGCATACGCCTCCGGACGGCTCGGCCCTATCAGGGAGTCCAACATCCGGCAGGTAGGCGAAGCCATCGCGGCACTTCGCACGGACTTCCGCTTGCTCGACGTGATCCCGGCCCACCGAGGGCTGCGATTGAGGAGAAGCTAGGCACGTGGACAAACTTCCGGTCCCAAGGGCCGTCGTGCTTGCGCTGCTTGGATTTGCCGCGAATGCGGTCGTCATTGGGCCAAGTCTTTTCTGGTCGTTTCAGCCCGGCGCCCCGCGCAACGATTTCGTCAGTTTTTACACAGCGCCTGCGCTGCTCACCTCGGGCGGCCTTTATGACCTTCAACAGATCGACGAGGAGCAGGCCAGGTACGGCTTCGACAGAGACCGCCAGCACAAGTTAGCATTTCTGCGGCCTCCATTTTACGCTTTTTTGTTGAAGCCCCTTGCCTGGCTGCCTTACCGTTCTGCGTACCTCGCATGGGTTTCCCTCAGTGCAATCAGTTTGGTCCTGGTCGCGATTCTCTGGAAGCACCTCGGCCTTGGCTGGATGGCCGCCGCCCTATGCTGGAGTCCGGCCGTGGCTTATATGTTTCTGCGAGGTCAGGACACCGCTTTCCTGCTTCTGTTGTTTTCAGCCGGGATAGCGCTTCTTCGCCGAAATGCTCCGTATGGAGCAGGCATCATCCTTTCCCTTTGCGGGATCAAGTGGAGCCTCTTCCTCGCCGTGCCTCTCCTTATTATTGGGCGGCGCCTGTGGCGGTGCGGCGCGGGTTTTCTGGCTGGGTCTGCAGCCATGCTACTCCTGTCGTACTTTGTAGCCGGCCTTGGCTGGCCCCAAGCATACGGGCGGATGATCCTCGCGGACACGGCATCGCCGCGCGTGGCTGAGATGGCAAGCCTGCGCGGGCTCGTTCACGGGACGACCTGGAGCACGGCACTCGAGATCACGGCCGCGCTGATGATCGCGTTCCTGACATGGTGGATCTGCCGATGGATGAAAGACCTCGACTATGCCGCGGCGGCGACACTCGTAAGCGGGCTTCTTATCAGTCACCATGCGTATCTTTACGATTGCGCGATTCTGGCTCCGGCCTTTGTGATTCTCGCTCGCGGCGCGGGATCCTTTGCATGGCTGCGAACATACGCTATATTTCTTCTCGCACCGTTTCCGATGTTGTTACTTCTGTTTCCGCCATGGAGCAACGTCCCGCAATTCGCTCTGGTCTCTCTGTACGCCGTCATGGTTTGGGATGTGAAGCAGAACGCCGAAGGCCTAGGCGATGGACGGACACCCACAATCGTAGCCGAGTAGGTGCGATCCGTAATACTTGAACGAAACCTAAACGCAATCTCCAGGGTCGTAGCTGCAACAAGCACTGAGAACTATCGCCAATGCTCTTTCACGAACCTGGAGGCAATGTGACAGCGGCAATAGGCTTTCTGTTTTTGTGGGCCGTTCGCCACCTCGGGCACAGTCGCCAAACCGCTTGCATGAAATACCCGGCTCCAAGGAGTGAGATCCACAGGATAGGGATACGGTAGCGGCTGTCAGAAAGTACGACATAGTAGGTCAAAGGATAAACGAGAGAAGCGCATATCGCAAATTGGAGGAAAGATTCGCGCCATCTGGCCATAAGGACAAAACCTGCCAGCGAGAGTATTGTGATGAACGAAATCATAACCGCATAGGGGCCCTCCGCCATGTTGGGGAACCAGAATTCAAATACCCTGTGCACAGTAAGATAGAAGAACGCTCGCGGGTTCGCAGTTATCCAGGCTACTGCAGTCTGTCGCCGGTAGGTGTTGTACTTCAGCTCACCCATCTGACAGACAAGGTCAACCTCCCGTGCGCTGGTGTGCTTATCGTAACACCCAGTCCAAAAGTTGCGTGCGAGACTACTCTCTGCACAATCGTTGTTTGAGGCGTAAAGATTCCATCCCAATCCGCTCTTAATCACCGGAGCCCCCAGTAGAACCTGATTTCGTATGGCCCATGGCAAGGGAGTAACACATAGTGCCAAGCCAAAGCAGGCAACGGACATGAAAGGCCGTGTGAGGGTTTTCCAATACGCAAGGAGTCGGAATGCTGTCCAGACTACCGCGACGAGTGCAGCCACCGGGTTCACTAGCACCAATAGCCCAGACATCACCCCCAGAGCCAACGCCCTCAGAGAACCGAAGTGTCTCCCTGAGATCCAGCGTGCTGCCGTGAGGCAGAACGTAACAAGCCCAGCGGCTGCGAAGATGGCTTCCCAAGCCGGCATGAAACGAATGACAGGGAACATTACGGTGAAGACGGCCGCCCATACGCCTGGGGACTGGTCCCGAAACACGACACGCGAGAGCGGGATCAACAGGGCCGCATGAACACCATGCACAACCGCCGCAAAAACGACAACCCAAACCCGGCCGCAGTGAGGGCCGAAGAGTTTCAGAAGTATTGCTAGGAAGAAGGGATAAGCCGGTGCAACCACGGCCGTGGCCCCCGTATAGCGGCCAGGGGAGGGATTCCCGAAATACCCGTAGCGAACAAGATTCTCCGCGACTGCTATCATTTCGCCGCCACCCGCGTTGGGATGATTCGCGCCGACCGGAGCATAGAAGAGACAGGAGACAGCCCCTGCAACAGCCGTCAAAGTGACCTGCTCCCCGAAAACTCAGCCAGCGATAATTTGGAGAGCCCTCGAATG
>CAYLLB010000048.1:0-34423 GCA_964384215.1 uncultured Solibacteraceae bacterium | reverse complement strand
GGATGGGACCCGGTGGAGAACGCATCGCTGCTGCCGTGGATCACGGCGACCGCCTTCCTACACTCGGTGATGATGCAGGAAAAAAAGGGAATGATGAAGGTCTGGAACATCGTGATGATTTCAGCCACCTTCTTCCTTTGCATCTTCGGGACGTTCCTGACGCGCTCAGGCGTGGTCAGTTCGGTGCACGCCTTCGCGCAGTCGCCCATCGGCCGGTACTTTGTCGGCTTCCTGGCGTTAGGCATCGCGGCGACAATCTACCTGATCCTGGACCGGTTGGATTATCTGAGGAGCGAAGCGCGGCTGGAAAGCGTGCTGTCGCGCGAGTCGGCCTTCATGTTCAACAACCTGATCCTGCTGGCCGCCGCTTTTGCTGTGCTGTGGGGCACGCTATTCCCGGTGATTTCGGAAGCCGTCACGGGCGAAAAGATCAGCGTGGACACGCCGTTTTTCAACCGCGTGAACGTGCCTATCGGACTATTCCTGCTGTTCCTCACGGGCGTGGGTCCATTGATTGCCTGGCGTCGCAGTTCGCCGGAAGGGTTGAAGCGCAACTTTCTGTGGCCGGGCGCAGCAGCGCTAGCGCTGATGGTTGCTCTGGTGATGGCAGGTGTCAGGCACTTGTACGCCATCGTCAGCCTGGGTTTGTGCCTGTTCGTGGCCTGGACGATCGTTAGCGAATTCTACAAGGGCTCGCGAGCCGTCAAAACGCGCACGGGTTCCGGCCTGCTCGCGGCCGCCGCGGAGCTGACGCATCGCAACACGCGCCGCTACGGCGGCTACATCGTCCACATGGGAGTGGTGCTGATGTTTCTCGGCTTCACCGGTTCGGCGTTCAACAAGGACTCGACCGTCGAAGTGAAAGTGGGCGACGGGATTCACCTAGCCGGCTACGACCTGAAAGTGAAGGATCTGCGCGAGGGCGAAAACGAGAACTACACCTGGCACCACGCAGTAGTGGACGTATTCCGCGGCGGCAAATTGATCGACACGCTAGAGCCCGAGCGGCGCATGTATAAGGCCAGCCGGCAGGGCACGTCGGAAGTCTCGATCCGCCGCCGCCTGCACGAAGACCTGTACCTTAATTTCGCGGGCATGACCGACGATAACCAGCGTGCCGTGATCCAGGCTTATGTCTTTCCCCTGGTGAGTTGGATCTGGGTGGGCTTCTGGGTGATGCTGGCGGGCACCCTGATCTGCCTGGTTCCCAGCAAAGTGCGGCTGGATTACGCCCGCACCGAACTTTTGGAAGTCGCAGTAAAGAAGTCCCGGGTGGAGAATTGAATTTTCAGAGACTCGAATGATCCTTCTCTCAACCGCTGTTGCTCTCGTCCTGGGGTCGCTCGTGTACACTCTGTTCGTGCGTGCCAAGGACCTTCCCGAACCGGAACCGGTGTCTCCCTCCGCACATCTGGAAGAACGCAAGGCGCAGATCTACGAGAACCTGCGCGATTTGCAATTTGAATTCCGCGTCGGCAAGTTGTCCGAGGCCGACTACCAGGCGTCAAAGGATCTCCTCCAGAAGGAACTGGCCCAGGTGACGGCGCAGATCGAAGGGACCGGTTCGACGTCTGTTACCCCGCCGTCTGAGCCCAAACCGGCAACGTCGAACGTCTGCCCCCATTGCGGCGCCCAGTTCGCTCAGGCGCTCAAGTTCTGCGGCGAGTGCGGCAAGCCTATGGTGGAGGGGCGGTCGTGAGGCTGCAGGCGCTGGTTTTCTTCGTTGCCGGGACGCTGGCGGCAGCCATCGACGGCACTGTCATCAATGGCACTACTGGCAAGCCGCAGGCCGGTGCGAGCGTGCTGCTGACCAGCATGGGACAGGGCGGTATGTCGCCGCTCGGAACGTCGCGCACGGGGGCGGACGGGAAGTTCCGTATCGAAGGGTCCGCCGAAGGCGCCGTGCTGCTGCAAGTCACGCACCGGGGCATTACATACAGCCAGATGCTGATGCCGGGCGAGCCAACGTCGGGCATTGAAGCGAAGGTGTACGACACTTCGGCTAAGCCCGGCAGCGCGGAGGTGATCGAACA
Source organism: uncultured Solibacteraceae bacterium (assembly GCA_964384215.1). Taxonomy (GTDB): domain Bacteria; phylum Acidobacteriota; class Terriglobia; order Bryobacterales; family Bryobacteraceae; genus JAJFUV01. The sequence continues at coordinate 32,390 of CAYLLB010000048.1, read as the reverse complement.
CATCGTGCTGCTGCAACCCGGCGCGGGCCAGGTCGCGGTAAACGAGACCGTCATATTCCGCAATTCCGGCAAAGTCACTTACAACGACCCGGTGAACGGCACGCTGCGCCTTTACGTGCCCGGGGAAACCAAGGACGAGCTTCGCGTGATGGCGCGCGCGCCTCAAGGGATGCCGGTGCCCCGCGCAGCGGTCAAAACCAGGCAGCCCAACGTCTACAAGGTGGATTTCCCGATCAAGCCCGGCGAGACGAGCATCGACATGTCTTACACGGTTCCGCTAGCGACGTCAGCAGTCTTCGCGGGTAAAGTGCTGCACCCGGGCGGAGCGCTGCGATTGGTGGTGCCGCAAGGCGTGGCGCTTTCGGGCGCGGGCGTGACGCGAGTCGGCGAGGAGCCGCAGTCCAAGGCACAGATCTACGCGGCATCAGGGCCGGAATACAAAGTGCAAATACAAGGTTCGGGCGAACTGCTCGCTACGAACACAGCTCAGGGGGCGCAGGAGGAGGAAGATTCCGGCCCGCCCATCACGCAGATCCTGCCGCCAGCTTACGACAAGGTTTACTGGACCCTGGGCCTGGCGGGGGCGATTCTGGCGCTGGGCTTTGTGATGCTTTACAGGCGCGGTGCGCCGCACGAGATTCCTCAAAAAGGTAAGAACAAGTAACATGGGCGCCGTCAGTGTGGAGGGCGTCTGGAAGTTCTATGGGGACTTCCCCGCCCTGCGCGACATCAGCTTTGAGATCGCCCCGGGCGAGTGCCTGGCGCTGCTCGGCCGCAACGGCGCGGGCAAAACCACGCTGCTGCGTATCCTGGCGGGCCTGGGGCGGGCTTCCCGGGGCCGCGTGACGATATTCGGGGAAGAGCCGCGCAGCGAGCGGGCGCGGGCACGCATCGGCGTGTTGGGGCACGGGATCGCCGTATACGACGAACTTTCGGCTTTCGAGAACCTGAAGCTTTTCGCGCGGCTTTACGCGCTCGACAACCCGGCGCGCACGGCCATGGAGTGGCTGGAGCGTACGGACCTGGCGCGCGTGAAGGATTCGCGCGTGCGCGAGTTTTCCCGCGGCATGCGGCAGCGGCTGGCCGTGGCGCGGGCCTTCCTGCATTCGCCGTCGCTGCTCATTCTGGACGAACCGTTCACCGCTCTGGACGACCGCGCCATCGCCGTGCTGCAGGAACTCCTGCGCGCGGCGCTGGCCGAGGGCCGCACCATCGTCATGTCCACGCACCAGCTCCGCGAAGCGCTCGAACTGGCCAGCGGCGTCGCGCTGATCGTGCGCGGGCGCCTGGCGCATCGCGGGCCTCGCACCGAGGAGATGCTGGCCGATCCCGGCTGGCTCTACCGGACTTACGGGGAGGCGTGATGAGGCTGCTCAGACAAGCGGCGACCGTGGCGGCCAAGGACCTGCGCAGCGAGATCCGCACTAAGGAAGCGGTCAACGCCTCGCTCGCCTTTGCCCTGGTCATCCTGCTGCTGTTCAGCTTCGCTTTCGACCCGACATCCGACCAGACACGCGAAATGTCCGGAGGGCTGCTCTGGTTGGTGTTCGCCTTCGCCGGCGCGCTGATCCTGAACCGCAGCTTCGCGCGCGAACTCGAGAACGACTGTCTCGACGCGTTACTGGCAGCGCCTATCTCCGGCGCGGCGCTTTTCCTGGGCAAGGCGTGGGCCAACCTCGTGCTGCTGCTCGCCGTCGAACTGCTTTCCTTGCCGGTATTCGGAGTTTTCTACAACGTGCGCTGGACGCCGCAGTGGCCCGCGCTGCTCTTGGTGCTTGTGCTCGGAACCTGGGCGCTTACCGTCATCGGCACCATGTTCAGCGCGCTGACCGTCAACCTGCGGCTGCGCGAAATCATGCTGCCGATGCTGGTTTATCCTTTCATGATTCCCGCGCTGATGGCGGCCATACAGATCTCGACCGGACTCATCAACGGCCAGCCGCTCGCAGGCGCTATGATCGACTGGTTGAAGCTGCTGGCGGGCTTCGATCTCATCTACACCGCGCTGGCGCTGGCGCTGGCCGACACCGTGCTCGTGGGGTGAAACATGCGTGAACGAATTCTGGTGATACTTATTGGCATCGCGGCGGTCCTGCTGGTGCGAAATCTGTTCGTGATTCTGCTGCGCCTGCCGGACGAGGCGATGCAGGGCGCAATCTACCGGATCATCTTTTACCACGTGCCCGCGGCGTGGACGGCCTTCATCGGCTTCTTTGTAGCCATGGTGATGAGCGTCACGCACTTAGCCACCAAGAAGCTGCAGTATGACGCGGTGGCGGTGGCGGCGACCGAAGTCTCGCTGGCGTTCGCCGCGGTGAACCTGGTCACGGGCATGTTTTGGGGCCGCATCATCTGGGGGATCTGGTGGACCTGGGACCCTCGGCTCACCTCGATGCTGGTTTGCGTGCTGCTCTACGCCGGCTACCTGATGCTGCGGCAGGCCATTGAAGATCCGACCGCGCGTGCGCGTGCGTCGGCCGTTCTTTCGATCTTCGCCTTTGTCGATGTGCCCATCGTGTTCTTCTCCATCAAGTGGTGGCGCACGCAGCACCCGGCGCCGGTGGTGTACGCCGGGGGCTCGATGGATCCGGAGATGTGGCGCATGCTGTTCCTGAACTGGGTGCCGATCCTGCTGTTGTGGGTGGTGCTGCTGTCACTGCGCATGCGCCAGGAAGAAACACGCCGCGAACTGGACGCCCTCCGCCGCCACGCCCACGCGCTGTAACAGTGACGGCTGGAAAGCCCATGGCACGTGTGGCAACCTGTCTGTATGATGCTTTGCCTGTTGCTGATGCTGCCCGCGTTCGCTTTTCGCGAGACGAGCCACCAATCGCTGCTGCTTGAGGACCACGGCAAGCCGGTCTATGAATACAACTACGGGATGGTGCTCAAGCCCGGGTTCCCGGCGGAGATGAGCCGTTCCGGCTACCTGCATCCGGTGTATGCGCCCGACGGCACCCTGCTCACTGACGACTTCAACCCGGACCACGCGCATCATCGCGGAATCTCCTGGATGTGGCAAGTGGTGAAAGTGGACGGCCAGAGCTACGACCTGTGGACCGTGAGGGGCATCAAATCGAAGTTCGTCAAATGGATCGCGCGCGAGGCCAAATCGAAGACCGCCCGGCTGGCGGTAGAAAACGGCTGGTTCGTGGGCGACCGCAAGGTGGTGGTCGAGAAGGCAAACATTGTGGCGCATGCGGTTGAGGGCGACCGGCGGCGCCTCGATTTCGAACTGACCTTCGAAGCCGTCTCCTCGCCCGTAGAGATTGCGGGCACGCCCGATGGCAAGAAAGGATTCGGCGGATTCTGCATGAGGTTTGCACCGCGCGACGGCGGCAAGGCGGCGACAGTGATCACGACGGAAGAAGGGAAGTCGGAAAAAGACGGCGTCAACGAGCCGCACCGCTGGGCCGCCGTGTCAGGCACTTTCCAGGGCAAGCCTGCCGGGGCGCGCATCGACGATTCGCCGTCGAATCCGGGCTATCCCAACAACGGCTGGCTGCTGCGTCATGGATTCGGATTCCTGAATCCTTATTTCCCCGGCTTGAATTCCTACACGATCCAGCCCGGCAAGCCGCTCAAGCTGCGCTACACGGTGACGCTCTTCACGGGCACTGAAGTACCTAAGTAGCGGGGATCTCCACCGAGACAAGCGCTTCGGCGTCCTCGCCGTAGGGCCCCATGGCGAGCAACCTTCCGCCGGGGCCCATAGCGATCGAGCAGCCGATGCACTTGCGTCCTTTCCACGGCCCGCCGGTGAGCCAGCCGACGTTGCTTACGCCCACCACGGTCACGGGGTATTCCTGCGTTATCGACTGGTAGGCACCCAGCCACAGTTCGCCGTACGGCGTGGCCGCATTGTCGTGATCGGCGTCCACTGCCCAGGCACAGGGCGACAGCAACAGTTGCGCGCCCATGCGGCCCAGAGCGCGTCCTAAACAGAGCGATTCGGGAAAATTGTCCGCGCAGATCGCAAGGCCCACCACGCCCACATCCGTTCGGGCCACGACGAGACTTTCGCCAGTCGCATAGAGATCGCGCGCGATATCGAGTTCGTTGATCTTGCGGTGACGGATCAGAATCTCGCCGGCGGGCGAGATGAGGACCGCCGCGTTGTACACAAGCTCGCCGGCGCGCTCGGTGACGCCTGCTACCACGTAAATGGATTCGCGCCGCGCCGCGGCGGCCAAGCAGCCGGTTGCCGGGCCGGGAACCGGCAACGCATCGGCGCGGGCTCCGGGCCAGGTCCACCCGAGATCGAGGCACTCCGGCAGCACGACAATGCGGGCGCCTTGCGCGGCGGCGCGTTCGATCATCCGCACAGCGCGACTGAGATTCGCTTCGCGCTCGCCGCAGACGACCAGCATCTGCGCCATGGCGATGCGGAGGTTTGAGGACCGGTCCGGCATGGCCGTCGATTCTAGCCTACCTTGCGGCACAGGTATTCCCTCAAGAAGAGCCCATCCTGCCGTTGGTCGAGGATCTCGAGGCCGGCGCGCGTGAGTAATCCTTCCATGATCCAAGCGAGCGTGCTGTACTCCTGGCGAATGTGCCGCAGCAATGCGTGACGCGAAGTTTCGGGCATGTCCGGGCCAGCGATGCGGTCGAAGTAAACGCCCGGCTGATCGCCGGTCCAGTCGAACACCACATCACGCAGCGAGAGCCGGCCCCCGGGCTTAAGCCAGGTGTAAATCCTCTCGAGCGCCACCGCCTTCCAAACGTCCGGCAGATGGTGCAGGGCAAGACCGGAAACCACCGCATCGTAGGTTGCCGCGTCAGCCTGGTGCGTCAGGAAGCCGCCCGTTTGAAACGTGATGTTCACGATGCCGCATTCCCGGGCGCGCTGCGCGGCGTATTCCAGCATGACGGGCGAAATATCGATGGCGGTCACCTGGGCGCAAAGCGGAGAGGCGTCGCGGGCAAAAGCGCCCGTTCCGGTGCCGATTTCCAGCACATGCGCGCCCGGCTGCAATTGCAGCATCTCGATAATGCGGCGGTTCTCGGCACCCACGTCGCGCACCTCGCGCATCCTGCTGTCGTAAGCTTCAACCTCGGCCACGTTTTCGTAGTCGGTGCCGATCTGCTGCGCCTCGTCCCACTGCCACACCGGTATCATAGGATCTTCCTGTAGCTTGCCTCTTCTATGCAATCGAGCGACCCGCCGTCAACTCCTTTGGTCGTTCGACTCTCCATTGTCCATCGGAGTGCCGCGGCTGTGGTAGCCTCGCGCGTATGAAATCCCGTGAACCGTTCCGTCGCAACATCCTTCGAAGCGCACTAGCGGCGCCGCTCGCCCTTTCGTCCGCTTCCGCCGCGACTGGCGCCGGCGCACACCCTGTGGACATCCCGGGTGGGTTGAGCCATCTCTATTTGAAGCGTAAGGCGCGGCGGCGCCGCGCATCGAGCGCCGACCCGACCGGCGGCAATCGCGACGGCTTTCCGCTGGAAGCCGGAGCAAGCGTAGACTTAGCGCGCATGGAAGGCGCCGGATGCATACGCCACATCTGGATCACCCTGCACAGCCTGGAAGAGCACTACCTGCGCCGGTGCGTCCTGCGCGCCTGGTGGGACGGAGAGCCGCAGCCCAGCATCGAAGTTCCGGTGGCGGACTTCTTTTGCGTGGGCCATGCGGCGATCGCCAACTACTGGTCGTTGCCCATGAATGCGAATACTGGCGGCGATTCGATCGAGCGCCATCGTATGGGCATGAACTGCTTCTTCCCCATGCCCTTCTCGAAAGGCGCTCGCCTTGCCATCGAGAACCAGGGCGGCAGGTCTCTTCGCGGGCTGTATTGGTACATCGACTACGAACAGTACGAGTCCCTGCCCGGCGATGCGTTGCGCTTCCACGCCTTCTGGAAGCGCGAGAATCCTTTCGCTGCCGCTTACGACATCGCGCATCTACCAGCGGGGCCTTTGGTAAACAAGGACGGCAGGCGCAATTACGTGATCCTCGACGCGCGCGGCGAAGGCCACTACGTGGGATGCAACCTGAGCGTGGACAACCTGAACCCCCATCATGGTTTCAGTTGGTTCGGAGAAGGTGATGACATGATCTTCATCGACGGCGAACCGCTGCCTTCGCTGGCTGGCACCGGCACCGAGGATTACTTCTGCTATGCCTGGGGCTATCCGGGCGGACTGAGTTCCACTCCCTACCACGGCGTCACCGTCGTGGGCGAATTGAAAGGCAAGGCGATTTACTCGGGCAAGTGGACGATGTTCCGCTTCCACGTCGAGGATCCCGTTCAGTTCGAGAAATCAATCAAGGTCACTATCGAGGCGGGCCACGCCAACGTGCACGCCAACGACATCGCGTCCACTGCTTACTGGTACCAGCGCGAACCGCACGCGCCCTTCCCTCGCTTGCCACCAGCGGAAAAGCGTTTGCCAATCCCCGAGTGGGACAGCCTGCGCAGTTTCTGGAAGACGTTGTAGACGCTGTACAGGAGCGAGTTTCCGACTAAGGCAAATCAGGGAGTCACCTTACTGGGAAAGTCGGATTCCCATCTGATGGCTTCGGTAGTGTACTAGACTTGCGGCCACTCTCTGGCTGACGAGGTTGAGGACTGTCATGAGGAAGAACCTGCTGCCTTTGCTCGGCATTGCGCTCGCCGTTGCAATCCTGGCGACAGTGGTATTTTACGGGCTGTTCTTATCGAAGTTCCAACTTGGTTCGGGCACCGCATCGGGACCGCCCGTGGTCGTGGCTGCAAGGGACCTGGACCGTGGCGCGGTGCTGAAATCCGAGGACGTGAAAGTTGTGAACTGGAACAGGTCAGCACCCCTCAAGGGCGCGCTCACCCGGCCAGAGCAGGTGGCCGGCCTGAACCTGATCACCGCGGTCGGAGAAAACGAGCCAATCACCGAAGCGCGCGTGGCCTCGCGGCAGGGCGGAGGCGGCCTGGGGATTGCGGCCGGGATGCGCGCCGTGTCCGTCCACGTCGTCGATTCGAGCGGCGTAGTGGCCATGCTGCGTCCCGGGCACAGGGTGGATGTGCAGGTGGTAGCCTCGCCCAACCGGGACAACCAGCAGGACGTGCGGCTACAGACCGTGCTGCAACACATGGAGGTGCTCGCTGTCAGCCCGCAGGCTGAGAACTCCGGAGGACGATCCGCTGGCCAGGTAATCACGCTACTGGCAACGCCGACGGAAGCCGATATGCTCGGGCTGGCCGATTCAGTTGCCCGCATTCGGGTGACGCTGCGGAACCCGATGGACGAGCAGCGCGGCCGGCCCTCCGCGATGACTCTCCCGGTCCTGTTCGGCCAGGGGAAGGTCGCGGCCGTGGCACCGCCGCTTCTGCGCGCTGCCAAACCAGTTGTGCCGCGCGCTTTGCCGGTGAGTGCTTCCGCGCAGGTACGCTCGACGAGCGCCCGCGCGCTACGTCCTCTCGCAAGCGGCACCGAAACCTGCCCGCCCACACCACCGTCATGCCGCTGATCGTTGCCATCGTCTTCTTCGGGTGCGTTTTCGGCGCGGTCGCCACGGCGCTGGTGCTGGTAGTTTCCGCCAAGCCGGGCCGCAAGAGCACCCGAGTCGCGGAAGACGGCGAAACCGGCGGAACAGACCCATTCAGTGAGGATCCGCCGCTGCTGCTCAAGAGGGACGACGAACTGAGCACGATCTCGATTTGGGCCAACATCCTGGCGCGCTTCGACTTTGTGGAAGGCATGCGGGCGCAGACCGCGCAGGCAGGCCTGAACTGGTCGGTGGGCCGCGTAACCTCACTCATGCTGTTGAGCGGCGCCGTAACCTGGGCCTTGTTTGGCAACCTTCCCGGCGCGCCCGGCTGGGCAATAGCGCTGGTGGCGGCAGGCACGGCATTTCTCCCTTACGGATATGTTCTGCGCCGGCGCGCGAAGCGCCTCGTGCGCATCGAAGAGCAATTCCCGGACGCCCTCGATTCGCTCTCCCGCGCGCTGCGGGCCGGCCACCCTTTCTCGGCCGGTCTCCAAATGTTGGCGGAAGAGGCGGAAGAACCACTGGCGGGAGAATTGCGAAAGACGGCCGCCGAAGTGCGCCTGGGGCGGAGTTGGGATGTTGCGCTGGGCAATCTGGCGGACCGGTTGCCGCTGCCCGAAATAAGCTTGTTCGCCGCCGCCATCGGACTACACGGACGCACCGGCGGCAAATTGGGCGAAGTTTTGGGCAACCTCTCCGAGACCATGCGTGAGAACGTTTCGCTGCGCGGTGAAGTTCGCGCGCTGGCGGCGCACGGGCGCTTAAGCGGAGGCGTGCTGACCGTGCTGCCGTTTGTCATCGCCGTCATGCTCACCTTCGTTAACCCGTCGTACCTCGGCGCGTTATTCGCCCATCCCATGGGGAAGCACCTGGTGGCCGGGGCCATCGGCTGCATGATCCTGGCGCACTTTATCATCCGTAAGATCGTGGACATCAAGCTATGACGGCGGAATTCATTGTGCTCGCAGGGTTCTTCGGCTTCGTGGCGCTGGCCGTGCTCGTCGCAGGTTACTTCTTCTTGATGCACGCTAAGCCGGAGGTGGCAGCCGCCAGCTCGATTCTCGCCGGACCGGGTCTCGAACAGGAACCCTCGCTGCAGGATTCGTTCGTCCACATCATGCGGCGTGTGGGCCAGGCCTTCCCCACCGCCACAACATCGAGCGCCGCAGCGCGCCGGCAGTTGGAGGCGGCAGGCTTCCGTTGGGAGGCCGCGCCACAGGTTCTGTTCGGAATCAAGTACGCGGGAGCGCTTTTCCTGGCCGGGCTCGGAGGCTCGACCGCGGCGCAAGCCGGCCAGGGGCTCGGCGGCGTTCTGGTGGGCGCCCTGTGCCTGGGGGGTTTTGGATTCCTGGTTCCCGACCGGGTCCTGGAAGTGATGGTCCGGCGCCGTTCGGAGCGGCTGCGGCGAGCGCTGCCCGCCGCTTTAGACCTGCTGGTGCTGGGCCTCGAAGCCGGACAGTCCGTGGACCAGGTGATGCTGGAAACCAGCCGTTCGCTGCGTAAGATGCATCCCGACCTCGGCGCCGAATTGTATCGCGTACACCTGGAGGCGCGCGCCAGCAAAAGCCGCCTGGAGGCTTACCGTCATTTGGCCAAGCGCAACCGTCAGCCGGAACTCACCAAGCTGGTGAACCTGATGATCGACAGCGATCGATTCGGCACCAGCATCGCCCCGGCGCTGCGCACCCACGCGCGCTACTTGCGCACACGGTTCCGCCAGCGCGCCCAGGAGGCCGCGCGCAAGGTCAGCGTGAAACTGGTCTTCCCCGTGTTCTTTCTGATCCTGCCTTCGGTGCTGCTGGTGACACTCGGTCCGGCGGTGCTGCAGATGAAGCAACAACTCGAAAACTTCATGCGCTGAGGCTATCCCATCGCCTGAGACCAACACCGGCGAATGGAGCTGTTCAACGGTTACCCGCGTGGTAGGTTTTGGTATTGCCGTTGCGGCGATTAGTTACGCGGAAGCTCCCGTCCTTCCTCGCGGCCACGTCGATGCCGTACCCTTCGCACTTCTCACTCATGTTGGCAATCAAGGGCTCGCTACCATTGGCGTCGCCAGCGGCTATGGAATAATGAAGTTGCCACAGGTCCTCCAGGCCGGCCAGTGAGCGGTAGCGCTCGAAAGTCGCCCGGTCGCCGCCCTTGCGTGCGCCGTTGTTCATCACGGCCACGCGCGGCCGCAGCGCCGCAAGCAGGGCCGGGGAATTCGAAATGCTCGCGCCGTGATGCGAAACCAGGAAGAGGTCCGTGCTGCCCACCTTGTTGTCAGGGCACACCATACCAAGCTCGATGTTCCAGGTCATGTCGGCCAGGTCCACGAAACGGAACTTGCCGAACTTCAGAAGGAATCCCACACTGCGCGCGTTCTCGCTCGAATCGTCCTCCATCGGCTTGACAGCCGCGCAAGCCGCGTTGGGCGCGCCGGCGCCTTTTAGCGGCGTGGCGACGCTGGCGGCGCGGGCCGCCACCACGACCACCTCCGCGCCCTTGAGCGGAATCCGGTCGCCGGGCTTAACCACCAGATGCTTGCCCTTGTGCAATTGGCTCTTGTAGAGCGCCTCGCACTCGATACCCTGCTTCGTATTCTCGGTATTCGGACCGTGATCTATGAAAGTGCCGACCGGGATCTGCGAAAGCAACTCGGGCGTGCCCGCGGCATGGTCCCGATGGTAGTGCGTCATCAGGAAATAGTCGATGCGCGAAACACCGGCTTGCCTGGCCGCTGCGGCGATGCGCTTGGCGTCGCGGGCGTCCTGGCCGGGCCAACCCGCGTCCACCAGCATCGATTCGCCGGCCGGTGTCACAATCAGTGTGGCCTGCCCGCCCTCTACGTCGAGGAAGTAAATCTGAAGTTCGGTCCGTGCCGGGGCGCCGAACACCGCCAGGCACACCAGGAATAAGCTTGCCGCGACTCGCATGGTTCGCATCCTACCACCCCACGCCGCCTCGGAGCTAGCCGAGTGGCAGGCGATGGTATACCGTGCTATCTTGCGTATTCGAACTTGAACTCGCGTTCGAGCCAGCCGGAGCCATCCTGAGCGCGGATCTTGAGCACGTGCGCGCCAAACGTCATCGCGGTGTCGGAAGCACGATCTTCGCTTGTCAGAACGTATGGCCCGTGGTCGTAAGAATTCACCAGCCGTCCGTCCAACCACAACTCGACCTTGCCCGGCTGGAGAGCTTCCGTCCAGATGCGTATCCTCTCCCAGGAATGATACTGCGGGCCGCTCTCCGGGCGGCTGATGTAAACGTCCTTACTGTAGCGCCCCTGTTCGGCGAGTTCCCGCGCCTTCCAACGGCGCAAGGAATCGGCAGACGCCGCCAGTGACAGGTAGCGGCGCGACTCAGGGCCTTCCAGCACGGGAGCGTCGCTCTGGTAGATGTAACTGCCTGGAACCCCCATCTCGTAAGCTTCGAGGACTCGGCTCAGGAACATTCCCGGTTTCGGAAGCCCCCAGCCAAGGGCATCGACGCAGGGCAGCAGTTTGGCCCGCGTCCCCTTCACGCCCTCGATGTATTCGCCGATGTCGAAAGTCAGGTGGCGGCCCTGTATGTTCGACGGCGCAAGATAATCGACCAGGCCCTCACGCGCCCACGTCGCGTAGTCCATGTACTGCCAGCCGGTCACGCCGCGCGCGGGAAAGCGCGTGAGAATGTCGACTCGCTTGCCACGCTTCTGTCCATAGCGGTCCGCTAATGCGCGCAACTCACGGAAGAAGCCCGTCACGGTTTCTTTGCTTGTGACCGAATTCGGATAGCGGCACCAGTCCAGGGAGATCGATTCCGCTCCGATTTCGAGCGCCTCTTCGAACATGCTCAGAACGTAAGCACGCACTTCGGGCACTTCGTATCGCAGGCTGCTGCCCTTGCGCCATTCCGGATGCAGGCGCGAGAAGTCGCTTTCGAGCGGCGTGCCCGGGTAGCAGTTCGTGGCACCTATGTTGGCCCTTACTTTGAGGCCGAGCATCTTCGCATAGCGCAGTTCCGTGGCCAGCGTATTGGTGTACTGCTGCATGCGCCCGACATTCGAGGTGCGCGGCACCACGCCGCGCACTGGATCTCCAAATGTATCGGTCAGTAGTTGGCTCCCCTTGCGCCCTTCAAAAACCATCCGCGATCCGCCGCGCCCGATCTGTATGTCGAGATAGTCGAGCCGCGCATCGTGAAACGCATAAAGCGGTTCCCAGTGCTGCTGGTTCGTTTCAATCTTCTGATAAAAGGCCCAACTGTACGGCTCGTAATAGCCGATCAGGAGCCGCCGGTCGCCGTCCACGCCCCACTGCTTGTCGAGCGATCCCACCTGCGCGGCGGTGAGCGGCACCAGCCGCACGGTGTCCAGATGCGCGCGGTAGTTGTCCTCGTACTCGTACACCGTGCTGTAAGGCTGGCGGATCACCAGGTGCTGCCGGGTCATGTCCGTCCAGCGCCAGAACACTTCGCGCTCCGGTTGCTGGATCGAGAAGCTCTCCGGCCGCTCGTCTCCGGTCAGCCGCAGCTCGATGGCGCCCAGCTTCGCCGGAGTCGAAACATACACCGCGTACCAGCCGTGCAGGTCCAGCGGATAGGTCAAGGCGGGCAGTTCGACGCCCTTCTCTTTCACCTCGAGCGTGGTGCCAGACGCGCCTCTCCGCAGCCACCAGGTGTGCGCGCCCGGCGCAGGGTTTTCGGAAACGGCGCTCTGCTGCACGACCTTCGACCAGTCGTTGAGCAGGACCACGTCGGAGTTGTCGACATTGATGCGCGCCTCCGCTACCAAGAGCTTCCTTCCCTGGTCCGACACCGTAATCCGAAACTCCACCCACAACTTCCGGGCGCCCAGCTTCGCCGGGTTCCAGATGAGCGTCCGCCGCAGGCCTGCCGCGCGCCGCTCGGTGAGGCGCCCTTCGCGGATCCCCGCGTTCCAGTCTTCGGGCCGCATCAGCTCGATGGCTGTATCGCTCACGTGTGGCCAAACGCCCGCCGGCCGCCAGTCGCCAGTCCCGTCCGTGCGGTATTCGGCGAGGACTTCCACTTGATCCGGGGCAGACGCGGGGACGCTGTAAGTCACATGGACGTAACGTGTGACCTGGTCAATGGAGTATTCAATTCCAGCCGCGCACAGCACGAAGGAACTCAGGAGCAGAACAAGCGTGCGCATAGCGTACTTACTCTATCAATTCGATTGGACGGCTTCACGCCTTTCGGCGGGCTGGCTTCCGATCACGAAACCTTCGATGCTCGAAGCCGGCGGCGCGGGCCCTAACAAGCTGGCCGAATACCCCGTGGCGAACGTCACGACCACTCCGATCGGCCCATACCAGAAGAAGCTCCATTCCGTCGTCATAGCGACGTAGGCGACGACAACAGAACCGGCCGCAGCCCCCATAAGGACCCCCGCCGAATTCGCGCGCCGCGTGAGCGTGGCCAGCAGAAAGATACCGAGCAGCGGACCCGACAGATAACTGCTCACCTTGTTATAGGCCAGCGCGAGTGCTCCCAGCCGTCCGGCATGGAGCGCCAGCAGAGTGGCGGCCGTACCCCAGAGCGCCGTACCCACACGCCCGGCCATCGCATAATGTTCCGGGGACCGCCCCGGCCGCAGCATGCGCTGGTAGAAATCCACGATGGTCGCCGTGGTCAGGGAATTGATGCCAGCGGACATCACCGCCATTGACGCCGCGAAGATCGCTGCGATGATCAGGCCCGAGATCCCCACCGGCAACTCTCGCACCGCGAACAGCGGCATCACCGCATCCGGGTTGGAGAGACCTTCGATGCGCGAAGGATTCAGTTTGTAGAAAGAGTACAGCGCCACACCGGCCAGGTAGAGTAGCGTGCCGATCGGGATGATGAGCAGGCATTGCAGGATGATGGAGCGGCGGCAATCCTGCTCCGATTTCGTCGTGAACAGACGCTGCAGGATCGCCTGGTCCGTAGTGAGGGGCGACATGCAAAGAACCATTCCACCGATCAGGCACGCCCACAGCGACGTCAGTTCCTTCGGATCGGTGGAGAGGTTGAAGAACTCCAGCCGTCCGCCTTCCAGCGCCGTTCGATACGCCACCGGCAGGCCGCCGTCCACGCTGCCTACTGCCGTCACGAAGATCAGCGTGATGCCGAGCGACACCGTGCAGAACTGGATTACGTCGGTCCAAATCACCGCCCTCATGCCGCCGAGCGTGGTGTAAAAGGTCGTGAACACGCCCATCAGCAAGACGCACTGCCACACCGGCATCCCGGTCACCAGGTTGATGACTAGCGACGGGGCGTAAATCACGAGCGCAACGTGGGCCACGCGCAGCAACTGGAATAGCAGGCTGGTGATCGCCCGAACCGAGACGTTGAAGCGCTTCTCCAGGTACTCGTACGCGGTGTAGAGATTCAGCCTCGCATAGAACGGCACGAACACCTTGATGACCACCGGAGCCATCAGCGGGTAGCCCACGCTCAGCCACAGCAGCATCATGTTGTTCCTGAAGCTCCACGCCGGGCTGCCCATCACGCTGATGGCGCTCAGGTCCGCCGCGATCAGCGAGATGCCTACGGGCAGCCACCACATGGATCGCCCGCCTAGGAAATACTCCTTCGCGGTCGTCTTGCGGCGGTAGAAGGAACTGCCGATCGCGGCAATCACGAGCAGGTACCCGATCACCACCCCGTAGTCGACTGCCGAAAAGGTCTTCATCCTCATCTCACCATCAGGCGATGCGCACGGATCTTGCCCTGGCCATCTTCCACGCTCCAGTGCGCGGCCAGATACTCGCCTCCGCCAAGGTTAACCAGCGACGGTTGGCCGAACTTGAGTGACGTGAACATGGCGGCCATGTTCTGTCCCGCGCGCGTTTGCGGTCCCACGCCGGCGCCCCAGACGGCCTTCTCCTCGATCACGCGCCATCGGTCGCCGGTAAAATCAACTACCCGGACCCGAATCGCTGGATCATCACCCCGGTGCGCATGGATGGTAAGCAGGAGATCGTCCTCCAACGGAACCAGATTCGAAGCCTGGGCCATCACCTCGGTGTCGATGGGCGTTGACCAGGTGCTGCCGCCGTCGTGCGAGATCACAACCATGTTTGGATAGTGCTCGTTGCGGCTGGTGTCGTAAGCCCAGACCAGGGCCACCAGCCGCCCGTCCGGCATCTCCGCTAGGCGCGACTCGTACGGAGTCAGGTTGCCTCCCGGCGCACAAAAGTAAACGGTGCGGTCATCCCAGGTGCGCCCTCCGTCGTGGCTGCGCAGAAAAACGCCCTGCTGCCCGGAGGGCGTGCCGCCGTCGGCCATTTTGAGCAGCGCTCCGGCGGCCGCAAGATCACCCGATCGGAGTTCCACACAGGGTCCCGAGATCTCAATCAGCTCCGGGCGGCTGCGCGGGATCACCTCCGGCACGCTCCACGTCTTCCCGCCATCTTCCGAAAAGCAGACGATGTCATCGCCGGGAAGCAGGCCGCCCGTTTCTTCCACCCCGATTCCCTGCTCCGGATCGTACCGGTCGTAACGGTAGCCTATAGCGATCAGCCGTCCGTCTCTCAGCAGCGTAGGCTTCATCACATCGGTCGTCTCGTGTCCCACGACCCGCTTGTCGTAAACCGGCCCTTCGAGCTGCCAGGTCCTGCCGCCGTCGGCCGAGCGCGTCACATACGTTGTGCCGTTAGGTGCCTCGAACGCTTCGGCGAGCATGAACATCGCCAGAATTTCACCCGAACCCAACACCGCCAGGCCTGGGAAATACCCGTGCCGGCTGTGCACGTGGGGTTTCGGGTTTTCGTAGATGATGTGACTCTCGACGTAGTCGATCATGACGTGCGCTCAAAGTGATACGCAAACAGTTCCGCTCCCTGGAGGTGGAAGCGCAGGATCACCGGCTTGCCTGCCATCGCGCCTACTGCGGCGCCTTCCGCCCAGCGCACCGTCTGCGAGAGGGAATCGCCGTAGACCGGAGCCGACGGTTTCCAGTTCCCGATCGCGCGCCCGGCCGGATCGAGCATCTCCACCCTCAGGCTGCCACCTTTGCAGACGCGTACGTTGAGTTTCAGCGTGTCGCCGGAGAAAACTACCGGCACGGTGGTGAGCGTGGCGTTCGCCGTGAAGCCGTCCGCGGAGACAAAGCGGTCCCGCTTCCACTTCGCCAGTCCGATGCTGCTGGTGAATTTGGTCTTGCGATCCGGATGATTAGGCTTATAGAGCACAGGGGTGCCGTGGGTGTAGTTCGCGCCGCAATAGTAGAGCCACACCTCGCCGCCGACCTCGATAGTGCGCGCCGCCGTCAGTTGCAGCCCGCAGTCCCACTCACCGGCTTTGCCTCGTGGAACGCAGGGAATGCGGAAGGGACGCTCCCAGTGTTTCAAGTCCCGCGAAACGGCCAACTGCAACTCAAAAGGCCCTTCCTGATTGCCATAACGAGCGCGGTTGTTGATGGTGAACACCCAGGGGAACGCCAGCGCAACGGAAGGCGTCGGGTGGAAACCCGTGCCATAGAATTCCGTCCGCATCTCGTCCTCGCTGTCCGGCACATCCAGGATCTGCCGCACTTCCTCAATGCGCGCCAGCGACCCTGCGTCGTCTTCCAGGTCCGGGTAGATGGCCAGCTCCGGCTTCGCCCACGTTTCAAAATCGCGGCTGGTGGTGGAATAGAAGACGCGCCGGTTGTGGCCGCGGATATTGGTGCCGATTTTCGCGAGCGCGACCCAGCAGCCGCGATATTCGTCGAAGTAACCCGTCGCCACGTCGGCGCCGGGACAGAAAGGCGCCCGGCTCAACTGCGTCCAATGGATTCCGTCCCCGGACACCATGGTCTGGTATCCACGCGACTCCTTAGGGTGGTGGATGTAACAGATCATCTTGTAACGGCGCGCTGGATCGCGCTCGTTCAGGTCCTTGGTCACGCTCGGCAGGTGCGTCGCATAAAGGATGGCGTTGTGCCGGGAGCCATCATGCGCCGCGAGCGTGCCGATGAGCGGCTTCTCCCAATGAATTCCGTCGGTGCTGGTCGCGTAACAAGTCGAGTTGTCCGACGATGGGCCGCGCTCGGCGGGTCCGAACAGGCCCAGCGGCTCGGCGACGTACCACATTTTGAAGAGCTTCTCTTCGGCATCGTAGATGACGCTGCCGAACAATTCCAGCCGCCAGCCCTCCCACGGCTTGTCCGCCACCAGGAACGGATTCGCCGGATGTTTCTCGGCTGGATGCAGTGTAAAGGCAACCTCGCGGCTCTCACGCACCAGAACACGGTCGACGAACAGTTGCGGCTTTGTGCCGATATCGAACGGACTCGGCGAACGGTAGCGTTCGCCGGTGGACGCCGTCTGGCTCCCGTGCGCAAGCGGCCCGGGGCAGGCAGCCGCACCCATCAAGGTCACGAACGATCGGCGTTTTATCATCGCTCCAGCATATACGAAGCGCCGCCGGCCGGTGGCGGAATGTTACGATGGAATTCTCCCGGGATGGTTGAAGAGCTGCCGGACATTTTGTCTCGAATTGTCACCCGCAAGAGGGTCGAACTGGCCGATGTCCGCGCACGCTTGTCTCAACTGGAGCGCCGCGCGGAAGAAATGCTGCCGCGGCATCGCGATTTTCGAGGCTCGCTCGAACGCAACGGCCCGGCCATCATCGCCGAGATCAAGAAGGCCTCTCCCAGTAAAGGACTGCTGGCTGCCGATTTCGACCCAGTCCGCTCGGCGCAAGCCTACGCGCGCGGAGGCGCGGCGGCGCTCTCTATCCTCACCGACGAACAGTTCTTCCAGGGATCGCTCGCCTATCTCGAAGCCGCCCGCGCCGTGGTGGAGCTTCCCGCTCTGCGCAAAGACTTCACCATCGACCCGGTCCAGATCGTCGAGGCTGCCGCGCACGGCGCCGACGCCATCCTGCTGATTGCGGCCATCCTGACAGTCGATGAGCTGCGGCGCTATCGGGAACTTGCCGGCAAGCTCGGCATGGCCGCGCTGGTCGAAGTGCATGACCGCGGCGAACTCGATGCCGCGATCGACAGCGGCGCCGTCATCATAGGCGTGAACAACCGCAACCTGCGAACATTCGAAGTTACCCTGGACACGTCGCTCGAGCTGGCGCGGCACATTCCCGCGAACGTTGTGAAAGTAGCCGAGAGCGGCATACAGACGCGCGACGCTATCGCGAGGCTCAGCCAAGCGGGTTTCCAGGCTTTCCTGATCGGCGAGCGGCTCATGCTGGCTCCCGATCCGGCCGCCGCCATCGAGGAGCTGATCGCATGATGGTAAAGGTGTGCGGGATTACCAATCCGGAGGACGCCACCGCCGCCGTCGAAGCCGGCGCATCGGCGCTCGGTTTCAATTTCTATCCCAAGAGCCCGCGCTTCATCGAGCCTGAGCGCGCCGCCGAAATCGTAGCTGGCCTCCCACCCGGCATTCTCAAGGTCGGCGTATTCGTGAACGAGCCGGCTGGACAAGTAGAAAGCATCGCACACACGGCCGGCCTCGGCGTCGTGCAACTACACGGCGCCGCGTTCGCGCCCGGCGATATGCGCTCGTGGCGCGCCGTGCCTATGACAACGAATTTCGATTTCGCATCGCTCGATGCGCTGGACGCCGAAGCATTTCTGATTGACGCTTTCGCGGACGGCGCCTGGGGCGGCACGGGCCGTACCTGGGATTGGACGCGGGCGGCGGGCGCCAAACAGCGCATCATTCTGGCCGGCGGGCTCGACGCAACCAACGTGCGGGATGCCATCCGGAAGGCCCGGCCCTGGGGGGTGGACGCCTGTTCGCGCATCGAGAGTTCCCCCGGAAAGAAAGACCATGCAAAGATGAGAGCATTCATTCAAGCCGCGTTCGCGGAGGAGAGATGAGCACGCCGTTACCTGACGCCGGCGGGCATTTCGGCCCCTATGGCGGCCGCTATGTGCCCGAGGTGCTGATGGCGCCGCTCGAAGAACTGGAGCGGGCCTACCAGGAAGCCCGCCGCGATCCGGCTTTTCACGCCGAACTCGATCAGTTGCTGGCCGACTACGCGGGCCGCCCCACGCCCCTCTATTACGCGCGGCGCTTGTCGGAAACCGCGGGCGGCGCGCAGATCTACCTGAAGCGCGAAGACCTGCTGCACACGGGCGCGCACAAGATTAACAACTGCCTGGGGCAGATTCTGCTCGCCCGTCGCATGGGCAAGCGGCGAATCATCGCCGAAACCGGCGCGGGCCAGCACGGCGTGGCCACCGCCACCGTTTGCGCGCTGTTCGGCCTGGAATGCGTTGTCTACATGGGCGAGGAAGACATGCGCCGGCAGCGGCTGAATGTCTTCCGCATGCGGTTGCTGGGCGCCAAGGTGGAGGCTGTCACTTCGGGCAGCCGCACGTTGAAGGACGCCATCAACGAGGCCATGCGCGATTGGGTCACCAACGTCGCCGGCACTTACTACCTGCTCGGCTCCGCTCTCGGCGCGCACCCGTACCCTATGATGGTCCGCGATTTCCAGAGCGTTATCGGCAAGGAGGCGCGCGCCCAGATGCTCGAACGTCTGGGCCGTCTTCCCGACGCCGTGTTCGCGTGCGTCGGCGGCGGCTCGAACTCCATCGGGATCTTCCACCCCTTCCTGGACGATTCCAGTGTCCGGCTGATCGGCGCCGAGGCCGGCGGCCGCGGCGAAAGTCTCGGCGAGCACGCGGCGCGTTTTCGCGGTGGATTGCCGGGCGTCCTGCAGGGCACTTACAGTTACGTCCTACAGGATTCCGATGGGCAGATCGCGCCCACGCATTCGGTTTCCGCCGGCCTCGACTACGCCTCCATCGGACCCGAGCACGCCTGGCTGCATGACCAGGGCCGCGCCGAATATGTCTGCGTGTCGGACGCCGAGGCGCTCGATGCCGCGCGCACGCTGTCGCGCGT
This sequence comes from uncultured Solibacteraceae bacterium, assembly GCA_964384215.1. GTDB lineage: Bacteria > Acidobacteriota > Terriglobia > Bryobacterales > Bryobacteraceae > JAJFUV01. Next base: position 13,091 of record CAYLLB010000048.1, on the reverse strand, counting down.
CGAAGGCATCATCCCGGCGCTCGAAAGTTCGCACGCCGTGGCGGAAGCCCTCAAACGCGCCCCAGGAGCGAAAGGACAAATCTTCCTAGTGAACGTAAGCGGCCGCGGAGACAAAGACATCGACATCTACCGCGAGAACATGCGCGATCTGGAGGCCGAATGAGCCAGACACGCATCGCACGCCTTTTCGAGCGTACGCGCGCCGAGCGCCGGGCCGCTTTCATTCCTTACTTGACAGCGGGAGACCCCGCACCGGGCCGCACGCCGGCGCTGGTTGAGGCCATGGAGCGCGGCGGCGCGGACCTGATCGAGCTGGGAGTTCCCTTCTCCGATCCCCTCGCCGACGGGCCTGTCATCCAGCGCGCCGCCATGCGGGCGCTCGATGCCGGCACGACGCTCGCCGGCGTCCTCGATATCGCCCGGCAAATCCGCACGCGCTCCGAAATTCCCCTTCTGTTATTCACGTACCTGAATCCCGTGCTGCGCTACGGCGTCGAGAAACTGGCCGCCGACGCCAAGAGCGCCGGCATCGACGGCTGCCTGCTGACGGATCTGAGCGTGGAAGAGGCCGAACGAATCGTGTCCGTCATGCACGCCAGCGGGCTTGACACCGTTTTCCTGGCCGCGCCCACCAGCACGGCGCGCCGGTTGGAGTTGGTCGCCCGGTATTCATCGGGCTTTGTTTACCTGGTATCCCGCACCGGCGTAACGGGCGAGCGCGACTCGTTGTCCTCTTCCGCGGCGCCGCTGGTGGACTCCATGCGTAAGGCGACGAAATTGCCACTGGCGGTTGGATTCGGCATCTCGACGCCTGCCCAAGTGGAGGCAGTGTCGCGGCTGGCCGACGGTGTGGTGGTCGGCAGCGCCCTTGTCCGAGTAATTGAACAGAGCGCCGGCTCCGCGTCGCTCGAAGCGGATCTCGAATCCGCAACGCGAGAGCTGCGGAGCGCCATAAGAGCCAAATGAGCATGAACCGTGAAGAAGCCTTGCAAGCTCTCGGCGAATGCCGCACGAAGATTGACGATGTGGATCTGCGCCTTCTGGCCTTGCTGAATGAGCGGACCCGCATCGTCGAGCGGATCGGACGCATCAAGCGCGAACTCGCCTGGCCCATTTACGAACCCAAGCGTGAGGACGAAGTGTTTCGCAACGTGACCGAGCACAACTCGGGGCCGTTGCCGCCGGACGCCGTCAAGCGCGTCTTCGAGCGCATCATCGACGAAATGCGCAATGTACAGAAGTTACGCATGGTTGAAAAAGAACCGGATCAGGAGAAGAAGCAGGAAGAGGACTGAGCGATGTTTGTCGTTATGCAAGCGGGCGCCACTGAGGCGCAGATACAGGGTGTCATCGACCGGCTGGTAGAGTTGGGCTTCACCGTGCACCGGTCCACCGGCGTAGTGCACACCGTGCTGGGCGGCATAGGTCCAGTCGAGAACATCGAACTGGCCGATTTCGAAGTGATGGATGGCGTGAAGGAATGCCATCGCATCATGTCGCCGTACAAGCTGGCCAGCCGGCAACTCCGCCCCGGAGGCACAGTAATCAGAATTCGGGATGTGGAGATCGGCACGCCCAAGGTCGTCGTGATGGCCGGACCTTGCAGCATTGAAAACCGCGCGCAGGTTGAAGCCGCGGCGGCCGCCGTGGCCCGCTCGGGCGCGCGCATCTTCCGGGGTGGAGCCTTCAAGCCGCGCAGTTCGCCGTACAGCTTTCAGGGACTCGGCGAGGACGGCCTCAAAATGATGCGCGAGGCCGCGGACCGCCACAACCTGCTTACGGTGAGCGAAGTCATGGATCAGGCGCAGATTGAAACCATGCTCCCTTACATCGACATCCTGCAGGTCGGCGCGCGCAATATGCAGAATTACACGCTGCTGAAAGAACTCGGACATGTCGACAGGCCCGTTCTCCTCAAGCGCGGCATCTCCGCCACCATCGAAGAATTGCTGCTTTCGGCCGAGTACATTCTGTCCGGCGGCAACGAGAAGGTGATTCTGTGCGAGCGCGGCATCCGGACGTTTGAAAGTGCTACGCGGAACACCATGGATCTCTCGGCCATCCCCGTGGTAAAGCAACTCTCTCACTTGCCTATGTTCGCCGACCCTTCGCACGGCACCGGGCGCCGCGATAAAGTCATCCCCATGGCCCGCGCGGCGGTGGCAGCGGGGGCCGATGGGTTGATCATAGAAGTGCATCCCGATCCGGATCACGCACTCAGCGATGGCGCGCAATCGCTCCGGCCGAGTCAATTCGACGAACTCATGCGCCAGTTGCGGATGATCGCGCAGGCCGTGGGCCGCGAAATGTAGCCATGCAAACGATAGCCATCGTCGGCACAGGCTTGATCGGAGCGTCGTTCGGACTGGCGCTCCGCAAGGCCGGCTTCCGCGGACGCATCCTGGGCGTCAGCAGCCCGGGCGCCGTGCGTGCGGCGCTCGACGCCGGCGCCATCGACGAAGGGCTCTCATTGAGCGAGGCCGTCTCTCAGGCCGATGTGGTCTATCTTTCGCAGACCATCCAGCGCATCATTGAAACCATCGGCTCGCTCGACCAAGTTCTAAAACCCGGCGCCTTGGTCACCGACGCGGGCAGCACCAAGGCCAGCATTGTGGCGTGCGCGCGTACCGCTATTCGCCGCGGGCAGTTTCTCGGCGGCCACCCGCTCGCCGGCAAGGAGACGCGCGGCGCGGCTTCAGCAGATCCCGATCTGTTTCGCGGCCACACTTACGTGCTCACGCCGGCCGAAGACGCGGAGTTGGAGACGCCCGCCGCGCGCGAGTTCATCGAATGTTTGCGCGCGATCGGCGCCCGTCCTCTGACGCTTGCCCCGGAAGAGCACGACCGCATCGTCAGCTTCACTTCGCACCTGCCGCAACTTGTCTCGACCGCACTCGCCGCGCTGCTCGCCGCAAAGCTCGCCTCGGACCGGGACACGATGGTCTCCGGCCCCGGACTTGCCGACATGACTCGCCTGGCCGGCAGCTCCTATGATGTGTGGCGCGACATTCTGACGACAAACGCGCGCGAGATCGACCAGTCGCTCGCCGCTTACATCGCCGAACTGGAAGCGCTCCGATCCGCGCTCGGCTCCGAGCGCACTCGCGAGTCATTCGAAACCGGCGCCGCGTTTAGCCGGCGGCTGCGAGGATCTTCGACACCAGACCCGTCCGCGTGAACTCGCCGACGGACTGCCGCTCGAGCGCCATCGGCAAAGTCCAGATGGCCAGGTTCGAGTAATAGTCGTCGCCCCACTGCGGCAGGCCGGTCTGTCCGTTGATCAGGCAGCGTTGATTCCAGGGTGCGCGCGTCTTGATGGCCAGCGCATCCCACAACCGCCGCGCCACATCGAGTCCAATATCCCGGCGGCCGTGATACAGGAACGTGCCGGCCGCGCAGAGATTCTCGCCAATGAAGATGTGCGTGGCGTGGTCGCCCGACGGGTTCAGCTTGGTGTCGTAAGGCGCGCCATCCGGCGCCACTCCGTTGATCAGCCCGTACGAAGTGGCGGCGAAGTTGAGGCGCGCAACAGTATCGAGCGCGGAATCCACGTGCGCTGCTGGAAGGACGCTCTCCAGCCCCAGCACCTTGACGCACCACTCGGCCATGAGCTGGTTGGCCAGGACAACCTCGCTGGTCGTTCCGGCCTGCGCGTTGTTCCACAGCCTGTAGTACTTACCGTTCCACAGACGTTCTTCAAAGGTGCGCTGCGCTTTACCGAGGCGCGCGGCGCATTCACCCGCAAAAGCGCTGTCACCCGCCGCCTCAGCCAGCGCCTTGCCCGCGGCCAGCGTTGCCATCCATGTGCCGGCCACATAACAGGACACGCCTTCCCACGGCCAAACGTCGTAAAACTGGTTGGCGGGCCAGGCTTCCCCGGGCGAGACGTGAGCCTGGTCGTGCACCAGGCCGGTGCCGTCGTCGTCAAGTGAATACTGATAGCGCACCGCGCGCTTCACCGAATCGAAGAACCGCGCCAGTTGCCGCTTGTCGCCCGTGCGCAAGTACTGGCGCAGGATCATCTGCACGTACTGGCCGGAGTTGAGCGGGTGCTGGCAATGGAAGCGCGGATCGCGCATGCTGGTGGGGATACCGAACGAGAAAGGTATTTCCCCATCCGAAATCTGAAAATGGCGGAACGCGGCAAGGGTGGTCTCTTCGAGTTCCGGGTACAGGAACAGCAGCGGGAAATGTCCGTGCATCCGGCAGACCATGGTCTCCACGATGGGGCAGCCCGTGTGGCTCTCGCTGTGCGTGAACCAGCCGTCTTCGCCCCACCACTCGTCCTTGCGCGTCCGCGCGATCCAGACCGAGTTCTTGGTCAGGCTGTAAAGGCTTTGCACCAGCCAGTCGCGCAGCCAGTTGGGCAGGCTGGATTCGTAAATCACCGCCTGCCAAGCCAGCACGCGCCGCAGCCAAGCGTCGAAATTCTGCAGCCCCGCCGCGGCGGCCACCGCGGCGCTGCCAAACCGCTGCGAGTAACGGTTGCGATGAGGCTCGCTCGAACTGTCTCTCCAGACGGGCGCATACCACGCCACCGCGAAGCGCTTGCGCACGGCGCCGCCCGCCGGAACGTCGACGGTGAGGCGCGCCTCGTTCGGCTGTACATCGTTCGCCACTACGCCTTCGCCTCTCACGGCAATTGTGCCCTTCGGCGTCGGAGGCGGAAACCGTAAATGCAGCGTCAGTTTGAGCGCGGCGCTGGATGTGTTCCGCAGCTCCAGTTCGAACAGCGCTACGGGTGTGTTCGATGCCGCGCGATCACCTGGTATCAGCGGCGAGAACGCGCGCAGTCCGAGGCTGAGAGGCAGTTCGCCGAAATCCGCAGTGAGGTCGGCCACGGGGTGGTGTCCCCAGTAGGCGATGCGCGCCGCCGACAGCGGCACGTGACGCGTTCCCACCTCTACGGTCAGCCAGTCAGCGAAGTGCTTCTTTGGCGGAACCAGGTCGTTGTAGATCGACTGGTGCCCCAGCTTCCCCGTGCCCTCGATGGTCATGTAGCCGGTGCCGAGGCCGCCCAGCGGCACGCCCGCCTGCAGCCAGTCGCCGTCGAACACGCAACCATAGACACGCTCCCGAAATCCGCCGGCTTTGATTTGCGTCCAGCGGTTCCGCTCCACAACCTTATCGAACGGCCATGCCGGAGCGGCACCCGCCTGCACCGGCGGAATAGCGGCGGAAGCGCCCGCCGCGCCCAGCAACGAAATGACATCGCGTCTGTGCATATTGATCACATGATAGAGTAGTCGTTTTGTGTTTGCTTGGAGATGATAAAGCCGCAGAATGAATCCGAACTCGCCGCCGCGTTGCGCGAAGCGGCGGAGGCCGCCAACGTCATTCAACTGGGCGGAGATTTCTCAAAAACGCGCCTGGGCGGGCCCATCGCCGAGGCGCCGGTCGTCATATCCACTTCCGCGCTCAACCGCGTGCTGAAGTTCGAACCGCGGGATCTAACCATCAGCGTGGAGGCGGGCGTGCGTTTTGCCGAATTGCGCTCGCTGCTCGCCGGCAACCGGGTACAACTCCCGCTCGATCCGCCGTTCGCCTCCGATGCAACCGTCGGCGGCGTTGTTGCCGCTAACTCAAGCGGGCCGCGCCGGCGCGCATACGGCACCGCGCGCGACATGGTCATCGGCATGAAGTTCGCCACGCTCGAGGGCAAGCTGGTGCAGTCCGGCGGCATGGTAGTAAAGAATGTCGCGGGCCTGGACATGGCCAAGCTCATGATCGGCTCGTTCGGCACGCTGGCTGCCATCGCAGTCGTGAACTTCAAGCTGGCTCCAGTGCAGCCCTGCGCCGCAACTTTCGTGTTTCAGTTTGCATCTCTCGCCGATGCCATCGCCGAGCGCGACCGGATCCTCGCCAGCCCGCTCCAGCCGGTGGCTTTGGACGTAGCGGACGGGCGCGCTGCGCGGCGCCTGGGATTCGACGGAGCGATTCTCGTGCTGCGCGCGGAAGGCTGTTCGGCGGTAGTGGCGCGCTACCGCAAGGAACTGCCTGGAGCGAGAGTTTTCGAAGGCGACGAGGAAGCGTCGCTGTGGCGGAGAATCGAGGAGTTTGTGCCCGGCGTCCTTGCCGAAAAAGAGGAGGCCACCGTCGTCCGCATTTCGACGAAGATCCCCCGCCTCGGCGAGGTGTTCGGCTCGCTCAACGTCCCTGCGCTTGCCCGTGCGGGCAACGGCATTGTCTACGCCTGCTTCGACGCGCCCGGCGACGCCGCAACCTGGCTCGCCGGGGCGCAGGCACGCGGCTGGAAGGCCGTGGTTGAGGCCGCTTCCGCCAAGCACAAGGCATCGCTCCCGCTCTGGCCCCAGCCGGGCGGCGACTTTGAGTTGATGCGCGGGGTGAAGAAACTCTTCGACCCGCAAAACCTGCTCAACCCGGGGAGGCTTTATGGCCGCATCTAGCTCCTCGAGTGTACACGCCCCGGCAGGCGCCGATCTGGATCGCTGCATCCACTGCGGCCTTTGCCTTTACGCCTGCCCCACTTTCCGCGAACTCGGCCTGGAGATGGACTCCCCGCGCGGACGCATTTACCAGATGGTCCAGGTGGCCAGCGGTTCTGCGTCACTCGGCCCATCCTACGTCAAGCACATCGGGCTCTGCCTTGCCTGCCGGGCCTGCGAAAGCGCCTGTCCGAGTGGCGTAGCCTATGGACGCCTGATCGAGGCTGCGCGTGCGCAAATCGAGACACAATGCCACCGCGCCCTACCTGTGCGTCTGCTGCGTGGCTTCCTGTTCAACCACTTGGTGCTTTCCCCGGCGCTGCTCTCGATTGCCGGTGTGCTGATTTACATCTATCAAGTGACGGGAATGCAGCGGCTCGCGCGAGCCACAGGCATATTGAGGCTGTTCGGCAAGCTAGGGAAGATCGAGCGCCTCACACCACACGCCGAGTGGCCGTTCTTCTTCCGCCACATCGGCAAGACGTTCCCGCCCGAGGGGCAGCGCCGCTACAGGGTCGGATTCATTGCGGGTTGCATTGCCAACGTGTGTTTCGCACGTCTGAATGAGGCCACTGTGCGCGTGCTTCAGAAGAACGGCTGCGAAGTTGCCGTTCCCGACGGCCAGGGCTGCTGCGGCGCGCTACACGCCCATGTCGGCCTCCTCGAAAAGGCCAGGCAGCTTGCACGGCGCAACATAGACGTTTTCCTCGCTGGCGGCTACGACGTGATCCTCAACAACGCCGGCGGTTGCGGCTCCACGCTCAAGGAGTATCCGGAATTGCTCGCGGACGATCCGGCCTACGCCGAAAAGGCCCGTCAGTTCCGCGCCCGCCTGATGGACGTCAACGAATTCCTCGCCGGCATCGAGTTGAATCCCGCGATGGGACGCATCGAGGAGACGGTAACTTACCAGGACTCCTGCCACTTGGCCCATGGCCAAGGGATCCGCTCGGCTCCGCGCAAGCTACTCGGTGAGGTGCCGGGGCTCAAGTTGCGCGAGATGAAGCTTTCGGATCAGTGCTGCGGCAGCGCCGGTGTTTACAACATCGTGCAGCATGAGATGGCCATGGCGGTTCTGGAGAGCAAGATGCAGAACGTCAACGCAACCGGCGCAACTCTCATCGCCGCGTCCAATACCGGCTGTATGCTGCAACTCGAGGCCGGCGTGCGCCTGCATGGCCACGGCCAGCGCGTTCTGCACGTGGTCCAGATCCTGGACGAAGCCTATCGCAAAGCCAGGTAGCCGCTGCCGACCCGTGGCAATTGACTTCAGCGGATCTCGATCCGTACGCGCGCCTCGCCCGTGGTAAGGGGCATGTCTACGACGATGCGTCCCTGAGCAGGCTCGGCTCTACCATCCTTCTTATAGGGATCGTGGGGCAACACCGGCCAGGTTACCATCGAGCCTCTCGGGATCCGCACGCGAACTCCGGCCAGTTCGATCCAGTCACCCGCCTCGGCCTTGGTCCAGCGGAGCGGCGCGGCATCCAGCGTCTGGCGCTTGCCTGTTGCGGCAACCAGATCTTTACCCATGCGCGGCAGCATCTGCAGATGAGCGGTCATCGCCTTATCGCCCGAATAGACGATCTCCATACTCCGGCTGTCTATGGGTTTCAACTCCACCGTGCCGCGCTTACCCGCGTAGTCCAGTTCCACACCCAAACGCTTGCCTTCGATCAGCCGCGCCGAGTCCGGAATGTGCAGCAGCCCGTCGCCGGGCGCGAAGTCCGGGTCCTCGTCCCCTGCCTTGTGCCTCAACAGGTTCACGTCGCCGACGGTGAAGGTGCTCCAGCGTGGCTGCAGCTTGGTGTTGCCGCCTCCGAGGATCAATCCGGCTTGGTCATGATACACGCTGAAGAAGTTCTGCCGGTCCTGAATCCAGCGGGACTTGGCGAGCGGAGCAGCCAGCGCTGAGACGGCCAGAAACCACGGCCCGTTGCGGCGCACAACGGCGTCGCCTTTTCCCAGTACGAAATTGAAATCCGAATCAAGCGGGTCTCGCGCAAGCCCCGGTCCTTCCTTGCCGTACAGCAGGAGGAGGGCGGCAGTGTCCGCTGGCAGCGGTTTGTTGTGCAGCCTGAGCAGGCGCGCCGTATAAGTGCGGCCTTCGTCCGTCATTGTCAGGCCTGCGTTCGGCAGCCAGACCTCCTCGTGGTACGGGTTGCGCTCGTCGATGGTTTCCACCAGCGTCCCATCTGGATAAGTAAAGTGTGCGTGAAACGTGGCCGCCTTGCGGAGCGCATCGAGCACCGCCTGATCGCCTGACGCCGTATAGTAAACTCCCAACGCGTCGCAATACACGGTGTTGTACAGGACTACCGGCCCTACATGTTCCGACCAGTAACCATCCGGCTGCTGTTCGGCCGCGATGCGGTGCAGGAACTCCGCGGCCTGCTTCTTCCACTCGGGCTCGTTCAGGAACAGGCCGGCAAAGTACAGCCCCATGGCGTGGTGGGCGGGTATGTTCACCAGTCTTGCGCCACGGAGCTGGCGCGATATGCCGGAGTAGCCCAAACGCAGGGCTTTCTCCCAGCGCGCACGGCGCTCGGGCGGCATGGCATCTCGCACGATGCCGTAGGTGCGGATCCAGCGCGAGTAAATCCACGGCATATAGATCTTGCCCCAGGTGGAGCCGTCCTTCTTGCGGAACACCCACTGCCCTGTCACATCTGCATCCTCAATCAGCGCGTCGCCCGCGGCCATGATCGAATCGAGCACCTTGGCATCGTGGTAGTACGGGTTGCCGGTCGCCTTCGTCGACCACGCCGCCGCCAGCGCCAGCATGACGTTCTGGTCGGTGACGATCCAGATGCCCGTGCCGAAGCGGCCCGTCCGGACATCCTGCGAAGCGAGAACACCGGGCATCTGGGCGATCAGATCGTCCAGACAACGCTTCTTGAAATTCACATCACCGGCGCTTAGACAAGTGGCGCCTCCGAGCAGAAACAAGGCCATCCATCTGGTTTTCATCAGGATTCAATGATATCTTCCCAGTGGCTCGTCGCGGAATGCGCGGGGTCGAACCAGCGGGATTTATAATTGCCCTCATGCGCAGAACCTGCCCCTCCGTGCTCACGTTCATCCTGCTCGCTCTTCCGGTGTGCGCCGCCCAGCAGGCGGCCGGTTCCGCCGGGTTCGCCGCCCGCGCATGGCGTACCTTGCCGGTCGAGGAGCCGTATGCTTTTGTGAAAGCGCTCTCGGAAGGTCCCGAACCTTTGCGGCGCGATCCGGCTACCCGCCCTTCCGCTGCCGAGGTTGCCTTGCCGGCGCAAGGCTGGACTCTTGTCATTCTCAAGAACGCCGGGATGGTGCTGCGCCAGGCCGCCGGCAACTTCCGCGCCTACCTCGATTCCGCAATGCAGACGAAGCTGGAGCTGCGGACGGTGGATTCGCTGGACAATTGGACCAGCCTGCAACGCACCGTCGTCGCCGGCGTCCGCAGCCAGATGCCCGGCTGCGGCGCTGCACTGAAAAACCCGAAAGACTACCAGATCGTGGTCGCGGGGGACCGCGTGGCGGTCTGCGGCTTCGACGAACGCGGCGCCATGTATGGCCTCTACAACCTGGAGGCCCGCATGAACCTTCGTGAAGCCCCCATCCTGCCTCGCAACCTTAATGCAGTTCGCCACAGCCTCTTCCGCGCGCGCATGACGTTGTCCGGCTTGGGCTGGATGGAGTGGCCGGATAAGTATCTGGCAACCATCGCCCGGTACGGCTTCGATTCCATCTTCTGCTCGGTTTACCGCAACCCGAACAACGCCCCGGGCGTGCCACCGTATTGGGACAAGATGAGATCGCATCCTCCCGGAAAGATGAAGGACCTGATTCGCCGCGCGGCGCGCCAGGGGCTCGACGTGTATACCCCCATCATCTATCGCTTCGACGGCACCCCGGAGAACCAGGAGGGCCTGCGAAAGCTCGTGCGCAACATCGTCCGCGAGTTCCCCGAAATCCGCGGCTACGTTCTGCTCACCGAGGGCTTCTTTTATGACAACTGGTTCGGCGCGGGCGGCCACGGCAAGCAGGACTTGCATGATTGGGCGCGGCAGTGGGCGCGTGGGGTCGAAATCGTGGTCGATGAGTGCCGCAAGCTGAATCCGGCGATCGAGGTGCTCCCTTGGGAGTACAACATCGACTTCCGCCCCGAACAGGTGGAATTGAAACGTTACTTCGTGAACCAGCTACCCCGAGACGCGATCCCGCTGCTCACCTTCGAGAACGGAAAGGGATTCGAGTTGGACGGGGAGCGCGGTTGGCTGAAGGATTATGCCATCAACCAGGCAGGTCCAGCCGAGGTGACCGCAGCGCAGATCGCCGCCGCCCGTGAGCGTGGCATGCGGGCGGTTTATTCCAAAGCGGACACTTTCGCCAGTTGGCAGTTCGGGACCATGCCCTACCTGCCATTCCCGTATCAGTGGTATGCGCGCTATCAGGCGCTCCGCGAGTACGGAGTCGACGGGACCATGGAGAGTTGGAGCTACGGCTTCAAGCCGAACTTCGTGGCCGAAATCCGGGCCTGGGATAGTTGGAGCGAGGCGCCGCCCATAGACGAACTCCTGCGGAGCGTGGCGCGGCGCGATTTTGGTCCCGGATCGGAAGCGAAGGTGCTGGCAGCGTGGAAATCCTTCAGCGAAGCCAGCCGCCTGGTGCCGGACACCGGCCCGAACTGGGGTACCTGCAACGCCGTGGCCGCACCCTTCTTCTTCCAGAAACCCAAACCCAGGGCGATGACGCTGGAGCACTCCTGGAACGATCAGGGGCTCTGGAGTCGCGAATCGCAGTTGAACCCCTATTGGCCTTATGTTCCCGCGCGGCTCTTCCTTTGGCCGGACTTCAGCAACCGCATCAATGTTGCCGAGCGGTACGTGAAACCGTTCAGCCTTCCTGTGTTCCAGAAGTACCTGTTGCTGGCCGCAGACAAAATGGAGGAAGGGCTCAAGAGCTATCGCGAAGCGGCGCTGCGGGCCCCCTCCCGCAAGCAGGCGGGTGCCTTCCGGGAAGTCCTTCTGGCTGAACAACTTCAACGGATGATGCGTAGTGAGCATGCCTTGCTCGAATTCGAAGACCTTCGCTATCGGCTGGGTAACTCGCGGGATTCCGCCGGGGCTTTGGACCTCCTCGACCGCATGGAAGCCATCCTCAAAGCGGAGCTCATTCGCACCGGCGCATCCTGGGAGACCGCGCGACGCGACTCGCGCCTGGGCTACGAGTGGGAACAGGACTACATCTACACCCCCGAGACGATCAACGAGAAGCGGAAGTTGCTGCGGCTCGTCCTGAATGAACAATTCCCTGCCCGCCGATGGGAATTGAGACAAAAGAATCCTTCCCGGAGCGATCAAAGCTTCTGATATCAGAACTAAGTACGCGCACAGCCGAGCGTATCATAGTTTACTTATTTTAAACTTGGAACTATATGCTTGACTTGCGTAGCGAGTTGTTTTAAACTTCCGCTCGTGGGAGAGGAATGTGCTTCAAGTCTTTCGGTGAAGCTGTATCCAGACGCAGGCAGTTCCTCTACCACTCGAAGAAAAAAAGGAGGTTAGTCTTGTCAGTCAAGAACAGCAACAAGATTCTCTTAATTCTGCTGGCCGTTCTGCTAACAGTGCCCGTTCTTCTCGCGCAGAACATCAGCAGCACCATCATCGGCCTCATCACCGATGCTTCTGGAGCATCTGTTCCTGAAGCCCAGGTCACGGTGACCAACGAGGGTACTGGAATCAGCTTCACGACAAAAGCGGATTCTTCCGGCGCTTATTCAGTCCCCAACCTACAGGTAGGAACCTATTCGGTAAAGGTTTCTAAACAGGGATTCCAGACCTCGAACACCACCGGAGTCAAAGTGTTGTCCACTCAGACGGTGCGCGTCAACGCGCAGCTGACAGTCGGCGAGGTTCAGCAGAGCGTCAGCGTTACCGGTGAAGCGCCGCTGGTCAAAACGGAAAGTCCGACCATCGGCGGAACCATTGACGTCCAGAAGATGACCAACCTGCCGTTGGCCCAGCAGTCCATCGACATGCTGATGGCTTTGGTGCCTGGCGCGCAGTTGTCCGGATCGAGCCCACAAACCGGCGGCGCCACCCACTGGGGGTCGTTCAACTTCACCATCAACGGCGTGGCCGCAAATGATTTCGGCAATGGCGCCGGCGCGTACAGCTACGGCCTCGGCATGATCAGCCTCCCGCCTGTGCAGTCCATGGCGGAATTCAAGGTTGAGTCCTACAACACCAACGCCGAATACCGTAACCTGGGCACCATTACCATGGTGACCAAGGCCGGCACCAATGGCTTCCATGGCGACCTGTACGAGTACCTTCAGAACACCAAGCTGAACGCAAACAGCTTCACGAATAACGCATTCGGGCGCAAGCGCTCGCCCACGGTCCGGAACCAGTTCGGCGTTAATGTCGGCGGTCCCATCGTGAAGAACAAGGCGTTCTTCTTCTTCGATTACGCCGGCATGCGCAACCGTATGTATTCGCTGCCGCAGTTGACCTACCCGTCCGCGGCTATGCGCAACGGGGATTTCTCGGCCCTCTGCTCCAGCTTCAGCGCCAGCGGCATCTGCGCCGACCCGAAGGGCACCCAGTTATACAATCCCTTCACCGGCAATCCGTTCCCCAACAACCAGATTCCCAGCAGCAT
>CAYLLB010000047.1:0-34562 GCA_964384215.1 uncultured Solibacteraceae bacterium | reverse complement strand
TCCCACAATGGGATCGCTCCGCTCCAGACCTGGTTGCGTACGCGCGTGGCCGCCCCGGCTGTCACCAGAATACCTGTTCCGATCCAGGCCAGAGCCGCGCGGGACAAGCGGATGCGCCGTGCCACATCCGCCACGATCAGTACCAGTCCGATCATCGGCAGATACATCCGCCGCTCGACCAGGGGGTCTTTGATGGGGATGAAAGAAGATGTCGGAGCCAGCAGCAACAGGAACACCAGAACGCCGTAGCTTGCCAGCGGATACTTGCGCCTGAGCCAAAACGCGGCCGCGGCCAGTGCTGCAAGTGCCGCCAGGCCAATCACGGCGCCATGGTCCAGCGGGCTGCGCGAGATCGCAAAGTCGTGGTCGAGATTCAGCCCCACGGGCAGAACGAACATCCGCAGATACACCCAGATGGTGCGCCCCTGCGTGTACAAGTAATCGTGCCAGGGCAAGCCCGCCACGGCGAATCCTGCCGTGTCGGCGGCACGGAGCACTGTCCAGACAAAGGCAAGACCCGCCGCGCCTGCTGCCGCAAGCGGTAAGTAGAGCCGCCAGTTTCGTTTGATGCCGCCAAAAGAGAAACCGGGATTCCAGTAATAATCCGTCAACAGTAACAGGGCCGGGAACACGGCGGTGTGTTCCTTGGTAAGAGCGGCTCCCGCAAACAGAAACACCACGGTGGCTGCCACGCGCCAGGACGCGGCGGCTTCGCGGCGGTACAGGAACAGGACGAACGCCGCATAGAAGAACAGGACGCTCAGCGTCTCCGACCGGCTCGCAACATAAGCCACGGATTCGGTTTGCAAGGGATGAAACAGGAACACCCCCGCGGCGAATCCTGAATAGAGCGCCAGCGTCCAACCCTCCACACCCACCTTGCAAAGCAAGCGCTTGGCAATCAGGTACACCAGGACTCCATTGGCGAAGTGAAACAAAACGTTGAACAGGTGAAAGTAGTATGGGTCCAGGCCGAATACGCGCAGGTTCACCCAGAAGGTGAACATCAGAAACGGGCGCGTTTGCCGAAGCCAATGGGAAAGCGGCGCGTGGATGAGTTCCGGCAGTTGGAAAGGCAGATAGAGATCGTCGAACAGAAACGGGCCGTGCAGCGCGGGCTGATAGGCCTCGAACACGGCGAGCAGGGTTATGCACACAGCCGCGGCGTAAAGCCACGGTCTGGGGCCCGCTGGAAGAGTAGTCTTACGAGGAACTGTCGGCTTGTTGCTTTTCATCTAGGGTCCGGACCCGAAACTCGAGCACCGCAATCCTCTGCGTCAGGGCCACGTTGGCGTCCTTGAGACGGGAGATGATGATCGAAAACCGGTAGCTGAGCACGAAAAGCACCACGATGATCAGCAAGACCAGCGCCGAGGCCGGATCGTCCCTCAACCCCAGCCAGCCACCGACCCGCTCCAGCAGTGATCGCCAGCGCGACAACACCAGCAGAGCCACGGCGGCGCCTAACCAGCTCACCGAATACTCCACGCGGATGTGCGCGCGGCGCAGCGACAAAAGCACCAGCGCAATCACCGCGAGGCTGGCGAGCCCGATCGCGTTTAACAACGGCTCCACGGCTATCTCCTCCACCTGCGGCGTTCAAATTTCAGGATATTTACGAACACGCCCATCAGGACGTGAATCACGAAGTAAACCGATTTCAGCGGAGTGATGGTGCTCTTGCCCGCCACACGAGGACGCACGCGGCAAGGCACCTCGAGGAAGCGGAAGGCGCGGCGTTTCAACACAACCAGCGCCTCGATCTCGGGATATTCGAGAGGAAAGCTCTTGCTGAAAACCTGGAGCGCGGCACGATTCACGCCCACGAAACCGGATGTAGGATCGAGCACCGGCTTGCCCAGAATGGGCCGCAATATCAGGCGGAAAAAGCGTATGCCCAAGGAACGCAAAAAGCTGGTGTGGTTGGAATCCTCCAACAGGTACCGCGACCCGATCACCATTTCGCAACCGCTCGAGCGCAGAGCGTCCAGCACTGCCGGTATGTCCCGCGGGTCGTGCTGGCCGTCTCCGTCAAGCCGGATGACGTACTCGTAGCCCAATTCGAAGGCCAGTTTGTAACCAGCCTGCACCGCTCCCCCAAGACCAAGGTGATACGGCAGCGGCAGGACATCCGCTCCCGTCATGCGCGCCGCCGTGATTGTGGAATCCTCCGAGCAGTCGTCGACCACAAGGACAGGAATGCCGGGCACGACAGCGCGGATTTCCGTCACCACGGAACCCACCGCGGCCTCTTCGTTATACGCCGGCACAATGATGAGCACCGCGCCCGGTCCTCCGGCGAGCGTCATATCGCGGCGACCTCCCTCACCGTGATGGCGTGACGGCGCAGCAGCACGATGAACTCCCGGTCGCCGATCTTCGCGGTCTTGCGGATTCGGCGGCGCTTTTCGCAAAGGCTCCGCCAGTTCGCGATCAAGGCCCAGTGCGCCCGCACGGTGAGCCACGCCAGTTCCAGCGCGCTTCCCCCATCGCTTTGGTATTTCGCCGCCGCGCCGCGTCCTCTCATGGTGTACCAGACGTGCCAGAAGTACCGGGCCAGTGCAGCGAGCAACGCGCCCGGGGCCAGCCGCAGCGGAAAATTCTTGGCCAGGACGAAAAGCCGGTTGCGCTCCACATAGAACGCCTTCCGGGCCGAAGCGCGGCCCGCCGAATAAGAGTAGCGGTGTTCCACCACCGCGTCCGGCACGTAGAGACAACGCCAACCCGCCCGCTGCGCCCTCAGGCCCAAATCCGTGTCCTCGCAATAGAGGAAGAAATCCTCGTCGAATCCTCCAATTTCATTGAGCATCGCACGCCGGTATAGCGCGGCGCACCCGCTCGGAAACAGCACTTCCTCGCGCGCCGGGAAACTGTCCGCCGGAAGCCCGTGGCCGCGCTGCTTGCTGGAGCCGTCCCGCGCAATCAGCATGCCTGCCGAATCGAGCGCTCCCAAGCCTGCCAGCAATATCCGCGACGTGCACATTCCCACGCGCGCGTCGCTTTCCGCCGCCTCTACCAGCGCCGCGGCCCAGCCGCGCTTCACCACGGCGTCATCGTTCAGCGCCGCTACATACGGGGCTTCTGAACTTCGACAAACCGCGTTGATGGCCGCCCCAAATCCTTCGTTGCGCTGGTTCTCAATCACACGGACCGATCCGCCGGCCAACCCTTTCCGGCGCACAAGCCCCTGGCCGCTGTTGTCCACAACTACGATTTCGACGCCGATCCCGGTCTGCAGCGCCAGGGATTCGAGGCACTCGGCCAGCGCGGAATCCGCCGCCAGAGTAGGGATCGCAACCGTGACCCGGATGTCGGTCAAATATCGATTCTACGCTATCTGTTTTTCGCGCGAGGCAAATAACACTTCACGTTGGCCGTGGCAGTACCGATGCAGACAATTTCCGGCCACCCTATGCCGAAATCCGCCACGTCGCAGGAGGCGGCAGCCATGCCGCCCTCGTCCACGGCCGCGCGCACCCAGTTCCGGCCAGCGGCGTCCGCGGCCTTGTAAAAATGGACGCTGTGATCCCCGCCGCGATAGCCGGCCACGATCTCGTCCCGGCCGTCACCGTCCAGATCTACAACCAGCAGTGCGTGCCCGTCCGCCATGCCGCTTTCTATCACCTGCCGGCGCCAGGCGCCTTTCTGTTCGATATACACCGCGACTTGATGCCCATGCCATGGCTCAATGGCAGCGAGGAATCGCTTCTTGCCGAGACGACCGGCGGCGACGTCGCTCGCGCCGCTCTTCGGCCACGGCGCCGGATCGCCCTTAGTGAGTTCCCGGCGGCTCCAGCGGCCGTCCTTGCCCATCTTGAGGAGGTGAATGCCCGACATGCTGGCGGTCAGGATCTCATCGCGGCCGTCGCCGTCCCAATCCACCACGAAGATGCCGTGCATCACGCCTTCGGTGGCATCGGTGATGACTTCGCGTTTCCATTCGCCGGGGCGGTAGAACACCAGCGGCGTCCGCGCGCGATATTCCGGTGGCTCGGCCGTCGCTGCGGCCAGCGGTGCATTCACCACCACCGGCTTCCCGCTCGCGTCGATGCGCGCCAGGCGCAGGCGATGAGAGGTCGGCAGGCGGTCGATCTCGTGGACCGACCATGGCTGGCGGGGATCGCCCTGGCGCGTGAGCACGCTCACCACGCCCGCGCTCTTGGCCGGATTCGGCGAGAATTCCTCAGCCAGTACGATCTCCGGGATTCTGTCGCCGTCCCAATCCCACACCGCCACGTTGATCATGCGGCGCCGCCCACCAACGATCACGTGCCGCGTCCACGATGGGTTCTCGAACCAGACCAGTTCGTCAAGATCACTGGCCAGCGCGAGGACGTCCTTGCGGCCGTCGCCGTTCAAGTCGACCGCCAGGACCTGGTAGCCACCTTTCAGACCCGTTGCGATGGTGCGTTCCGTGAACCCGATGGGCTGTTGAGAGGCCATGGCAAAACCGAGGACTGCCGGTAGTATCGGATACACACCGAAGTGTACTCAATCCTCCGGCCGATTGCATCCGCACGCGCATGCGAGCCATTCCGCCAGAATGGCCCCACCAAGCGGCTTAAAGGATGGGACGTTTGACCGCCGTTTCGTGTGATATTCTGTTTGAAGATAAGGAGGGCTGAAATGCCCCGTTTGTTGTCCTGCTGTGCGCCGCTCGTCCTCCTGCTGTCCGCCTCCCCCTCGCGCGCGGCAACCGCAATGATAGAGGGTCATGTGATCGATCAAGCTACAGGCCAGCCAATCGCAGGCGCTCGGGTGTCGTTGGCCAGGGACATCGGCGACGAACCGCTCCTCGCGAGAACCGACGACCGGGGCCATTTCGAGTTCTCAGGCCTTGCCCAGGCAATCCATTACATATACGCAGAGCGTCCCGGCTATATGATGCCCGGAGCGTCGCCGTCGAGCCGGCCCGGTCCCACATCGGTTGATTTGCGTCTCCCTGCAGTTCAGGGACCGGCATCCGTGGCGAGGTACTCTTCCGGTCTGAAAGTCGACAAGAGCGTCAACTCCGACGGCGCGGTCCGAGCCCAAACGACGCTGGAACTTGTGCGGTACGGCGTTATTACCGGCAAAATCACGAGTCCATATGGTACGCCTTTGCCGGGCGCCAGAATGCAGCTTTTTATGAAGGGCCCCATCCTGCCCGGGGCGGAGCATCGTGCCGTACAGCAGCGTCTTCCGGACGGGCAGGCTGTGTTCCCAGTCGCTTGCGAAAACTCCTCTTCCGACGATCGGGGCGAGTTTCGCTGCGCGTTCCTTACTGCCGGAACTTACTATCTGCGTGCGGAAGGATGGCCCGGCAACGGCCAGTGGGCGTCAGACTACCGAGCCACTTACTACCCCGGAGCGTTGGATTTTAAGTCGGCCAGGCCGCTCGAGTTGGCGGTGGGGCAGAGCATCCGCGCCGACGTTCAGGTCAAACGATTGGCGGGCGTACGCGTGAGCGGCCGGCTGAGCGCACCGCCATCGGCTCCCGAATTGGACGATACCCGGACTCAGTACTGGGTTACCTTGGTTCCGCCTCACAGCCGTGGAGGAGATCCAAGTCCCACCGCGGAAGTTCGGAACCGGGAGTTCACATTCGAAAACGTGTTGCCGGGGAAATATTACCTGAGGTCCACCGTATCCGAACGGAGCGAGGACCGGTTCGACGACACGGACTGGACGCCGCTCTACGGGATTCTTCGGGAAGTGGAGGTCGGTTCGAACGATGTCACCGGGTTAGATCTCGTCTTGCAGCCGCTGCCGGAAATCGAGGGTAAGGTGGACTTCGCTTCGGGCTGCGCCGCGGTACCCGTGACGCTCCAGGTAATGCCGGTGGGGAGCAGTTACATTTCACAGCGTCCGCTAAAAGTGGACAGTGCCGGCGGCAGGTTCACGTTGCGGGGAGTACCGTTGGGACTTGTGCGCTTGTGGGCAAGCCCGCACTATCCGCCTGCGCAACCGTACTGGGTTCAGGCCGTCACCCTGGACGGTCGCGACATCCGGAACCAGGACTTCGAGACTCCGCTCCCCACTGGAGCGTCCGTGAAAATCACCGTGGTGTGCCCGGCATCAAGGAGCGCGCGATGAAAACGTGGCTGCTCGGGATCGCCCTGGCTTCAGCCTTGCCGTCCCAGGCTCTGGATGGTGTCGTCGTCGATCAACTCACCGGCGCGCCTGTCTCGGGAGTTTATGTGCGGACCCATCGCGCGCCGTACTGCATCACCGACGCCGGGGGGCGCTTTCACCTCGATAGCCCGGTTTCCTCCACTGAAACATGGCCTGTCTTCTTTGACCGGAGCGGATACCTCCTTCAGCAATCCATCGCGACGCTGGCGCCGGGGGAAGCGGTCGCGGCCGCGCGCATCGAGCTAACGCCTCAGGCGGTCGTCTCCGGCACGGTCGAGGACGAGGACGGCTTTCCTTTACAGAGCCCGGTCTACCTGTTAGGCTACCGCCTGGTGAACGGCCGGCGCCAATTGAAAATCATCGCCGGGTCGGCCACGAACGACCTCGGAGAATTCCGCATAGCCGGGCTCGTCGCCGGCCGGTACTATCTCCGTGTTGCGCCTGGACGAGGAGCCTTCTACGAGGCCGGCCGCTACGCGGATGAATACTACCCCGCGGGACTGCATGAGGCGGAGGCAAAACCGATCGACGTGCGCGCGGGCCAGGAGATCACCGGACTCCGTATGCGGTTGAAACCGAATCTCGGCTTCCGAATCTCCGGCCACATTGTGCTGCCTCCGGAGTACGGCTCCACGGCTACGATTTCGGTCGGATTGACCAACGCCGAGGGAAACTCTACGTTGGTCTCGCGTGGCGCCTTGGTGCAGCCGGATGGAGACAGGAGCTTCACCTGGCGCAATGTCGCGCCGGGCGACTACGAGCTGCGCGTGGGGGCTGGCGTCTCGAGCGTGCTATCCGGCACGCTCTATGCGCGACTACCTGTGCATGTTGACCAAAGCGATCTGAGCGGGCTCGAACTGCGCTGTCACATCGCGCAGCCTGTCGATATTCCAGGAAAGCTCATCTTCGCCGCGGGGGCGCGACCCCGAGCCATGTCGGTCATACTATGGGGCCCGGGCTCACCCAGCGCGCGCGTAGGCGAAGACGGGACGTTCGTCTTGAAAGGCATCATGCCCGGAAGTTACACGGCGGGGACCTTGGAGCTGACGCAAACCGGCCGGGATCGCCCCTTCCAACTGCAGTCGGTGCGTTACGCGGGCCGGGAAGCGCCGGGGCGACGTATCGACCTGTTCGCACCACCCGGCGGCGCCTCCTTGGAAATCACCGTAGCCGATGCCAGCGCTGTGTTGCCGGTTCGCGCGCTCGCGGATCCCCCTGATGCCGCAACCGTTTCGTGGATCTATCTTGTCAACTCGGAGGGTAATTACCTGTACTCCGTGGCCACGCGAGGCGATCAGGTTCGCGGGCTCAATTTGCTACCCGGCGAGTACCGCGTTTTTGCCACCCGCGACTCGACTTACGGCCAGTCGGCGGACGATCCCGACTTTCTGGCTGCGCATGAGAAGGACATGCCCCTGGTGCGTGTGCAAGCGGGTAAAAACCCTCTCGTTGAGTTGAGAGTGATCTCGAGGTGATTGGCGCCGCGTTTTCGTTCCCCGCCCCGGTTTGCGGTAACATTAGAAATACTGCTACACCCGAAGCAGCTAGCTGGGGAATGGCAGGTCTGCGGTAAATCACAAGAAGAAGGAACCTGGCGTGGCGATCAAGATCGGTATACCTCGCGAGACGTACCCTGGCGAGAGGCGCGTGGCAATGGTTCCGCGCGCCATGGACGTGCTCGCAAAGAGCGGAGTCGAATTCGTGGTGGAAGCGGGCGCCGGCGAGGCGGCCGGCACCCCGGACGCCGAATACGAGGCGAAGAGCGCGCGTATCGTGACATCCCGCGCGGATGTGTTCAAGGAAGCCGACGTCATCCTGCAGGTCCGGACCTTCGGCGCCAATCCGGAGGCGGGCGCGGCGGATTTGCCGCTCCTTCGCAGCGGCCAGATTGTAATCGGTTTCGCCGAGCCGCTTACAGCGGGGAAAGAATGCTCGCAGCTCGCATCGACGGGCGCAAGCCTGCTCTCCATGGAACTGATGCCGCGTATCACGCGCGCGCAGAGCATGGACGCACTCTCGTCGATGGCCACCATCGCCGGTTATAAGGCCGTCCTGATGGCTGCCGAAGCCTTGCCGCGCATGTTCCCCATGCTCATGACGGCAGCCGGCACCATCGCTCCGGCCAAGGTATTCGTGCTCGGCGCGGGCGTGGCCGGCTTGCAGGCCATCGCCACGGCGCGCCGCCTGGGAGCCGTGGTAAGCGCTTACGACGTCCGGCCTGCGGTCAAAGAGCAGGTGGAAAGCCTGGGGGCCAAGTTCGTTCAGGTCGAGTTGGAAACAGCGCAGGCCGAAGACAAAGGCGGCTATGCGAAGGAACTCGGCGAGGAATTCTACCGCAAGCAGCGCGAAGTGCTGCTCGGCGTGGTGCGCGAGCAGGACGTGGTCATCACCACGGCTGCTGTCCCCGGCAAGAAAGCACCCATCCTCATTACCAGGGAAATGATCGCCGCCATGACCCCCGGCAGCGTCGTGGTGGACCTGGCCGCCGAACGCGGCGGCAACTGCGAGGGCACTCAGGCCGGCCGGACCGTTTCCGTCGGCGGCGTCACTTTGATGGGGCCGCTCAACCTGGCGAGCGAGATCCCGTACCACGCCAGCCAGATGTACGCACGCAACATCGCAACTTTCCTCAAGCACCTGATCAAGGACGGCAAGGTCACCCTCAACACCGCCGACGAGATTACCCGTGAAACGTTGGTCACCAACGGCGGCGAGGTGGTTCATGCGCGCGTGCGGCAGGCACTGGGACTGCCCGTTGAGGGGTCCGGCACGAAGAGTGCGTAAGAGCCGGAGCAGAGAATCGTGAAGGGAGATCGAGGCAGATGAAGTTGGACATTGGGTCCTTGTATGTTTTCATGCTGGCCGCGTTCCTGGGCTTTCAGCTCATTCGGGGCGTTTCGCCGCTGTTGCACACCCCGCTGATGTCGCTCACGAACGCGATTTCGGCTATTTCCGTGGTTGGCGCCATCCTGATCACAGGCGAGCAGGGAGCCACTACGCTGAGCAAGATTTTGGGCTTCATCGCCGTCACCGCGGCGATGACCAACGTCGTCAGCGGCTACCTGATCACCGACCGCATGCTCAAGATGTTCAAGAAGAGGGAGCCCGGGAAGAAATGAACGAGTACGTCATCCACATTCTCTACGTTGTCTCGTCGGCCCTCTTCGTCCTGTCGCTTCTCTGGATGAAGTCGCCGACCTCGGCTCGCCGCGGCGTCTTCGCCGGAGAGTTGGGCATGCTGCTGGCGGTGGTGGGCACTCTGTTGAGCCACCATGTGGTGACTTACGACTTGATCGCCATTGCCTTCCTGATCGGTGCGGTGGCGGGCGTCCCGCTGGCCTACCTGATGCCGATGACGGCGGTCCCGCAGCGGACCGCAATCTCCCATGCCTTCGGCGCTTTGGCCGCCGCCTTGATTGGTACCGCGGAATTCTATGCCAAGCAGCCCACGGGCTTTGTTATGGTGGCGCTGGTGCTCGAGATGCTCCTCGGCTACCTCACGTTCACGGGCAGCTTGATGGCGTTCGGCAAGCTCCAGGAGATCCTGCCCACCCGGCCTATCCTTTACAAAGGACAGAACTTCGTAAACTTGAGCGTCTTCGTCCTGGCGGTTGCCTTGGGCGTGGCGATGATCGTCGATCCGACCCAGCAATGGCTGCTTCCGGTGTTCGCAGGTTTGTCGTTGCTGTTCGGAGTGATGCTGATCGTCCCCATCGGCGGCGCGGATATGCCGACGGTGATCGCGCTGTTGAACTCTTACGCCGGGCTGTCGGCGTGCGCCATGGGCTTCGCCATGGACAACAAGCTGCTGATCATCGCCGGTGCGCTGGACGGCAGTTCGGGGTTCATCCTCTCAATCATCATGTGCAGGGCCATGAACCGGTCCTTCACGAATGTGCTGTTCGGAGGTTTCGGGCAACTGCGGATAAAGGCAGGCCACGCCGAGCAGAAGCCGGTTCGCAGCGCCACGGCCGAGGAAGCCGCCTCAATCCTCGAAGCGGCGCGGCTGGTCCTGGTCGTGCCGGGCTACGGCCTGGCGGTGGCCCAGGCGCAACACAAGCTCCGGGAACTCTACGATCAGTTGACCAAGCGGGGCGTCGACGTGCAGTTCGCCATCCACCCGGTGGCCGGACGCATGCCGGGCCACATGAACGTACTGCTGGCGGAGGCCGACATTCCCTACGACAAGCTCCACGAAATGGACGACATCAATGGAGAGTTCCCGCAGGCGGACGTGGCCCTGGTGGTGGGCGCCAACGACGTCACCAATCCCGCCGCGCGCCACGACGAAAGCAGCCCCATCTACGGTATGCCTATCCTGGACGTGGATAAGGCGCGCACCGTCATGGTCATCAAGCGCAGCATGAATCCGGGATTCGCCGGCATCGACAATGAGTTGTATTATATGGATCGAACCCTGATGCTGTTCGGAGACGCCAAATCGTTCCTCAGCAATATCGTTAAGGAACTGTCGTCGAACAACAACAGGTAGGGTGAGGGACATCTTTCAGGAGTGGGTGAATCCCGCAGTAGCGGAATTTGCCCCACCCCTGCTGGGAAAATAACCCAATGTGCGCTGGCGTGCCCTGGGCATCACACGAACGTCTGTCGCGCAACTAATTGGATCTAAGGGGAATTTTACTCTGTCGAAGAGTGTTGGATTTTGGGCCACTAGCTGCTGATAAAATCAACGGTTTGGACTGTGTTTTCCCGTGAGGAGGGGTTCTCATGCTAGTCAAGCTGCGAACAGTCAAGTATCTTGGCCTTTTGTTCGCCCTAATCGTCCTGGTTGGATCCGTGGCGTTGGTAAGTGCGCCGGGTCCCATCTACACGGCGAGCAACAAAGAATTTTATGCCGATCCGAATCTCATCAATTTTGTCCGCCCGGGACTGGTGATGAAGATAACGGCAGCCGAAATCGCCGCTGATGGCACGATCAAGGCGAAGGTGAAGCTGACCGACCCCAAGGGGCTGGGCCTGGACCGGTTGGGGGTGACGACTCCCGGTGCGGTTTCGGTGAGCTTCGTCGTAGCCTATATTCCCAAAGGAAAGACGCAGTACGTTTCCTACACCACGCGGGCGGTGACCAGCCCCATCACGGGGAATACGGCGACGCAAGCCGCTGCCGATTCCGGCGGGACATGGGAAACGACCGGGGACGGCGAGTACACTTACACATTCAGGACGAAGGCCCCTTCGGGATACGACCGGACGGCCACGCACACCATCGGCATTTATGGGAACCGCAACCTGAGCGAGTTCGATCTGCCGACCAACTTTGACGACGACTGGTTCAATTTCGTGCCGGATGGCTCAAAGGTGGCCAGCGTTCGAGATGTGGTTCGGACAGCCACCTGCAACAACTGCCACGATCAGTTGGCCGCGCACGGCGGCTCGCGCCGTAGCGTCGAAGTCTGCGTCCTGTGCCACACGCCGCAGACGACCGATCCCGACACCGGGAACACGGTTGACATGCCCGTGATGACACACAAGATCCACATGGGCAAAGACCTGCCTTCGGTGAAGGGGGGCAAACCCTACCAGATTATTGGCTTCAATCAGTCCGTGGCCGACTACTCGACGGTGGCTTTCCCGGCGGACCCGCGCCGCTGCAACGCGTGCCACGACGGTAGCGCCTCGCAAGCGGACAACTACTTCAAGGCCAGCCGGGCGGCCTGCGGCGCCTGCCACGACAACGTGAACTTTGCCACTGGCGAGAACCACGTCAGCCTGCCGCAGGTATCCGATAACCAGTGCACGACTTGCCACACGCCTGAAGGCGAACTGGAGTTCGACGCCTCCATCAAGGGCGCGCACACCATACCTACGTTCTCTCGTGAATTGGGAGGGATCGAGTTCCAGCTGTTCGGGGTTCAAAACGGCAATGCGGGACAGAATCCGATCGTCCAGTTCGCTATCAAGGATAAGACTGGCAAGCCGGTCTTGCCGTCCCAGATGTCCAGGCTGGCGCTGGTGCTGGCGGGACCGACGACCGATTACGTGGCGTTCCAGACGGGGTACGTATCCGAGGATGCCACCAAGGCTGAATGCAACAGCGACGCGACGGCGTGCTGGTACACCTTCAAGACGGCCATCCCTAGCAACGCCAAGGGCAGCTTCAGCGTAGGGATTGAAGGGAGACGGACCGAGAAGATCTACCCGGGTACTCTGCTCGAACAGAGCGTACAGTATGGTGGAGTAAACAAGGTATTGCACTTCTCGGTCGACGGGTCTGCGGTAGCGCCGCGACGCGCCGTCGTCACCACGGCGAACTGCAATAAATGCCACTCGTTCCTCTCGTTGCATGGTGAAAACCGCAACCAGATCGAAATGTGCGTGCTTTGCCACAATCCGATCGAGTCAGACAAGGCTCGGAGGCCAGCGGCTGAGCTACCAGCCCAATCTGTGGATTTCAGGATGATGGTCCATAAGATCCATACGGGTGAGGAACTCGGAGCGCCGTACGTCATTTACGGGTTTGGCGGTTCAAAGAACGACTTCTCCGAGGTCCGCTACCCGGCACTCTCTCCCAGCGGAGAAGGCGGAGACCGCCGTAACTGTTCAATGTGCCACGCGAGTGGTACTGAACAGCTACCGCTTAAGGCCACCCTCTCCAAGGTCAACGATCCGCGCGGCTACTTTACACCCGTGGGTCCTGCTTCTGCGGCATGCCTATCTTGTCACGTGGGCATCGAGGCAGCATCGCACGCGCTGTTGAACACTTCGACCCTTGGCGAAAGCTGTACCGTTTGCCACGGCTCTTCGGCCGAGTTCTCCGTCAGTAGGGTACATGCCCGTTAGACTCCAGCAAATCCTCCTCACAAAACAAAAGGCCCGTCTTACGGCGGGCCTTTTGTTGATCCTGGCTTTTCCTGCCGCTGCGGCGCAGCAACCGGCCAAGGCGTCGGAGAAGGAGAAGCCCGCCGATCAGCCCGCCACCTATGTGGGAACGGAGACGTGCCAGGGGTGTCACGAAGACGTCGTTAAGGCGTTCCAGAAGAACCCGCATCAGTCCGTGGAAACCAGCGAGAAGCGCGGCTGGAAGGGCAAGAGTTGCGAATCTTGCCATGGCCCTGGATCCAAACACGCGGAATCGGCCTCGGCCGCGGACATCTTCAATCCAGCGAAAGCCGCTCCCGGCGAGGTGGACCGGAGCTGCCTGAAGTGCCATCAGAACCAACCCACGCACATCGGGCGCATCCAGGGCGGCCACGGCCGGTCCCAAGTGAGTTGCGCGGCCTGTCACTCGATCCACAAGAACGGTCCCACGGGCCTAGTGGCGAGGAAGCCCGCCGCGGCGAACAAGCAGTGCGCCGGCTGCCACACCTCGGTTTGGGCGCAATTCCAAAAGCCCCACAAGCACCCGCTTGCAGAGGGCGCCATGAGCTGCGTGGACTGCCACAACCCCCACGGCAGCTTCTTGCCGAAAATGATGCAGACGGCAGGCGGCAACCAATCCGGCTGCTTCAAGTGCCATGGAGACAAACGCGGTCCCTTTATTTACGAACATGCGGTCGTAAAGATGGAAGGCTGCGCCACCTGCCACGAGCCGCACGGTTCGGCCAATCCCAAAATGCTTACCCGTCACGAGGTGAGCGTGCAGTGCCTGGAGTGCCACGCCAACATCGCGCAGCCCTCGGGAGCGAATCCCGGCGGCACGGTGGGCGGCATACCTCCCGCGTTCCACAACCTGCAGAGCGCGCGTTACCGCAACTGCACCACTTGCCACATCAAGGTGCACGGATCGAACGTGAGCCGGACGTTACTGCGATGAAACTCTTCCTGACTGCATTCGTAGGCGCAACGCTTCTGGCGCAGCAGGCCGCCACGCCTCCGGCGGCCCCGCAGCAACCTGCGCCGAAGACGGAGGAGAAACAGCCCGAAGAGAAAAAGGAAGAGGCGGCGCCGGCCGCGGAACAGTGGCTTGGCGGGAGCGTCGAATTCGGCTACCGCTGGCGCACGGACGTAGCCGGCAACTTCAACGCCTATCGCAGCGTGGTGAACCTCGGCGAAGGGCCGAAACTGCTCAACGCGGACTTCACTATCCGGAACTCCACTCACAAGGTGTTCGACCGGATGAACGTGCTTCTCCACGGCTGGGGAGGCGATCCGTACAACACCGCCCGCGTGGACGTCTCGCGCGAGAAGAGTTACCGCCTGACCGCGGACTACCGCAACATGGCGTACTTCAACTTCCTGCCCTCCTACGCTAATCCGCTCCTTTCGAGCGGTGTCCTGATGAACCAACATTCCTTCGACACCGCCCGGCGTTACGTCGATCTCCAACTGGACCTGTTGCCCGGCGCCCGCATCACCCCGTACCTGGGCTACACACGCAACTCCGGGTCCGGCTCGGGCCTGACGGATTTCGTCATGGACCAGAACGAATATCCCGTCCGTAACTTTCTGGGCGACAAGACGGACGAATTCCGAGGCGGCGTGCGCCTGGAGTTCAACCGCTTCCACGTAACGCTGGAACAGGGCGGTCAGACGTTCAAGGACGACCAGCACGCAACGAATTCGCAGTTCACTTACGGCAACCGTCTGACGCCGGTTTTGGGCAAGACGCAGTCCCTCACTGCGCTGGACCAGATCTACGGCATCCGCGGCGACGGTATTTACAGCAAAGTGCTGGCCGCGGCCAGCCCGGCGAGTTGGGTGAACCTGTCGGGGCAATTCCTGTACAGCCGCCTGAACACGAATTCCCGGTATGCCGACAGCGCAGCCGGGCAATTCGTAATCCTCAGCGCACTGCAGCTTTTCACCGGCCAGCGCGATACTTTCGCCGCGCTGGCCAAGCAGCCGCATACTTCGGGCAGCGCCGGCATCGAGCTGAAGCCGCTCCGGCGGTTGCGCATCCTGGAGAGCTGGACGACGGACCGCTTCCACAACGCCAGTTCGGTCGCGCTGGCGGAGCTGGTTCTGTTGACCCCGTCATCGACGACGAACGGCGCGACATTGGGACTCGGAGCTGCGGACCGGCTGGTCTACAACTACAACCAGCAACAGGTGGACGTCCTGTTCGACGTCACCAGGAAATTCACCTTGCGCGGCGGACACCGGTATGTTTGGGGCGATGCACAGTATACGCCGCCGGTGTTGAGTTACGTCGAAGGATTGCAGGCTACTGAATTGCGGCGGCACGCCGGTCTGGCCGGCGCCTATTTCCGGCCGACGTCGAAGTTGTCGTTTACCACGGACTTCGAAGCGGCTAGCGGGGACCGGACCTACTTCCGTACCAGCCTGCAGGACTACACGAAGATGACGGCGAGGGCGCGCTACCAGGTTCACACGGCGCTGCAGATGTCCGCCAGCTTTTCGCTGCTCGACAACCAGAATCCCTCGCCGACGGTAAATTACGATTTCCGCTCGCGCGCGAATTCGCTCTCTCTTTACTGGACGCCGGCGGGCGGGAAATGGATCGGCGTGCTGGGCGAGTACACGCGCTCAACGCTGCGGTCCGACATCACTTACCTGGTCCCGCAGACGCTCACGCGCACACGCTCGTTTTACCGGGATAATGCGCACAGCGCGACGTCGCTGGTGGACTTCAATCTGCCCGAGATGAACGGCGCCAAGCCCAAGATCAGCGTGGGCGGCTCGTTCTACCTTTCGAGCGGCACCCGGCCGACCGACTATTACGAGCCGACAGGCCGCTTCTCGATTCCGCTACACAAGCTAGTCGCCTGGTTCGCCGAATGGCGGTACTACGGGCTGGCGGAGACCTTCTATGCGTACGAAGGCTTCCGCACGCACCTGTTCACCATGGGTCTGAAAATCGGGCAGTAGGGCCTCCGGACGGCGCATCAGTAAATGGCTCGAAGGTCGCTCAGGCGTATACGGTTGTCGCGCACCGGAACGAGTTCATTCACATAGACGAAGTGATCCCGCAGTTCCACGATCACTGCGTTGAGCGAGAGCGGATAGTCGACGACGGAGTCGCCGCCGCGCGCAGTCCAGTTGCCGTTGTGCGGCCAGGGATAGTCGGGGCGGAACTGGCCGGGGATGTCTACCTCCACCCAGCGCCAGCCGTCGAAATTGATGAAGCCGTGTCCGTAAGAGTCCTCTGAGCCACCCACGCCGGTCCAGCGCTCGCCCTTGGCATCGGTCAACTCGAACGTGATGCGGCCCCAGGCGGAGTTGCCCTTCACCCACAGTCCGAGCCGCCGCGGCTGGCCTCTGAGCGGCGAAGGCTGCCGCCGTTCGAGAACGCTGTACATGGGCAACAGCGGACTACCCGGCGCCGCGCCGGCACTCACTTCGACCACGGCACCGCGCACGGGATCGACAGTTGCCTTGAAGTTGAACGTGCCGGGGCGGCGCGGATAGCGCGGGTTCCCTTCTTCGAGCAATTCGTCGCGTCCCGCGCGCGGTTGCCAGTGCTGCAGCCTATCCAGTGCGTCCACGGCGATCGAATCGGCGGGCGGCCGCTCGTCGTAGGCCGGCACGCCGGCTGACAGCCGTGTGATGTGGGCCTTCGTTTTCAGATAGACCGGCGACTCGCACAACGCGACGCCGCTCGCATTCAGTTCCGCCCGGCGGCCCATCGCGTCGATCACCACGCCGCCGCTTCCACCCTCCAGGGCCAGCGCAGCCTTGCGGTGGCCGCGCGTGGTCCACATGGGGTAAACGTTTTCACCATCGCCTGCGATGAAATGGAGCGCGTAGACGCTGGTGGATCCGGTATCGACGCGGTCCGCGTACCGGGCTCGATCAAGCACGCTGGTCATCGTCGCGTAGGCGACGTAGGATGCTTTAGGGCTCGGCTCCGGCGCGCGGTGGCAGAGACCCACCGAACCCCAGCCGCTGCGGTAGTAATCGTTGGCGACATCGGTGATCATGGCGCTCATGCCGAACAGCTTCACGCCATAGGCAAGGCCCAGGAGCATGTCGCGAACATAGTAGTTGGCCTGGTCGCGTTCGCTCAGGTAGCCGGGCGCGGTGCCGTGGAAAAGCGATTCGACCATGATGGTGTCGAGGTTCCGATACCCGTACAGCTTCTTCCACTCCTGGATGAAATACAGGGCATTCACGTCGTCGATGTCAGGAGGGCGTTCGGGCTGCATGCGGTAACCACCGACTTCGAGGCTCAAGGCATCGAGTAGCTTCACCGGAAATCCACGCCGGAGGAACTCCTCGGTGAAGTTGGGCCAGGCGCCCAGCGCCAGCTTCTCCTTCGGCAGGGCTGTCTTGGAGAGCGTCGCGTAAGCCGTGGCGCGGTCCCAGTAAGCCTTCAAGCGGGCCTTCTCGTCGTCGTTCAATTCAAGGCGCGGACGGCCCGTCAGCGCCGGCGGGAAGTACCAGTGGTGGCGATCCGAGATCCGATCCTCCCAGTAGATCTGCCAGTAGAGCGGGTCGGAACCGCGCGTCTTCATTTTCTCGACCATCTCCCGCGCGGCGGCCTCCGGCTCGCCGGGAATGGGCTGGGAGGTGTAGAAGATCCCGGTGACGATGTCGGTGCCAGTCCCGATGCCGTACTTGCGCTTGGAGGGATATCCGGCACCCAGGGTGTGGCGCGCCCCGGCACGGCGCATGAGAGCTGCCTCCACTTCGTTTGGAGGCGTGAGATGCCCGCCGCCCCAGCTCCACATGCCAAAGGGCGAGTCGCGCTCGGCCTTCCGCGTATCCGGTGGCAGGACCGCGTAAGTGGTGGAACGCTCGACAAGCGTGACCCCGCGCGCATCCGTCAACCGGAACACTGCGTCGAATTTGCCTAGTCCGGCCCCGGGCAGCGTGACCGGCTGCATCCGCTTCTCTCCAGGACGCAGAGTGATTACCTTCCGCTGCTGGATTCCGGCGCCGCCGGGGCCTTGCGCCTGAAAGAAGGCGGTGACGGTTTGCGATTCGCCGGTGACGTTTTCCAGGTAGAGGTCGAACCGCGGAGTCTCTTCGGGCAAGAAAAGGTGGCCCAGGGTGGGCGAGGTCGCCACCATACGTACGGGAGACTCTTCGAGAGTGACGGCGTGGATGCGCACGCCGCTTTTCGGGCCGAGCGGCAGCATGCAATTCAAGTCCGCGCGCAATTCCCTGGTGAACTCGATATCCAACCAGGGCACATTGGCATCGAGCTTGAGCACTTCGCTCGGATTGCCTTGCGCCTTGAGGACATCGGCCGACAGCACATCCTGGAGCGCGCCCGGGTGCAGAGGAACCTCGACGAGCCACAGGCGCCCGGACCTGGACGCAATGGAAGGCGGCGAGCCGGAGCGAATCTTCTCGACGGAGCGCGGCACTGGGACTTCGGAATCGGCGAAGAAGGAACCGTTCGCACCCCGGTATCGTACCAGGCGCACAGTGAGCTTCGGACTCAAGTCCGCGTCGTCGCTTGCGGAAGCCAGCAGCCACGCGCGGTGGTAATAGCGTTTCGGCACGCGCAGCAGGATGGTCACCGGGTCTCCGTCCATGGCGCTGATGCTGTTGAACTGTTTCTGGTAAAGGCTTCCGGGACCGCTGGGCTTCTTGCGGATGCGCAGGCCCGCTTGAGAGACGTCGATCGCCGCACCGCCCAACTGGAACGGCACGCCGCCGACACGAATCCTGGCGGCTTGGGCCGCGTCGTTCGGCATATTCCCGTAGCCAGTGAGATCCACCGGTTGATAACCGCCGCGCACGGACCGGGATTCGCTCACGCGGAAGGCGCGCGAATCGGCGCCAGCAGGCAACTGCAAAAGGATCTCCCCGGCGGTGGCAGCCCGCGGTATTTCGCCTATGGCGCGGCCGTCAAACCAGTACCACACGGTTTGCCGGGAAACCTCCGCCCGGATCGTGAACCAGCGCCCACGCCAGCCCGGCATGACGCGGGCCTCGCGTTCGATTTCTTCGTAGGCGCCCGCGCCCCAATCCTTGTGCGGGACAGGCTTCAGCAGCTCCGCCTCCTCAGCAAGCGCTTTACCGTCGCGCAGCAACCGCAGCGCGACTCGGGAATCCTCCGCATCCGGCACCGCTTCGAGTGCTCCGCCCGCTTCGAGACGCACGGCTTCTCCAGGCTGCGCAAAGCGGACTTCGGCTTCGACTATGTACGCGTTCGTGGGAGGAGCAGCCAGACGGCGCGGCTGCGCCTGAAGCGCGGCGGAAACCGCGCAAAGCAGAACAACGGCAGCACCAACACGGCCCGGCATGAGAGGCAGTATATCGTGCTTCGGCGCCGGCAAAGCGGGCGGTAGGCCTAATGCGACATAATTACAATTTGCCCGGTGTGCCGGGACGTATTATCTATGCCCAAGCGAAACGACATCGAAAAAGTACTCATCATCGGCTCCGGACCCATTGTCATCGGACAGGCCTGTGAGTTCGACTACTCCGGCACACAAGCCTGCAAGGCGCTGCGTGCGGTGGGCTACAAGATTGTTCTGGTGAACTCCAATCCCGCCACCATCATGACCGATCCCGGCATGGCGGATGTCACTTACATCGAACCGCTGAACCTCGCCAGCCTGACCAACATCATCGAGAAGGAACGCCCCGATGCGCTGCTGCCCAACCTGGGCGGCCAATCCGGTCTGAATCTCTGTTCGGAGTTGGCTCGCGCCGGGGTGCTCGACAAGTACGGCGTGCGGGTCATCGGCGTTCAGGTGGACGCCATTGAGCGTGGCGAAGACAGGGTCGCGTTCAAGGAAACGATGAACCGTCTCGGCATCGACATGCCGAGAAGCGCGCCCGCTTACTCGGTAGAGGAATCGCTGAAGATCGCGGACGATCTCGGCTATCCCGTCGTGATCCGCCCCGCCTACACCATGGGTGGAACAGGTGGGGGCCTGGTGTGGGACGCCGAGGAACTTCGCGTGGTGGCGAGCCGCGGACTCTCCGCCAGCCTGGTGGGCCAGGTCCTGGTCGAGGAATCCGTGCTGGGGTGGGAAGAGCTCGAACTCGAAGTAGTGCGCGACGCGAAGAACCAGATGATCACCGTCTGCTTCATCGAGAACGTCGACGCCATGGGCGTGCACACGGGCGATTCCTTCTGCACCGCGCCCATGCTCACCATCTCCACTGACTTGCAGCGGCGCCTCCAGGAGATGTCGTACAAGATCGTCGAAGCCATCCAGGTGATCGGCGGCACCAACATCCAATTCGCGCACGATCCGAAAACCGGGCGCGTGGTGGTCATCGAGATCAATCCGCGCACTTCGCGGTCTTCCGCGCTCGCGTCGAAGGCCACCGGCTTCCCTATCGCCCGCATCTCCTCGCAACTGGCGGCCGGCCTCACCCTGGACGAGATCCCGTACTGGCGCGACGGCACGCTCGAGAAATACACGCCTTCGGGCGACTACGTCGTCGTGAAGTTCGCCCGGTGGGCTTTCGAGAAGTTCCGCGGCGCCAAAGACGTGCTGGGCACGCAGATGCGCGCCGTCGGCGAAGTGATGAGCATCGGCAAGAATTACAAGGAGGCGCTGCAGAAGGCTATCCGGTCGCTCGAAATCGGGCGCTACGGATTCGGTTTCGCCAAGGATTTCAACCAGAAGTCCCTTGATGAGCTGCTGGCCCTGTTGGAGCAGCCGACCAGCGAACGACAGTTCATGATGTACGAGGCGCTGCGCAAGGGCGCCTCTGTCGATCTGCTGGCGAAGAAGACCTACATCAAGGCTTGGTTCATTCAGCAAATGAAGGAACTGGTCGATCTCGAAGAGGAAATCCTGCGCTATCGCGGGCAGGCGCTTCCCGACGAGCTGTTGACCCGGGCCAAGAAGGACGGCTTCGCGGACCGCTATCTGGCCAAGCTGCTCGAAGTCAAAGAAAGCGAAATCCGCGAGCAGAGGAAGAAGCTTGGCGTGGTGGAAGCCTGGGAGCCTGTGCCGGTAAGCGGGGTCGAGAACGCCGCTTATTACTACTCGACATACAATGTGCCGGACCGCAGCGTCGCCAGCACGGGTAAGCCCAAGGTGATGGTGCTGGGAGGCGGTCCCAACCGCATCGGTCAGGGTATCGAATTCGACTACTGTTGCGTCCACGCCGCCTTCGCCATCCGCGACGCGGGCTACGAGTCGATCATGGTGAACTGCAATCCGGAAACCGTATCGACCGATTACGACACGTCCGACAAGCTGTATTTCGAACCGCTCACCTTAGAAGACGTTCTCAGCATTTACGAGAAAGAGAAACCGCGGGGCGTGATCGTGCAGTTTGGCGGCCAGACTCCGTTGAATTTGGCGAACAGTCTGGCCGCGGCGGGCGTCAAGATCCTGGGCACCTCTCCGGACACCATCGACCTGGCCGAGGACCGCGACCGGTTCCGCAAGATGATGGACCGCATGGGGATTCCGATGCCGGAGTCGGAAATGGCCGTCAGCGTGGAACAGGCCATCGCGGCGGCCGGACGCATCGGCTATCCGCTCATGGTGCGGCCTTCCTATGTGCTAGGCGGCCGCGGCATGGAGGTGGTGCACGACGAAGACATGCTGCGCCGTTACATGGCCGCGGCGGTGAACGTCACCCCCGAGCGGCCCATCCTGATCGACAAGTTCCTGGAGAACGCCATCGAGTCGGAGGCGGACGCCATTTGCGACGGGACAGAAGTCTTCCTGCCCGCGGTGATGGAGCACATCGAATATGCGGGCGTGCACTCGGGCGATTCGGCGTGCGTGATCCCGCCGGTTACTATCCCGGCGAAGCATCTGGAAGCGATCGAGGAGTACACGCGGCGCATCGCTCTGGAGTTGGGCGTGGTGGGCTTGATGAACATGCAATACGCCATCGCCAACGACAAGGTATACGTGCTCGAAGCCAACCCGCGCGCCTCGCGCACGGTGCCGCTGGTTTCGAAGGTCTGCAACATCCAGATGGCGCGCGTGGCTACGCAGATCATGCTGGGACGGAAGCTGGCCGGCTGCGGCCTGAAGCACCGCCCGATCCCGCACTTCGGCGTGAAGGAAGCGGTCTTCCCGTTCAACATGATGCCGGAAGTGGACCCGCTGCTCGGGCCGGAAATGCGCTCGACGGGCGAAGTCCTGGGCTTGGCCTCGTCGCCCGGGGAAGCCTTCTTTAAGGCGCAGGAAGCGACGCAATCGCCCCTACCGCTCGAAGGAACGGTGTTGATTACGGTGGCCCGGCGTGACCGCGGTGGCTTGCTGGAAGTAGCGCGCCAGTTCGCGGATCTCGGGTTCCGGATTCTGGCCACCAAAGGCACCGCAGCGTGGCTCGCCGAGCGCGGTATCGTTGCGACGCCCGTGAACAAGCTGCAGGAAGGCCAGCCGAACATTGTGGACTTGATCCGGGATCGCCAGATCCAACTGATCGTCAACACACCGGCTGGCAAAGAGAGCGAGTTGGACGACTCCTACATCCGCAAGAACGCCATCAAGTACAAGCTGCACTACATCACGACGCTGGCCGGTGCCATGGCCGCAGCCAAGGGCATCGCAGCTCACCGCCAGAGCGGCGGAGCCTCATCCTGCCGTTCGCTGCAGAGCTATCACGCCGGGATTGTGTAAAGAGGGAATCGCGCGGCCATACCCGATCGATCCCGGGTTTGCGCGCGGCGGCGAACTACTCACGAGGACACAAGAACGCCCGCTCCCCAATAGAGAGGAACGGGCGTTTTGAACGACAGGCTGTTGCCAGGTTAGAAGTACAGCTTGGCGCCTAACGTGACGTTTCGCGGCCCATTGACTTGGCTCGAGATCACACCGAATCCGGACGATCCAACCTGTGAGTTCGGGATGCCGAAACGCACTGTGTTGGTGAAGTTGGTCGCTTCACCGCGCAGTTCGAAGTAGCGGTCTCCCTTCTCGTTCAGGTAGAAGTGCTTGAACAGCGAGACGTTGATGTTATGCAACCCCGGAGCCCGGACGCTGGTCAGCGTGCGCGGCGCGGTGCCCCATGCATACGTCGACGGCCTGGAGAAAGCCGCCGGATTCAGGTACTTAGTCAGCTTGTCACCCGCGGATCCAGGCATACTGGGATCCGAGAGCAAATTGGGCCGCTGGGTGGCTCCGGCTTCGATGGTCTTTGCGCCAGACAGGGTCGGAACCAGCGGCTGACCAGTCTGCTCGGTCAGGATGCCGTTCACTTGCCAGCCTCCGACGAAGCCGTCCAGGATCTTGTTCATTCCCGAACCGATCGAGCCGCGGCGGCCGAAGGGAAGCGCATAGTTGAAGTCGGCGATGAACCGGTGGTTGATGTCGAACAGCGACACGGCACGCTCCAGGCGCAGATTATCCCAAACCTGAGGACGCGGACGGCCGCCCGCCGCCGAGTAGAGCCAATCGAGGTTGGGGTCGTCGGCGCTCTCACTGTCGTTGATCATCTTCGACCACGTGTAGTGAGCGGTCATGGATAACCCATGCGTCATGCGCTTGGTGAACTTGATCTGCCCGGCGTGGTAAACCGAGTTGCCGATAGGCGGCCCGGGGCGCCCAGCAATGGCGGCATATTGCGGATAGGGCCGCAACAACGTCTGCCGCGTCACTTTGGGCTGGCTCAGCGCCGAGTTGGGATCGGTGATGTAGCCGTAAAACGGGTTGTCCACCATCGTGTAGAGGCCGTCGCCGAGGCTCAGTGCCTGCGCCGAGCTCATGTAGTTGGGTTGCCGGCGCATATTCCCAAAGCCGAGGTGCGTGCCCTTGCTGCCGGTGTAAACCAATTCAACCACGGAATTGGCGGGCAGTTCGCGCTGGACCGACAGGCTCCACTGCTGATACTGCGGCGCGCGGCCCCAGTCGCGGACCGGCCCATAGATGACGTTGCCGACGTCAAACAAGGCGCCGACGCTGCTGCCTACGGGCTTCAGTGGACCGGAACTGCCGAAGGGCGCGGTTAAGGTGCGGAATTGATGCACGCCACCGTCCACCGAGGGCGTAATGGAAGTGCTGGTGGTGTAACCATCGGCCAACTCCGCCGTGTTCTGATAGCTCGGAATTCCGTAGTAGATGCCGTAACCACCGCGCAGCACCATGTGGCTGGCGAACTGGTAGGCAAAGCCGACGCGCGGCGCAAGGTCGCGAGTGTCCGCATCATACGAGGTGCGGTTGTTGGCGTCCGTATAAACGTAGCCGCCCTTCAGATTTGGGTAGCCAGGTACGTTCAAGGGCGACTTCATGTTGAGGTCGATCCAATCGAAGCGGTTGAACCGCTCGGTGGCCGGCCGGGGCAGTTCCCAACGCAGACCCAAACTCACCGTCAGGCGCGGAGTAAGCCGGATGTCGTCGTTAGCGTAGAAAGCGTATGTGTGCGAGGCCACGGCCGTGTATGCGTCGGTACCCTGGCTTCCGCTCCCCATCCAGCCGGTCATGAACGAGGCTAGCGCGTTGCCCTGCAACGAATTCGCACTCAACGGGTTTTGCATCGTTTCGTTGCGGTTGAAGTAGATCCCCATGGCGTTGAACCCGGGTTGGCCGTAGTTGAGCATGAGGATTCTCGCTTCGCCGCCCGCCTTGAAGGAATGGATACCGGCCATCTTCGTCACGCTGCCGATGAAATGCGTGTTTGTTTCGGCGCGGCGGATATGCTGCCACTGGCTCGGACCCAGCATGGTGTAACCATCAGGGTAGAAGGCGGGCGCCTGCTGCACGTCGAGCGGACCCGTGAATCCGAGGGTCTTTTCGTCGAACCCGGTCCCCGGATGATCGATGCGGCCCGAATCGGCATACAACCGGGCTATGCCGGCACGGAGGCTGAGGATGGTCGTGGGGTTGAGAATGTGAGTGTAGTCGGCCACGCCGTTCTGGGGACGGCTGATGCCGCGGTTATAGTTGCTCGGCACCATGTAGTTGCCTTCGCCCCACATGTTGTTGTCGTTCCCGCTAGTGCCTACTTCACGGCTGTAGCGGACCGACAACCTCTGATTCGGGTTGAAGTTGTGGTCCACCTTTACGTTCTGCTGGTACCACGAATAGTGGCTGGAACCCTGCTTGAAGAAGTTGCCGATGTGCGCGGCTGTCTGTCCGGGCAGGTTGGGGTCCGGGTAAAATGCCAGGACCTTCGTCGCCACCGGACTCCAGACCGACTTCGGAACTATGTTGCCCGCGAACGCGTTGCGCACCCAATTACCGCTGGCATCCTGGTGCACTGAGTTCGGGTCGAAAATCGAGATCGCCTGCCCAGCGCTGTTGAAGGTTTGGCTGAAGTCTCCGTTCTTCTCGAGCACGGTCGGCACAGTGTCTCTCTCCTCCGCTCCGCCGGGCGACCGAATCTTCTCGTGGTGGAAGAAGAAGAAGGTGCGGTTGCGGCCGTCATAGACCTTCGGGATGTAAACCGGCCCGCCGACTGCGCCGCCGAACTGATTGGTACGGAACTTCGCGATTTGCCCGCCGGAGGCGTTGGAGAAGTAGTTGTTCGCGTTCAATTTGTTGTCGGCGTGGAATTCGAACAAGCTGCCATGAATGTCATTGCCGCCCGAGCGCGTGACCATGTTGATGACAGTGCTGCCCGTCATGCCATATTCCGCGCTGAAACTGTTGGTCTGAACCTTGAACTCCTGGACTGCTTCGACACGGGGGGTGAAACTGACCACCGTGATACCGGAGTTGTGTTCCTGGTTGGTGACGCTGACGCCGTCAATCAGCACGTCCGATTGGGAGTTGCGAGCTCCGTTCGATACGAAGTTGACGTCGCCGCTGGGATTACCGCCGACGCCGACCACGCCGGGCGCGAGGGTTGCCAGGGCCAGAGGATTGCGGCCGACCGGCATATCCAAAATCGAGTTGTTGCTGACTACACGGCCCAGAGTCGCGTTTACGGCATCCAGGCGGGGGGCTTCCCCGGTGACTTCCACCTGGGTAGCCACTTCACCGGGAGTGAGCGTAACATCCACCCTTGCGGCCTGCTGCACCTGCAGCACCATGCCGGAACGAACGAAGGTCTGGAAACCCTTCATTTCCACTTCCAGTTTGTAACTTGCCGGCGGCAGGAACGTGAAGATGTAACGGCCCCGCTCGTCGGTAACCTTTGTTTGCGTAACGTTGGTTGCTTCGTTGGTTAACTTCACTGTCGCCTTGGGAACGACGGCTCCCGAGGAGTCAGAGATTAGCCCTTCCAGGGTGGCTGTGTACGCCTGGGCGTAGAGCGGGGCGGACCCGCCAATTACCAAGGACAATAGCAGACCCCAGAGGACCCCATACTTCCATTTCTTTTCTCTAATTGTCATTGCGGCCTTCTCCGCGGTATTACGGGCACTGAGCCCGCATCTCTTATCCAGGCCAGATGCCAGGGTGTGCGGCTTTCGTGAAGACAGCCCCGTTAACGGGCCCGCACACTGCCCCCACCTGCTTGGATATGCCAAATTTAGCATAGGCTAGTGCCTCCGTCAAGCAGAATACGGCAGATACTTGCAAAATGACGCAAACTCGAATAGAATACTGCTTGCGTCATTGCGCCCCGGCGTGACCATAACAACCAATAGTGGATTCGTTGCTCCAAAAGAGGTGCGGTGGCCAAGGAGACGGGTTATGATGGACCATGCCCACAACGCGTGGAAAGGCGAACAAACACGCAGTTCACGGCAACGAGGCGCAGACACCCTCGGAAAGCGTAGAGCCGATGAACAGGGGTAGCCATCGTCTGTTCACCGATGAGCGCCGCGCGCGCATCCTGCAGATCCTGGAGCAGGAGCACCGGGCAGCCGTGGCGGACCTTGCGAGCCGTTTCGACGTGAGCGAGGACACGGTCCGGCGCGATCTGCGCGAGCTCGAAACCCGCGGGCAGATCCGCAAGACGCACGGCGGCGCGCTACGGCACACGACGCCGGCGGTGTCCTACGACAAGCGCTTGACGCAGTCTACCGAATTGAAAGAGGCTCTGGGCCGCCGCGCGGCGGAAATGGTTCAGGACGGCGACTCGCTGATCATCGACGGCGCGACCACGGCGATCGGGGTAGCCCGGGCATTGGGTCAGCGCCGCGCCAAGGTGCTGACCAATAGTCTGGAAGTCGCCGCCATCGTGGCCGACCTGCCGAATATCGAGCTGACCGTACTGGGAGGCCGTTGGGATCCGCTGCACCGCCAACTGGTGGGGCAAACGACGATCGACCAGATCTCCCGCTACCGCGTGGACAAGCTATTCCTGGGCATGGGAGCGCTCGACCGCAAGAGCGGTCTCACAGAGCCGACCGATGAAGACGCGGCTGTGAAGCGGGCCATGATCAGCGTGGCGCAGCAGGTAATCGGCTTGGCCGACCATACCAAGCTGGAGACGGTCTCTTTCGCCTGCGTCGCCCCGGCTTCGGCCATCGACGTTCTGGTGACCGACGAACTGGCCGACTGTTCGCCCTTCGACGACCTGGGCTGGGAAGTGATCCGCGTTGCCGATCCGGCGGCAGCGGCGGGCGCGCCGTCCTAGGTTCAGCGCCGGTGTCTTAGCGGGCGCAATTCCGCTTTGCGGACCAGAATCTCGGCGTATTCGGACTGGATCTGAATCTTGCCGGCGGTGTGTGACGCCTTGGTACCGTGCATGACCACGACGCCGTTGACCAGGTTCGTGATCGAGTCGCCGTCGCAGATCACTTCCGAGCGATTCCACTGGCCCAGGGGCTTCTCCACTTCCTGGCGTCCGCGAAAGCCCAGCTTGTCCTGCCAGGCCTCGTCGCGCCCGTACCAATCGAAGCGCCCGCTGTCTTTCCTCACCGGCGTGCCGCCTTTGTGCCAGTAAAGCTCCTTGTTCGCTCCCACGCGTGTTTCGACGGTGAGCGATGGCTTGTTCTTGCCGTTCACCAGGATGATGTCGCCGCAGCCGCCCTCGATGA
Organism: uncultured Solibacteraceae bacterium; assembly: GCA_964384215.1. GTDB lineage: Bacteria > Acidobacteriota > Terriglobia > Bryobacterales > Bryobacteraceae > JAJFUV01. Next base: position 6,778 of record CAYLLB010000047.1, on the reverse strand, counting down.
TCTGGCATTCGATGGATTCCATCCAGATGCCGCCGTAAGCGCCGTCTTCGCCGACCGAATGCACCAGGATCCCGCTGTCGCGCGCCCTGTTCTCGCGCGGCGGCCACGCTTTGCCTCCCCATTTCCACTCGACGATCAGATGGTAGTCGCGGTACGCCTCTTTTGTGATGACGGCACCCAGTTCCTCGCCCGAAATGTGGATGACGCCACCGCGGACCGTGAACACCTTCTTCGGATCTTCGTATTTGGTCGGTTTCAGATAGGTGTAGAAGTTGTCCAGGTTCTTGCCGTTGAACAGGCGGATGGTGCGGCGGGGCGTAATGACCTGATCCTGGGCCGCGGCCAGCGAACAGAGCAGAAGAATACCGAGGAAGCGTTTCACCGCTACATTGTACCTGGAACGGGAAACGCGCCGAGAGCGTCTTCGACGGCGGCGGCGGCGCGCAACAGCGCCGCTTCCTTGAATGCCCGGCCGACGATCTGCAGCCCCATGGGCAGGCCGCTCGAATGCATCCCGCTGGGGATGCTCACGGCCGGCAGGCCAAGGAGGTTGATGGCCCGCACGTTGCGGGTCGCGGCGAGCCGCACGTCTTCATCCTTGCCCTCGATAGTGATCGTGGTCTGGCCGATCCGGGGCGCGGGCACCGTCGTGGTGGGCGTGAAAAGGCAATCGATCTTATCCCAAAGCGCCGTGAACTCGCGCGTGAGCGAGCGCCGGATGCGCTGCGCGTTGATGTAGTCGGTTGCTCTCAGGAGGCGGCCCTGGTCGAGCAGCGCCAGCACGTCCGCGCCGAACAGATCGCGTTGGTCCATGTACGGCTCGTAGAGCGCCGAGGCTTCGCCCAGCAGGATAACGCGTCCCACAGCGTTGAGGGCTTCGATGTCGGGAACGCGAATCGGGACGACCTCGGCGCCGGCTGCCTCCGCCAGGCGTGCGGCGTGGTGTACGGCCTCGCGCACCTCCGCATCCACACGGTCGAAGTAGAAATTCTCCGGTAGCCCTACGCGCACCCCTGCGAGGCTTACGTCGTCCGGGGGCAGGAAGTCTTCGACAGCGGCATGGCTCGACGAGGGATCGCGCGGATCGTAGCCGGCGATGGCATTCAGCACCAGGGCTGCGTCGCGCACTGTGCGCGTCAGGGGCCCCATGTGATCGAGGCTGCAACCAAGCGGCACCGCACCGTAGCGGCTTACGCGACCGAAGGTAGGTTTCAGTCCCACAACACCACAGAACGAGGCCGGGATGCGTATGCTTCCGCCCGTGTCGCTGCCCAAGGCGGCGGCCACCATGCCGCTGGCGACCGCGACGCCCGAACCTCCGCTCGATCCTCCCGGGATGCATTCGGGGTTCCACGGGTTCCCGATGGAACCGAAGTGCCGATTGTCGCTGGTGATGCCATAAGCCAGTTCGTGCATGCCGGTTTTGCCCACCATCACCGCTCCGGCATCGTTGAGCTTTTCTACCACCGCGGCGTCGTAGGCGGGGAACAGTTTCGCAAACAGAAGCGAACCGGCGGTCGTCCGCACTCCTTTGGTGTAAAACAAGTCCTTATAAGCGATAGGGATGCCGTGCAGGGGGCCGCGATCCACGCCGCGTGCCAGTTCTTCATCAGCCTGGCGGGCGCGATCACGGGCCTTGCCGGCGGTAACGGTGAGGAAGGCATTGAGCGACGGGTTGAGGCTTTCGATGCGCGCAATGCTCTGCTCGGCCAGTTCCATGGCGCTGGCGCGGCGCTCTCGCAACAGGGCGGCGGCTTCGCGGATGGTCATTTACCGGGCTCCTCGGGGCACTCAAATATCACGGCGGGTTCCAGATCCACGGGCAAGTGCGCGGCGAGCGGCCGGAAAGCGGCCTCCAGTGCGTCTAATGGCGCGGTTACGTGGGACAGTTCTTCCGCGGGGATATCCAGGCCATGGGCGGCGACGAGCGAATTCCAGTCGGTCATCGCTGCCCATTGTACAGGGGTGCTGGCAAAGAGCGAAACCCGCACGCCAGGTTCGGCATCATCATAATAGTGGATATGAAGAACGTTCTGGCAGTGTTTCTGGCACTAGGCATGTGGACCATGGCCGGAGCGGCAGCTACAACCAACACGCCTAGCGACAGCGAGATCGCTGGGATCATCGCCAAGTTCGCCGCCAAGGAGGCCGAATTCGCCCAGGCGCGCGAGAATTACACCTACCGGCAAACCGCGAAGCTCCACGAACTGGACGAGACCGGATCCGTGCGCGGCCGTTGGGAAATCGTCTCCGACATCATTTTTTCGCAGGATGGCAAACGCAGTGAGCGCGTCGTGCACGCCCCGGTGCAGACCCTGCAAAACCTCATCCTGACGCCGGAAGACGAGCAGGACTTGCGTAGTGTGCAGCCGTTCGTGCTGACCACGAAGGACATCGACAAGTACTACGTGCGCTACCTGGGCAAGCAGAATGCCGACGAGATTCCCTGCTATGTTTTCGCGGTGAAACCGAAGACCCTGGAGCAGGGACAGCGCTACTTTTCGGGGATGGTGTGGGTGGACGACCGCGACCTGCAGATCGTGAAGACCTACGGCCGTGGCGTCGGTTATCAGAAGAAGAACAGCGACAACCAGTTTCCGAAATTCGAGACCTACCGCGAACAGATCGACGGCAAATATTGGTTCCCCACGTACACGCGCGCCGACGACACGCTGTATTTCCAGACCAGCGCGCAGCGCATCCGCATGACCGTCAAGTACGAGGACTACAAGCAGTTCAAGGGCGAGTCGAAGATCATCTACGGCGAGCCGGTGGAAACCGGGCAACCCAAGGAGACCAAGAAGCCCTGATTTTCGCCGTTTGACCCCCGGATGGCGCCGCTGGAGGGGCGGTGCTATGCGGGGACGCCTGCAACATGCTCGAATAGAACCACTGGGAAATGTCTTCCTTCTGGGTTCATATCCGGCGGCGCGCCAAGGCTGTCACCCGCCGCGCTCGCGAGTTGAGGATGATCTGGCGGGGTGTCGTCTCGACCGATCACCCGGTCATGGCGCACATTGTCCCTATCCGCCGCTGCAACCTCACATGCGCTTATTGCAATGAGTACGACTCGACATCCAGGCCGGTCCTGGTGGGGACCATGCTGCGGCGTATCGACCGGCTGGCGGCCCTGGGCACCACCGTCATTACTATCAGCGGCGGCGAACCGCTATTGTACCCGGACCTCGACTTTCTCATCCGGCGCATCCGGCATCACGGCATGATCGCCGGGATGATCACCAACGGCTACCTGCTCACCCCCGAACGCATCCACCGGCTGAACCATGCCGGGCTGGACCATATGCAGGTCAGCATCGACAACGTCACGCCCGACGACGTATCGATGAAGAGTCTGAAGGTGCTCGACCGAAAACTGCAAATGCTCGCCGGACACGCCGAGTTCCACGTGAACATCAACTCGGTGGTGGGCGGCGGGGTGCGCAACCCGGAAGATGCGATGGCGATCGGGCGCCGCGCAGTCGAGCTGGGATTCACTTCCACGGTGGGGATCATACACGACGCGACGGGCCAACTCCGGCCGCTCACCGGCAAGGAGCGCGAAGTCTTCCTGGCAATGAGGAAGCTGGAGAAGTCCAGCTACGCGCAGATCAACTACTTCCAGGACGACATCGCACGTGGGCGTCCGCACATCTGGCAGTGCCGCGCCGGAGCGCGCTACCTCTATGTTTGCGAGGACGGGCTGGTGCACTACTGCTCCCAGCAGCGCGGTTACCCCGCCAAGCCGCTGGAACAGTATTCGCTCGAAGACATCCGGCGCGAGTTCCTCACGCGAAAACCCTGCGCGGCCTACTGCACGGTGAGCTGCGTGCACCAGGTGTCCTATATGGACTTCTGGCGCGCACCGCAGACGATTCGCCCCTGCTCGCGCACGCAGCCCGCCGCTCCTGCGAGCGAGGCCATCGTCCAGATACAATCGATCGGTAGATAGCTTCGTTCACAAGGAAATTTACTCATGCGCTTGAGATGCGAATCCTTGATCGCACGGCGGTACGTTGTCGTTGTCGCGCTGGCATCGCTGTTCATCCTGCGGGTGGCGTCCTCCGCGGCTGAGTATCAACCATCGCAAGTTCCAGACCGCGTTATCTTAACCTGGACCGAGGACCCATCGACCGGGTTCTCGGTTACATGGAGAACCGACAAGTCGGTACGCAAGGCCTTCGCGGAAATCGTGGCGGCGGTGGATGACCCGGGACTCGAGAAGAAAGCGCAGCGCGTGAACGCATCCAGTGAAGCTTACGAGACGGACCAGGGAGGCGCATCGGGCCATCGCGTCACCTTCCGGGCCTTGATGCCGGATACTCTGTACGCGTACCGCGTCGGCGACGGGGTGAATTGGAGCGAGTGGAACCAGCTTCGCACGGCTGGCGCCAGGCCCGACCCGATCACGTTCGTTTACTTCGGCGATGTTCAGGCCAAAATTCACTCCGTGTGGTCGCGCGTGGTTCGCCAGGCCTATTCGATGGCGCCGGATGCGCGCTTCATGGTGTTTGCCGGCGACCTGATCAATCGACGCGGCGTTGACCGGGAATGGGGCGAGTGGTACGAAGCCGGCGGTTGGATCTACCGGCAGGTGCCCAGCTTCCCCGTCCCGGGCAATCACGAGTATGGAAGCGTGAAGCAACTCCCCCCGAACTGGCACTCACAGTTCACGCTGCCCGCCAACGGCGTGGCCGGACTTGAAGGCACCAACTACTACATAGACATTCAGGGTTTACGAATGATAGCCCTGAATTCGAATCTGAAGCAGAAGGAACAGGCGGAGTGGCTCGACCATTTGCTGGCGAACAATCCCAACCGCTGGACGGCGGTGGTATTCCATCATCCCATCTATTCGACAAAACGCGGGCGGGACAACCCGGAACTCCGCGAACTCTGGCAACCGGTCTTCGACAAGTACGGCGTGGACCTGGTGTTGCAAGGGCATGACCACACTTACGGGCGGACGAATCTGCAGACAAGCGGGAAAGTCCGCTCCGCGAGAGCGGGAACAATCTATGTGGTTTCGATGAGCGGCGCGAAAATGTACGAGTTGGGCGATGCGAAGGTCTTCGCGCGCACAGCCGAGGACACACAGTTGTTCCAAATCGTGCGCATACAGGGCGACACGCTGCGCTTCGAATGCCGCACGGCCACCGGCGCGCTGTACGACGCTTTCATGCTGCGCAAGCAGGCCGGGAAACCCAACAAGCTGACGAACCAGATACCAGCCACACCGGAGCGGGTGCGGGTAAATCGCCAGCGATGATGCGGCTCCAAAGCCGGTCCTACCTGCGGCTTCCGGCGGGGACGGGCTTGGGGGGCTCTTCCGCCGCCGCGGGCGCTGGTGGCTGCGGGATTCCCAACAGCTTCCGCAGTTCCGCGTCGACTTGCCGGCGGATGTCGGGGTTGTCGCGCAGGAATTGACGCGCGTTCTCGCGGCCCTGCCCGATGCGCTCTCCCTTGTAGCTGTACCAGGAGCCGCTCTTCTCCACCACGTTTTGCGCGACACCCAGGTCAATCAGGTCGCCTTCCCGCGAAATGCCTTCACCGTACATGATGTCGAATTCGGCTTCCTTGAACGGCGGGGCGACCTTGTTCTTGACGATCTTGACCTTGGTACGGTTGCCGGTGACCACGTCACCATCTTTGATGGCGGCGATGCGGCGGATGTCGGCGCGCACCGAAGAGTAAAACTTCAGCGCGCGGCCGCCTGTGGTGGTCTCCGGGTTGCCGAACATGATACCGATCTTCTCGCGGATCTGGTTGATGAAGATCAGGCACGTGTTGGATTTCGAAACGATGCCGGTGAGCTTGCGCATGGCTTGCGACATCAGCCGCGCCTGCACGCCCACGAACGCGTCGCCCATCTCGCCGTCGAGTTCGGCCTTGGGCACCAGCGCCGCCACCGAATCCACCACCAGCACATCGATCGAGCCTGAGCTGATCAGCGCGCTGGTGATTTCGAGCGCCTGTTCGGCGTAATCGGGCTGCGAGACCAGCAGGTTGTCCACATCCACACCGAGCTTGCGAGCGTACGTTGGATCGAGCGCATGTTCGACGTCGATGAAGGCCGCCATGCCGCCCGCTCTTTGCGCCTCGGCGATGACGTGCAGCGCGATGGTCGTCTTGCCCGAAGACTCCGGCCCGAAGATCTCGCAGATGCGGCCCCGCGGGAATCCGCCCACGCCGAGGGCGTAGTCAATCGAGATAGCTCCCGACGAGATCGCGGACACCGGCAGGATGGCCTCCTTCGAACCCAGCCTCACGATGGAGCCCTTACCGAACTGCTTTTCGATCTGGCCGAGAGTTACGCCCAGAACACGCGCTTTTTCTTTCTCATCCATAGGGGTGTGACGATCCTTGTCCGACAGCCAATTATACCGTGGCGAGCAATCTCACGCCCGGCGGGCGCAATGAGATCTGCAATGAGATCAACTTCCGGGGGTGAGGGAGGGAACCGGGATGGCGTTGTTGGGTTCGTTTGGCACGGCGGAGGTGCGCAGGAGATGAAAGTTGAAGAGGGCGCGGTGGTAGAGGGTGTGGAGCCGGGTCTCATAGCGATGGATAAGAGCGAGTTCGGGGCGTGAGGCGAGAGAACTGAAGGCGGCTGTGACGCGGCCCAGTTCGTCGCCGGGTGGCTAAGCGGCCAAGGCATCGTCGAGCAGGCGGGTTTCGTGGGCCCAAACCCGGCGCAGGCGCCCGGAGGCGGCGACCATCTCCTCAAGCAGACCGTCCTCGACGCCATCGGCGGGTCCGAAGCGGTTGACGAACTGGTCGT